>NZ_JBPQFM010000014.1:0-219201 GCF_051373225.1 Amycolatopsis sp. w19 | reverse complement strand
GGGTCGTGGCGGGCCGCCGCCCCGGCGTCGCCACCGTCGCCCCGGCGTGCCCGGGGCCGCGGCGGCTCCCGCTCAGGTGGCCGTCGCTCGTCGGGATGGCCTTGCTCGTCGCCGGGGTCATCACCGGATTGGGTCTGTTCTTGGCCGGTGTTCCCGGCGCCGCGGTGCCCGAACGGACCACCACGGTGTCCGTTTCCGCGGGCGAGACGCTGACGGAGATCGCGGCGCGATTCGCGCCAGGCAGTGACACCGGCGCGGTCGTCGCCAAGATCAAGGAGCTCAACTCCCTGGAAAACGCCGTCCTCGTGCCCGGACTGCCGCTCACGGTCCCCGTCGCGGCCGAGGTCGCGGAAGGCGGGAGGTGATCCCGAAGGACGCTCTCACCCGTCGTGGGTGAGCTCCTCATTCGTGTCTGATCGACCCGGCCGTTGCGCTTGCGTGCGTCCGACCAGCGATCTAGTCTCCACCGCTATATGTAGTAGTTACATGGCTGTAGTTGGTCCATAGCTTGGGGTAGACTCGGTACCAGTTGTCCACAGCTGGCCGGTGTTCACCCACCGGATGTCCACAGATCGATCCACATGTCGATCTTTTCCGTCGTTGCGTGGCGGCGGGGGCGGGCGTCCACTCGGGACCGGCCGGCGCGGAGGGGAAGGTGATCGGCGGATGAGGTGCCCGTTCTGCCGGCATGCGGACTCTCGGGTCGTCGACTCCCGAGAGGTGGATGAGGGTCAGGCGATCCGGCGGAGGCGCTCCTGCGCCGCTTGCGGCCGGCGCTTCACCACTTCGGAGACGATGGTGCTCGCCGTCGTCAAACGATCCGGGGTCACCGAGCAGTTCAGCCGGGACAAGGTGGTCCGGGGGGTGCGCCGCGCCTGCCAGGGCAGGCCCGTCGACGACGACGCGTTGCAGCAGCTCGCGCAGCGGGTCGAAGAGTCGATCCGGTCGGCGGGGCTGGCGGAGATCCCGAGTCACGAGGTCGGCCTGGCGATCCTGGGCCCCCTGCGCGAACTCGACGGCGTCGCCTATCTCCGGTTCGCCAGTGTCTACCGCTCCTTCTCCTCGGTCGAGGACTTCGAGAAGGAGATCTCGGACCTCCGCGAGGCCATGGCTGCCACACCGGACGAGAGCGATCAAGACGCGAAAGACGGCTGATGCCGCCTCCCGCGTGGGAGTGAGGGAAAGACCCATGACCGAGACCGTGGGAACAGGCAACCCGGCCACAGCGCGGACGAACGGGAAGAAGAAGCAGGCGGGCGGGCTCACCGTGCGCCGCGTCTTCACCACCGAGGGCGTCCACCCGTACGACCAGGTCACCTGGGAGAACCGGGACGTCGTGATGACGAACTGGCGCGACGGCACGGTCAACTTCGAGCAGCGCGGTGTCGAGTTCCCCGGCTTCTGGTCGGTCAACGCGACGAACATCGTCACGAGCAAGTACTTCCGCGGTGCCGTGGGGACGCCTCAGCGCGAGCAGAGCCTCAAGCAGCTGATCGACCGCGTCGTCCACTCCTACGTCAACGCCGGCCGCGAACACGGCTACTTCGCGAGCCCCGCCGACGCCGAGGTCTTCGAGCACGAGCTGACCTGGATGTTGCTGCACCAGGTGTTCAGCTTCAACTCGCCGGTGTGGTTCAACGTCGGCACGACGTCGAAGCAGCAGGTCAGCGCGTGCTTCATCCTCGCGGTCGACGACACCATGGAGTCGATCCTCAACTGGTATCGCGAAGAGGGCCTGATCTTCAAGGGCGGCTCCGGCGCCGGCCTGAACCTCTCCCGTATCCGGTCCTCTCGTGAGCTGCTGTCCTCCGGGGGCACCGCGTCCGGTCCGGTCTCCTTCATGCGCGGCGCCGACGCGTCCGCGGGCACCATCAAATCCGGCGGCGCCACCCGGCGCGCGGCGAAGATGGTCGTGCTCGACGTCGACCACCCGGACGTCGAGGAGTTCGTGCAGACCAAGGCCCGCGAAGAGGAGAAGATCAAGGTCCTCCGCGACGCCGGGTTCGACATGGACCTGTCCGGTTCGGACATCGCCTCCGTCCAGTACCAGAACGCGAACAACTCGGTCCGCGTCTCCGACGAGTTCATGCAGGCCGTCGAGACCGAGGGCGACTTCGGCCTGCGGTCCCGGACGACCGGCGAGGTCATCGACCGGGTCGACGCGAAGAAGCTGTTCCGCACCATCGCGCAGGCCGCCTGGGAATGCGCCGACCCGGGGCTGCAGTACGACGGCACGATCAACGATTGGCACACCTGCCCCGAATCGGGCCGGATCACCGCGTCCAACCCGTGTTCGGAGTACATGCACCTGGACAACTCCAGCTGCAACCTCGCCTCGCTGAACCTGCTCAAGTTCGCCACCGAGGACGGCGGTTTCGACGCGCCGCTGTTCGCGAAGGCCGTCGAGCTGGTCATCACCGCGATGGACATCTCGATCTGCTTCGCCGACTTCCCGACGGAGGCGATCGGCGACACCACCCGCAAGTTCCGTCAGCTGGGCATCGGCTACGCGAACCTCGGCGCGCTGCTGATGGCGCTCGGCCACGCGTACGACTCCGACGGCGGCCGCGCGCTCGCCGCCGCGATCACGTCGCTGATGACCGGTGTCTCGTACCGGCGTTCCGCGGAACTCGCCGCGGTCGTCGGGCCGTATGAGGGCTACGCGCGCAACGCCGAGGCGCACCAGCGGGTCATGCGCAAGCACGCCGCCGCCAGTGAACTGGTGCGGACCTACCACTCGAACGACGCCGCGGTCCGCGCGCTCGCGACCCAGGAATGGAAGCGCGGCATCGAACTGGGCGAGAAGAGCGGCTGGCGCAACGCACAGGCCTCCGTGCTCGCGCCCACCGGCACCATCGGCTTCATGATGGACTGCGACACGACCGGCATCGAGCCGGACTTCTCGCTGGTCAAGTTCAAGAAGCTGGTCGGCGGCGGCTCGATGCAGATCGTCAACCAGACCATCCCGCGCGCGCTGGCCGCGCTCGGTTACCAGGGCGAGCAGATCGAAGCGATCGTCGAGTACATCGCTCAGCACGGTCACGTCGTCGACGCCCCCGGCCTGCGCCAGGAGCACTACGAAGTGTTCGACTGCGCGGTGGGGGAGCGGTCCATCGCGCCGATGGGACACGTCCGGATGATGGCCGCGGTGCAGCCGTTCCTGTCGGGCGCGATCTCCAAGACGGTCAACATGCCGGAGTCGGCGACCGTCGAAGAGGTCGAGGAGATCTACTTCCAGGGCTGGAAGTACGGCCTCAAGGCGCTCGCGATCTACCGTGACAACTGCAAGGTCGGCCAGCCGCTGTCCAGCGGTAAGAAGGAGAAGGCCGAGCCTGAGGCCGAAAAGGTCGTCGAGTACCGGCCGGTCCGCAAGCGCCTGCCGAAGAAGCGCCCGAGCCAGACGGTGTCGTTCACCGTCGGCGGCGCCGAGGGCTACCTGCACGCCGGTTCGTACCCGGACGACGGCCTCGGCGAGATCTTCGTGAAGCTCGGCAAGCAGGGGTCGACCCTCTCGGGCGTGATGGACGCGTTCTCGATGTCGATCTCCGTCGGCCTGCAGCACGGGATCCCGCTGGAGTTCTACGTTTCGAAGTTCTCCAACCTGCGCTTCGAGCCCGCCGGCATGACCGACGACCCGGACATCCGGATCGCCACCAGCGTCATGGACTACCTGTTCCGCAGGCTGGCGCTGGATTACCTGCCGTACGAGAAGCGTTCGCAGCTCGGCATCTTCACCGCCGACGAACGTTCGGCGCAGGTCGAAGCGAGCTACGGCACCGCTCCCGCCGCGGAGCCGGAGAACGTCGACATCGACGCCCTCCGGTCCACTGTGGACTCCTCGTCCGCGGAGCCCGCCAAGGTCGCGCACTCGACGGCGGAACTGGTGGAGTTGAACCTGGGCACCGCTTCCGACGCGCCGCTCTGCATGACCTGCGGCACCAAGATGCGGCCCGCCGGTTCGTGCTACGCCTGTGAAGGGTGCGGAGCGACCTCCGGCTGCAGCTAGGTCAGAGCGAATGTCATGAAAGGGCCGTTCAGGACGATATATGTCCTGAACGGCCCTTTCATGACACCGGAGGCGCGTGCGTGACCATCCTTGATCCGTTCGGCACACTCAAGCAGGCGCTCTGGATCTGCGGCGGTCAATGGGCGGGGAAGTCCACCGTCTCCCGCCTGCTCGCCCACCGCCATGGAATCACCGTCTACCACTACGACTTCCACGACGCCCGTGCCCATCAAGATCGGCGTATCGCCCATCGCGTCCGGAACGGTTCGCCCGTCGAGGACCCCGACCCCGAGACCGTCTGGGTCGACACGACACCCGAACGGATGGCCGCCGACACGATCGCCGGTTTCCCGACCCGGTTCGCCTGGGCGCTGGACGATCTGCGCGCGCTGGTGTCCGGGCGCCCGATCCTCGCCGAGGGCTGGGGGCTGCGCCCGGAACTGGTCGCGCCACTCCTGGATTCACCCCGGCGGATGATCGTGCTGGTGCCCACGGACGAGTTCCGCGAGCACCAGCTTCGTGCGCTGCCCCGTGCCGGGGCGGTGACACAGCGGGTCAGTGACCCCGAACGCGCGCAGCACAACCGGATCGCGCGAGACCGGCTTGTCGCCGAGGACGCCGTGCGGAGCGCGACCGGGCTCGGTATCCGGGTGCTGCGGGTCGACGGCTCGAAAGACGCCGAAGCGATCGCGGACGTCGTCGCCGAGCACTTCGGTCCCTACCTGGCCTGAGCGAGATCCAGGACCAGGACGACCGCGGCCAGCGCGAGCAGACTGCCGGGGGCGGCGATGTTGCCGAAGACGCGGTGGCGCAGGTGGACGAAGACAGCGCCGACGTAGAACAGCACGAGCCCGGCGGCCGCCGCGGCCCCGAGGTAGGGCACCCCGAACAGGCCGAGGATCAGCCCTGCCGCGCCCGCGGCTTTCACCAGGCCCAGGGGCACGATCCAGGAACGGGGTACGTCGACGGCGGCGGAATTCTCGAGAACGAACGGGGCATAGACGAAATCGGCGATCGCCGCCCCGGCGTTGAGGACGATCGTCACGATGGCCACGATGAGGTATGCGGTGAACATGCCCCGTGGACGAGGCCCGCGCCCGGAACGTGACAGCGGTCAGGAACGCCAGCGGTCCAGCACCGCGTCGATGGCGGGCCGGATGCGGTCGCGGGCGGCCTGGCGTTCCACACCTGCCATGAGGAGGTCGTCGTACTCGGTGTCGAGATGCCGGATCGAGGCGACGACGGCGAGGAAGACCGCTCGTTCGGCCAGTTCCCGTCCGGCGGCGGACCGGCCCACCCGGCCGCTGCCGCGCAGGCCCGCGTGTTCGGCGATGGCGCGTGCTCGTTCCGGCGGGCAGCCGGGGAACAGCTCGGTGATCGCGGTGTGGAACCGGATGGTGAACTCGACGTCTTCGTGGGCGCGGCGTTCCCGATCGCGGCCGCGGCGCCGTTCGCGGACGTCCTCGTCGGCGAGGCATTGTTCCTCGGCGTCGCGCAGTGCCGCCTCTTCGACCAGGATCCCTTGCCGCTCATGGCGTTTCCGCGATCGGTTGAACTTGGTGACGACGGCGGAAAGCCGGCTCGCCTTCTTCGCCCGGCGGGTCAGGGTGGCGTCGCCGGAGGGCAGGAAGACCAGGTGGCCGAGGTCGGCGCAATCGAGGCAATGCGGCTTTTCGTTCTCCGCGAACCACAGGTCGCCGGTGCCGCCGCAGTCGGCGCACGTCCACTCCCGGAGCGCCACCGACACCATGAGGTCGGGTGCTTTCCGTTGCCTGGCCTCGACTTGCGCGCGTTTGGCTTCGGACAGTCCCGGCATGATCCAGTGCGTCCGGAACAGCGGTTCGAGACCGGCGAGCTCGCCGGAGGTCACCCGGAGGGCGGCCCGGTCCCGGGTCGCGCCGACGTGCTCGATCTCCGACCCTTCGAGGCCGTTCGCCGCGGCCCAGCGTTGCAGGGCAGCGAGAGCGAAGGCCAGCTTCTCCGGTGCCACCGACAGCGCCCCCGTCAGCACGGGGATCCGGCCCCGCTGCCAGGCGTCGACGACGTTCTCCGAGAGCCAGCCGATGCCGGTGAGGATGCCGAGCGCGGTCACCGACTTCTTTTTGGCCAGCAGCTTTTCCGCCGTCTCGACGACGCGTTGCTCCAGTTTCGCTTCACCCTGCATCGCCGGGAATCCTAGCGATCACGCGGTTTCGGTCCGGGCCCGGTACGCCCGGATCTTGGCGCGGTTGCCGCAGCGCTCCATCGAGCACCAGCGACGGTTGCCCGAACGCGAGGTGTCGAAGAACAGCAGATAGCAGTCGCTCGCGGAACATTCGCGGACGCGGCCGGAGCGTTCGCCCGCGACCAGGCCGATGGCGTCGCGGGCGACGGCGCCGAGGAGTTGCTTCCCGGTGACGGGCGGCGCCCAGGCGAGCCGCCGGGTCTGCGGGTCCACGAGCGGCCTCGGGGTGGCTTCGGTCGCGCTGTTCAGCACGGCGAGGTCGTCGGCCGACGGTGCTTCGCCCCGGGCGAGGGCGGGTGCGACGCGGTAGAGCGTGTCCCGCAGTTCCTTGAGCGCGGTGAGTTCGGCTGGCCGGATCCGGACGTCGGTCAGGGGAGCGGTCAGCGCCAGCCGGGAGCCGGTGAACCAGTCGGCGAGAGCGGACGGCGTATGCGCGATCTCGTAGCGCTCGTACGGGCCGGGGCCGCCGGTCAGCATGAGTTCGAGACTGAGGCTGCCCGGGTCGAACCGGTACCGCTCACCCTGGGCGTTGACGAGCACTCTTGTTCCCGGAGTCATGTAACCACTATAGTCGGTTTCAGAAACCAGGTAAGACGGTTACAGCGGAGGCGTGATGATCGGCAAGACGAAGGACGCGGGCTGGGAGATCGGCGTGTCCAAGACGGTGGCGTATCCGCTGGACGAGGTTTGGGAGTATCTCTCGGGTCCGGGCTTGGCGGCCTGGCTGGGCGAAGTGTCGCTGGAGCCGGAAAAGGGTGCGCCGTACGAGACGGCCGAGGGCACTGTCGGCGAGGTCCGCGGTTACCGCGAGCGCGAGAAGATCCGCCTCACCTGGCGGCCGAAGGACTGGGATCACGAGAGCACGGTCCAGGTCGGGCTCCGTCCGGCCGGGCCGGGCAAGACGACCGTGGTCTTCCATCAGGAGCGGCTGACCGGGCCGGAAGAGCGCGCCGCGCAGCGCGAGCACTGGCAGGCCGTGATGAAGCTGGTCGTCGACGGTCTCGCCGGCTGATCAGGAGAGCGTTCGCCGGGCGAGCTCGGCCAGGGTGTCGGTGATCCGTTCGACGCTCAGGCCGAGCTCGCCTGTTTGATGCAGGAACACTTCGACGGCGAGCGGTGCCAGCAGGATGTCGGCGAGCACGTCCGGATCCGGGGCGCTCGCCTGCTCCGCGAGATGGCGGACATGGGTGCGCCACAGCCGGTACGGCCCGGTGGTGAACCGCGAGTGCCCGACCTCGGTGCCGAGGACGAGATGCGCGTGCCGGGCGAGCAGCCCGATCATCGCCGCGTAGAACGCGGCCAGCCGCTCGGCGGGCGGCGCGCCGGGCCCCAAGGGGGGAGGGCCGGCGAGCAGCCGCTCCTGGAGTTCCCGCTCGTGTTCGTCCAGCAGGGCCACGGCGATCGCCGAGCGGTCCGGGTAGCGGCGATACAGCGTCGCGCGGCCGACTCCGGCCGCTTTGGCGATGTCCTCCATGGTGATGTCGGCCGCCGGACGTGCGGCGAAGAGCCCTTCGGCGGCTTCCAGGATCTTCGCGCGGTTACGGGCGGCGTCCGAACGTTCCCGTCCCGGACCGTTCGCGAGCAGATCTTCCGGCATGTTTCGCAGCCTAGGGAATATCCGGACGCGGCGTCCACTTGTACCCGGCGAAGCAAGTGGACGCCGTGTCCACTTCCTGGTCCCGGAGGCCCCGATGAGCCACCTTCTCCACCTCGACTCCAGTGCCCGCAGCGCGTCGTTCTCCCGCGAGCTGAGTGCCCGGTTCGCCGGCGCCTGGCGTGCCGCGAACCCGGGCGCGGCCTACACCTACCGCGACCTGGCCGCCGACCCGGTGCCGCCGATCGGCCAGGCCTGGACCGAGATCTGCGACGCCCTCCTCCAGGCGGGGATCACGGATCCGGACGGCTACGCCTCCGTGGTGAAGACGCCAGAGCAGCGCGAAGCCTGGGCGGTCATCGAGCCGCTGCTGGCCGAACTGCTCGCCGCCGACGTCGTGCTGATCGGGGCACCGATGTACAACTTCTCGATCCCCGCGACGCTCAAGCTGTGGATCGACCAGGTGACGTTCCCGAAGATGTCCTTGGCGGGCAAGGCTTTCGTGGTCGCGGGAGCGCGTGGCGGCACCTACCTGCCGGGCACGCCGCGCGAGCCGGTCGACCACCACGAGCGCTACCTGCGCGATTTCTTCGCCGGGCACTACGACGTCCGGGACGTCACCTTCCTGCACTCCGAACTGACGAACGCCCTGGTCGACCCGCGGCTGAGCCCGCGTGACGCCGACCGGATCGCGTCGCGGGAGCAAGCGCTCCTCGGCGCCGAAAAGGCTGGGAGGGAAGTCTGATGGGCTGGGGAATCCTGCTCCTGGCGGGAGCCGTCGAGGTCGCCTGGTCGCAGAGCATCAAGCCGACGGAGAACTTCACCCGGTTCTGGCCGACCGTGCTGTGCTTCGTGCTCGGCGTCGCCGCGGTGTACCTGCTGTCGAAGGCGATGGACTCGATCCCGGTGGGGACCGCGTACGCCGTCTTCACCGGGATCGGCGCGGTGGGCGCGATCGTGTTCGGCATCGTGATCCACAAGGACCCGGTCAGCTTCGGCCGGTTCGCCGCGATGGCGCTGATCGTCGGAGGGGTGGTGCTCGCGAAGGTGACCGAGTGAGCTCCGAGTGTCATGAAAGGGTCGTTCAGGACGAAAGATGTCCTGAACGACCCTTTCATGACATGTCAGGCGAGCTTCTCCCACAGGAACTCGAACATCAGCGCCCATTTGAACGCCAGCTGTTCGTTGTCGGCCGCCGCGCCGTGCCCGCCCTCGATGTTCTCGTGGTACCGCACGTCGTGGCCCTGCTCCGCCATCCGCGCGACCATCTTGCGCGCGTGCGCGGGATGCACCCGGTCGTCGCGGGTGGAGGTGACGAACAGGACCGGCGGGTACCCACGGTCCGCGTGGACGTTCTGGTACGGCGAGTACTTCCCGATGAAGTCCCATTCCGCCGGATCGTCGGGGTCGCCGTACTCGGCCATCCACGACGCGCCCGCGAGGAGCTTGTGATACCGCTTCATGTCCAGCAGCGGGACCTGGCTCACGATCGCGCCGAACAGGTGCGGGTAGCGCGTCAGCATGACACCCATCAGCAGCCCGCCGTTGCTGCCGCCCTGGATCCCGAGCCTGGACGGCTCACTGATCCCGCGCTCGACGAGATCGGTGGCGACGGCCGAGAAGTCCTCATACACCTTGTACCGCTTGGCTTTGGTCACCGAGGTGTGCCAGTCCGGCCCGTATTCGCCGCCTCCGCGGATGTTCGCGACGACGTATGTGCCGCCTCGCGCGAGCCAGCCGCGGCCGATGATGCCGCTGTAGCCGGGGGTCAGTGAGACCTCGAAGCCGCCGTAGCCGGTCAGGAGGGTCGGGCCGCCTTCGGCACCGGAGGGGCGTACGACGAAGTACGGGATCTTCGTGCCGTCTTCGGACGTCGCGAAGTACTGCGAGACCGTCATGCCTTCGCTGTCGAAGAACGACGGAGCGCGCTTGAGGACCTCGACGTCACCGCCGACGTGCCCGTAGCTCAGCGTCGACGGCTGGGTGTAACCGCTGGAGTCGAGCAGGTATTCGTCGCTGACGTCGGGGTCGGTGCCGGTGATCTGCGCGGTGCCCAGTTCCGGGGCGCCGGCGAGCGGCCGGGAGGTCCAGCCTTCGGACGGCGTGAGCACGTGCAGTTCCGTCCGGACGTCGGACAGCGTCGAGAGCAGCAGGTGGTTGTGCGTCCACGCCCAGTACTCCAGCGACGTGTGCGCGTCCGGCGTGAACAACGTCGTGAAGGAGCGCTCGCCCGCCATGAACGCGTCGAAGCCGGAGGCGAGCAGGGTGCCGGAGGGGTATGTCGTGCCTTCGACGGTCCAGTCCGAGCGAAGCCGGATCAGCAGCCACTCACGGTGCGAGGACGTCTGGGCGTCTTCGGGAACCTCTATGCGGTCGAGACCGGCGGCCGTCCGGACATACCTTTCCGTGCGGTAGAAGTCGACCGACCGGTAGACGAAGTCGCGCTCCCACCCCTCGGTCGGGTCGTGGTGCGCGGATACCGAGACGTCGTCCGGTTTGCCCTCGAAGACCACCGTTGCCTCTTCGAGCGGCGTGCCGCGGCGCCATTCCTTCGCCAGCCTCGGATAGCCCGAACTGGTCAGCGTCCCCGGACCGAAGTCGGTGCCGACGTAGACGCGGTCCTGGTCGATCCAGCCGATCCTGGTCTTGGCCTCGGGGACGAAGAACCCGTCGTCGACGAAACGGCGCTCGTCGAGGTCGTACTCGCGGACCACGGTCGCGTCGGCGCCTCCGCGCGACAGTTCGACCAACGCGCGGTGATACCCCGGACGGAGGACGGCCGCGCCCTGCCACACCCAGTTCTCGCCGTCGGCCTCGGCCAGGGCGTCGACGTCGAGCAGGAGTTCCCACTCCGGGTCGTCGAGCCGGTACTGCTCCAGGGTGGTCCGGCGCCACAGGCCGCGGGGGTTGGCCGAGTCCTGCCAGAAGTTGTACAGATATTCGCCGCGGCGCCGGATGTACGGGATCCGGTCGTCGGCGTCGAGGACCTCGCGGACCTCGTCACGGATCCCGGCGAACCGCTCGCCGGTGGACAGTTCCGCCAGCGCCTCGGCGTTGCGGGCTCGCACCCAGTCCAGCGCTTCTTCGCCGGTCACGTCTTCCAGCCACAGGTACGGGTCCTCGTCACTCATGCCCACAGTCTCGCCGGGTGCTCCGTCCCGGCGCCACCAGGTGTGGCATTCCGTATGCTGTGGGCTCGCACGTTTGGGGGACATCATGACCGGCACCGACGAGGTACCCAGACCGTTCGCGCCCGCGCCGCCTCGTCCCGAAAGCCCCCGCAACACCGGGACCGCCGTGGTCGGCCTGCTCATCGTCGCCGCGCTGACCACCACCGGGATGGCGATGGCGGGCGGACCGCGGAAGATCGACGGTCAAGCCCTCCCTGCGTCCGGTGTGTACACCTCCGAAGGGGCCAAAGCACCCGCCGGGAACGCGAAACCCGCGCCGAAGGAGGTGCGGGAACTGGAGACGAACCCGCTGCTGGCGGAGGGGATCGCGCTCGGCGCCGTCACCTGCCGCCTGCCCGCGATCAGCCGCGAGCCCGCGAAGCTGGAGACGTACTACAAGACCTTCGTGTCCTGTCTCGCCGAATCCTGGAAACCCGCCTTGGACCAGGCGAACGAACCCGCGCTGACGGCGACCGTGCAGGTGACGCTGCCCGAGACCAGCGCGTGCGGGAAGGCACCGAGCGAGAACGAGGCCGTCGCCTACTACTGCGGCGGCGACACCACGATCTACGCGCCGACCCAGTGGATGCTGGGCGATGCGGGTCTCGAACGGTCTCGTCACCTCGCGACGATGGCCCACGAGTACGGACACCACATCCAGCGGTCCAGCGGGATCCTGTCGGCGGCCGCGGAGAAGATGTCGTCGCCGGGCGAGGACAGCCCGGCCGACAAGGAACTGGTCCGCCGCATCGAACTGCAGGCGAACTGTTTCGGCGCGCTCGCCCTCGCGGCCGCCGCCGGGCGCGGCTCGATCAGCAAGTCGCTGGCGAACGCGGCACTCGACGACTACGGCCGCGCCGACGACAGCGACACCCACGGCAGCCGTCGTAACCAGCTGAAATGGGCGAAGGCCGGGTTCTCCGGGAAGACGACGTCGGCGTGCAACACCTGGGCGGCGCCCGCTTCGGACGTCAAATGACCGACGAGGTGATGGCCGAGATCAACACCGGTCTCCAGGCGCACATCTCCGGTGACCGCACCGGCGCGCGCGAGAGGTTCGCGGCGTTGTGGGAACGGATCGGCGAGGACGGCGACCCGCTGCACCGGTGCGCGCTCGCGCATTACATGGCCGACGTGTGCGACGACCGGCCGACGAACTCGCCTGGGATCTCCGCGCGCTCGCGGCGGCCGATTCCCTCACCGACGAGCGTGCCAAGGAGTACCACGCGACGCTCGCCGTGCGCGGGTTCTACCCCTCGCTGCACCTGAACCTCGCCGAGGATTACCGCAAACTCGGTGATCACGGGTCCGCGAAGAAGCACTGGGAGCTCGGGCGGGAGACACTCGGCGCGCTCGGCGACGACCCCTACGGCCTGGGGATCATCGAGGCCTACGACGCGCTTGCCACCCGGCTCGGTCTCGAACCGGACTCTCCGGACTTTCGCGCACGGCGGTGAGGCCATAACCTGGAGTGACTCAGGTCACCCATCCGGGAGGAGCGCGTATGCGGATTTCCGATCTGTTGCGGAACAAGGGGGCGGCCGTCGCGACCGTCTCGCCGGAGACGAACGTAACCGAACTGCTCGAGAGACTGGCGGAGCACAACGTCGGCGCCTTGGTGGTCGTCGACCCCGAGGGCGGGATCGTCGGGATCGTCTCCGAACGGGACGTGGTGCGGCGGCTCAACGAGCGCGGACCCCAGCTGCTCGACGGATCGGTGTCCGCGATCATGACGAAGATGGTCGCGAGCTGCACCCCCGAGGATTCGGTGGACCAGCTGTCGGTCCTGATGACCGAACGCCGTATCCGGCACGTCCCGGTCGTGGTGGACGGCAGGCTCGCGGGAATCGTCAGCATCGGCGACGTCGTGAAGACCCGGATGGAACAGCTGGAGCAGAGCCAGGAACAGCTGGAGGCGTACATCTCGCAGGGCTGATCCCGGCCGGCCCGTGCAATGAAAGGTCCTTTCCTTGCAAATTTCGCAAGGAAAGGACCTTTCATTGCATCCGGGGGCGGCTACTCGCGCCACCCAGACAGCTCGACACCCTTCGCGACGTCCACCCGGTACCCGAGCGTCACGACGCCCTTCGCGCCCGAAGCGAGCGTCAGCCGCCACGTGAACTCGCCCAGCTCGGTCCGCTCAACCGGCTCCGGTGTGGTGCGCACGTCCCGGACAGTGATCGCGTCGTCCCGGGAGACCGGTGCCTGGTCCAGCACGGTCACGACGGCTTCGCGCGGGCTGTGGTTGACGATCGTCGTGGTGTACGCGGCCTCCCGTTTGCGGACGCCGGACAGCGTCGCCTTGCTCGCCGTGCGGTGCGTGAGTTCGCGTTCGATCCGGATCCGGTCGTCCACGCCGAGGGCGAGTTCGAGTTCCTCGCCCGGCGCCCAGACGTCCAGCCGTGTGGTGCCGACGAACTCCGTCTCGTGGAACACCGAAGCCTTCCCCGGCCGCAGCGTGTGCTCCGAAGTGTTGACCACGGTCGCCCGCAGGAACGCCTCCGGGGACACCGCCGGAGCGGAGATGTAGCCCAGTTTCGCCGTCAGCTCCAGTTGCGCGAGCGTCGTGCGGTGGCCCTGCGCCCCCGACGGCACCGCCACCGGGCGGCCCGGCCGGTAGGTGACCGCGGTGGTGCCCTGTTCGACGGACGCCGTCCGCGCGGCCATCGGGGGGCCGGCGGGCGCGGGCATGCCCACCGACTCCGGAATCCCGCCGCCCGCGGGCGACGCGCTGCCGTACGCCGCGCGGGCCATCAACGGCTGGACCGGACGCACGCGGTCGAGGAACCAAGGTTCGAGTTCCGGTACCTCGACGGTGTTCGCCGGCCGCGCGGTCGACAGGGCCAGTTCGCATTCCGGCCAGTCCTCGCCGGTGTGCTGGGTGATCCGCCCGTACCAGGTCAGCGAGACGTCCTCACCGCGGACGCGCACGTCGTAGCCGGGTTCCCAGCCGGCGTTCGCGACCACATAGGACAGTTCGAGGCCGATCTCCGCGCAGTCCTCCCCGGGCTCCAACTCGACCGTGACCGTCGCGCTGTCCACTTCGGACATCCCCTGTTTCGCCTCGATCTCGCGGTCCAGCGCCTTGAGGTCGTCCCGGAGCCGGGCGAGGCGGATGCCGAGTTCGCGGCGCTTGCCCAGCGCCTCGGCCAGCTGGGTGCCCAGCGCGTCGGTGACTTCGGCGACCCGGGGCGGCTCCGCCGTGCCCGCGGCGAGCGCCTTCGCGAAGCTCTTGCCGCTCCGGGTCGCCAGGCCGGTCAGCAGATCGACCTTCGCCGTCTCGGCGGCGACCGCGTCCGCGACCTCGTCGACCACCGCCTGATCGGCCTTTCGCCGCTCGGTCAGCGCGCGCAGTGACGCGTCCGCGGGCGCGGGATGGCGCTCGACGGCGACGTCGACCCCGGCGATGACCGCCGGACCGGAACCGGTGACGCGGACCGAATCCGTGTCCAGGTTCCATGGCAGGCCCGCGAAGGCGAAACGCGTTTCCCCGTCGAGGGCCGCCGAAGCCCGCCTCGTGATCCGGGCGTGGTGCGGATAGACGGTGACGGCGACGATCGGTGCGTCCAGGGTGCTCGGCATGCCTCCGACGTTAGTCTCTTGACACCCGTTCGGGTGGCCGGAAGCCTCAGCTTCGTCTTGCCCACCAGCCTTTTGGGGGTCTTGTGAGAGTCGCCAGGCTCGCCGCCCTGTTCACCGCCGTCCTGGTCCTTCCGGCGACGGCGTTGCCCGCCCAAGCCGACGCGCCGCCAACGCCGGTCTTCAAGGACGGCCAAGCCCAGCCAGTGTTCGACCCGGCGGACGTCATCCGGGAGAACGTCTGGGTCACCGCACCGGTCGACAGCGACCACGACGGCAAGGACGACCTCGTGCACGCGGAGGTCGTGCGTCCTCGCGCGACACAGCAGGGCATGAAGGTCCCGGTCGTCTACCAGGCCAGCCCGTACTACGCGGGCGGCAACGACGTCGCGAACCACAACGTCGACGTGGAGCTGTACGTGCCCGGCGCGAAGCGCGCCCCGGCGGGCCCGCGGATCGCGACCAAGACCGTCGGCCCCAACGCGGCACCGATCAGCTGGCGCTACCAGGACTACTTCACCGCCCGCGGGTTCGCCGTGGTGTACGGGGAATCGCTCGGCAGCGGTCAGTCCACCGGCTGCCCGAGCACCGGCGACGTCAACGAGACCATCGGCGCGAAGTCCATTGTGGACTGGCTGAACGGCCGTGCGACGGCGCGTGACGCGGCGGGCAAGGCCGCGGTCGCCGACTGGAGCACCGGCAAGACCGGCATGACGGGCGTCTCCTACAACGGGACGCTGCCCAACGCGGTGGCCAGCACCGGCGTCGAAGGGCTGGAGACGATCGTCCCGATCGCGGCGATCTCCAGCTGGTACGACTACTACCGCAACGACGGCGCCGTCGTCGCGGCCGGCGGTTTCCAGGGCGAGGACGCGGACGTGCTCGCGGACTACGTCTACACGCGCCAGGATCGCGCCGTGTGCCGTCCGCTGATCGACCGGATCGCCGTGGACCAGGACCGGGTGACCGGCGACTACAGCCGCTTCTGGGACGTGCGGAACTACCGTAACGACGTGAACAAGGTGCGGGCTTCGGTGCTCGTGGTGCACGGCCTCGGCGACTGGAACGTCAAGACCGACCAGGGCACCCGCTGGTACGAAATGCTCAAGGCGCGCGGTGTCGAGCACAAGATCTGGCTGCACCAGGCCGGGCACGCCGACCCGTACAGCCTCCGCCGCGACGTCTGGCTCGCGACGTTGAACAAGTGGATGTCGCACTACCTCTACGGCATCGACAACGGCATCGAGCGCGAGCCGAAGGCCACCATCCAGCGTGAGGACAAGTCGTGGGTGGACGAGCCGGAGTGGCCGCTGCCCGGCACCCAGGACGTCAAGCTCTACCCGTGGCCCGGCGGTTCTTCGAAGGGCAAGCTCGACACGCGTAACCCCGTCCCGGGCAAGGCCGCCGTCGAGACGCTGGCTGACGACGCCAGCAAGACGATCGAACAACTGGCGGCCGCCGCGTCGTCGGGCAACCGCCTGCTGTACTCGACCACCGCGGCGAAGCAGCCCGTCCGGCTTTCCGGAACAGTGAAGACCGATCTGTCGCTGTCCTTCGACAAGCCGGCCGCGAACGTGACCGCGGTGCTCCTCGACCGCGCCCCGGACGGGACGGCGAAGGTGATCACCCGGGGCTGGACCGACCCGCAGAACCGGCGCGACCCCGCCCGCACCGACCCGATCACCCCTGGTGAGAACTACAAGGTCGAGGTGGAACTGGTCGCGAAGGACTACCTGCTCGCGGCCGGGCACAAGATCGAGTTCCTGGTGGCCTCCAGCGACCACGACTACACGCTCCGGCCGAAGCCGGGCGCCGGTGTCTCGGTCGAGCTGAACCGCACCTCGCTGGTGCTGCCGGTGGCGGGCGGCAAACCCGCGCTGCGTGCCGCCTTCGGCTGATCAGGGCCGCGTTTTCCGGATGCCACGTCCCCCTCGGGACGTGGCATCCGGCGTTTCGGATGGAAAACGCCGACCCGACCTCGGGCTTGTACGGAAAATGTATTTCCCCCGGCTTTGCTCCGTCCTGTCCGGCTTCCCCACCTGATGGAGGTCTCCATGTCCAGGTTGCGCCGTTTCGCAGTGCTCGCCGCGGCCGCCGTTCTCCCCGCGCTCGGCCTGACCCTCGCCGGCACGACGCAGGCGTCGGCCGCCCCGAACTTCCAGGTCCCCTTCAAATGCGGCGTCACGGTCACGGCGGCGACGTTCAGCGGGCACAGCCCGGCGAACTCGGTCGACTTCCAGAAGTCGGGGATCACCGGGATGCCGGTGCTGGCCTCGGCGGGCGGCACCGTCACCCGGGTCGCCAACGAAGGCAGCACGAGCTACGGGCGCTGGGTCGAGATCGACCACGGTGGCGGCTGGCGTACCCGCTATGCCCACCTTTCGACCCAGTCCGTTTCGGTCGGCCAGGCCGTCAGCCTCGGCAAGCAGATCGGCACGGCCGGCGCGACCGGCGGGGTGACCGGTCCGCACCTGCACTTCGAAGAGCGGCTCAACGGGGTGGCGCAGAAGGCGGTGCTGAACGGGGTCGCGGTGCCGTACTACGGCCACACGAACTTCACCAGCAAGAACTCGTGCGGCGGCAACCCGTACGAAGCCACCGAGGTGTGCGGCAGCGGCTTCTCGGTCGTCGACTCGCAGGGGCTCGCGAACGGTTCGGGAACCGCGTACCTGCTGTACAACGCTTCGACCAAGGCCAACTGCGTCACCACGCTGAAGGCCGTCTCGCTCGGCACCGCCTCGCCGGTTTCGGCGTTCCTCGAGGTGCAGGGTTCGGCTCGCGTGACCGACTCCGGCAGCTTCACCTACTACGCCGGACCGGTGAAGAAGACGGCCGCCTCGACCTGCGTCAAGTGGGGCGGTTCGGTCGGATCGAACGCTTACGAGAGCCCGTTCGAACACTGCGACTGATCCCGCGGGGCCGGGCACTGTAGATCACCTCACCGACAGGATCGGCGTCCCACGACCGGTCCCGCGGCGGTTGTCCACAACGGTCCCGGCTGTCCACAGATATGTCATGCCCCCACCCTGCGGCCCCATTCCCGCCGCAGGGTGGGGGCATGACCACTTCCACCTCGACCGGCAGGACCAAGGTCGATCTGACGGATCCGGCGGACCTGCTCGCCGCGATCCCGTACCTCCTCGGATTCCACCCCGAGGACTCCGTCGTCGTCTTCGGCCTGCGCGGCCCGGGACGGATGAAACAAGGCCTCGTCATGCGCGTGGACCTGCCGCCGCCCGGCCTGGAGCAAGACCAGGCGCGTGACCTGGCGATCAGGCTCGCCGTGAGCGGTCACACCGGTGCCACCCTCGCGGTGGTCGGCGGTGGCGCCGCGAACAAGGCGGGTCGGCCACCGCGCCGCCGGTTCGTCCGGCGCCTGGAAGCCTCGCTGGCCGAGTACGAGATCTCGGTGACGCATTCGGTGTGGGCGCCCCGGATCGCCGCCGACGTGCGGTGGGGCTGCTACCGGGAACGGACCTGTGGCGGGATCCTGCCGGATCCGCGGGACTCGGTGGCCGCCGCGATCGTCACCGGTGCCGGGCACGTCACCCACGCGAGCCGGGACGAGGTCGAGCGGCTCTTCGACCCCGTCGCGCCGGAAACGCTCGCCAGACGTGCCGATCTGCTCACCAGAATGGCCGATCCGCCGTGGCGAGGGGAGGATCCCGTCCCGGCCGGAGTCGCCGAGGTGAACGCCGCCCTCACCCGAGTCGACGGCGGAGACCGGGCGATCAGCGACGACCAGGCCGTCCGGCTGGCCTGGGCGCTTTCCCTGGTCGAGGTTCGCGGCGCCTGTCTGCTCACGGCCGTCCCCGCGGACTCGTCGCTCGCCCGCGTGGCGGAGGACCTCTGGCTCATCCTGGCACGGGAGCTCCCGGCACCCGAAGCGGCCGAGGCGCTCGTCCTGAAGGCGCACGCCGCCTATGTCCGAGGTGACCTGGCGGCCGCCGGGATGGCCTTGGCCAGGGCCGGCGAGGCCGACCCCGGGCACGGGCTGGCGAAGCTGCTGAGCGCGGCCCTCAACGCGATGGTGCCGCCGGCCGACCTGATCGGGGTGGTCCTGCGGCAGCAGGCCGAAGGACCACCGGAGATCGCACTCAGAACCTGATGGCGGAGCTGAGGTTTTGTCTGGAAACTCGCCAGACGCGTGAACCCGCCCGGCCGAAGGCCCCGCTATCGCGGTGGCAGGGCGCCTTGTCCGTATCCGTGACGCGGATGACCAGGTCGCGCCCTGTCGACGTCGATCGCGGACGCGGGTTCACCAACAGGCACTCAGACGTTCTGACGGGACCGGGTGAACGCCCAGGCATCGGCCACGATGCCGTCGAGGTCGGTGCGCTCGGGCTTCCACCCGAGCTCGTCACCGGCCCGCTCGCTGGAGGCCACGAGCACCGACGGGTCGCCCGCACGGCGCGGCGCGACCGCGGCGGGGATCTCGTGACCGGTGGTGCGGCGGCACGCCTCGATCACCTCGAGCACCGAGAAACCGGTGCCGCTGCCGAGGTTGTAGATGCGGTGTTCGCCGTCGGCCGCGTGCCGCAGGGCCAGCAGGTGCGCGTCGGCGAGGTCGACCACGTGGATGTAGTCGCGGATGGCGGTGCCGTCCGAAGTCGGGTAGTCGTCACCGAAGATCTGGATCCGTTCGCGGTCCCCGGTGGCGACCTGGAGCACGAGGGGGATCAGGTGGGTTTCGGTGGTGTGCCGCTCGCCGAAGGAACCGTAGGCGCCGGCGACGTTGAAGTAGCGCAGGCTGACCGCGGCGATGCCGTGGGCGCGCGAGAACGACGTGATCGCGTGGTCGATGGCCAGCTTCGTCGCGCCGTAGGTGTTGGTCGGCTGCGTCGGCGCCGTCTCCGGGATGGGGGAGGACTCGGGTTCGCCGTAGGTGGCCGCGGTGGAGGAGAACACCAGCCGCTTCGTGCCGTGGTCGCGCATCGCCTCGAGCAGGCGGAGCGAGGTCAGGACGTTGCCTTCCCAGTACTTCGCCGGATCCGTCATCGATTCGCCGACCAGCGACTTGGCGGCGAAGTGGAGGACACCGTCGAAGCCGTCGCCGAGCAGGCGCCCGGCGACCTCGGCGGCGTCGCCCTCGACGAAGGTCGCGTCCGGGTGCACCGCGTCGGCGTGCCCGGTGGAGAGGTCGTCGACCACGGTGACGTCGTGCCCGGCCTCGATGAGGCGGGCCGCGCAGACGCTGCCCACATAACCGGCTCCGCCCGTCACCATCAGCTTCAGGGTCTTGGTCGGTTCGTCGGTCACGTTCGCGCCTTTCTGCTGCGGATGCGGTCGCGGCCCAGTCTCCTCGCCCCCGGGCACGGTGCGCGCCCGGGGGTGGTGCGGCGGCTAGAGCTCGTCGCGGCCCGCGCCACGCGACGGCACGGCGGTGAACAGCCTGGGGTGGCGCAGCTCCGCCGCTTCGTACGCGGCCTTCACCGCCCGGCCCACGGTGTCCACATCGGACTCGCGGACCAGCGCGATCGCCGACCCGCCGAAGCCGCCGCCGGTCATCCGCGCGCCGAGCGCCCCGGCTTCGCGGGCCGAGTCGACGGCGAGGTCGAGTTCGCGGGTGGAGATCCGGTAGTCGTCGCGCATGCTCACGTGCGAGGCGTCGAGCTGAGGGCCGATCTCGGTGATCCGGCCCGCCCGCAACAGGTCCACGGTGTCGAGGACGCGCTGGTTCTCCGTGACGACATGGCGCACCAGCGGCACGAGCTCGTCCGGCAGCTTGGCGAGGGCGGTGTTCAGCCCGTCGACGCCGATGTCCCGCAGCGCCTTCACTTCGAGCAGCTCCGCGGCGCGCTCACAGCCCCGGCGGCGTTCGCCGTAGCCGCCCTCGGCGTGCGAATGCTTCGTGCGGCTGTCCATGATCAGGATCCGGACGCCGGATTCCTCGAGCGGGAACGGCACCTGCTCCATCTCGCCCGAACGGACGTCGAGGAACAGCACGTTCGATTCCGTGCAGCACAGGGAAGCGGTCTGGTCGAGCAGGCCGGTCGGCGCCCCGACGAAGTCGTTCTCCGAACGCTGCACCCAGCGGGCCACCTCGTGCAGGGTCGGCGAACCCGCGCCGGTCCCCGGGGTGATCCCCGCCAGCCCCAAGAGGGCGAGCGCGACGGCGCATTCGAGCGCGTGGGAGGAGGAAAGCCCCGCCCCCGAAGGCACGTTCCCCGCGATCGCCACGTCCGCGCCGCCGCCGAGACCCTGGTCCCGCAGGACCCACGCGACCCCCGCCGGGTACGCGGCCCACCCCTCCACCGAGCCGGGCCGCAGATCGGCGATGGTGAGCGGGCCGGATTCCTGCACCCGGCCGTCCGAGCCGAGGGTGGCCACGGTCAGCACACCGTCCTCGCGCGGCGACGCCGCGGCGGCGAGCCGGTGCGGGAGGGCGAACGGCAGCACGAAACCGTCGTTGTAGTCGGTGTGCTCACCGATCAGGTTCACCCGGCCCGGTGCGGACCAGACGCCGGCCGGAGCCCGGCCGTGGAGGGCCTGGAAGGTCTCCGCGGCGTCGGACGCGGCGCTCACCTGGCTTGCGCCAGCACGGCGTGCAACGCCGAGACGGGCACCTGCGCGGTGCTGCTCCCGCCGGTGACCTCGATGGTGCCGCCGGGCGCCGTCTTGCCGACCTTGACCCGGCTGCCGGGCACGATGCCGACCGACTTGAGCTCCGTCATCAGCGTCTCGTCCAGCTGCACGTGCTCGGCGATGCGGCGGATCTCGACCTCGCCGCCGCCCATGCGGGCGAACTCGTCGAGCCGCACGAGGTCGGCTTCGGCGGGCGGGGCGGGATCACCGTCGCCGAGCTTGTCCAGCCCCGGGATCGGGTTGCCGTAGGGCGACGTGGTCGGGTGGTCGAGCAGCTTGACCAGCTTGCGCTCGACGGCCTCGCTCATCACGTGTTCCCAGCGGCAGGCCTCGTTGTGGACGTGCTCCCATTCCAGGCCGATGACATCGACCAGGAGGCGCTCGGCCAGCCGGTGCTTGCGCATGACCGCGATGGCGAGCTCGCGACCGTGCTCGGTCAGCTGCAGGTGCCTGTCGTCCGCGACCACGACCAGTCCGTCGCGTTCCATCCTGGCGACGGTCTGGCTCACGGTCGGGCCGCTCTGCTGCAGCCGCTCCGCGATCCGGGCCCGCAGCGGGACGACACCTTCTTCTTCGAGCTCGTAGATGGTACGCAAGTACATCTCTGTGGTGTCGATGAGATCGTTCACGCTGTCCCCTTCGTCCGCGTTGCTCATCGTAGTCGCTGGCACCGACAGCGACGCAGGCGTGGGGAGAACAAGCGCCGAGGCGGGAAAAGTCCCCCAAGCTGGGCATGGAGACGCGAGGCACGGGAAGATGGGCCCATGCGCCCCATGATCACCACCAGCGAACTCGCCGAGCAGCTCTCCGGGCCGGAATCCGCACGCTCCGTAGTCCTCGACGTCCGCTGGCGGCTCGCCGGGCCGCCCGGCGCCGATTCCTACCGTGAGGCGCATCTCCCGGGCGCGGTGTACGTCGACCTCGACACGGCGCTCGCCGGGGAGCCGGGGGAGGGCGGACGTCACCCGCTGCCCGAGCCGGAGACGTTGCAGCGGCACCTGCGGGCGGCCGGGGTCCGCGCCGGTCACCCGGTCGTGGTCTACGACGACTCCGACGGTTCGGTCGCGGCCCGGGCGTGGTGGCTGCTGCGCTGGGCCGGGCACGCCGAGGTCGCCGTGCTGGACGGCGGGTTCGCCGCGTGGGCGGAGGAAGAGCGCCCGCTCACCGACGAGATCCCGTCACCGGCGGAGGGCGACATCGTCGTCGAGCCGGGCGGCATGCCGGTGCTCGACGCGGCCGACGCCGCCACTCTCGCGAGGGACGGGCTGCTCTTCGACGCACGGGCGCGGCCGAGGTACGCGGGCGAGACCGAGCCGATCGACCCGCGCGCCGGGCACATCCCCGGCGCGGTCAACGCGCCCTTCTCCGGGCACGTCGGGGAGGACGGCCGCTGGCGTGACGCCTCGGAGCTGGCCGAGCGGTTCGAAGGGCTCGGCGTGGCCCCGGAGACACCGGTCGGTGTCTACTGTGGATCGGGCGTCACCGCCTCGTCCGTCGTGCTCGCGCTCGAGGTCGCCGGTCACCCGGAGCCCGCGGCGTTGTACGCGGGTTCGTGGTCGCACTGGTCCCGCGATCCGGAGCGCCCGCTGGCCACGGGCGATCTGCCCGGCTGACCCGCGAAGCGGCGCGCGAGCCGCGTCCGGGCACTAGAGTTCCGACCATGCGAGCACCGGCCGTCGTATGGGACTCCTCGCTGCTGGGTTACGACCTCGGCGGCGAGCATCCGTTCAATCCGGTGCGGCTTGAACTGACCATCCGGCTCGCCACCGAACTCGGCGTGCTCGACGGGGTCGAACTGCTGATCCCCGGCCCGGCGGGCGAGGACGAGCTGCGCCGCGTGCACCTCGGCGAGTACATCGAGGCCGTCCGGCAGGCGCCGATGACCGGTGCCGACTTCGCGCACGGGCTCGGCACCGAGGACAACCCGGTGTTCACCGGGATGCACGAGGCTTCCGCGCTGGTCGTCGGCTCGACCCTGCTGGCCGCGCGGAAGATCGCCGAGGGCGAGGCGACCAGGGCGGTCAACATCGCCGGCGGGCTGCACCACGCGATGCCGGGCAAGGCGTCGGGCTTCTGCGTCTACAACGACTGCTCGGTCGCGATCTCGTGGTTGCTGGACCACGGCTTCGAGCGCGTCGCCTACGTCGACACCGACGTCCACCACGGCGACGGCGTGCAGACGGCGTTCTACGACGACCCGCGGGTGCTGACCGTTTCCCTGCACCAGCACCCGTTCACGTTGTGGCCGGGCACGGGCTACTCGGCCGAGATCGGCAAGGGCGGGGCCGAGGGCACCTCGGTCAACCTGCCGCTGCCGCCCGGCACCCGTGACGGCGGCTGGCTGCGGGCGTTCGAGGCGGTGGTGCCGTCGCTGCTGGAGCAGTTCCGGCCGCAGATCCTGGTCACCCAATGCGGCGTCGACTCGCACGAAGAAGACCCGCTGGCGGACCTTTCGCTCTCCGTGGACGGCCATCGCGCCATCTACCGCAGGCTGCGCGAACTGGCCGAGACGCACACCGCCGGCCGCTGGCTGGCCGTCGGCGGCGGTGGTTACCAGCTGATCCGGGTGGTGCCGCGGTCCTGGACGCATCTGCTCGCCACCGTGCTCGACCGTGACGTCGACCCGGCGACGTCGCTGCCGCCGAACTGGGTCGCGTCGATCTCCAGGGCGGCGCCGAAGGCCGAGATCCCGCCCGGCATGTCCGACGACCGCGACACCGTCTTCGTCCCGTGGGGAGACGGAGAGGACGAACCGGTCGACATCGCCATCCGCGACACCCGCCGCGCGATCTTCCCCCTGCACGGCCTCGATCCGGACGATCCGAGGGACTGAACATGGTCAGTGAGGACACCAAACGCGACCCCTACGACTACCCGCGTGAGTGGGAGGCCGACGTCCTGCTCTCCGACGGCGGCACGGTGCACCTGCGCCCGGTGATCCCGAGCGACGCCGACGGCCTCGTCGCCTTCCACGGCCGGTTGTCCGAACGCACCCGGTACTTCCGGTACTTCGGCGCCTATCCGCGGATCCCGCAGCGCGACCTCGAACGGTTCTCCGTCGTCGACCACCACGACCGGGTCGCGTTCGTCGCGCTGCTGGGCGACGACATCGTCGCGGTCGGCCGGTACGAACGGCTGGAACACGGGCCGTCGGCCGAGGTCGCGTTCGTCGTCGACGACGCGCATCAGGGCCGCGGGCTCGGTTCGATCCTCCTGGAGCATCTCGCCGCGGCCGCCTCGGAATCCGGGCTGCGCCGCTTCGTCGCCGAGGTGCTCGCCGAGAACGCGGGCATGGTCCGGGTGTTCCGTGACGCGGGCTACCAGGTCAGCCGTGAGATCGAAGAAGGCGTGCTGCATCTGGAGTTCGACATCGACCCGACCGAGGAGTCGCTCGCGGTCGCCCGCTCCCGGGAGCAGGCCGCGGAGGCCCGCAGCGTGCACAACCTGCTGCATCCGAAGTCGGTCGCGGTGATCGGCGCGTCCACCGATCCGACGAAGATCGGCTACGTCGCCCTCACCAACCTGCTCAGCGCCGATTTCGCCGGCACGGTCTACCCGGTCAACCCGGAGCACAAGTCCGTCCGCGGCGTCCGTGCCTATCCGTCCGTCGTGGACATCCCCGAGGACGTCGACCTCGCGCTGGTCGCGGTGCCCGCCGAGGCCGTCGAGTCCGTTTTGGACGGTGCGCTGGCCAAGGGGGTCAAGACCCTCCTGATCGTCTCCGGCGGGTTCGCCGAGGCCGGGCCGCACGGGCTGCACGCCGAACTGAGGCTGGTCGGGGAGGCCAGGGCGCACGGTATGCGCGTCGTCGGCCCGAACGCGCTGGGCGTGCTCAACACCGACGCCTCGGTCCGGCTCAACGCCACCCTCGCGCCCCGCCTGCCCGCGCGCGGCCGCACCGGGTTCTTCTGCCAGTCCGGCGCGCTGGGCACCGCGATCCTGGCCGACGCCGAAGCACGCGGCCTCGGGCTTTCCACCTTCGTCTCGGCGGGGAACCGAGCCGACGTCTCCGGCAACGACCTGCTCCAGTACTGGGAGACCGATCCGGCGACCGACCTCGTCCTGCTGTACCTGGAATCGTTCGGCAACCCGCGCAAGTTTGCGCGGCTCGCGCGGCGGCTGGCGCGGACGAAGCCGGTGGTGGCGGTGAAATCCGGCAGGCACGCCGTCCGCCCGCAGCTCGCCGCGACCTCGGCGGAGGTCGACGAGTCCAGTGTCCAGGCCCTGTTCGAGCAGGCGGGTGTCGTCCGCGTCGACACGCTCGCGCAGCTCTTCGACACCGCACTGGTCTTCGCCCATCAGCCGCTGCCCGCCGGGCCCCGGATCGCCATCGTGGGCAACTCCAGCGCCATCGGGTTGCTCGCCGCCGATACAGCGCGGGCGCACGGCCTCCGGCTGACCGCCGACCCGGTCGACGTCGGGCCGCAGGCGAGCCCGGAGGAATTCGCCGCCGCCGTGCGCGAGGCGCTCAACTCCCCGGACACCGACGCGCTCGTCGTGGTCTTCGTGCCGCCGCTCGCGATCCCGGGGACCGCGTACGCCCGCGCGTTGCGGGAGGCCGTCGTCGAGATGGACAAGAACAAACCGATCGTGTCGACCTTCCTCGCCGTCGAAGGTGTGCCGGACGAGCTGGCCGTGCTGTCCGAGGACGGCGTGCCGACGCGGGGTTCGGTCCCGTCGTACCCGAGCCCGGAACGCGCGGTGAACGCGCTCGCGCGGGTCGTGCGGTACGCCGCCTGGCGGCAGCGGCCACAGGGCAACCTCGTGCGTCCCGCCGGCCTGCACGCCGAGCAGGCGCAGGTGATCGTCGGCGAACTGCTGGCGGCCGAGGACGGCAAGACGACGCTGCTCTCCGACGACGACGTGGTCCGGCTCCTGGGCTGCTACGGCATCGACGTCGTCCCGTTCCGGGTCGTGACCTCCGCGGACGAAGCGGTGAAAGCGGCCGAGGACCTGGGCTTCCCGGTCACGCTCAAGGCCATCGACGAACGGCTGCGCGGGAGGCCGGATCTCGCCGGGGTGCGGCTCGATCTGTCCTCTGTGGACGGAGTGCGCCGGGCGTACCTCGATCTGCGGGAGATCTCCGGTGACGACGAGGTCTACGTCCAGCGGATGGCGCCCAAGGGGCTGTCCTGCGTGATCGGGCTGCAGGACGACCCGTCGTTCGGCACGCTCGTGTCGTTCGGGCTCTCCGGTCTGGTCAGCACGCTCCTGGGGGACCGGGCCTACCGCGCCGTGCCGCTGACCGACGTCGACGCCGCCACCCTGCTGCGCGAACCGCGGACGTCGCCGCTGCTCACCGGCTACCGCGGCGACGAACCGGCGGATCTGGCCGCGCTCCAGGACATCGTGCTGCGCGTCGCGGCGCTCGCCGAGGACAACCCCGAGGTCCGGTCGATGACGCTCGACCCGATCCTCGCCTCGCCGGACGGCGCTTTCGTGGCCAACGCCCGGATCGTGCTGGGCCCGCCACCGTCCCGCCCCGACACCGGGCCGCGACGGCTGCGGCCGATCAACGCCCCTGCTTGAGCCCGGTCAGGAATCCCACTCTTGGGGTGAGCGGGCCGCGAGGTCCCCGTCGTGATGGGTGAACGTCGCGATATCGCCCCGGATGGTGTTGTGGAACGCGACGATCAGCCCGTCGTGGACGAGTTTCGTCTGCACCGCCTGTGCCTCCCCGGCCATGGGCCCGGCGGGGATGGACAGGACGGTCGCGGTGTGCACGAGGTCGAACCCGCCGCCGAGGGGACGGCTCGACACCTGGCGGATCCGCAGCGTGCTTCCCCGGTAGATGGTGTCGAAGATGTTCTGGCTTTCCCGCGCGATCGTCGCGCGGCCGCGCTGGATCCGGCCGACGACGTCGACGAAGTCCGCGTCCTCGGCGAAATTCGCCGCCCACGCCTCGCCATCGCCCGCGTTCCAGGCGCGTTCCAGCGCGGTGATGATCTCCTCGGTGGTCATCGCTATCCTCTCTTGTAACAGCGATCCATTGGTTAGAACAACGTTCCAACTTTCGAGGAGCATACATGTCGGCGGACCTTCCCGGCATCGTCCGGTTGCGCGATCGCCGTGAGGCGCTGACGCTGCGCACGATCCTGACGGCGGCCCGCGGCCTGTTCGCCGAGCGTGGGTACGCGCGGACGCCGATCCGCCTCATCGCCCAGGAGGCGGGGGTCGCCCCGCAGACCATCTACGCGCATTTCGGGTCGAAGGCCGGTGTCCTCGGCGGTCTCGTCGACCTCCTCGACGACGAGGCCGGGATCCCCGACCTCGTCGCCGAGGCGCAGCGGACCGACGATCCGGTCGCGCTGCTCGGCCTGCTGGCCACGGTCGCCCGCCAGGTCCGGGAACGCTGCGGGGACATCGTCGCGATGCTGAGCTCCGGCGCGGCCGTCGATCCGGACATCGCCGCGACCCAGGCGGAGGGCGCGCGGCGCAACCGGCTCGGTGTCGAGATGGTCATGGACCGCGTCCGGAAGAGCGGCCGCGCCCTGGTGCCGAGGGCCACGGACATCGCCGTGGCGCTGATGAGCGCCGACGTCCACACCAGCCTCGTCACCGAGGCCGGGTGGAGTCACGACGACTACGAAGCCTGGCTCAAGGACACCTTGGTCACGTCGCTGCTTCGGTGACGCAGGTGCTCGGCGAAGAACGCCGAGAGCCGGGCACGCTGGACGGCGACGCTTCGCGCCGGATCGATGGTGCCGACGAACGCGGCCGGGGAGTTCCCCAGCTGCGGCAGCAGGGTCTGATAGTCGGTGAAGCTGAAGTGCTCACCGTCCGGCAGACGTGTTTCCCCGGTCCAGCCGCGCTGATTGCGCTGGAACTCCTGCCAGGACGCGTCCGACGCCGCACTGTGGTCGCCCGCGCTCATCAGCAGGAAGGGCCGGTCCAGTCCTTCGTCGGCGACGCGGCCGAAGATCCGCTGAGACTGCGAGTGGGCCATGCTGCCGTCCAGATTCGCCCCGGCGACGACGCGCCGGTCGCTCACCATCGTCTCGCCCGCGGTGAACCCGCCGGCGGAGTGGCCGAACATGCCGACCCGGGTCAGGCCGAGCGAGTCGAGGACGAAACGCGTGTCCCGCACGCGGGTCTCGATCACGCGTTTCGACACCTCGATGCTCGACGGCGGCAAGGCCTTCTTCTCGACGCGGCCGCCGGGGAACTCCACCGCTTCCGCTTCGTGGGTGTGGTCGACGGCCACCACGACGTAGCCCTCGCTCGCGAGCTGTTCCTGCTGCGTGGTGCCGTGCGAACGCGACAACGTGCCCCCGGGCGAATACAGCACGACCGGCCGTCCGCCGCCGATCGCGGGCGCGCCGATCCGGGAGTGGGTGGGGAAGCGATAGTCGAGCCGGTCCGACGGCATGCCGAGCTTGGCGGCGTCGCCTTCGGCCACCACCTTCGCGACACCCGGCGCCATGTACGGCGCTTTCGGCTTCCCGCTCGGCAGCGCCGGGTACCGGACGGTGACCATCAGTTCCCTTGGGGTGCCGGGAACCCACGGGTCCTGGCGGGAGCGGTCGATCAGGTGGAGGTCGGTGCTGCCGACCGCGAACGGTCCGGTCGGCGCGGGCAGGCTCAAGCGGACAGGCGCCGCCGACGCTGACGGTGCGAGGAGGACGGCGGGAAGGGTGAGTGCGGTGGCGAGTACGCCGATACGGCGCGTTGTTCGTTTCATGGCACCGAACGTAGGGAGCGCGTCCGGCCGCGGACATCGGGAAGATCACCGGTCCCGACCCTGGGATCGGCCCCGGGTCAGGACCGCATTCAGAGGACTAAACGCGGGGGTAGGGGAGCTCCAGGGCGTCGTGCGTGCCGTCCGCGGCCAGTTCTCGTTTGAGCACCTTGTGCGTGGCCGTCCGGGGCAGCGCGTCGAGTACCCGGACGAACCTCGGCCACTGTTTGGGTCCGAGATCACCTTGTGCGGCAACGAAAGCGGCGAACTCGCCCGCGTCGATCGGCGTCCGGCAGACCAGTGCGGCCAGCACTTGGTCGCCGACGCGCGGATCCGGGACGCCGTAGACGGCCACCTCGCTGACGGCGGGATGCCGCAGGAGCGCGCGTTCGATCGGGGCGGTGCCGAGGTTCTCGCCGTCGACGCGCAGCCAATCGCCGAGCCTGCCCGCGAAATAGCAGTAGCCGTCCGCGTCGAGGTACGCCAGGTCGCCGGTGTGGTACATCCCGTCGCGCATCCGCTCGGCCTCGGCCTCGGGATCGCCGTAGTACCCGGCGAAGAAGCCGGGACCACCGGTGTTGACCAGTTCGCCGACCGCTTCGGCTGCGTTGAGCAGCTTCCCGCCTTCGCCGAGTTCCGCCGGGGGACAGGGTTTCCCGGTCTCCGGATGCAGGACGGCGACGCCGTCGAGCAGGCGGCCGAGCGAACCGGGCGGGGTGGTGGCGTCCCTGCCGAAGTTCACGCCGCCTTCGGTCGAACCGAACGCGTCGACCACGTGGCAGCCGAACCGCGTACCGAACGCGGCGAGGTCGGCCTCCGCGCCTTCGTTGCCATAGACCAGTTTCAGCGGATTGTCGGCATCGTTGTCCCGGGCGGGCGTGGTGAGCACATAGGACAGTGGCTTGCCGACGTAGTTGGCGTAAGTCGCTCCGAACCTCCGGACGTCCGGCAGGAAACCGGAGGCGGAGAACCGCCGGCGCAGCGCGATCCCCGCGCCCGCCGCGAGCCCTACCGACCAGCCGGCCATGATGGCGTTGGAGTGGAACATCGGCATCGACACGTAGACGGTGTCCTTTGTGGACAGACCGAAGCGCGTCGCCAGCATCTCGCCGGGGTAGGCGATCTTGCCGTGCGTGCACCGGACGGCCTTCGGGTCTCCGCTGGTGCCGGAGGTGAAGATCAGCATCAGCAGGTCTTCGGGCTTCGCGGCCACGGGGACCACGGCCTCCCGGGCCGGTTCGAACTCGCTCAGCCGCAGCACCGGCACGCCGGCCTCGGACAGCAGCGGAAGGTACTTCTCCTCGGCGAACACCAGCTCGCAGTCGGCCAGCGTGATGTCCCGGGCGAGCGCCGCGCCCCGCCGCGTCGGGTTGAGGCCGACCAGCACGTGCCCCGAGAGCGCCGCCCCGCCGAGCAGGAACGAGAACTCGGGGACGTTGTCCGCCAGCAAGCCGAAATGCCCGCCGGGACGCAGGATCCCGGTGAGCGCGGCGGCGTACCCGGCGCAGGCTCGGACATGTTCGGCCCAGGTCCAGCGCCGGTCCTCGAACAGCAACCCGGTCGAGCGGTCCTCCGCCCGCGCGAGCAGGAGTTCCGTGACCGTGGGGGTCATGCCGGAGCCGCGGCCAGGAGGTCGCCGAGCCCGCCCAGCTGCGCGGTCGCCCCGCCGAAGGTGAACTCGAGCCGCTTCGCCGCGACGAAGTAGCGATGCAGGGTGTGGTCGACGTCGATGCCGACCCCGCCGTGGATGTGCACGGCGGTATGCGCGACACGGTGCCCGGCCTCGGCCGCCCAGAACTTCGCCGTCGCGACCTCTTCGGCCGCCGGAAGTCCTTCGCTCAGCCGCCAGGCGGCCTGCCACAACGTCAGCCGGACGGCTTCGACGTCGACATAGGCGTCGGCGAGCCGCTGCCGCACCGCCTGGAAACTCCCGATCAGATGCCCGAACTGCTTGCGCTCCCGCGCGTACGCCGCGGTCAGCTCCAGCGCGCGTTCCACAACGCCGAGCTGCTGCGCGCAGACACCGATCGTGCCTCGCAACCGCAGCCATTCGCCGACGTCGCCCAGCGAGACCGTGACCTTCGCCCCGGACAGCTCGACGAGCGCCGCGTCCGCGTGGTCGACGGTCCGCTGCGGTGAGACCGTCACCGCGTCCCGGTCGAGCAGGAACACCTGACGACCGCCGTCGATGGCGGCTTCGACGAGGAAACCGTGTGCGAACGCGCCCGACGGCACCGCGGTCTGCGCGCCGGTCAGCCGCCAGCCGCCACCGTCGGCCTCGGCCGTGAACCCGCACGGCACGCCGTAATCCGGCAACGCCACCGCGAGGACGTGGTCACCGCGCAGGACCGGGACGATCCAGCGTTCGGCGAGCATCCCGTCCCCGAAGGAGGCCACCGCCGCCGCGCCCATGACCACCGAGGTCAGATACGGCACGGGCGCGACCGCGCGGCCGATCTCGGCGAGTACCGAGCACTGCTCCAGCAGCCCGAACCCGCCACCGCCGACCGACTGCGGCAGCGCCGCGTCGAGCACGCCGGCCTGGGCGAGTGAAGTCCACAGTGGAGCGTCGAAGCCGCCGGAACCGTGCGGCCCCAGCACCTCGGGGGTGACCTTGTCCGTCAGGATCCGGCGAGTGAGAGACGCGAGGTCTCGCTGCGCTTCGGTGAGCGTGAAGTCCATCGATATCTCCTAGCGCGTGACGGGCAGGCCGAGGGCGGTCGCGGCGATCATGTCCCGCTGGATCTCGTTGGTGCCGCCGCCGAAGGTGAGGATGAGCGACGAGCGGTGCAGCCGTTCGATCCGGCCGCGCAGCTGGGCGCCGGGGGAGCCCTCGCGGACCACCGCGCCCGCGCCGAGGATCTCCATCATCAGCCGGTAGGCCTCGGTCGCGGACTCCGTGCCGAACACCTTGGTCGCCGACGCCTCCTCGCGGCCGAGCTCGCTGCTCGCGGCGGCCCAGGCGATCCGCCAGTTCCGCAGTTTCAGGTACTCGGCGTGGGTGTGGATCCGCGCCAGGTGCAGCCGCACCCACGGCTGGTCGGCGACGCGGGTGCCGTCGGGCAGCTTCGTGGTCTGCGCCCAGGCGCGTACCTCGCGCAGCGACGTCTGGATCGGCGCGGCCGAGGTCAGCGCCACCCGCTCGTGGTTGAGCTGGTTCGTGATGAGCGGCCAGCCCTCGTTCTCGCCCGCGACCCGCGAGGTCACCGGGACGCGGACGTCGTCGTAGTAGGTCGCGCTCGTGCCCGGCCCGGCGACCGTGTGCACCTTCGTCCAGGAGAAACCGGGGGCCGACGTCGGCACGATCAGCATGCTCAGGCCCTTGTGCCGATGCGCATCGGGATCGGTGCGGGCGGCCAGCCAGATGTAGTCGGCGTACTCGATCAGGCTCGTCCACATCTTCTGGCCGTTGATGACGTAGTCGTCGCCGTCGCGGATCGCGCGGGTGCGCAGCGCCGCCAGGTCGGTGCCCGCGCCCGGCTCGGAGTAGCCGATCGCGAAGTGCAGCTCGCCCGCGGCGATCTTCGGCAGGTAGAACGCCTTCTGTTCTTCGGTGCCGTAGCGCATGATCGTCGGCCCGACGGTGTTCACCGTGAGGAACGGGACGGGCACCCCGGCCGCGGCCGCCTCGTCGGTGAAGATGAGCTGGTCGAGCATCGGCCGGTCCTGTCCGCCGTACTCGCGGGGCCAGCCGATCGCGAGCCAGCCCGCACTGCCGAGGTCGCGAACGATTTCCTTGTACACCAGGCCGTTGCCGTACTCGCCGCCGTCGCCGGCCAGGGCGTCGCGGCGCTCCGGGGTCATCAGCCCGGCGAAGTACTCCCGGAGTTCGCCCGCCAGTGCCCGCTGCTCCGGCGTGTAGTCGATCCGCATCCGTCACCTCTGCCGTCGGTGCTCGTTACTGGTGCCATGGCCGCTCGCGGCGGTAGGGTAGAACCTGTTCTAGTTGTACCAGGTGTCACGGCGAGGAGGGAATATGGAGATCGACGTCGATCGCTCGCTCTGCGAGGCGAACGCGATCTGTGTCGGCTTCGCGCCGGAGGTCTTCGATCTCGATGACGACGAGGAGCTTGTCCTCGCGTCGGGCGAAGTTCCGCAGAATCAAGTAGAACGTGTTACTCAGGCTGTAGCGAGCTGCCCGAAAAATGCCCTGCTCATACGTGGTTAGCACCGTTTATTTGATGCTTGCATCGAGCAAGAACAGATTCTAGTGTGTGCGGAGAGGCAAGGAGGCCCGGAGTGAGTTTGGACGGCAATACGGCCATCGTGACCGGCGCCGGCGCGGGACTCGGCCGGGCCGAGGCGCTGGCGCTGGCCGCCGCGGGAGCGTCGGTGGTGGTCAACGACGTGTCCACCGCCGCGCAGGCGGTGGCCGACGAGATCGAGGCCGAAGGCGGCAAGGCCATCGCGGTCACCGGCGACGTGTCGGAGTCCGCGACCGCCGACGCGCTGCTCACCGCCGCCGTCGACCACTTCGGCGGGCTGCACGTGCTGGTCAACAACGCGGGCGTGCTGCGCGACCGGATGCTCTTCTCGATGACCGACGACGAATGGGACACGGTGCTCCGCGTCCACCTGCGCGGGCATTTCCTGCTTTCGCGCAACGCCGGGGCGTACTGGCGCGACAAGTCCAAAGTGGACGGCGCGCCGGTGTACGGCCGGGTGGTCAACACCGCGTCGGAGTCGTTCCTGCTCGGCGCCCCCGGCCAGCCGAACTACGGCGCGGCCAAGGCGGGCATCGCCGCGCTGACCGTCTCCACCGCGCGTGGTCTCTCCCGTTACGGCGTCCGCGCCAACGCGATCTGCCCGCGCGCCCGCACAGCGATGACCGAAGCCGTCTTCGGCGCCGACGCGCCGGAGGGGATCGACCCGCTTTCGGTCGACCACGTCGCGCCGTTCGTGTCGTTCCTCTGCTCGCCGGACGCCGATCGCGTCAACGGCCAGGTGTTCCTCGTCTACGGCGGGATGGTCGCGCTGATGCGGCCGCCGTCGGTGGAACAGCGGTTCGACACCGCCAACGGCACCTGGACCCCCGAAGAACTCGCCACCAGCGTGGGCGGCTACTTCGCCGACCGCGACCCGGAGCGGATGTTCTCCGCGTCCGAGATCATGTCGCTGCCGTGAATCGGAGGAGATGACGATGGGCAGGCTCGACGGCAAGGTAGCGCTGATCACCGGTGGTGCCCGCGGGCAGGGCGAGGCGGCCGCGCGGCTGTTCGTCGCCGAGGGCGCGCGCGTGGTGATCGCCGACATCAACGACCTCGACGGCAAGAAACTCGCCGCCGATCTCGGCGAAGCGGCCGTCTACCAGCATCTCGACGTCGGCGACGAAGCCGAATGGGACGCGGCGATCGAGCGCACCCAGGCGGAGTTCGGCCCGCCGACGGTGCTGGTCAACAACGCGGGCATCCTGCACTTCTCGGAACTGGGCAAGACCACGCTCGCCGACTACGAACGCGTCGTCCGGGTCAACCAGATCGGGGCGTTTCTCGGGATGCGCTCGGTCGTTGAACCGATGACCGGGGCCGGAGGCGGCTCCATCGTCAACGTGTCCTCAGTGGAGGGGCTCGCCGGGATGCCGTTCCTCGTCGCCTACACCGCGAGCAAGTTCGCGATCCGCGGGATGACCAAGGTCGCCGCGCTCGAACTCGGCGCGAAGAACATCCGGGTCAATTCGGTCCACCCCGGCGCGATCGACACCCCGATGGTCGCCGCCGCCGCGGGCGGGCAGAAAGTCGACATGTCGTGGGTGGGCAACAAGGTCGCCCTCGGCCGCGTCGGGCAGCCGGAGGACATCGCGAAACTCGTGCTGTTCCTGGCCAGTGACGAAAGTTCGTACAGCACGGGCGCGGAGTTCGTCGCCGACGGCGGCGCCACGGCCACACATGCTCTCAAGTTCTAGCGCGGAGGTGCCGAGAGCAAAGTGAACACCGCTAACGCAATGGGGCGTTGACAGGTGGAGTAAGACTCGGGGCAGGCGACTGGGAGGTTCTGTGGGAGCGACGGTGTCCGTCCCCGGTACGGGTGCGCTCACACAGGTCGGCAGGCTCGCGACGCTGTCGTGGGAAGTCCTGCGCGCGATCTTCAAACGCCCGTTCCAGTTCCGCGAATGGATCCAGCAGTGCTGGTTCTTCGCCAGTGTCACCATCCTGCCCACGGCGCTCGTGGCGATCCCGTTCGGCGCGGTCATCGCGCTGCAGCTGGGATCGCTGACGCAGCAGATCGGCGCGCAGTCGTTCACCGGCGCGGCGAGCGCGCTCGCGATCGTGCAGCAGGCGAGTCCGCTGATCACCGCGCTGCTGGTGGCGGGCGCGGGCGGCAGCGCGGTCTGCGCCGACATCGGCGCCCGCAAGATCCGCGAAGAGATCGACGCGATGGAGGTGCTCGGGGTCAACCCGATCCAGCGCCTGATCGTGCCCCGCGTCCTCGCCGCGATCGTGGTTTCGGTGCTGCTGAACGGTTTGGTCAGCGTCGTCGGTGTGCTCGGCGGCTACTTCTTCAACGTCGTCATGCAGGGCGGCACGCCGGGCGCGTATCTCGCCAGCTTCAACGCCCTCGCACAGGTGCCGGACCTGTGGATCAGCGAGATCAAGGCGCTCCTCTACGGTTTCGTCGCCGGGGTGGTCGCCGCGTTCCGCGGGCTGAACCCGGCGGGCGGGCCGAAGGGCGTCGGCGACGCGGTGAACCAGGCCGTGGTCATCACGTTCCTGCTGCTGTTCCTGATCAACGTCGTGCTGACCGCGATCTACCTGCGGATCGTGCCGCCGAAGGCGATGTGACATGGCAGGCGAACCCGCTGTTTCCGACCGGACGCTCGAGATCATCGCGCGTCCCGGTGCGATGCTGGAAGGCTTCGGCGGCCAGCTGTCGTTCTACTTCCGCGCGCTGGCCTGGACCCCGCGCACGATCCGGCGCTACGGCCGCGAGATCTTCCGCCTGCTGACCGAAGTCAGCTTCGGCACCGGCGCGCTCGCGGTGATCGGCGGGACGCTCGGCGTGATGATCGGGATGACCTTGTTCACCGGTCTCATCGTCGGCCTGCAGGGCTATTCGGCGCTGAACCAGCTCGGCACGGCCGCGCTGACCGGGTTCATCTCGGCCTACTTCAACACCCGCGAGGTCGCGCCGCTTTCGGCCGGGCTCGCGCTTTCGGCCACCGTCGGCTGCGGGTTCACCGCGCAACTGGGCGCGATGAAGATCTCCGAGGAGATCGACGCGCTGGAAGTGATGGGCGTGCCGAGCATGCCGTACCTGGTGACGACGCGGGTGATCGCCGGTGTCGCCGCGGTGATCCCGCTGTACGCCGTCGGGCTGCTTTCGTCCTATCTCGCCTCGCGGCAGATCACCATCTGGCTCTACGGCCAGTCCGCGGGCACCTACGACCATTACTTCACGCTGTTCCTGCCGCCCGAGGACGTGCTGTGGTCGTTCCTCAAGGTGATCATCTTCAGCGTGCTCGTCATCCTGTCCCATTGCTACTACGGCTATACCGCCAGTGGTGGGCCCGCCGGGGTCGGCGTCGCGGTGGGCCGCGCGGTGCGGACGTCGATCGTGCTGATCTCGGTGCTCGACTTCTTCCTGAGCCTGGCGATCTGGGGCGCCACCACGACAGTGAGGATTTCCGGGTGAACAGGAGGATGCTGCTGCAGCGGCTCCGGCACCAGGTGCTGGGGCTGATCTTCCTCGTGGTGGTCGTGCTGTTCTTCGTCACCACCATCGCCTTCTACCAGAAGGCCTTCACTTCGGTGACCCTGGTGAAACTGGAGACCGACCGCATCGGCAACCAGATGCGCGAGGGCGCGGACGTCAAGGTGCGGGGAATGGTCGTCGGCGAGGTCCGCGCGATCCAGGCCCACGGCGATCGCGCGACGATGGATCTGGCGTTGCAGCCGGACAAGACGCCGGTCATCCCGTCCAACGTGTCCGCGCGGCTGCTGCCGAAGACGTTGTTCGGCGAACGGTATGTCGCCTTGCAGGTACCCGAGAAGCCGGATCGGCACATCGCCGAAGGCGACGTCATCCCGCAGGACCGCAGCAGCAGCGCGATCGAGCTGGAAACCGTGCTCGGCAACGTGATGCCGTTGCTGCAGGCCGTCCAGCCGGAGAAGATGGCCAGCACGCTCAACGCCGTCGCGTCCGCTTTGGACGGTCAGGGCAAACAGCTCGGCGCGACGATGGCGGGACTTTCGGAGTATCTGGGCAAAGTGAACCCGTCGCTGCCGGATCTCAAGGCCGACATCACCGGAGTCGCCGACGCCGCCGCGATCTACGACAAGGCCGCGCCGGATCTGCTGGCCGCGCTTTCGGATCTGACCACCACGAGCAAGACCCTGGTCGAGAGCCAGCGCGGGCTCGCCGACGTCTACTCGACGGTGACCGCGGCCTCGATCGATCTGACGAGCTTCCTGAAAGTCAATCAGGACAACCTGATCCGCCTCACCACCAACCTGCAGCCCACTTTGGACGTCCTCGCGAAATACTCGCCGGAATACCCGTGCCTGCTCAAACAGCTCGCCGGATCGGTGCCGCGCGCGGAACTCGCGTTCGGCAAGGGCACCGCGCATCCCGAGGTCAGCCGGGTGACGATCGAGTTCACGCCGAGCCGGGGCAAGTACCTGCCCGGGGTCGACGAGCCGAAGTACAACGACAAACGCGGCCCCCGGTGCTATCCGGAGCTCCCGCCGCCGGGCCGTTGGCCGCAGTACCCGCCGGACGGCGCCATCGACGACGGATCGTCGAAACCCGCGCCGCCGCGCGATCCCGACGGCACCCTGCCCTCGAACGGGACCATTCCCGCGGGCGGGAACGCGGGTGGTTCGGTGGTGAACTCGCCGGACGAGCAGCGGCTGATCGACCTGCTCGTGTCGCCGGCGATGGGCACGACGCCGGACCAGGTGCCGAACTGGGGCAGCCTGCTGGTGGGGCCGCTGTACCGCGGGGCGGAGGTGGAACTGCGATGAGGACCGTGCGCGCGGCGACCTCCCGCCGCCGGGGCGGGCTGAAGGGGCCCTTCACCGCATGTGACGCGGCGAAAGCGTCCTTCAGCACACGAGACGGGAGGGGCACCCGATGAGGTCCTTCGTTCCCGACTTGATCAAGATCCTCGTCTTCGCGGTGGTGACCGTGCTGCTCACCGCGATCCTCGGCGCCACCATCGCGAACACCAACTTCGGCGAGACCTCGGGCTACACGGCCAAGTTCACCGACGCGTCCGGTCTCAAGGAAGGCGACGACGTCCGCATCGTCGGCGTGAAGGTCGGCCAGGTCGGCAAGATCGAGGTCGAGGAGGGCGAACGGAACTTCGCCCAGGTCCACTTCGACGTCCAGACCTCGCACCGGCTGCCCGCCTCGGTGACCGCGACCATCAAGTACCGCAACCTCGTCGGGCAGCGGTATCTCTCGCTCGGCACGGACATCGGGGACGAGAAGTCGTTACCGCGCGGCGGGGTAATCCCGCCCGAGCGCACGAAACCGGCCCTGAACCTGACCGTCCTCTTCAACGGGTTCAAGCCGCTCTTCCGCGCGCTCAACCCCGAGGACGTCAACAAACTGTCCTACGAGATCATCCAGGTCTTCCAAGGCGAGGGCGGCACGATCACCAGCCTGCTCGCGCACACCGCGTCGGTCACGTCCGCGATCGCGGGCAAGGACAAGATCATCGGCGAGGTCATCGCGAACCTCAACACCGTGCTCGGCACGGTCGAGCAGCGCTCGCCACAGCTGGGCGAGCTGATCGATCAGACCCAGCGGCTGGTCACGGGGCTTTCCGAGCAGCGCCGGCCGATCGGGGAAGCGGTCAAGGCGCTGGGTGACCTCACCGTCGCCACGACCGGCCTGCTCGCCGACGCGCGGCCGGCGCTCAAGGACGACGTCGCCCAGCTCGGCGCGCTGTCGCAGAACCTCGGCGATTCCGAACAGCTGCTCGACCATCTCCTGCAGGTGCTGCCGGGCAACCTGCAGAAGTTCACCAGGACGCTGAGCTACGGCAGCTGGTTCAACTACTACCTGTGCGGGATCTCCGGCAGCATCGGCATCAAATCGCTCAACATCGAACTGCCGATCACGCCGCTGCCCGGCACGCAGCGACCGGAGAGGTGCGGGCCGTGAAGCCGCTCAAGGAACGCAACCAGGCCGTGGTCGGCGGCGTGACGCTGATCCTGATCGTGCTGATCACGGCGACGACGTACTTCTCCGATCGGATCCCGTTGTTCGGCAGCGGGACGACGTACTCCGCGTACTTCGGCGAGTCGGCCGGGCTGGCTCCGGACAACGAGGTCCAGGTCGCCGGGGTCAAGGTCGGGCAGGTCAGCTCGGTGGAGCTGGCGGGCAAGAAGGTGCTGGTGAAGTTCCGGGTCAAGGACGTACGGGTCGGCGACGCGACCGCGGCATCGATCGAGATCAAGACGCTGCTGGGCGAGAAGTTCCTCGCGCTCACGCCGAAGGGCAAGGCGAACCAGGACCCGAACACCACCATCGGGCTCGACCGCACGCGGACGCCGTTCGAACTGCAGGACGCGTTCCAGGAGCTGTCGGGCACGGTCGGCGAGATCGACACCGCGCAGCTGGCGACGAGTTTCACCGTCCTGTCCGACGCGCTCAAGGACAGCCCGCAGTACCTCAAGGACGCGCTCGGCGGGCTTTCCTCGTTGTCCAAGACGGTGTCCTCACGCGACAGTGACCTGAAGGCGTTGCTGGCCAACACGAGCAAGGTGTCCAAGACGCTGTCCGATCGCAACGCGCAGCTGAAACGGATCCTCGACGACGGCAATCTCCTGCTCGCCGAACTGCAGAACCGGAAGGACGCGATCAGCACCTTGCTCAAGGGCACGCAACAGGTTTCGGCGCAGTTGTCCGGTCTCGTCGCCGACAACCGGCAACAACTGAAGCCGACACTGGAGAAACTCGGCAAGGTCACCGACATCCTGCAGCGCAACCAGGACAACCTCAGCCGCAGTCTCGCGCTGATGGCGCCGTTCGCCCGCGTCGGCGCCAACGCGACCGGCAACGGACGCTGGTTCGAAGGTTACCTGTGCGGTCTGCTGCCGCCGACGATCATCGCGGGCGCGTTCCAGGTGAACCCGGAGGGCTGCACCCCGCCGATCGCGGCGCCGAACCAGGGAGTGGGTGGACGATGAGCACCCGGACTCGCACGCTCTACGACTGGGTCGCGTTCGCCTGCGTCCTCGTGCTGCTCCTGACCGCCGGGCTGTGGCTGGTGTTCAAGGAACCGGGCGGGACCAAGATCAGCGCCTATTTCGGCAAGACCGTCGGCCTCTACGCGGGTTCGTCGGTCCGGGTGCTCGGCGTGAAGGTCGGGGAGATCACCGGCGTGACCCCGCAGGGCGAGGCGGTCCGGGTCGACATGCGGATCGACGGCGACACGCCGATCCCGGCCGACGCGGGCGCCGTCGTCGTCGCGCCGAGCCTGGTCAGCGACCGCTACGTGCAGCTGACCCCGGCCTACGAGAGCGGTCCCGAAATGGCGACGGACACGGTGATCGCCAAGGAGAAAACGGCGACGCCCGCCGAGCTCGACGACCTCTACACGAGTCTCGACAAGCTCTCGACCAGCCTCGGACCCAACGGCGCCAACAAGAACGGCGCGCTGTCCGACGTGCTCGACACCGCGGCGGCGAACCTCGCCGGCAACGGGAAGAACCTCAACACCACGGTGACGCGGTTGTCCGAACTGGCCAAGACCTTGGACAGCTCCAAGGGCGACCTGTTCACCACCGTGCAGAACCTGAACTCCTTCACCGGCGCGCTGGCCGAAAGCGACAAGCAGCTCAACGAGTTCTATCGCCGGGCGGCGGACGTGAGCGGGTTCCTGGCCGCGGACTCCGCCGACGTCGGCTCCGCGTTGAGCTCCCTGGCGACGGCGATGGGCGACGTCGAGAAGTTCGTCGCGGAGAACAAGGATCTGCTCTCGTCCAATGTGGACAAGCTGGCCGGGCTGACGAAGGTGCTCGTGGACCAGCGTGCCTCGCTCGCCGAGGTGATCGACATCGCGCCGACCGGGGCGACCAACTTCATCAACTCCTACGACGCCGCGTCCGGCACGATCGCGGTGCGCGACAACCTGAACGAACTGACCCACCCGCCGATCCTGACCGTGTGCCGGCTGATCAGCGCGAGCACGCCGAAACCGATCCCTGACGCGCTGGGCAACATCTGCAAACAGCTCGCGCCCGTCCTCGACGGCACGTTGAAACTTCCGTCGGTCCCGCAGGTGCTGGCCTCGCTGCAGAGCGGCGAACTGCCGCCGTTGCCGCTCCCGCTGGTGGACGTGATGACCAAAGGACTCCCGAAATGAGGCGGCAGCGGCAGAAGATCGCCGGGGTGATGGCGGGCGTCCTCGTGCTCGCCGGATGCAGTGACGGCGGGTTTTCGGGGCTGTACAACACCCCCTTGCCGGGCGGTGCGGATCTTGGCGACCATCCGTACCGGCTCACCGCGCAGTTCTCCGACGTCCTGGACCTCGTGCCGCAGGCGAGTGTGAAGGTCAACGACGTCCCGGTCGGCCGCGTCGAGAAGATCGACCTCGCGCCGGACACGCGTTCGGCGTGGGTGAGCATGGTGGTCAACGGCGACATCGCGCTGCCCGCGAACGCGCGCGCCGAGCTGCGGCAGTCGAGCCTGCTGGGGGAGAAGTTCATCGATCTGCACGCCCCCGAAAAGCCCGAAGGAACGCTCGCCGAGGGCGCGAAGATCCCGCTGGACCGCACGAACCGCAACCCCGAGGTCGAAGAGGTCCTCGGCGCGCTTTCCCTGCTGCTCAACGGCGGCGGGGTCGAGCAGATCCAGAAGATCAGCCACGAACTCAACGAGGCGCTCACCGGCAACGAGGCCGAGGTCCGCTCCCTGCTGTCCCAAGTGGACAAACTCGCCACCGAACTCGACGGGCACAAGGGTGAGATCCTGCGCGCCATCGACGGTCTCGACAAGCTGTCCAAGACCCTCGTCGGCCAGACGCAGAACCTCACGAACGCGCTCGACAACCTCTCGCCGGGGCTCAAGGTCGTGACCGAGCAACGGGATCAGCTCGTCGGCATGCTGCAGTCGCTCAACACCCTTTCGGGGGTCGCCACCGAGACCATCAAGGCGAGCAAGGACACACTGGTGGCGAACCTCCGCGCGTTGCAGCCCACGCTGAAGAAGCTGACCGAGGCGGGCCAGGATCTGCCGACGGCGCTGCGGATCCTGCTCACGTATCCGTTCCCGGACTACGCGGGCAACGTGATCAAGGGCGACTACGCGAACGTCGAGGCCAAGATCGACCTGAATCTGGACACCTTCCTGGAGAACATGAACAACTCGTCGCAGCCGATCATCCAGCTGCCGGGCACCCAGGGCACCGGCACACCCGGCGCGATCCCGTTCAACAACGGTGCCGCCCCGCCGGTGTTGCCGTTGCCCGGTGATCTCCCGCAGGCGCCTCCGGCCGCTCAAGGGGACGCGCTGGGCGGCGTGCTCGGCGGAATCCTCGGGCCGCTGCTGGGAGGTGGCCGGTGATCACGAGGAAGATCAGGATCCAGCTGGCGGTGTTCGTCGTCATCGCGGTGGTTTCGGTCGTCTACGCGGGCGGCAACTACGCCGGGCTGGACCGGCTCTTCGGCACCCGCGGCTACCTCGTCACCGCGCAGCTCGTGGACTCCGGCGGGATCTTCGTCAACGCCGAGGTCTCCTATCGCGGTGTCGCGGTCGGCAAGGTCGCGTCGATGACGCTCACCGAACACGGCATCGACCTCGGCCTCGACATCGATTCGGGCGCACCGAAGATCCCCGCGGACACCAAGGCCGCGGTCGCGAACCGGTCGGCGGTGGGGGAGCAGTACGTCGATCTGCTGCCCATGCACGAAAACGGGCCGTACCTCACCGAGGGTTCGGTCATCAAACGCGACAAGACCTCGATCCCGCTCGCGCCGGACACCGTTCTGTCCAATTTGGACAAACTGGTGTCGAGTGTGAAGCCGGAATCGTTGCGGACCGTCGTCGACGAGACCTACGAGGCGTTCGCGAACGCCGGCCCGGATCTGCGGCAGCTGCTGAACAGCACCGGCTCGCTCACCGCGACCGCGACGCAGTACCTGCCCGACACCCAAGGCCTGCTCGCCAACTCGCGGACCGTGCTGGACACGCAACGGCGGCAGGCGGACAACATCACGCAGTTCTCCAGCGGGCTCAAGACGATCGCCGCGCAGCTGAAGACGTCCGACCCGGATCTGCGGCGCGTGATCGACGAGGCGCCGAAGCTGAGCCGCCAGATCAGCGACGTGCTCGCGGTGTCCGGGACCGACCTCGGGGTGCTGTTCGCGAACACGCTCACGACCGCTCAGATCACCTCCGCCCGTACCGACGCCATCGAGGAACTCCTGGTCGCGTACCCGATCATCTCGGCGTTCTCGCGTTCGACGTCGCCGGACGGCACCGGCCACCTCGGCGTCGTGTTCAACTTCTTCGACCCGGTCTCGTGCACGAAGGGCTACGAGGGCACGAAACAGCGTCCCGCCAACGACACCACCGAAGCCCCGGTGAACACCCAGGCGTACTGCGCCGAGCCGCCAGGAAGCCCCACCGGCGTGCGAGGCTCGCAGAACGCCCCGTACGCAGGGAAGCCGCCGGCGGTCCCGGAGCGGCCGAAGCAGACCCCGCAGGCGGCGGAATCCGCCCAGCTGCCGGGTGTGCTGAGCCTGCTCACCGGATCCGCGCCCGGCGGGCTCGGCGCGTTGCTGGGCGGGAAGTGATGCTCACCCGCGCCCTCACCGTCGTGGCCGCGCTGGCGGTCTTCGCGGCCGCCTGGTTCGGCTGGTCGTGGTGGAGCGCCGCGGGCGACGACGGCCTGGCCAGGGGCCGCGAGCGCGAGGCCGTCCTCGCCGCCGCGTCCGGCCAGCTGGAGGTGCTCAACACGATCGACTACCGCAGTGGCGCGAAGGACGTCGACCGCTGGCTCGGCGTCACCACCGGACGGCTCGGCAAGGACCTCACCGGCGACCGCCAGATCCAGATCGACCGGGCGACCGCGAGCAAGACCGTCGCCACCGCCAAGCTCAAGCAGGCCGCGGTCACCGAACTCGACGCCGCCGCCGGGACGGCGCGCCTGATGGCCGTGCTGGACGTGCGGGTCAGCACCGGCGGCGGGTCGGCCGCGCCGAAGGTGAGCAGGCTGACCGTGGACTACCAGCGCGTCGAGGACGGCTGGAAGGTCAGCGCGGTCCAGGCGGCGGGCTCATGACCGGGCGTGTCCCGCGGCTCCTCGTCGCGGTCATCGTGCTGGCCGCCGGCTGCGCGGTGTGGTTCGGCCTCCAGGCGTCCTCGCTGGGCTCGGACGGCAACGCGGCGCTGGTGGACCAGGCCGCCACGGCCGAGGTCGCGGACCAGGTCGGCGCCGGGGTGAAGGCCGTGTTCTCCTACGACTACAGCAACCTCGCGCGCACCGAGCGAGCCGCCGCCGACGTGCTGACCGGGGAGGCGACCGGCCAGTACCGTGACCAGTTCGCCTCGGCACGGAAGCGTGCCGAGGAAGGGAAGCTGGTGCGCACGACGACGGTACGGTCGCTCGGCGTCCGGTCCCTGCGCGGCGACCAGGCCGAGGTGCTGCTGTTCCTCGACCAGCAGACGATGACCGCCGCTGGCGGCGCGCCGCAATCGACGGTGTCCCAGCTTTCGGTCACCGCACAGCGCGTCGACGGCCGATGGAAGATCTCTCAGCTCGTCCCGCTGTGATCAGGAGAGGCGTTTCATGTTCGCGGCGGTGATCACGCCGCCGGAAACGGTGTAGGAACCGGAAAAAGTGCGGAGCGAACCATCGGTCTGCCGTGCCGAAAGGTCGACGTACACGGTGTTCCCGCTCACGCTCCGCACGGTGACCGCGGCCCACGAAGTCGTCGTGTACCCGCTGGACCAGGAAGCGAAAGTGCCGCCTTTCGCCAGGCGTTGCCCACCGAGATTCCACGCGGTGAGGAAATCACGCCGGTTGATCGCGTCGTAGAAGGCGATCACCGTTTGGGCCACGGGGACCGACGGTGCGGGATAGACGGTCTGCGTCGCGAGTGGTGCGACGTAAACCGTTTGCGGCGGGGCCGCGACGGCGGGTGGCTGGATCACGATCGTGTTCGGCGGAGCGGCCACCGCGACCGCGGGCATCGCCGTTCCCTGATTCGGCACCGCGCACGCGGCCAGCGTTCCGGCCGCCGCCAACTTCACCATCGCCCACTTCTCCGCACCCATTTTCTCCCCTTTTCCTCGTGCTACCGAGAATGCGGGAACGGTGGCGGCATCAATAGGGGATTTGGCCTCGTTACGATTGCTGAAAAACGCACCGGAACCGTTATCGGATCTTGTGCGCACGGGCCTTGGGCCACCCTCGTCTCACGCCGGACCGCCGCCGGGTTTAGCGTTAGGCATGACCACTGCACCTGTCGATGTCGAGAGCGCCCGCCGCGACTACGCGGCCCTCGTCGACCGTGGCCTCTCCCTGGACATCACCCGCGGCAAGCCGTCCCCTCGCCAGCTGGACCTCGCCGACGGGCTGCTCGCCCTCCCCGGAGACGTGCGCAAGGCCGAGGACGGCACGGACGTCCGCAACTACGGCGGCCTCAAGGGCCTGCCCGAGCTCCGCCGCATCTTCGCCGGGCCGCTGCAGGTCCCGGCCGAGCAGCTGCTGGCCGCGGGCAACTCCAGCCTGGAGCTCATGCACGACTCGATCGTGCAGGCCTTCCTCAGCAAGCTGCCGGGCGCCGAGCGCCGCTGGGCCGACGAGCCGAGCGTCAAGTTCCTGTGCCCCGTGCCGGGCTACGACCGCCACTTCGCGCTGGCCGAGCGCTTCGGGATCGAGCTGATCCAGGTGCCGCTGACCGAGACCGGCCCGGACATGGCGGTCGTCGAGCGTCTCGTCGCCGAGGACGCCGCGGTCAAGGGCATCTGGTGCGTGCCGAAGTACAGCAACCCGACCGGGGTCACCTACAGCGACGACACCGTGCGCCGCCTGGCGACGATGACCACGGCCGCCCCGGACTTCCGGATCTTCTGGGACAACGCCTACGCCGTGCACCACCTCACCGAGGACGAGGCGCAGCTGGCCGACCTGCTCGCGCTGGCCACCGAGGCGGGCAACGCCGACCGCGTGTTCGTCTTCGGCTCCACCTCGAAGGTCACCTACGCGGGTGGCGGTGTCGGCTTCTTCGGCGCGTCCGAGGCGAACCTGGCCTGGTGGACCGGCCTCATCGGCAAGCGGACCATCGGCCCGGACAAGGTCAACCAGCTCCGTCACGCGCAGTTCCTGCGCGACGAGGACGGCGTCCGCGAGCACATGCGCAAGCACGCCGAGCTGATCGGGCCGAAGTTCGCGGCCGTCGACGAGATCCTCACCAAGGAACTCGGCGAATCGGGCCTCGCGTCCTGGACCAAGCCGACCGGCGGGTACTTCATCTCGCTGACCGTGCCGTCCGGGACCGCCAAGGAGGTCGTGCGGCTGGCCAAGGAGGCGGGTATCGCCCTGACCCCGGCCGGCGCGACCCACCCGTACGGCGACGACCCCGAGGACGCCGTCATCCGCATCGCGCCGACGTACCCCGAGCTGGCCGAGGTCGAAGAGGCCATCCGCGGTCTCGCGGTCTGCGTTCGCCTTGCCGCGGCGACGAAGAACTAAGGAGCCTTAAGGCAACCTGGTCGGAAGTCCGTGAAGGCCACCTTGAGGGACTCTGGGTCCCTCAAGGAGGCCTTCACGGATCAGGCGCGCAGGCGCGGCGTGAGCGAAGGCGTGACTCGCGTGATCAGGCACGTGACTCGCGTGTCTGGAAGCCGCACACGCGTGTTCCGCCGCTGAGCACGCGAGTTCCGGCTTCGATCACGTGAGTGCGGTACTCACGAGGACGCTGATCTGCGGTTCGTCGACAAAGTGCGTGGCGTGGCACGGTCACTGTTCGCCTTGCCGCGGCGACGAAGAAATAAGTTCGAGATCTTCTCCAATCCGGGCCGCGAGTGGTTCCGAACGTCCGAGTGGGTGGGTGTGCACCGCAAAGACGAGAGGAACCACTCGTGTTCGGAAAGCCCTTCGTTCGTACCCTGATCTCCCGCAGCGCGGAGAACCGCACGGATCGCCGCCGGTTCCTGAAGGCCGCGGGCGCGGCGGGGCTCGGTGTCGTCGGCGCGACCTACCTCGGGGTCCAGGCCACTTCGTCGGCTTCGGCCACGGGTGACGCCGCTGCCGCCGAGGGTGCTCCCAGTGACGCCGCCGTCCTCAATTTCGCGCTCAACCTGGAGTACCTCGAAGCCGAGTTCTACTCCTTCGCCGTCCACGGCCGCGGGCTGCCGGACGACCTCACCGGTGGCGTCGGCACTCAGGGCGGCGTCTCCGGCGGCAAGAAGGTGATGTTCCACGACAAGGCGCTGCACCAGTTCGCGAAGGAGATCGCGGGCGACGAGGTCGCGCACGTCAAATTCCTGCGCGGCGCGCTGGGCGAGGCCGCGGTGTCGCGGCCCGAGATCGACCTCAAGGACAGCTTCACCGCCGCGGCCAAGGCGGCCGGGCTGATCAGCGGGTACCAGCAGTTCGACCCGTTCGCCAACGAGAAGAACTTCCTGCTCGCGGCGTTCCTGTTCGAGGACGTCGGCGTGACGGCCTACAAGGGTGCCGCGCCGCTGATCACCAACAAGACGTTCCTCGACGCGGCCGCCGGCATCCTGGCCGCCGAGGCCTACCACGCCGCCACCATCCGGACCGCGCTGTTCGACCGGGAACTCGGCGACGCGGCCGCCAAGATCTCCAACGCGCGCGACGCCCTCGACGGTCCCGGCGACGACGACCAGGGTGTCCTGCTCGGCAACCAGGCCAACATCGTGCCGACCGACCACAACGGCATCTGCTTCGGCCGCGGCGCCGACCGGGTGCTGAACGTCGTCTACCTGAACCCGGGCGCGGTGAAGGAGGGCGGGTTCTTCCCCAAGGGCGTCAACGGCGACATCGTCGCCAGCGGCGGCGCGTGATCCCCTCTGTCGTGTCGCCGTTTCCCGGTACCGTCGGGGGTCGGCGACACGACAGGGGTTCACGGTGAAGGCAGTGATTATCGGCGGCGGTGTCTCCGGCACGGTGACCGCGATGGCGTTGCGCCGGGCCGGGATCGAGGCGAGCGTCCACGAGGCGCACCCGTCCGGCGGCGAGGACGCGGGCGCCTTCCTGACGATCATGCACAACGGCATGGACGCCCTGCGTGCGATCGGCGCCGAGGCACCGGTGATCGACATTTCGTTCGGCGCCGTGGGTCTGGAACTCGTGACGCCCGACGGGCGGACCGTCGAACGACGTTCCTTCGACATCGAAGGCCTCGCCGGTCCGCGCACGATGACGCGGGCGTCGCTTTACCGTGCGCTGCAGGACGAGGCGATCTCGCGCGGGATCACCTTCGAGCGCGGGAAACGGCTGGTTTCCGCCTCGCCGGGGATCGCGCGGTTCGAGGACGGTTCCGTGGCCGAAGGCGACATCCTGATCGGCGCCGACGGCCTGCGTTCGGTCGTCCGGACGATCATCGACCCGGACTGCCCGCCGCCGCGTTCGACGGGCCTCGACGTCGTCTACGGCTACACGACCGACACGAACATCCCGCAGGCGCCTTCCCTCTATCGGATGATTCAGAGCCTGCACGCCTACTTCGGTTACACGACTACTCCCGACGGCTCGACGTACTGGTTCGCGCGGCTTCCCACGGCCGAGGGAGTGCGCTCCGGCCTGACACCGGCCGAATGGCGCGCGGCCGCTTTCGCCGCCTTCGACGGGGAACCGTTGCCCGCCGCGGAAATCATCCGGTCGACGGGCGACGACGTGTTCGGCGGTCACTCCTACGACGTGCCGTCGACACCGGTGTGGTTCAACTCGACGATGGTGCTCGTCGGCGACGCGGCGCACGCGGCCTCGCCCGCCGCGGGGCAGGGCGCGTCGATGGCGCTGGAGGACAGTGTCGTACTGGCCCAGTGTTTGCGGGATCTTCCCGACGCGCCAACGGCTTTCGCGGCCTATGAGCGGCTGCGGCGGGCGCGGGTGGAGGAACTGGTGGCGGGCAGCGCTGCGGTGTCCTCGGGAACGACGTCCGACCGGGACCGGAATTGGCTTTACCGGCACCACATCGACTGGGACGAGAAGATCGGCTGAAGGACGCTTTCGCCGCATGTCACGCGGTGAAAGCGTCCTTCAGCCCCTTGTCGTGTCCGGGGCAGGCCCGAAGTCCGTGAAGGCCTCCTTCACTACCTTGAGGGTAGGGTCCCGGCAAGTCGCATAAGCGCTGGTCAAGCGGCGACCAAGGGGGCTCGTCACGCTGATCCCCCACACATCGCTCGACCGTCCACAGGGGACACTGCCAAGGCGGCCATGCCTGGTTTGGGCGTTTTCCGGGGTGGCCGTGAGTGTTTTGGTCGTTCTAACGACAATCGCCACTCACGACCCCACTTGGAAACCGTACAAATAAGACTCAAGCGGATATTTACTCGACTGCCGGCGTCCTTTGTGGACGGAAACAGGGGAACCTCCTGTCATCCGCCGTACGCCGAGAGTGGTACCGGCCAGCACTTATGCGACTTTGCCGGGACCCTGACCTTGAGGGTAGGGAAGGAGGCCTTCACGCGCGAAAGGCTACTTCTTGTACAGGGCCTCGATGTCGGTCGCGTAGTTCTTGTTCACGATGTTGCGCTTCAGCTTCAGGCTCGGCGTGATCTCCCCGCCCGCCTCGGTGAAGTCCTTCGAGAGGATCGTGAACTTCTTGATCGCCTCGGCCTGCGACACCGCGCTGTTGGCCTGATCGACGGCCGTCTGGATCTCGGCGCGCAGTTCGGCGTCGTCGGCCAGATCGGACACCGAGGCGTCGGAAGGCTTGCCGTGCTGCGACTTCCACGACGGGAAGTACTCCTCGTCGATGGTGATCAGCGCGCCGATGAACGGCCGCTGGTCGCCGACGACCATCGCCTGGCTGACCAGCGGGCTGGCCTTGATGGTGTCCTCGAGCCCGGACGGGGCGACGTTCTTGCCGCCCGCCGTGACGATGATCTCCTTCTTGCGCCCGGTGATCTTCAGGAAGCCGTCGTTGTCGAGTTCACCGAGGTCGCCGGTGTGGAACCAGCCGTCTTCCAGCGCTTCGGCGGTCGCCTCGGGGTTGTTGAAGTAGCCGCCGAACACGACGTCGCCCTTCAGCAGGATCTCGCCGTCGTCGGCGATCCGGACCGAGGTGCCGGCGACCGGGCGGCCCACGGTGCCGACGCGGAACCCGTCCTGCGTGCCGACGCAGGCCGCCGCGGAGGTCTCGGTCAGGCCGTAGCCCTCGAACACCGGGACGCCGATGCCGCGGAAGAAATGCGCCAGCCGCACGCCGAGCGGGGCACCGCCGGACACCGCGGCGACGCACCGGCCGCCGAGGGCCGCGCGGAGCTTGCTGAACACCAGCTTGTCGAACAGCGCGTGCTTGACCTTCAGGCCCAGCCCGGCGCCGCCGGTGTCCTGAGCCTGGCTGTACGCGACCGCGGTGGCTTCGGCGGCGTCGAAGATCTTGCCCTTGCCGTCGCCGTGCGCCTTCTGCTTCGCGCTGTTGTAGACCTTCTCGAACACGCGCGGCACGGCGACGACGAACGTCGGCCGGAAGGTGCCGAGGTCGGCGACGAGGTTCTTGACGTCCGAGGTGTGTCCGAGGGTCACTCGCGCGCTGAGCGCGGTCACCGCGATGGCGCGGGCGAGGACGTGCGCGAGCGGCAGGAACACCAGCAGCGAGTTGCCCTGCTCCATCAGCTGCGGGAACGCGGCGATGTCGGCGCGGATCTCGGCGAGGAGGTTCCGGTGGGTCAGCTCGACGCCCTTGGGGCGGCCGGTCGTGCCCGAGGTGTACACGATCGTGGCCAGGTCGCCGGCCTTCACCGTGCGGCGGCGCTCGTGCAGGTCGTCGTCGCTCAGCTCGGCGCCCTGCTCGGTGAGGTGGTCGACGGCGGCGGCGTCGATCTGCCAGGTGTGCTCGAGCCCGTCGAGGCGGCCCTTCACGGACTCCAGCGTCGCGAGGTGCTCGTCGGTCTCGACGAACACGCCCTTCGCGGCCGAGTCCGAGAGGATCCAGTGCACCTGCTCGGCCGACGAGGTGTCGTAGATCGGGACGGTGACCGCGCCGGCGGCCCAGATCGCGAAGTCGATCAGGGTCCATTCGTAGCGGGTCTTGGACATGAGCCCGATCCGGTCGCCCGGTGCGATGCCCGCCTGGGCCATTCCCTTGGCCACGGCCAGAACCTGGGCGGCGAAGTCTTTGGCGGTGACGTCCAACCAGGTACCGTCGACCTGGCGGCGGAAACTCACGACATCGGAGAACCGCTCCGCGTTCGCCCAGACGACGTCGGCGAGATTCTCGTCGTCTGTCACCGGATTGGCGGCGGGGGCGCTGTATTCGCGCACGAGGAACCTCCGTGTTCGCGTGCAAGTGGTGTGACCGGTGTTACCCGCCAGTCAACTTAGCGTGCCGTGCACCTTAAGACCATGCTGACGAATCGGCCATACCCAGGGCATGACATTCTGCCGCTGTGAACCAGGCGCCGCCAGCTCTCGACATCGTCGACGAGACCTTCCTCGTGGTCCCGCCCTCCACCGTGGCCACCGCTTTCGCCGATCCGCGATCTTGGTCACGTTACTGGCCGGACCTCGTCCTGGAGGTCTACACCGACCGCGGGGACCAGGGATTGCGCTGGACCGTGCGCGGTGCCTTGATCGGTACCATGGAGGTCTGGCTCGAGCCGGTGCTCGACGGAACCTTGCTGCACTACTTCCTGCGCGCCACCCCCGCCGGTCCCGACGGGGAGCCGATCGGCCTGGCACCGCGGGAACTGCGCCGCGAGTTCGATCGCCGTGCCCGTGCCGCCAAGGCGATCGCGCTCGGGCTCAAGGAGGTCCTGGAGGACGGGCGCGAGCCCGGGGTCGGTCCCCGGGCTCAGTAGGCACGGGGAGCACAGGGGAGAACATGCGGGTTCACGTGGTGTCGGACGTGCACGGCAACGCCGACGCGCTCAAACGCGCGGGCGACGGCGCCGACGCACTGATCGTCCTCGGCGACCTGCTGGACTTCGTCGACTACCGCGAGCACGACAAGGGCATCATGGGCGCGCTGTTCGGCGCCGAGAAGGTCGGCGAGTTCGCGCGCCTGCGGCGCGAGGGCACTCGTGATGAGACCGTTGCCTTCTCGCGATCGTTGTGGGCCACTTTGGCCGATCCCGCGGCCGCCGTCGGCGAGGCGATCCACGACCAGTACGGCGTCCTGTTCGGCGCGCTGACCGCGCCGACGTTCGCGACCCCCGGCAACGTCGACGACCCCTCGCTGTGGCCCGAATTCGCCGGCGACGGCATCACCGTCCTCGACGGAGAGGTCGCCGAGTTCGGCGGCCTGCGGTTCGGGTTCATCGGCGGTGCGCTGCTCCCGCCGAACGTGGTCCCGCGCCGCAACGGCTTCTGGCGGCCGTACCTGCGCACCCGCGAGGAGTACGACGTCGCGGTCGCCGGGCTGGAGAACGTCGACGTCCTGTGCACCCACATCCCGCCGGCCGTCCCGGAACTGACCTACGACGTGATCGCGCGGCGGTCCGAGATCGGCTCGGCGGCGCTGGTGGACCTCATCCGCGAGCAGCGGCCGCGCTGGTCGGTCTTCGGGCACGTCCACCAGCCGCTGACCCCGCGGACGCGGCTCGGCAGGACCGAATGCCGTAACGTCGGTCACTTCAAAGAGACGGCACAGCCGTACGTGCTTCGCTGGTGACCCTGGGCTGCGGCTAGGCTGCGTTCATGGCCGAGCAGTCCACGCAATCCATCGAGGTCGACGCCGAGCCCGAGCGGGTCATGGCCGTCATCGCCGACTTTCCCGCGTACCCGGAATGGGCCAAGGCCGTCCGGGAGACCGAGGTGCTCGGCGAGGACGCCGACGGCCGCGCCAAGCAGGTGAAACTCACCCTCGACGCCGGCCCCATCAAGGACGTGTACACCCTCGAGTACGACTGGGACGCCGACGGCAACGGAGTCAGCTGGCACCTGGTCAAGGGGCAGATGCAGAAGGCCCAGAACGGCCGCTACGCCCTCGAAGCGCTGGGCGCCGGACGCACCAAGGTGACGTATACGCTGTCCGTCGAGCTGGCGCTGCCGATGATCGGGCTGCTGCGCCGCAAGGCCGAGAAGATGGTCATGGACACCGCGCTCAAGGAGCTCAAGAAGCGCGCTGAAGCATCCTGAGTCGAAGGGTAGGCATGCGGATCCTGCTGTTCACCGGCAAGGGGGGTGTCGGCAAGACCACGCTGGCCGCGGCGACGGCGGCGGCACTGGCCGGTCGGGGCAGGAAGACGCTCGTGGTCTCGACCGACCCGGCGCATTCCCTCGGTGACGCCTTCGGCCGCCCGCTCGGCGGCGAACCGTCCGAAGTGGACACGCTGCTCCACGCCGCCCAGATCGACACCCGCGGCCTCGTCGACAGCACCTGGCGCGAACTCCGGCGGGAACTGCAGACCGCGCTCGCGGGAGTGGGTCTCGACTCGCTCGACGCCGAAGAACTCACCGTGGTGCCCGGCGTCGACGAACTCCTCGCCCTCACCGAGGTCCAGCGCCTCGCCGAGCACGGTCCCTGGGAGACGGTCGTCGTCGATTGCGGGCCGACCGCGGAAACCCTGCGGCTGCTGGCTTTGCCCGAAGCCGTCTCCGGCTATCTGTCGCGGATGTTCAAACCGGGCGCGCGGCGTACGGCGGCCGCGGTGCGGCGGCTCGGCGCGCATCTGGAGTCGCTGCGCACGCTGCTGACCGATCCGGCCACCACCACCGTGCGGCTCGTGCTGACGCCGGAGCGCGTCGTCGTCGCCGAAGCCCGCCGCACGCTCAGTTCCCTTGCCCTGCGCGGGATCCTGGTCGACGGCCTGATCGTCAACCGGCTCATGCCCGCGCCCGGGTTCTGGCGCGGCGCCGCGGCCACCTGGATGCGGACCCGGCGCACCCAGCAGAACGCCGTTCTCGCCGAACTCGCCGAAGCGGGTTTCGGATCGGGGCAGGTGAAGCCCGTCGAGCATCGCGCCGTCGAGCCGGTGGGGCTCGAGGCGTTGCGGGAAATCGCGTACGAGCTCTATCAGGGGCTGGACCCCTTGGCGGGGAACGAAAAAGGTGTGACCCCACTGCTGCAGGTGTCCGAATCGGACGGCGGCTACGAGCTGCGGATCGCGGTGCCCTTGCACCTCGATTCCGAAGTGGACCTGGCCAGAGTGGACGATGATCTCGCCGTCACCGTGGACGGTTTCCGGCGGCTGATCGCGCTGCCGGAGATGTTGCGCCCGTGCCGGATCACCGGTGCGGAATCCGACGCGCACGGCCTGGTCGTGAGCCTGGCCGGGAACCGGGGACCCGGGTGAGCGAGAACAACGAGTACACCGGATCGAAGCCGCTCGAACTGGCCGAAGAGATCCGGCTCCTGGTCGAACTGGTCGTCGAGCACGCCGCGCCGTGGCTGGAGGGCCTGATCTCCGCCGGGCACGGCTGCACCGACCACGACGCCGACGGATGGTGCCCGCTCTGCGCCGTCGTCGGGGTCTTCCGAGGGGAACGGCCCGAGTTCGTGGCCCGCCTGATGGAGCAGGCCGCGCAGCTCGTCGCGTTGCTGCGGGCGGTGCTCGCCGACCGGTGGGAACCCGAGGCCGGCGTGCACATGCCGGGGTTCCAGCCTGCGCGGAAGGAGCCCGCGGCCGAAGATGTGCCGATGGGAGCTTCGCGGGTCCAGCACATCACGGTGACCAGGCGCGACGCTTGGCAGCCGGACCGGGAGAACTGAGTTGCTGACGGTAGGGGTGGACGTCGGGGGCACGAGCGTGCGCGCCGGCGTGGTGGACGAGCACGGCTCGCTGATGGACACCGCCAGGGTCGGGACGCCCAGCGGGGAGGACGCGCTCGAAGACGCCATCGCCGGCGTCGTCGAAGACCTCCGCAACCGGCACGACGTGTCCGGGGTCGGGCTCGCGGTCGCCGGGTTCGTCGCGAAGGACCGGCGGACGGTGATGTTCGCGCCGCATCTGTCCTGGCGTGCCGCGCCGGTCGCCGAGCGCATCGAGAAGCGGGTCGGCCTGCCGGTGACCCTGGAGCACGACGTGAACGCCGCCGCGGTCGGCGAATACCGCTTCGGGGCCGCCCGCGGCGCTCATGTCGCCGCGCTGATCGCCCTCGGTACCGGGATCGGCGCGGGACTGCTGCTCGACGGCAAGATCTACCGGGGCGCGTACGGCGTCGCGCCGGAACTCGGGCATCTGACCGTCGTCCCCGGCGGCAGGCCCTGCCCGTGCGGGAAATACGGCTGCTGGGAGCGCTACTGCAGCGGGACGGCGCTGGCGGCGACGGCGGTGGAGCTGCTCGCGCGGCATCCCGGCCGCTCGACCGTCCTGGCGCGCGAGACCAGGGGAGACCCCGGTTCGGTCACCGGCCGCCGCGTCGCCGGGGCCGCCCGCGACGGCGACCCGATCGCCCAGCGCGCGATGACCGAGCTGGCGAAATGGCTGGCCGAGGGGCTGGCGCTGGTCGCCGACGTCTTCGATCCCGAGCTCATCGTGATCGGCGGCGGCGTGTCCGAATCCGCTCCGCTGTTCCTCGACGAGGCCCGCGAGCACTACGCGGACAAGATCACCGGCGCCGGGCACCGGCCGCTGGCGCGGATCCGGGCCGCGCACCACGGCGACGATTCGGCGATCGTCGGTGCCGCCGCACTCGCCGTCGACGCGGCGAAGGCTCCCGGCGCCGAGATCGGTGTGACACGCTGAAGCGGTGACCCGGCAGGACGGCAACGGCTTCGTGAAGTGCGACTTCGGGCATCTTCACTGGGGTTTGAACGGCGCGGCCGGGTTGCTGCTGTCCGATCCCGCGCGCGGTGTCCTGCTGCAGCGGCGGGCCTGGTGGGTCCACCATGGACGGACCTGGGCACTGCCCGGTGGCGCCGTCGAGGCGGGGGAGAGCCCGCGTGAGGCCGCCACCCGCGAGGCGCACGAGGAGGCCGACATCCCGCCCGCGCGGGTCCGTCCGCTGGCCGCGTCGCACGTCGACCACGGGAACTGGCGCTACACCACGGTCCTCGCCGCGCCGATCGGCCCGCTTTCGGCCAGGGTGAAGAGCGCGGAGAGCGCGGAACTGCGATGGGTCCACGCCGGCGAGGTCGCGGATTTCCGGCTGCATCGCGACTTCGCGGCGGCGTGGCCGGGATTGAGGGAACACTTGGATCGCGGGCTGGTACTGGTGGTCGACGGCGCGAACGTCGTCGGATCGCGGCCGGACGGCTGGTGGCGGGACCGGCGCGGCGCCGCGGAACGGTTACGGGACAAGCTCGCGAGCCTGTCCGAGACCGGGCTCGCCGATCCGGCCCTGCCCGGGGGCGGCGGATGGTCGTGGTGGCCGAAGGTCGTGCTGGTCGTCGAGGGCAAGGCGCGGGGAGTCGCGACGGTGCCGGGTGTCGAGGTCGTCGAGGCCGACGGCGAAGGCGACGACACGATCGTCGCCGTCGCGCGTGAAGCCCGTGCCGCGGGCCCGGACGACCACGTCGTCGTGGTCACCGCCGACCGGGAGCTGCGTTCCCGCGTCGAGGCACTGGGCGCTTCGACCTTCGGCCCCGGCACCCTCCTGGGGCACCTCGACTCCCGCATTTAGTCCTCTGAACGCGGTCCTGGTCAGGGGCGCGCGATCTTCCCGTCCCGCATCTCCGCGATGAGCGAAGCGACGACGGCGCGCAGGCTGCCGTTGTACTGCTTCGCGACCGCGCGCTGACGCAGGTAGCTGGGCCCGTGGGTCAGGATGGTCTCCACCGACCGCAGTTCGTCGGCGCAGTCCAGGCGCCGGGCCACCGGTTCGAGCCGGTCCAGCAGGTCGTAGGTGTCGTCGGTGACGAGCCGCTCGTTGCCCGCCGCGTCGAGGATGACGATCGCGTCGACGCCGTACCGCGCCGCGCGCCACTTGTTCTCCTGGACGTGCCACGGCGGCAGTGTCGGCAGGATCTCGCCGTCGTCGAGACGCGCGCTGAAGTCGTCGACCAGGCATTGGGTCAGCGCGGAGATCGCGCCGACCTCCTCCAGCGTCGGCAGCCCGTCGCACACCCGCATCTCGATCGTCCCGAAATGCGGGGCGGGCCGGATGTCCCAGCGGATCTCGGAGAAATGGTCGATCACGCCCGTGGTGAACATGTCGTCCACATAGCTCTCCAGCTCGGTCCACTTCCGGAACTGGAACGGCAGCCCGGCCGTCGGCAGCTGCTGGAACATCAGCGCGCGGTTCGACGCGTACCCGGTGTCCTCCGCGCCCCAGTACGGCGAAGACGCCGAAAGCGCTTGCAGATGCGGCGCGTACTTGAGCAGGGCGTCGAGGATCGGCAGGGCCTTGTCCCGGTGGTCGACGCCGACGTGCACGTGGACGCCGTAGATCAGCATCTGCCGTCCCCACCACTGGGTCCGGTCGATGAGCTTGGCGTAGCGCTCCTTGTCCGTGACCTTCTGCTGGTACCAGGTCGAGAACGGATGCGACCCGGCGGAGAACAGCTCGACGCCCAGCGGGTCCAGCACCGAGTGCACGACGTCCAGTGAGTCGTTCAGATCGGCCTTGACCTCGGCGATCGTGTCGCAGATCCCGCTGATCACCTCGATGGTGTTGAGCAGCAGTTCCTGCTTGATCTTCGGATGCTCCTCCTCGCCGTCGGGCCGGACGGCGTCGAGCACCTGTTCCGCGACCGACGAGAGCTCACCGGTCCGCCGGTCGACGAGGGCGAGTTCCCATTCCGCGCCGACCGTCGACCGGCGCGAGGGAGTGAAGTCGATCTTCATCTTCCGAATTGTCCGGCAGATCAGACCTGGGCGCCGTTGTTCGGATCCGCGCCGGGCGGCGGCCCCTGACGCACCCGCAGCAGGAGCAGGGCGATCGCGGTCGCGAGGGCGAGGATCCCGAGCGGGGTGCCGAGCCGGGTGCCCATGCCGATCAGGGTGGGCGCGATCAGCAGCAGCAGGCCGAGCAGGAAGAACAGCAGGACGATGAACGCGCCCTTGCGCGGACGCGGCAGGGGAGGCGGCTCGGGCGGCACGAAGTGGCCCTCGTCGTCGCTCGACCCGGCCGGGTCGTCCTCGAACAGGGTCTTGTCCCAGCTGGTGCCGCCGCCGCGCCAGCCCGGTTCGGGTTCGGCGTCCGAAGGTTCCGGCCGGGGCGTCTTCTCGGCGGGCTTCTCCGCCGTCTTCCCGGCCGGTTTCTCCAGGTCGTCTTCCGGGAACAGGCCGACGCCCTCCGCACGGAGGTCGGCCACGATCTCGGCGAACGTCGCGTCGACGTCCTCCGGCCCGTCCTTGCCTCTGCTCATCCGGCGTCCACCTGTCCCGCCCGGCGCACGGACCGGGCGAAGTCCACCGTACGCGTGAAGATCAGGCCCGCGTCGTGGTCTTGGGTGGCGACGTGGAAGCTGTTCTCCAGCACCACCTCGGTCACGTCGTCGCTGCCGATCCCGTCGAGGATCACCCGCGAGTTGACCGGCTCGACGATGTGGTCGACGGCCGAGTGGAGCAGGAGCACCGGCTGGGTCACCTTGCGCAGATCCGCGCGGGTGAGCTTCCACAGCTTCGCCAGGCTCGCCGCGGCGCGCACGGGTGTCCGCGAATAGGCCAGCTCGGTCACGCCCGGCTTCGCGATGTCGTTGGCCACGCCCGGAACCGAGGGCAGGATCCGCGACAGGACGGGCAGCAGCTTGGCGTCCCAGCGCAGTGTCATGACCGACGGGTTCACCAGCACGATGCCGGCGATCCGGTCGCCGAACTCCTCGGCGAGCCGCAGCGTCAGCGTCCCGCCCATCGACATCCCGGCGACGAACACCGTCTCGCAGGTCGAGAAGAGCGCCAGCAGCTCTTCGCGGACCGCGCCGTACCAGTCCTCCCAGCCTGTCCGGTTCATGTCCTGCCACCGGGTCCCGTGCCCGGGGAGCAGCGGGCAACGCACCGTGTAACCGGCCTCGGCCAGATGGTCGCCCCACGGCCGCATACTCGCGGGAGTGCCGGTGAATCCGTGGCACAGCAGGAACCCTGCTTCGGTCGAACCGGTGTGAGCGAACGGTTCCGCGCCGGCGAGGACGGCCATGCGATCGCCTTCCGTGAGAGCTGGGTAGGTCTACCATGTTCGCACGACCGGAGCGGCTTGTGGGGCCCCGGCCACTGCCGGAATCGGGCCGGATCCGGTGTGAGATCCGTCGCTGGGTGCGGGTAACCGGGTGGACTTCGTTGTGCCGGGGGTGCGCGATTCGTAGTCTTGACCATCGGGCACAGGGGTTGAGCTGCTAGGAGGAGTTTTCGCAGTGCTGTACTGGCTCATGAAACACGTGTTTATCGGGCCACTGCTCAAGGCGCTGTGGCCCACCAAAGTCGTCGGCGCGGAGAACATCCCCGACGACGGTGGCGCGATCCTGGCGGGCAACCACCTCGCGGTGGCCGACTCCTTCTTCATGCCGCTGCGCGTCAAGCGCAAGGTGACCTTCCCGGCCAAATCGGAGTATTTCACCGAAAAGGGCTTCAAGGGTCTGCTGAAGAAGTGGTTCTTCACCGGCGTCGGCCAGTTCCCGATCGACCGCTCCGGCGGCAACGCCGCGCAGGCCGCGCTCGACACCGCGACCCGGCTGGTCCGCGAAGGGCACCTCCTCGGCATCTACCCCGAAGGCACCCGTTCCCCGGACGGCCGCCTGTACAAGGGCAAGACCGGCGTCGCGCGGATCGCGCTCGAATCCGGCGGCGTCGTGGTCCCGGTCGCCATGATCGGCACCGACAAGGTCAACCCGATCGGCTCGAAGATGTGGTGGCCGCGCCGCCTCGAGATCCGCTTCGGCAAGCCGCTCGACTTCTCGCGCTACGAGGGCCTCGCCGGGGACCGCTTCATCGAGCGGTCCATCACCGACGAGATCATGTACGCGCTCATGGAGCTCTCCGGCCAGGAGTACGTCGACATCTACGCCGCCAAGGCGAAGGAACTGCTCGCCGCCGAGGAGGCGGGAGTCCGCCCCAAGGTGCCCGCGCAGCCCTCCGCCCAGGACGTCGCCCGTATCCCGGACACCAAGGTCGGCTGAGGCCCCACTAGGGTTCTCCGGTGCGCTTTTTCTACGACACCGAATTCATTGAGGACGGCGTGACCATCGATCTGGTGTCGATCGGTGTCGTGGACGAAAGAGGCCGCGAGTTCTACGCGGTCTCGACCGATTTCGACCCCGGCAAGGCCGGCCCCTGGGTCCGCGACAACGTGCTCCCGAAACTCCCGTCGCCCGCCGACCCGGCGTGGCGCAGCCGCGAGAAGATCCGCACGGATCTGCTCGAGTTCTTCGGCAAACCGCCCGGCGGCATCGAACTGTGGGCCTGGTTCGCCGCCTACGACCACGTCGCGCTGGCGCAGCTGTGGGGGCCGATGCCCGCGTTGCCGCGCCAGCTGCCGCGTTTCACGCGCGACCTGCGGCAACGCTGGGAGGACGCCGGCAAGCCGAAGCTGCCGTCGGCCCCGGACGACCAGCACGACGCGCTGGCGGACGCGAGGCACAACTACCAGCGGTGGCAGATCATCGAGTCCTACTGGCACCGGTAGGCACCTTCACGCGCGGTCGTTGTGGCTGTTGGACTGCTGAGGCTGGAGTTGCCGGTACCGGCCGGGTGAGGGGAACTTCGAGGGACTCCGGGCCCTCAAGGAGTCCTTCACGGCCACCGCTTACCTACGCTCAGGCGCCAGCCGAGCCGGGTTCGCGCTGCTCGAAGTTCGGTGTCCCAGCCCCGTCCCCGCGCAAGGTGGGAATGAGTCCTTCGCCAGGACGTCGGCCTGACGTCCTGAGGTGAAGGGCGCCATCCCCGCGTGCCATGCGGCGAAAGCTCCCTTCGCCACACGAGACGGGAGCCGCTCCACCCCTCGCAGGCCCGAGTGCCGTGCAATGAACGGTCCTTTCCTTGCGAAATTTGCGAGGAAAGGACCGTTCCTAGCGTTCGCGAGGGGCTCAGCGGCGTGAGTCGACGGCCTCGGCGAGGGTGTCCAGCAGCTCCGCCGTCGTCTCCCACCCGAGGCAGGCGTCCGTGATCGACTGCCCGTAGGTGAGCGAAGCGGCCGAGCCGAGCGTCAGGTCCTGGCGCCCCTCCACCAGGAAGCTCTCCAGCATCAGCCCCGCGATACCCCGCTCACCGGCCCCGATCCGCCCGGCGAGTTCGCGGACGACCGAAGCCTGCCGCACGTGGTCCTTCGCGCTGTTGCCGTGGCTCGCGTCGATGATCACGCGTTCCGGCAGCCCCGACTTCGCCAGCCGCGCCAATGTGTCGGCCACCGTCGTGGGGTCGTAGTTCGGACCGGCGGAGCTGCCGCGCAGGATGACGTGACAGTCCTCGTTGCCCGCGGTGGTGATGAGCGCGGCGAGCCCGTCGGGGTTGATCCCGGCGAAGACGTGGCTCGCGCCGGCCGCGCGGGTGGCGTCGACGGCGACCTGGACGTCGCCCTCGGTCGAGTTCTTGATCCCGACCGGCATCGACAGCGCGCTGCACAGCTGCCGGTGCACCTGGCTCGCCGCGGTCCGCGCGCCGATGGAACCCCAGGTCACGGTGTCGGAGATGAACTGCGGGGTGATCGGGTCGAGGAATTCGCAGCCCACCGGCAGGCCGAGCGCGGAGATGTCGAGCAGCAGTTTGCGCGCCATCCGCAGGCCCTGGTTGACCTCGTAGGTGCCGTCGAGACCGGGGTCGTTGATCAGGCCCTTCCAGCCGAGCGTGGTCCGCGGCTTCTCGAAGTAGACGCGCATGACGATGTGCAGGTCGCGGCGGTGTTCTTCGGCCTTGGCGGCGAGACGGCGGGCGTAGTCGAGCGCGGCGTCCGCGTCGTGCACCGAGCAGGGCCCGACGACGACGAGGAGCCGGTCGTCCCGGCCGTCGAGGATGTCGACGGCCGAGGCCCGCCCGGCTAGGACGGTATCGGCGGTTTCCGCGGTCATCGGATGCTCGTGCCGCAGCATCGCGGGCGACAGCAGCGGGTTGATGGCCGCCGTGCGGTGGCCGTCGAGGGCGATCAGGGTGTCAGCGGAGGGAGACATCGCGGGTCTGGTTCCTTTCGAAAGGGATACCGACCCGCGGGAACTCGCCGAGCCGGTGTGATTCCGGCTCGGGGTGGAAGTCAGCGCAGGTTCACGCCGCCGTGCCCACCCGGGGCCGGCTTCGTAAACCAGAAATAGCGCTGCACGGGGCCAAGCTAGCACATCCGCGGCGTGTACCGATTCCCGAGGTGGTCCGCCCTGCACCGATCCAGAGAACTGCCGCTACGCTGGCGTCGGGACATGTGACTGTCATCTCTACGGAACACAAGACGGAGGCTTCTGATGCGTGTCGGTGTGCTGACCGGCGGTGGGGACTGCCCGGGGCTCAACGCGGTGATCCGCGGTGTGGTGCGCAAGGGCATCGAGGTGCACGGCTGGGACATCGTCGGGTTCCGCAACGGCTGGAACGGTCCCCTCACCGGGGACAGCCGTCCGCTCGGCCTGAACGACGTCGAGGACATCCTGACCCGCGGCGGCACGATCCTGCGCTCGTCGCGGACCAATCCGTACAAGGTCGACGGCGGGGTCGACAAGATCAAGGCCGTGCTCGCCGAGCAGCAGGTCGACGCGCTGATCGCGATCGGCGGCGAGGACACCCTCGGCGTCGCGAAGCGGCTCACGGACGACGGCGTCGGCGTCGTCGGGGTGCCCAAGACGATCGACAACGACCTCGGCGCCACCGACTACACCTTCGGCTTCGACACGGCCGTCTCGATCGCCACCGAGGCCATCGACCGGTTGCACACCACGGCCGAGTCGCACCACCGCGCGCTGGTCGTCGAGGTCATGGGGCGGCACGCGGGCTGGATCGCGCTGCACTCGGGCCTCGCCGGCGGCGCGAGCGTGATCCTGGTGCCGGAGCGGCACTTCAACGTCGACCAGGTCGTCTCGTGGGTCGAGCGCCGCTTCGAGAAGGAGTTCGCGCCGATCATCGTCGTCGCCGAGGGCGCGCTGCCCGAGGGCGGCGAGGAAAAGCTGCTGACCGGGGAGAAGGACGCCTTCGGGCACGTCCGGCTCGGCGGCATCGGCACCTGGCTGGCCGACGAGATCGCCGCCCGCACCGGCAAGGAGTCCCGCGCGGTCGTGCTCGGGCACGTCCAGCGCGGCGGCACCCCGACGGCGTACGACCGCGTACTCGCCACCCGGTTCGGGCTCAACGCCGTCGACGCCGTGGCCGACGGTGACTTCGGCGTGATGGTGGCGTTGCGCGGCACGGACATCGTCCGCGTCAAGCTCGCCGAGGCGACCGCCGAACTGAAGACCGTCCCGGTCGAGCGGTACGAAGAGGCCGAGGTCTTCTTCGGCTGAGCCCTGTTTCAGGAGAAGGCCCCTTACATCGTGCTGACCTCGGGTAAGGGGCCTTCGCTTTTCTTGCGGGCCCGCCGTCGCGGCTAGTTGAATCGGCCACCTGGGGGGTCCGGGTGGAAGGGCGGCGGTTCTCATGGGATCCAACAGGCGCGAGTTCCTGAGGTGGCTGGCCGCCGGTGGGACCGGGGTGGCGCTCGCCGGGCTGCTGCCCGGTACGGCCGCCGCCGAAACGGGCACGATCGTCGTCCTCGCCCAGGTCACGCTGATCGACGGCACGGGTTCGGCACCGCGGCGTGACGTCTCGGTCGTGCTCGTCGGCGACCGGATCGCCTGGGTCGGCTCCGGCCCGGTCCCGGAGACCCCCGGCGCGCGGGTGATCGACGGCCGCGGCAAGTACCTCATCCCGGGTCTGTGGGACATGCACGCCCACGGTGCGGACCTCGAGGACATCGTCCCGCCGTTGCATCTGGCGCACGGTGTCACGGGCGTCCGCGAGATGTGGGGGTACGCGGAAAACCGTGCCACGAAAGGCAAGATCGAACGCGGCGAGCTGCTCGGCCCGCGTGTCGTGCTGGCGAGCGGGATCGTCGACGGGCCGGTCACGCTCCTGGCCCCGCCGGTGCTCCAGGTGTCGACGGAGGCCGAAGCGCGGGCCGTCGTCCGCGCCGAGAAGGCCGCGGGCGCCGAGCTCGTCAAGACCTACTCCTACCTCGCACCCGGCGTCGTGCGCGCGGTCGCGGACGAGGCCCGGGCCCAGGGCCTGCGGTTCTCCGGGCACTGGCCGTACAAGCTGTCCCACCTCGAGGTGAGCGACCTCGGCCAGCACAGCCTCGAGCATTTCTTCGGGGTGTCCATCCACTGCTCGTCCCGGCGCGACGAGATCCTGGCCAGGCTGAAGTCGACGCCCTACGACCCCGCGGCGCCGCGGGACTTCTTCAACCTGGCTCGGCGGCTGGAGTTCGAGTCGGTCACCACGTACGACCGCCGTGTGGCGCGGGCCTACTTCGAGCGGCTGCGGTGCAACGGCACCTGGCACTCGCCGACGCTGACGATCAACCGGGTCGTCACGCAGCCCGCCGGGACCCACCAGCGGGACCCGCGGCTCAAGTACGTACCGGCGGACGTGCGCGAGAGCTGGGCCAAGGGCATCGAACGCTTCGCGCCGAAGACCCCGGAGGACGTCGCCCTGCAGGAGCGGTACTACCAGGAGACGCTGCGGCTGGTCGGCGTCGCGCACGAAGCGGGTGTCGGCCTCATCGGTGGCACCGACTGCCTCAATCCGTACACCTTCCCCGGCAGCGGGCTGCACGAAGAGCTCGCGTTCCTGGTCGAGGCCGGGCTCTCGCCGGTGCGGGCGCTGAAGACCGTCACCGGGGACGCGGCGAGGTTCCTCGGCAGGGAAGGGACGTCGGGCACGGTCGCGGTGGGGAAGGAGGCGGACCTCGTGCTGCTGGACGCGGATCCGGCGGCGGACATCCGCAACGTCGCGAAGATCGACACGGTGATCACGCGCGGCCGGGTGCTCGGCAAGGCGGAGCGGCGGCGGATGCTCGACGCCGTCGAGGACGCCGCGAACCGGCCCACGCCGACGAACGCCCGGCTCCACTCCCTCGCGCGCCGGGGTTGCTGCTGTTGACCTCCCGCATTTCGTCCTCTGAATGCGTTCGTTGGTGATGCCAACTACCGCATTCAGAGGACGAAACGCGCGGAGTCAGATGCGGGCGAAGGTGTCCAAAAGGGACACGGCGCGGGCGATGTCGTCGGTGAGCGGCCGGTCCTCGACGCTCGGGTCGAGCACGGCCGCGGCGGTCTCGTAGGCGTCGCGCGCGGGCAGGGAGACGAGGTCTGCCTTGCGCATCCGCAACGCCCGGACGGCCGCGACCAGTTCACACGCCAGCACCTGCTGATACGCCGACCCGGCCGCGGTCGCCGCCCGCGCGGCCTGGGTCGAGAAGCTCGCGTGGTCCTCGATCCCGCGTGAGACGACGGCCGTGCCCAGCGTCGCCGGCAGCGCGGCCTGCCGCAGTTCGGTGAGCGCGTCGTGCGCGACGTACTCCAGGATCATCACGCCCGAACTGCCCGACGGCCCGGCCGCCAGGAACGGCCGCAACCCGGTGAACTCCGGTTCCACCAGGTCACCGAGCCGGGCCACCGACAGCTCGGCGACCTGGTGGACGGTCGCGCGCACCTGGTCGAGCGCGGTCGAGACGTACGCGGTGTGGAAATGCGCGTGGTGATAGGCGTCCTGGTGCACCGTCGAGATCATCGGGTTCTCGGTGCTGGCGTTGATCTCCACCGCGAGGACGTCGCGCAGGTAGTGGATCGCGTCCAGCGCGGGCCCCTGCACCTGCGGGAACGCGCGGAGCCCGAACGGGTCCTGGATCCGCCTGCCCGGTTTGGGCGTGCCCTCCATCCCGAGCAGCCGCCGCATCTCCGCGGCGCACGCGACCTGCCCGGCGTGCGGACGCGCCTCGTGCACGGGGGTCGCGTACGCCTCCGGGTTCCCGTCGAGCGCGATGTAGGTCAGCGCCGCGACGACGTGACTCGCCCGCGTCAGCGTGTCGAGCCGCATCGCCGCGAGGGTCGCCTCGGCCAGCGTCGCGGCGTTGCTGCTCATGAACGCGAGCGCGTCACCCGCCTGGACCGGCACCGGGGGCACCCCGCCGGTCAGCCACGGCCGTTCGCCGGTGAGGGCGAGCGCGGTCTCCGCGAGCGGCGCGAGGTCACCGGTGCCGATCGCGCCGAGCCGGTGCACGAGCGGCAGCGCCCCGGTCCGCACCGCGTCGGCGAGCGCCCCGATCAGCACGGGGCTGAGCCCGGCGCGCCCGGCCAGCAGCTGGTTGAGCCGGATGAGCATCATCGCCCTGGTCTGGCCGGGGGACATGACGTCGCCGCTGCCGCCCGCGTGACTGCGCAGCAGCCGCAGCCCGTGATCCGGCGACTCGCCCTCGCCGACCGGATCCTCCTTGTTGGCGCCGACGCCGGTGGTGCGGCCGTAGACGATCCTGCGGGTGCTCAGTTCTTCGGCGAGCTTCCACGCGCTTTCCGCGCCGCGCAGCGCGGCGATCGAAACGTCGATGCCCAGTGGGCCCTCGGTGCTCGCGGCGGTCACGACGTCCGCACAGCGCAGGGTCCGGCCGTCCACCCGGATCACGGCGGCCTCCTTTCACGACCGCCCCACTATGAACGCCTTCAGTCCGACGGCGGCTGCCAGGGCGGCCGGTTGCCCCAGTCCCACTTCGGCATGGGCTCGGGAACGGTGACCTCGCGACCCGGTTGCGAGAACATCACCGCGAGCCTGCTGCCCCATTCGACATACGCGGCGAAGACGGAGCGGAATTCGGGATCGGCCGGGAGCCCGGCCTCGTCGGCGGCGTCGAAGAGCAGGTTCACCCAGCGACGGCGCTGCTCCTCGGTGATGGCCCGGCCCAGATGCCGTCCGACCATGTGCCGGTGCCCGCCGTGTTCGCCGCTGTAGGTCTCCGGCCCGCCGAACACCTCGGCCAGCCAGACCGCCACGTGCTCGGGGTGGCCGGGATCCATGTGGCGGAAGACCGGCTCCAGCAACGGGTCCTTCAGCACGTGGCCGTAGAAGACGGTGGTCAGCCTGCGCAGGGCGTCCAGCCCGCCGGCCCATTCGTACAACGTCGGCGTCTCGGTCACGTAAGGTCCTCCCAGCGGCGATGATCTTCCGGTCCGGCAAGGCAACCACCCCGGATCGCCGGGGACAACCGCTTACTTTCCGGTGCGTGCCAAGGGGAGCGGCGATGAAGCGGTACCACTGCGCGGTCGAGCTCGCGGTCGATGTCATCGGCGGCAAGTGGAAGCCGGTGATCCTGGCGCATCTGAAGGAGGGCGTGCACCGGTACGGCGAACTCCGGCGCCGGATGCCGGGTGTCAGCGAGAAGATGCTGACCCAGCATTTGCGCGAGCTGGAGGCGGACGGCCTCGTGCTCCGGGAGAGCCGCGAGGGCCGGGTGCCGCATGTCGAGTACCGGCTGAGCGAGGAAGGGGAGCGGTTACGCCCCGCACTCCAGGCGCTCTACGACTGGGGGACGCGGCGCGCGGCCGACCGCGGCATCACGTTCGATCCGTTACCTATTCACTGACTGTCGTCGTCGAGGTGTCGTTCGAGCGCGTCGATACGTCCTTCCCAGAACCGGCGGTACGGCGCGAGCCAGGCGTCGACCTCCGCGAGCGGTTCCGGACGGAGCCGGTAGCACCGGCGCTGGGCGGCGACGCGGACGGAGACCAGACCGGCCTCGCGTAGGACACGCAGGTGCTTCGATACGGCCGGTTGGCTCAGTTCGAGGACCTCGACCAGCTCGTTGACCGATTTCTCGCCGCCGCGCAAGAGGTCGAGGATGGTCCTCCGTCGCGGCTCGGCGAGGATCTCGAAAGTCTGCATCATCCGGGAAATGTGCCCCGTGCGGCATATTTCCGTCAAGGAATGTTCGAAAATGTCCATCCGAAAGTCTTGGTCTGAACCATTGACGGAGTGGTCTAGTCCACTTAGCTTGTGCGTGTCCCGCCGCAGTCCTCTCGTCACCGCCGGTGACCGTGAAGGGAGAACGCATGTCCCGTTCGTTCAGGCTCACCGCGATCGTGGGTGCCGCGGCCGTCGCGCTCGGCGCGCTGGCCGTCGCCGCTCCGGCGCAGCGGGCGTCAGCCGCACCGGAAGCCACTGAGGCCTCGGTCGGCAAGGTACTCGGGTACTTCGCCGAATGGGGCGTCTACCAGCGGAACTACCATGTGAAGAACATCGACACGTCGGGTTCGGCGAGCAAGCTGACGCATATCAACTACTCGTTCGGCAACGTGACCAACGGTGGCTGCGCGCTCGGTGACGCCGAGGCGGCGACCAGCAAGTTCTACGACGCGGCCGGCAGTGTGGACGGGGTCGCGGACAGCTGGGACACCGGCGCGCTGCGCGGGAACTTCAACCAGCTGAAGAAGCTCAAGGCCAAGTATCCGAACCTCAAGGTGCTGTGGTCGTTCGGCGGCTGGACCTGGTCCGGTGGGTTCGGCGAGGCCGCCAAGAACCCCGCCAAGTTCGCGGAGTCCTGCTACAACCTCGTCAACGACCCGCGCTGGGCAGGCGTCTTCGACGGCATCGACATCGACTGGGAGTACCCGAACGCCTGCGGTCTCTCCTGTGACACCAGCGGCGCGGCCGCGATCAAGAACCTCGCGCAGGCCCTGCGGGAGAAGTTCGGCTCGAAGCTGGTCACCGCCGCGATCACCGCGGACGGCACCGACGGCGGCAAGATCGACGCCGCGGACTACGGCGGCGCGGCACAGTACTTCGACTGGTACAACGTCATGACCTACGACTACTTCGGCGCCTGGGCCGCGCAGGGCCCGACGGCCCCGCACTCGCCGCTGACCGACTACGCGGGTATCCCGACCGCCGGCTTCCACTCCGACGCCGCGATCCAGAAGCTCAAGGCCAAGGGTGTCCCGGCGAACAAGCTGCTGCTGGGCATCGGCTTCTACGGCCGCGGCTGGACCGGCGTCACCCAGGAGGCCCCGGGCGGTACCGCGACCGGTCCGGCGGCGGGCACCGAGCCGGGCATCCAGGACTACAAGGTCCTGAAGACCACCTGCCCGCCCACCGGCACCGTCGCGGGCACCGCGTACGCCAAATGCGGCAGCGACTGGTGGAGCTACGACACCCCGGCGACCATCGGCGGCAAGGTCACCTACGCCAAGGACCAGGGTCTCGGCGGCGCCTTCTTCTGGGAGCTGTCGGGTGACACCACCGACGGCGAACTGATCACGGCTCTGGCCAAGTAAGGCTCTCTCCGACGGAAGCGCGTGAAGGACCCCTTCACGCGCTTTCGTCGGTAGTGAGGATTACGGTCACCCCATGGGTTTCGAGGGTTTCGGCGAGTACGCCATCGACTTCTACGACGGTCTCGAGGCTGATAACTCCAAGTCCTATTGGGACGCGAACCTCGCCACCTACAAGGCCGACGTCCGCGCGCCGATGGAGGCGCTGCTCGCCGAACTCGTCCCGGAGTTCGGCGACGGCTTCGGCGAGGGCAAGGTCTTCCGCCCGTACCGCGACGTCCGGTTCGCCAAGGACAAGACGCCGTACAAGACCCACTGCGGCGCGGTGATCGAGCAGGGCCGCGGCGGCGGCGCGTACTACGTCGAGGTCGGCCCGGCGGGGCTGCGCGTCGGCGGCGGCTGCTTCCACTTCGAGTCCGATCAGCTCGCCCGCTTCCGCAAGGCCGTCGACACGGAACTCCGGGGCGCCGAGCTCGCCAAGATCCTCGCGAAGCTGGAGAAGGCGGGCTGGGAGGTCAAGGGGGACAGGCTCAAGTCGAAGCCGCGTGGCTTCGCCGAGGACCATCCCCGCATCGACCTGCTGAAGTATCGCTCCGTGTACGCGGTCCGCGGCTGGGAGCCGGACGACGTCCTGCACGAACGCGGCGCGCTCGACCGGGTGCGGAAAGCGTGGCGGCAGGTCCGCGCGTTCAACGAATGGGCGCGGGACCGCGTCGGGCCGAGCGAGAAGCCGCGCCGATAACCGGCGAACCGGGTTCGGTGGTTTCCTTGTCGCCCAGGTCAACTGACACTTTTCTTGAACTTTCGGTATCGGTACAGACGTAGCCACGATGAGGGACTACGCTGTGCGAACGTGAGCCGACGCGCGAAGATCGTTTGTACCCTGGGCCCCGCGACCGCTACGCCGGAGAAGATGCGGCAACTCGTCGACGCCGGGATGGACGTCGCGAGGATGAACTTCAGCCACGGGACGCACAGCGACCACAAGCAGGTCTACGACCTCATCCGCACCGCCGCCGCCGAATCGGGCCGCGCGGTGGGCATCCTCGCCGACCTCCAGGGGCCGAAGATCCGTCTCGGCACCTTCGCGGGCGGGCCGGTCGAGTGGCACAACGGCGACATCGTGCGCATCACCGTCGAGGACGTCGCGGGCACGCACGACCGCGTCTCGACCACCTACAAGGGACTCGCCGACGACGCGAAGCCCGGCGACCGTCTCCTCGTGGACGACGGCAAGGTCGGCCTCGTGGTCACCCACGTCGAGGGCCCGGACGTCGTCTGCGAGGTCACCGAAGGCGGCCCCGTCAGCAACAACAAGGGCGTTTCCCTGCCGGGTATGGACGTCTCCGTGCCGGCGCTGTCCGAAAAGGACATCGAAGACCTCGAGTTCGCGCTGGAACTCGGTGTGGACTTCATCGCGCTGTCGTTCGTCCGCTCGCCCGCCGACATCGACCTGGTCCACCAGGTGATGGACCGCGTCGGCAAGGGCCGCCTCCCGGTGGTCGCGAAGATCGAGAAGCCCGAAGCGGTCTACAACCTCGAAGCCATCGTGCTCGCCTTCGACGCGGTGATGATCGCCCGCGGCGACCTCGGCGTCGAACTCCCGCTGGAGCAGGTCCCGCTGGTGCAGAAGCGCACCATCCAGATCGCCCGCGAGAACGCGAAGCCGGTCATCGTCGCGACGCAGATGCTCGAATCGATGATCAACAGCTCCCGCCCGACCCGCGCCGAGGCCTCGGACGTCGCGAACGCGGTACTCGACGGCGCGGACGCGCTCATGCTCTCGGGTGAGACCAGTGTCGGCCGCTACGCCATCGACGTGGTCAAGACCATGGGCCGGATCATCGAAGCCGTCGAGACCGACTCGCCGGTCGTGCCGCCGCTGTCGCACGTCCCGCGCACCAAGCGCGGCGTCATCTCCTACGCAGCCCGTGACATCGGGGAGCGGCTGAACGCCAAGGCCCTGGTCGCCTTCACCCAGTCCGGTGACACCGTCCGGCGGCTCGCGCGGCTGCACACGCGGCTGCCGCTGCTGGCGTTCACGCCGGAGGAGAGCGTCCGCAGCCAGCTCGCGATGACCTGGGGCACCACGACGCGGATCGTGCCGAAGGTGGGCTCGACCGACCAGATGATCCAGCAGGTCGACCACGCGATGCTCGAAATGGGCAAGTACGCCAAGGGGGACCTGGTGGTCATCGTGGCCGGTTCGCCGCCCGGGACCGTCGGGTCGACCAACCTCATCCGGGTGCACCGCCTGGGCGAGGACGACCACGCCTGACCGCGCCGCCCCTACCAACGCTATGAAGGACCCTTTCCTTGCGAAATTTGCAAGGAAAGGGTCCTTCATAGCGTTCGAGGTGTCCCGAAGGCGGCGAGGAGGTCGCTCCTGCCGCCGCGTCCGTGTGGTGAAGGGCCCCTTCGCCACATGCCATGCGGTGAAGGGGCCCTTCGCCCGCCGTCGCACGCTAGGAACGGTCCTTTCCTGGCAAATTTCGCAAGGAAAGGACCGTTCCTAGCGTCCCAGGCACCCCGAAGGTGGCCTTCGCGACAAACGTCCCGTCTCACAGAGGCTCCAAGCACCCTTACGGCCTAAAGTTCAGGGCATGACTGAGATGGCCAGGGAAGCCGCGGCCGGTTTCGACAACGCCGGCGGGGTGGGCGGACAGCCCGTGCTCGACCGGCTGGTCGCGTTGCTGGACTTGGAGAAGATCGAAGAGAACATCTTCCGCGGCGTCTCGCCCGCCCACTCGCCGGTGCGGGTGTTCGGCGGGCAGGTCGCGGGGCAGGCGCTGGTCGCCGCCGGCCGCACGGTCCCCGAGGAGCGGAAGGTCCACTCGCTGCACGCGTACTTCATTCGCGGCGGCGACCCGAGCGTCCCGATCGTCTACGAGGTCGACCGCATCCGCGACGGCCGCTCGTTCACCACCCGCCGCGTCGTGGGCATCCAGCACGGCAAGGCGATCTTCTCCCTGTCGGCCTCGTTCCAGAAGGACGAGGGCGGCATCGAGCACTCCGAGGCCATGCCCGACGTCCCGGCGCCCGATTCACTCCCGACGCTGCAGGAACGGGCCGAGGGGTACTTCATGGGCCATCTCGACCGGCCGCGTCCGATCGACCTGCGGTACGTCAACGATCCGCCGTGGGTGACCAGGAAGTCGGGCGACCGGCCCGCCAGGAATCAGGTCTGGATGCGGGCCGACGGCAAACTCCCGGACGAGCAGCTGCTGCACGTCTGCGTCCTGACCTACGCCTCCGACATGACTCTCTTGGACTCGGTCCTCGCGCGCCACGGCGTCTACTGGGATCTCGACAAGGTGCTCGGCGCGAGCCTCGACCACGCGCTCTGGTTCCACCGCCCGTTCCGGGCCGACGAGTGGTTCCTCTACGACAGCGCGTCGCCGACGGCGTCGGGTGCCCGGGGGCTGGCGACCGGCCGGTTCTTCGCCGAGGACGGAACGCATATCGCGACCGTCGTGCAGGAAGGACTTCTCCGAGTCGTGTGAACGGTGACGTTCCGCATCGAAGAGCCGCCTTGTCCACCCTTTAGAGGGAATGGCGAAACGCATTAACATCTGGAGCCAGAGTATTACGAATTAAAGGGAGGGCCGGAACCGATCGGGGGACGGCTCCGGCCCTGCACCGGGGGTGAATCCGGCTTCGACGGGTATCCTTCCGAAAGCCCATCGGTGCAGCTCGCGGCCCCGCGCCCGTGCCGCGAGCGGATCCGCTGCCGCCGGCGAGGGCGGGCGTACCGCGTTGCACAATGCTCAACCTACAACGGCAATCTGCAATTTGCAGGATGAAAATCGACGCGTGGGTGAAAATGGTCGTGTGACCATCTCACCGAATGTGTCTCGGGCTGGTTAGATGTCCTTCGTGCGGGGTTGGGAGAACACTGTTCTCCTCGCCGTGTCGCGATCGGTGTTGCTCGGACAGCTTGTGGAGGTGCCGTGATGACGAGGGGTCAGGGACCCACCGTGCGCCGCCGGAGACTGGCGAGCGAACTGAGGCGGTTGCGCGAGGCGGCCGACCTCACCATCGACGAGGTGAGCGAGAAGCTCGAATGCTCGGCGTCGAAGGTCAGCCGTATCGAGACGGGGCACGTCGGCGTCACCCCGCGCGACGCGCGCGACATGCTCGAGCTGTACGGCATCGCCGGTGACGAGCAGGAGGCGCTCGTCCAGCTGGCCAGGGAAGCCCGCAAACGCGGCTGGTGGCATGCGTACAACGAGGTGTTCACCGGCACCTTCGTCGGCCTGGAGGCGGACGCGAGTTCGCTGCGCGCGTTCCAGGCGCTGCTGGTGCCGGGCCTGCTGCAGACCGAGCGCTACGCCAAGGCCGTGATCAGGGCGATGCGGCCCGACGCCGAGGACGCCGAGATCAGGCGCCGGGTCGCGGCGAGGATGGCGCGGCAGGAGCTGCTGACCGATCCTTCGCCCCCGGAGTACTGGGCCGTCATGGACGAAGCGGTCCTGCACCGCGTGGTCGACGGGCCCGAGGTGATGGCGGAACAGCTGTACCGGATGGTGACGATGGCCGCGCAGCCGAACGTCACCGTCCAGATCGTGCCGTTCGGCGCGGGTGCCCATCCCGGGATGGAGGGTCCGTTCCTCATCATGGGCTTCCCCGAACTGGCCGACACCGACGTGGTCTACGTCGACAGCACCTCCAGCGGGCTCTACCTGGAGGAACCCCCGGACGTCCGGCGATACGCGTTGATGTTCGACCATCTCCGCGCCGCCGCGTTGAAGCCGGACGACTCGGTCGAGGTGATCGCCGAGGCCGCCGGGAGGTTCGCCGAACAGGCGGCCCTTCCGGGAGAAGTCCCTGGAAACAAGTAAGGAGTGGGGAGCATGACGCCCAACGATGACCTTTCCCAGGCCCGGTGGTTCAAGAGCAGCCACAGCGGTGGCGGCAACGACTGCGTCGAGGTCGCCTTCACCGGTGACGGTGCCGCGCTGAGGGACTCCAAGGACCCTGAGGGAGGTGCCTTCCGCCTCTCGCCGCAGGCTTGGCGCGGGCTGCTCGGCGCGGTGCGCACGAGTGGCCCGGATCACGGCTAGACACCCTCGAACTCGACCCCTTACGCCCCCCGAGCAGGGGATGGGCCGGCGTAAGGGGTCGAATCACGTCCGGGTGTAGGTGATCACCCGATGCCTCAGGGCACCCCTCAGGACGAATCTCGTCACTACCAACAAGGCAGTGACTTCCTAAGGGGAAAAAGATGAACACGAACGACGCCCTCCTCACCGGCGTACTGGCCGAGGTCGAGTACCGGAGGGAGGAGCTGCAGCGAGCGGGCCGCAGCATGTGGGTCGAGCGGGCCCGCCGCGCGGGCAAGCGGATCCGCGCGCATCGCGCCGAAGTCCAGGTGCCCGCCCAGGAGCGCCGCGAGGCCCGGCAAATGCCCGCCCGCAGCGGCGACATCACCCGGTAGAGGTCGAGTGCGATGAAGCTCTCGGCGAAAACACAGGCGAAGTTGTCGGCCCGGTAGGCAAGAATGCACCTCGTGCCCCGTCTTGGCTCCGGAATCCCGATCGTCGCCCGCACACAGGAGATGCGGCAGCTCCGCGCCGCCTTCGCCCGTGCAGAACGGGCCGAGGCCGGCGCGGTGCTGCTCTCCGGTGACGCAGGCGTCGGCAAGACCCGCCTGCTGACCGCGCTCGGCGAGTACGCCGCGGGCGCGGGCGCCCTGGTGCTCACCGGGCGCTGTATCGACGTCCATGAGGGCGGTCTTCCTTATCTTCCGTTCGCCGAGGCGCTGGCACCGCTGGCGACGACCTCCGATCCCGCGGTCACCGCCGCGGTCCGGGCCCGGCCGGCGCTGGGCAGGCTGCTCCCGCAGATGCAGCAGGCGGAGGACTACCCCGCCATCGAAGACGGTCAGCTCACCGCGAGCGAACGGGTGTCGACGCAACGGCTCGGTCCCGAGCAGGACCTCGGCCAGCTCCAGCTGTTCGACGCGGTACTGGGGGTGCTGACCGTCATCGCTCAGCGCCGGCCCGTGGTGATCCTCCTGGAGGACCTGCACTGGGCCGACGGCTCCACCCGGAACCTGCTGTCCTTCCTCTTGACGAGGCTGCGCACCCAGCGGCTGCTGGTGGTCGCGAGCTATCGCGAGGAGGACGTCCACCGGCGGCATCCGCTCCGGGCGCTGCTGTCCGAGGTGGTCCGGCTGGGCGCGGTCGAACGCGTCGAGGTCAAGCCGTTCGGCGCCGAGGACGCGCGCGCCTTCGTCGAGGCCTTGGCCGACGAGCCGATCGGCCAGGACATGATCGCCGACATCGTCTCCCGGTCCGAGGGCAATCCGTTCTTCGTCGAGGAGCTGCTGGCGTCCGCGAAGGACTGCCGCGAACTCCCCGCCGGGCTGGCCGAAGTGCTCCTCGCCAGGGTGGAACAGCTTTCCCAGATCACGCGCCGGGTGCTGCGCGTGGTCTCGGTCGCGAAGGACGCGGTGGCGCACGCCGCGCTCACCGAGATCTCCGGGCTGGACGAGCTCGAACTCGACGAGGCGTTGCGCGAGGCCGTGCAGCATCACGTTTTGGTGATCGAGAACGGTTTCTACACCTTCCGCCACGCGCTTTTGCAGGAAGCGGTCTACGGCGACCTGCTGCCGGGCGAGCGGGTGCGGATGCACGCGGCGTACGCGGCCCGCATCCGGAACCGGACCCAGGGCCGGGGCCAGGACGCGCGGCTCGCGCACCACAGCCTGGAGAGCAAGGACTTCGTCACCGCGCTGGCCGCGTTGCTGCGCGCGATGGACGAGGCGGAGAAGCTGGGCGCGCCCGGTTCCGCGCTGCGGCACGTCGAGCAGGCACTGTCCATTTGGGACGCCGTGCCCGCGGCGGACCGGCCGTCGGACGTCGACGAGCTCCGCCTCCTGCACGAGGCGTCGTATTTCGCGAGCACGTCGGGGGAGCCGGAGCGCGCGGTCGCGTATTCGCGGTCCGCGACCGAGGCACTCGGCCCGGACACCGGCAACGAACGGGCAGCCAAGGTCTGGCGACGGCACGCGGAGGCGCTGCTTTCGGTCGACGGCACGCTCGACGAGGTCCTCGAGGCGATCGACAAGGCCTGGGAGCTGGTCGAACACACCGAGGCGAGTGCCGCGCGGGCGTGGGTGCTCGCCACCCGCGCCGGGATCCTGCGGCTGATCGACAGGCACGACGAGGCGCTGCAGTGCGCGCTGGCCGCGGTCGCCGACGCCAGGGCCGTCGGCGCGGGCGGGGCGGAGGCGGCGGCGCTGGTCTCGCTCGGGACACTGGCCGATTCGGCGGGCGAGGTCGAGCAGGCGCGGGAGCGGCTGCGCGAGGCCGAGCGGAAGGCCAGGGATTCCGGTGCCCTCAACGGCGAGCTGCGGGCGCTGCACTTCCTCGGGCTGAGCTACGACGACCGGGCCGAGATCCGGTCCGCGCTGAAGTACTACGCCAAGGGCATCCAGCGGGCCAAGGAGACCGGGCTGACCTGGAGCTCGTTCGGCATCGAGCTGCGGACCAAGCACCTCACGCTGCGGTACGTCAGCGGGGATTGGCCGGAAGACGACGACGCCGGCCGCGCGGGCCGCGGTGTGTCGAGTGTCGTCGCCGGACGGTTCCTGGGGATCTGGGCGCAGTTCGTCGTCGGCCGGGGCCGGTTCGCGGACGCGGACAAGATCCTGCCGAGCCTCCGTCAGCACTGGAGCGCGGATTACTCGATCGCGCTCGCGTCGGCCGACGCCGCCATCCAGCTCGCGTCCTGGCGAGGAGACCACGCGGGTGCGGTGCGGCAGGCGCGGGAACTGATCGACTGGCTCGAAGAGGTCGAACCCGCGGTGCTCGGCGGGATCCGGATCAGCGTGCACGGCCTCACGGCGGCCGTCGCCCAGGCCGCCGAAGCCCGGGTGCGCGGCGATCTGGCGACGGTCGAGGCCGCGGTGGAAGCGGGCGAGAAGCTGCTCGCCCACGGCCGCCACTGCGCCGAACACGGCATCCCGCGTTCGGTGTCGCTGGGCCCGGAGGCGCTGGCGTGGCTCGCCCGGCTGGAGGCGCTCGGCGCCTGCCTGCGCGGCGCGGGGGATCCGGCGTTGTGGGCGAAGGCGGTCGAGGCGTTCGGGTACGGCGCGGTGTACGAGCAGGCCATGTGCCGCCTGCAGCACGCGAAATCCTTGCTGGCCTCGGACGGCGACACCGCGCTCGCCGCGTCGGAGCTGCTGGCCGCGCACGCGGTGGCCGATCGGCTGGGCGCCTGCCCGTTGCGTGAAGCCGTCCGGGAGCTCAGTCACCGGGCACGCGTCGAGCTTCCCGGCGAGGCCGTGGCGCCGCGTCGTGACGTCGTCGACCCGCTGACCGATCGGGAACGTGACGTGCTGGAGCGCGTCGCGCTCGGCCGGACCAACCGGCAGGTCGGCGAAGAGCTGTACATCAGCGAGAAGACGGTGAGCGTCCACCTCTCGCGCGTGATGGCGAAACTCGGCGCGAGCCGCCGGGCCGAGGCCGTCGCGATCGCCTACGACCGGGGACTCCTGGCCGCCCCCACCTCTTCCTCCTAGCCGCGTTTCGTCCTCTGAACGCGATCCTTGCGCGTGGCAAGTACCGCATTCAGAGGACGAAACGCGGGAGGGGGATCAGCGGCGGGGGAGGCGGCGGAGGGCCTTCAGGCTCGTGCTGAGGGTCCGCACCCACAGCTTCGGCGGGATTCCCTTGCCGGGGCGCAGCGGCATCCCGCGCTGCACCGCGATGGCCTGGGCCTCGGTGTACTTGAGCAGCCCTTCGGCGCCGTTGCGCCGTCCGACACCGGACTCCTTCATCCCGCCCATCGGCAGGCCCACGGTCCCGAAGGTCGCCGCGAAGCCTTCGTTGACGTTGACGGTCCCGGCCTTCAGTCGCGCCGCGACCTCCCAGCCCGCCCGGCCGTTACGCGACCAGACGCTCGCGTTCAGCCCGAACTTCGTGTCGTTGGCGCGTTCGATCGCGTCGGTGACGTCGGTGTAGCCGTAGATCGACACGACCGGCCCGAAGGTCTCCTCGGCGAACAGCTTGACGTCCTCGGTGACGTCGGTGAGCACGGTCGGCTCGTAGAACAGCGGGCCCAGGTCGGGCCGGGCCTTGCCGCCGGTGAGCACTTTCGCACCCTTGGACCGGGCGTCCTCGACGTGCGCCGACACCGTCGCGAGCTGGGCCTCGGAGGTCAGGGATCCCATCTGCGCCTGGTAATCCAGCTTGCCGCCGAGCCGCAGCGCCGCGGTCTTGGCGACGAAGGCGCGGGTGAACTCCTCGCGGATCGACTCGTGGACGTAGATGCGCTCGACCGAGACGCACAGCTGCCCCGCGGAGGAGAAGCACGCGGTCACCGCGCCCGTGGCGGTCTTGGCGATGTCCGCGTCGGGCAGCACGATCATCGGGTTCTTGCCGCCGAGTTCCAGCGAGTAACTCGTCAGCCGCTCCGCCACCTTCGCGGCGAGCCCCTTGCCCGTGGGCGTGGACCCGGTGAAGCACAGGTAGTCCGATTCCTCGACGAGGGCGTCGCCGATCTGCGAGCCCCGGCCGAGCACGATCTGCCAGACACCGGCGGGCAGCCCGGCCTCCTCGGCGACCTCCTGCAGCCACAGCGCCGAAAGCGCGGTCTGGTTGTCCGGCTTCTGCACGACGGCGTTGCCCGCCGCGAGCGCGGGCAGGACGTCCATCGCGGTCAGCGCGAGCGGGTAGTTCCACGGCGAGATGATCCCGACGACGCCCTTGGGGTGCCGGATCTCGCCGACCTTTGTCAGCACCGGGATCAGCCCGGCGGCGCGGCGCGGCGAAAGGAACTTCGCGCTGTGCTTGCCGTAGTAGGCGGCCACGAGGGCGGTGGCGCTGACCTCGTCGAAGGCGTCCATCCGGGCTTTGCCCGCCTCGATCTGCACGAGGTCGAGCGCCTCTTCCTGACGCTTCAGGACCAAGTCGTGCAGGCGGATCAGGATGCGCTGGCGGTCTTCGACCGGCCGCTCGGCCCACGAGCGCTGAGCCTCCCGCGCCTGGTCGAACACGGCGCGGACGTCGGCGTCGGTGGCCTGGGGCAGCGTCGCGATCGGTTGCCCGGTGAAGGGTGCGCGCATCTGGACCGGCGCGGAATCCGCACCGCCCACGACCCGGCGCACGAGCCGTTCTGCCCTCGCCATCGCGGGGGCGCCGGGGACGTCGCCGATGGTGGCCGGTCCTTCGGTGTGGTGGCCCGCGCTCGCCGGTGTCGTGCTCGTCATGCCGTCTCCGTTCCATACCGCGCGGAGCCGGGGGAGGCGCCACGCAGAGCCCAGGTGTTACCGACGAGTACAGCATACTGCCGGTATGGAGACTGTCCACCGCTGATATGAATAAGTTTCACATATTATCGGGGCGTGGCGGGTTGTCCGGGGACGGGCGAAGGATGTCCTGCTGCTGCAACGCGGACCCCGCGGGTGGGGTCGGAGGAGACGGCGGCTCATAGGGCTGAGGCTGCTGTTGCTGCGGATACTGCTGCTGGGGGGCGCCGGGCGCGTAAGGCGGGTACGCCACCGGGTAAGGGGCCTGCCGGGGCGGCGCCGGTTCACGCCGGTTGGCCACGATCGCCAGCCCGATGGTGAGCAACGCCACGAGCCCGCCCGCGAGCAGGATCCAGAAACCGCTGCCGGTCCCATAACGCGAGACGAAGCGGCCGGTGTCCTGTCCGAAGCTCAGGCTCGCCGAGATGTCCATGCCGAGCATCCAGACACCGATCGCGGTCCCCGCCCCGCCGGCGACCAGCAGCGTCCTCGACGTCGTCGCGGCGATGGAGGTCGAACTCCGCCGGTACGCGGCGAAACCCACCGCGGCCCCCGCGAACAGCGTCAGCGCGGTGGCCGACAGCGGGATGCCATAGCGGGCGACATGTGTCTTGTCGTAGAACTCCTTCTCCTCGGTCGAAGGTTCGATGTCGAAGGTCCGCGTCCAGCCGGTTTCGGCGAGCTTCGTCACCGGCTTGCCCTCGGAAAGCTGTTCGTACGTCGACTGCGGGAGAAAAGTCGCGAGAAGGACCAGCAGACCGGCGAAAACCCCCATCATCGCGGCGAAAAGGCGGGGGAGCCGGGCGTCGGACGGCGGGCGCGGCGCGGCGACGGGCGGGATTGCGCTGAACGGGCCAGTCGGTTGGTATGGCTGCTGCTGCGGCGCGCTCATGATCGGCTCCTCCGCCGGTTTTTGGTGGCCAGCAAGGAATTCCACCATGAATCGGCCGAGGAGATAAGTGTCACCTGTGCTCTGGTCAACGGCTTTCGCGCGTGCTACGACGGGAGTTTCGGCCAGGCCGTGGCCGCCAGCGCCCTGGCGACGCCGCACGCGTCCGGCGCCCGCACGGCGAGAACGGCGTGCTCGACCTGATCCCGGCTCGCGTCCGGGCCGCCGATGTGGCCGGTCAGAATCGTGCAGCCGTCGCCGGCCTCCTGCACCAAAGACCTGTGCCCGCCCACCGTTTCCTCGCGGACGCCCGCCGCGGCCTTCGGGCGCGGGCCGAGGCCGAACTCCAGTCGCACGAGCCGTTCCGCGTCCTCCTCGCCCCAGCGGCAGGAATGCCGGGACAGGTCGCCTTTCCCGGTGACAGCGGCGCCCAGCCGGGCGGAGATCTCGGCATCGGACCACATGGCGGTGCAGGCGGTCAGCCGTGCCAGGGAATCGCCGCGGTAGTCGAGATGTTTCGCCCGCTTGCCGGCGGCGAGGGCCCTGGCGGCGGTTTCGGCGGTTTTCGTCGCCACGGCGAGCGCGTCGGGTCCGGCGCCTTCGCGGGACTCGAAGAACGTGCCGATGCGCAAGGAGGTGTCGTCGGCGAAGAGCAAGTGGAGGACGGGCTGCCCTTGGAGGTCCGTGCGGACCACACGCAGGCCACGGGGGAGCGAGGGCTCGCCGACCGGGGCGGCGCCGGTGAGACGTTCGTTCGCCCGGTCGTCCGGGAAACCGAAGCTGACCAGGGTCCTCCCGGTCTGGAACGAGCAGGCGCCCATGCTGGGCATCGGGACCGACACCAGCCGTTGGGTCTTCTCGATCTCGGCGAAGTCCAGCAGGCCGCAGAAGTCCACGGTCGTGGGATCGCCGAGCGCTTCATGGAGTGTCAAGGGACTCGAAGGCAAAGGTTCCGGTGCGGCTGCGCATCCGGCGAGCATCAGGACGGCGGCGGACAGCGCGGCGAACACCCTCGGTCTCCCCATGGGCGAAGCCTACGGTGAAGTGTCCTCGTACAACATGACCGCGACGCGCTTCCACTCGTCGAGCAATTGCCGCCGCCGCTGGGGATCGCCGCCGAGTTCGGCGTCCAGCGCCAGCCCTCGGGTGAGGTTCACGGTCAGCCAGAAGAGGATCTCCGCGCGCTCCTTCGGGAGATCGCCGGCGACGGCGGTGACGTGCTCCAGCGTCGAGCGGCCCAGTGCCCGGTCGACCGGGCGGATCGCCTCGCGGAGTTCGGGGTCGGTGCGCGCCGCGACCCACAGTTCCGTGGCGGCCGTGGAGAGCGTGCCCGAGTAGCCCTCCCAAAGCAGGTCGATCGCCGCCGCGACGCCCGAGGCGCCGCCGGGGAGCGCCGAAATCGACGTCGCGAGGCGTCCGCGCAACTTCTCCGTCAGATGCTCGACGGCCGCGGCCATGAGTTCGGCCTTCGCGGAGAAGTGATGCTGCACGGCGCCCTTCGAGACACCTGCGCGAGCACAGATCTCCTGCACCGAGGTGCGCGCGTAGCCGAGGTCGACGAGGCAGTCGATGGTCGCGTCGAGCAGCGCGGTGCGGGTCTGCTCCCGACGCTCGGCCTGGGTGCGGTGGGTCCTGCCGAGCACACTCACCGGATCCGACCCCCTTTACGTGCAGCTCGGTACGGATGTACATTCCGAATGGAACTTACATCCTAAGCGTCATGTTTTCCAGGTCCGATCAGGAGGCGTTGGCCGTGCCCTTGCAGATCCAGAAGAGTTCGTGGAGCACGACGGAGCTCGAAGACCTCCGGGACCTCGCCCGGACCTTCTGCCAGAAGGAACTCGCGCCGAACCAGGAGCGCTGGGCGGCCGAGAAGAAGGTCGACCGCGAGCTGTGGACGAAGGCGGGCGAGGTCGGCCTGCTGGCACTGTCCATCCCGGAGGAATACGGCGGTGGCGGCGGCACGTTCGCCCACGAGGCCGTGCTCTACGAGGAGCAGGCGCGGTCCGGTGACAGCGCCTGGGGCGTGACCGTCCACAATGGAATCGTCGCGCACTACATCCTGGAGTACGCGAACGAAGAGCAGAAGAAGGCGTGGCTGCCGAAGTTCGCCTCCGGCGAGATGGTCGGCGCGGTCGCGATGACCGAACCCGGCACGGGTTCGGACCTGCAGGGCATCAAGACCCGCGCGGTGCGCGACGGCGACCACTACGTGATCAACGGCGCGAAGACGTTCATCACCAACGGTTTCCACGCCGACCTCGTCGTCGTCGCGGTGAAGACCGACCCGGACGCGGGCGCGCAGGGTGTCTCGCTGATCGCCGTCGAGACCGACACGCCGGGCTTCAGCCGCGGCCGCGTCCTCGACAAGATCGGCCTCAAGGGCCAGGACACCGCGGAGCTGAACTTCGACGACGTCCGCGTCCCCGTCGCCAACCTCCTCGGCGCGCAGGAAGGTCTCGGCTTCATCCAGCTCATGCAGCAGCTGCCGCAGGAACGGCTGATCATCGCGGTCACCGCGGTCGCCGGGATGGAGGCCGCGATCGACCAGACCATCGCCTACACCAAGGACCGCCAGGCCTTCGGCCGCCCGGTCTACAACTTCCAGAACACCAAGTTCAAACTCGCCGAGGCCGCGACCGAGGCCGCGGTGTCCCGCGCCTTCCTCGACCAGTGCATCGAACGGCATCTGCGCAAGGAACTCGACGTGCAGGGCGCGGCGATGGCGAAGCTGTGGACCACCGAACGGGTCAACAAGGTCGTCGACGACTGCCTGCAGCTCTTCGGCGGCTACGGCTACATGACCGAGTACCCGATCGCGCGCGCGTGGGCCGACATCCGGATCTCCCGGATCTTCGGCGGCACCAGCGAGATCATGAAGGAAATCATCTCCCGCACGCTCTGAGCGGAACCGTTGGCGTAGGAAGGAAGAACGTGGCGAAGAAGGCCGGCCCGCTGAGCGGGCTCAAGGTCGTCGAACTGGCCGGGCTCGCCCCGGCGCCGTTCGCCTGCACGATCCTCGCCGATCTCGGCGCGGAGGTCGTCCGGATCGACCGGGCGACACCGGGCAACGACGTCATCGGGTTCCCGAACGATCCGCTCGCGCGTGGCAGGCGGTCGATCGGGATCAACACCAAGACCCCGGAGGGGGTCGAACTGGTGCTGAAACTCGCCGACGACGCCGACGTGCTCATCGAGGGTTTCCGTCCCGGCGTCGCCGAGCGGATGGGCATCGGACCGGAACAGGTCCACGCCCGCAACCCGCGGCTGGTCTACGGCCGGATGACCGGCTACGGCCAGGACGGCCCGCTGGCGACCGTCGCCGGGCACGACATCAACTACATCGGCATCTCCGGCGCGCTCGAACCCATCGGGCACGCCGGGCAGCGGCCGGTGGTGCCGCTCAACCTCGTCGGTGACTTCGGCGGCGGTGGCCTCCTGCTCGCGATGGGGGTGCTGGCGGCGCTGTTCGAACGCCAGACGTCGGGCAAGGGGCAGGTGGTCGACGCGTCCATGGTGGACGGTGCGGCGCTGCTGACCACCAGCCTGCACGGGCTGCTGGATTCCGGGCTGTGGTCCGGCGGGCGCGGCGAGAACATGCTCGACGGCGGCGCGCCGTTCTACGACACCTACGAGACCGCCGACGGCAAGTACGTCGCCATCGGCGCGATCGAGATGCGGTTCTGGGGCGATCTGGTGAAGGTGCTCGGGCTCGACCCCGAGGAGACCCCGGTCCACGTCGACAAGAACGAGTGGCCGAAGCTGCGCAAGATCGTCGCCGAGGCCGTCGCGAAGCACACTCGCGACGAGCTCGTGGCGAAGGCGGAGGGCACCGACGCGTGCCTGACGGCGGTGCTCTCCCCGAAGGAGGCGCCGTCGCATCCGCACAACGTCGCGCGCAAGACGTTCGTCGACGTCGGCGGCATGCTGCAGCCGGCGCCCGCGCCGAGGTTCGACCGCACGCCGGCCGAGACGCCGGAACCGCCGCGGCCCAAGGGCGGCGACACCGCCGAGGTCCTCGCCGAACTCGGCGTGGACGCCGACGGGATCGAACGGCTCAGGGCCGCGGGCACCATCGCGTGAGCTGAAGGCTCCCTTCGCCGCATGAGACGCGACGAAAGCGTCCTTCACCGCGTCTCATGCGGTGAAGGACGCTTTCAGCCCACGTCGAGGTCCGAGCGCAGTACCGAATAGAGGACGTGGTCGCGCCAGGCCCCGTCCCGGAACCCGTAGCCGCGCAGCACGCCCTCCCTGGTGAAGCCCGCCTTCACCAGGGAGCGCTGCTCGGCGACGTTGTCGACCTCCGTCGACGCTTCGACCCGGTTCATCTGCGTGTGCGCGAAGAGGTAGCGGACCAGCAGGCGCTGCGCCTCGGTCCCGTAGCCGTGGCCGCGTGCCTCGGGGATGAGCACGAGCCCGGCGTTCCAGCAGTACGACGTCGAGCCGGTCCTGGTCTTGTGCCACGACACGAAACCGAGCCGCTGCCCGTCGAGGTCGATCATCAGCATCCCGTTGTCCGCCGCGAGCATGCCGGTCTCCGACCAGCGGCGGCGCAGGAAATGCGGGTCGTGCCAGCCGTGCCACTCGAACGGGCCCGCGGCCCGGGGGTCGTTCGTGAGCGCTTCGAGCATCGGCAGGTCTTCTTCGGACACCGGTCTGAGCGCGACTCCGGTTTCTGTCATCCGACAGACATTAGGGCCGAGGGGCGTCGAAACTGCCGTGACGCCCCGCGCCGTCACTGAACCGGCTGGCACCCGCGACAGCCTCTTCGGCAAGTCCTCCGCCGATCAGCGCGTTCGAGAACTCGGCCCGCATCGCCTCGTCTTCGGTGAGCCCGTACTGGCCGTACGCGGACTTGCGATCCGCACGCAGACACGCCTGGGGGAACGCGGCCAGTTCGCGTGCGAGCGCTTGCGCGGCGGCCAAGGCCTCGCCGTCCGGCACGACCCGGTTCGCAAGTCCGATGGCGAGCGCCTCGTCGGCGTCGACCGGCCTGCCGGTGAGGATCAGGTCCATCGCCCGCGAGTGGCCGATCAGGCGGGGGAGGCGCACCGTGCCGCCGTCGATGAGCGGCACGCCCCAGCGGCGGCAGAAGACGCCGAAGACGGCCGTGGTGTCGGCGACCCGCAGGTCGCACCACAGCGCCAGTTCCAGCCCGCCCGCGACGGCGTGCCCCCGGACCGCGGCGATCACCGGCTTCGACAGGGCCATGCGCGTCGGGCCCATCGGCCCGTCACCCGCCGGACTGAGGGAGTTGGTGCGGCCGGTGCCGACGGCCTTCAGATCGGCTCCGGCGCAGAAGGCGTCACCCGAACCGGTGAGGACGGCGACCGCGGCTTCCTCGTCCGTGTCGAACGCGCGGAACGCGTCCGCCAGCGCGGCCGCGGTCGGCCCGTCCACCGCGTTGCGGGACGCGGGGCGGTTCAGCGTGATCGTCGTCACCGGCCCTTCCCGGTGGACGAGAACGTTTTCGCTCATCGATCGCTCCCTCAGGCGAATACGGGTGGGCAACGGGGCCCGATTCTCCTTAAAGTGGTGACAAAGTCCGCAGTGCGCGCGGAGTCATCGTCTGGACACTACGGTGTGATGGGATGGAGCCATGTCGCCCGGCTTGAAGAAATTCGTTGTGATCGCCGTCGTCGCGCTCGTGCTCTTCTTTCTGATCAGCAGGCCGACGCAATCCGCCGATGCCGTCCACACCGCGCTCGGCTGGCTCCGGTCCGGTGCCGAAGCCATCGTGACCTTCGTCCGGAGCCTCTTCTCCTGACCCTCGTCCCGTGATCACCGGTGTCCTCGGCGACGCCGGTGATCACCGTGCGCAGCCACCTGCGGTTATCACTCAGTGTCACCCGTCTCGGATTTCGGTCGGACGACTCGACCATCCGGGTGGATTGCCCCCGAAAACCCGCTGGTCGACGAATTCGTGCCCTGGAAGCTCTGGCGGAAAAGACCTCCGCGCCCCTACGGTGCTCACATTGCGTGATCGGTTGGTCCTCCAGGCGCCGGAGCCGGCCTCCTGGGCGAGGAGTTTCCGCAGGTGCAAGCCCCAGGGCAGCGGGAACTTCCAGCCGGGCAAGTAAGTCAGGACTTGTCAGTCGGGGAATCATGAGGAGGCAGGGATGACCGGAGATCCCGGAGTCGATGCGTTGATCCGGCAGTGGGCGGCCGAGCGTGAGCAGACCCCCGAGGAGCAGGAGGCCGACCGCATCGCGTCGGCGTGGCTGGCCGACGTGCCCAGGCAGGCTCCCGGAATCCCCGGCCAGCGTCAGCAGTCCGGTCAGGCGCGCTGGGCGCCGGTCGAGGCCGCCGACCCCGGTTACCTCGACGCCATGCGCCGCCGGCTCCCCGAGGTCCCGGACGACCTGCTCGTCGCGGCCGCGGGCTGGTGGCAGATGGTGGGCGGCGTCGCCGAGGCCGAAGCCTGGTGGGACGCCGGTCTGAGCCCGCTCGACCAGCGCGCCCTCGACTACCGCGCGGCCGGGCTCGCCCCATCCGACCTGAGCCGCCGTCTCGGCCCGATGACCGTTTTGCAGCACCTTCGCCGCGGCAGCGCCCCGGCCTGGTGCGTCGCGCGGCTGGCGAGGCAGCAGAAGTCCGCCTGATGAGAACTTCTCGCACGCGCGGGTGAACCGGCGTGGCAAGGGCGATCTCGGCTACCGCGTAACGCTAACCTGCGCGGGCTCGTTGTTCGAGCATCGGTCGTGATCGCCGCCCACGCTGGAGGACTCGCTTCGTGCGCACCACCCCGGAAAACGACGAGCTCGTCGACGACCCGGCCACGCCCGCTCCGCCACGCCGCGGGGTGGGCGCCGCCGTGTTCGGCAGGCTGGTGATCGTGCTGGCCGTGCTCAGCCTCGCCGGGGGCGGGATCTGGCTGGTGACCAAGGCGTCGGCCCCGGTCGCGAGCCCCACGACGATGGAGATCCCCGCGCTGCAGGTCAAGGCGGCGGACGTCAAACCCGGTTCGGTCGCCCCGGTCAACGCCACCCTCGCGGGTGGTGCCGCCCAGCAGACCTCGCCCCAGCAGGCGCAGCCGAAACCGGGCAAGGACCCGCTGACCGCCTGGACCGAGCGGGCGGCCCAGGCCACCGGCATCCCGGCCAGGGCGCTGCTCGCCTACGGCAACGCCGAACTGGCGATGCGCCAGATGCAGCCCACCTGCAAGATCTCGTGGGCGACCCTGGCGGGCATCGGCCGGATCGAGTCGAACCACGGCCAGTACGGCGGCGCCGTCCTCGGCCAGGACGGACGGCCGTCGAAGCCCATCATCGGCGTCCCGCTCGACGGGTCGCCCGGGGTGAAGGCGATCGGCGACACCGACGGCGGTCAGTTCGACGGCGACGCGGCCGTCGACCGCGCGGTCGGCCCCATGCAGTTCATCCCCAGCACCTGGCGCCGGTACGCCGCCGACGGCAACCGCGACGGCGTCGGCGACCCGCAGCAGATCGACGACGCGACGCTGGCGGCGGCGCGCTACCTGTGCGTGAACAACCGCGACATGTCGGCCGCCTCGGGGTGGTGGCAGGGAATCCTTTCGTACAACAACTCGACCGAGTACGCGCAGAAGGTCTTCGGGCTGGCGGACGGCTACGCGAAGTCCGTGGCCGCCGCCTCGTGAGTGGTGAGGACGGTTAGGGCCAATCCTGTCCTCTGTGCTTGCGGTCGGGTACCTGGGTGCCGCCTTGACCGGGGTTGCGAAAGCCACTTTCGCAACGTTGAAGGTTGCGAAAGTGGCTTTCGCGACACACCTCCAGAACCTTCACGGACCGAAGCACCCTTGGTCATTGAGGGGGTAAGTCCGGTTCCGCGGGGGGCGTGAGTGGCAAAGAGGGTTAGAACGAGCATCGCCACTCACGACCTCGGGTCGAAGGCTCCCTTGGCCGCGTCGGACGCGGCCAAGGGAGCTTTCACCCCGGCGGAGGCCTCGAGCACGAACACGACACGTTTGACTTGCCCCTCACTAGAACCGTCCTTACCACTCACGAGACCGGACCCGGGACCAAGGTCCCGAGCGCCCAGGTCGGCGACGATTCACCGCGCACCCAGTGCTAGCGTCGCTGTGTGTCCGCTTCGCCCGTCCTCCTGCGCCGCCTCGGCATCGCCGTCGTCTGCCTGGTGAGCCTGGCGCTGTGCTGCGGGCTCGCCTGGTGGCAGTGGGAGCGGTTCTCCTCGGCCAGCGGGACGTTCCAGAACCTCGGCTACGTCCTGCAGTGGCCGCTGTTCGGGCTGTTCCCCGCGTTCATGTTCTGGCGGATCCGCAAGCTCCGCCGCCGCGCCGCCGAGGCCGACGCCCAGGAGACGGTGGCCGAGACCGCCGTGCCCGAGGTGCCGGCGCCCCGGCAGCGGCGTGCCCCGGTGCCGCCGCCCCCCGAGGACGACGAGCTCGCCGCGTACAACAGGTACCTGCGCGAACTCAACGCCCGCGACAAGTAGTCCCCAGAGAGGTTCGAGACCCTATGACCACCCGAACTGACGACGCCGCCCCGGCCCGCCCGGTCTCGCTGGGCGGACCGCTGATCCGGTTCCGCGTCGCGGCGTACGCCACCGGTGTGGCCCTCCTCGGGCTGGTCGTCGAGATGCTGCTGCAGTACGTCTTCCGCGTGGAACTTCCCCGGTTCGTGAAGATGATCCCCATGGTCCACGGCGGGCTCTACCTGATCTACCTGCTGCTCGCGGTCGACCTCGCGATCAAGGCCCGCTGGTCGATGAAGGGCACCTTGCTCGTGCTGATCGCCGGCTGCATCCCGTTCTTCTCGTTCGTGATGGAGCGCAAGGTCACGCACAAGGTCCAGGCGGGCGCGAAGCTCTAAGCCCGGCGCCGGAAGGTCAGCGCCACCAGGAAGGACAGCGCCGTCACCACGGCGGCGACGGTGAAGGCCGCGGTCATCCCGTCGACGGTGGTCTCGGCCGGGCTTCCGGCCGGGGTCCGGGTCACCGCGCCGAACACGGTGATCAGGATCGCCAGTCCCAAGGTCGCCCCGACCTGCTGCAACGTCTGCAACGCGCCGCCCGCGGCACCCGCGTCGTCGGTGGGCACGGTCGCCATGATGATCACGCTGAGCGGGGAGAACGCCAGCCCCGCGCCCACGCCCATCAGCAGCATCGGCCCCAGCAGATGCGAGAAGTAGCCGCTGTCCGTGGCGAGCGTGGTCAGCCAGACGACCCCGCCGGTCATCAGCGCGGTCCCGGTGAGCGCGAGCGGTTTCGGCCCGAACCGGGGGAGCAGCTTCGGGATCAGCCTGCTCAACAGGAACATGCAGACCGCCATCGGCAGGAACGCGAAGCCGGTCTCCAACGCGGCGAAACCCGCGATGTCCTGCAGGAACTGGGTCAGGAAGAAGAACATCGACATCATCGCCATCGGCCCGAGGAAGAAGTTGACGTAGGCCGCGGCACGGTCGCGTTCGGCGAACAGGCGCAACGGGATCAACGGCTCGCTCACCCTGGTCTCGATGGTGACGAAGGCGGCCAGCAAGGCCAGCCCGGCGGCGAGGCTGCCGAGGGTGATCGTGTCGCCCCAGCCGTGCGAAGCGGCGTGGGTGAAGGCGAAGACGAGCGAGCCGACACCGAGGGTGCCGGTGAACGCGCAGGGAAGGTCCAGCCGGGCGCGCCGCCGCGGTGGATCGGCCACGTACCGCGAAGTGAGCAGGACGATCGCGAGCCCGAACGGGACGTTGATGTACAGCGCCGCCCGCCACGAGATCCATTCGGTCAGCAGCCCGCCGAGCAGCAGGCCGATCGCGAAACCGCTGCTGGACATCGCGGAGAACAACGCCAGCGCGCGCACCCGCGCCTTGGCTTCGGTGAACGTGCTGGTGATCAGCGCCAGCGTGCTCGGCCCGGCGAGCGCGGCGCCGACGCCCTGCGCGACCCGGGCGGCGATCAGCAGTTCCGCCGAACCGGCGAGGCCGCCGAGCAGGGAGGCGGCGGTGAACACGGCCGCGCCGGCGACGAAGGTCCGGCGACGGCCGAACAGGTCGCCCGCCCGGCCGCCGAGCAGCAGCAAGCCGCCGAAGACCAGGCTGTACGCCGTCATCACCCAGGACAGGCCGGTGTCGGTGAAGCCCAGTTCGGACTGGATGCGGGGGAGCGCGACGTTCATCACCGTCGCGTCGAGGATGAGCATGAGCTGGCAGGTCAGGATGATCGGGAGGACCAGCCGATGCGGAGGTGGTGGGGACCCGGCCGTCTCCGGCCTAGGCTCGGCACGCAGGGTTCGTTCGGTCAAGGAATACTCCGAAGACGTAACGAGATGAAGCGGAGAGACTCTCCACTTGAGGTCGTGAGCGATGATATGGAGACAGTCTCCGCTTACGCAAGTGAATTCGGAGAACGTCTCCGTTTTCGTCGCCCGAGGAGGTGCAGATGGTCACGGCCGATCCGGCCCGCCCCATGCGTGCGGACGCGCGGCGCAACTACGAGCGCATCGTGGCCGTGGCTAAGGAGGCGTTCACCGCCGACGGCGTGGACGTGCCCGCCGACGACATCGCCAAACGCGCCGGGGTCGGCGCGGGCACGTTGTACCGGCACTTCCCGACGCGCGACAAGCTGATCGAGGCCGTCTACCGCGACGAGATCGACGGGCTGGCGCAGCAGGCGTACGACCTGCTCGACGAGTTGCCGCCGGGGAAGGCGCTCGAGACGTGGCTGGCCACGCACGTCATCTACGTGGTCGAAAAGCACGGCCTCGCGATGACGCTCAAGGCGTCGGTCGACGCCGGCTCCGAGGTCTTCGGCTGGTGTCAGTCGCGGCTACGGGCCGCTTCGGACACGATCGTGAAGGCCGCCCAGGAGGAAGGCGTGCTCCGGCCCGACGTCACCGGCACCGACATCCTGCGGCTGGGCCACGGGGTGGGTTCGGCCGCGAGCAAGGCTTCGGAGGAGGACACGAAGCGGCTTCTCGCGATCGTGCTGGACGGTCTCCGGGTGCCATGAGGTCCTGGCTCGTGAGTGGCGAGGACGGTTAGAACCGTCCTCGCCACTCACGAGAGCGTCAGGAGCCGATCCCGGTGAGGGACCGCACCTCCATCTCCGCGTGCTTGACCGGATCGGCCTTCGACCGGCCGACGAAGGTGCCCACGAACCCGCACAGGAACGAGAACGGGATCGACACCAGACCCGGGTTCTTCAACGGGAACCAGTGGAAGTCGACGCCGGAGATGATCGAGTCCGCGGCACCGGACATCACCGGCGAGAAGAACACGAGCACCAGGCTGGCGATCAGCCCGCCGTAGATGCCCCACAGGGTTCCGGTGGTGTTGAAGCGTTTCCAGAACAACGAGTACAGCAGCGTCGAGAGGTTCGCCGACGCCGCGACGGCGAACGCCAGCGCCACCAGGAACGCGATGTTCTGCCCGTTCGCCAGGATGCCGCCGATGATCGCGAACGCCCCGACGGCGACCGCGGTCAGCCGCGCGACGCGGACCTCCGCGGCCGGTTCCGCCTTGCCGCGCTTGAAGATGTTGGCGTACACGTCGTGCGCGAAGGACGCCGAAGCGGTGATCGTCAGCCCGGCGACGACGGCGAGGATGGTCGCGAAGGCCACCGCCGAGACGATGCCGAGCAGGAGGGTGCCGCCGATGTTCAGCGCGAGCAGCGGCGCCGCCGAGTTCTCCCCGCCGGGCGCGTTCTTGATCGTCTCCGGGCCGACCAGCGCGGCCGCGCCGAAGCCGATGACCAGCGTGCAGAGGTAGAAGATCGTCATGCACGCGGTCGCCCACACCACCGAGCGGCGCGCCTCGCGCGAGTTCGGCACCGTGTAGAAGCGCATCAGCACGTGCGGAAGCGCGGCGGCGCCCAGGACCAGTGCCAGCGCCAGCGAGACGAAGTCGAGCTTCGTGACCTCGCTCTTGCCGTAGGAACCGCCCGGCTCCAGCAGTTCGTCGCCGAGCGGGCTGTTGTCGGCGGCGGCCGAGAGCAGGTTCGAGAAGCTGAAACCGAACTTGCCGAACAGGAACACGGTGATCAGCGCACCGGTCAGCAGCAGGATGGTCGCCTTGATGATCTGCACCCACGTGGTGCCCTTCATCCCGCCGACCAGCACGTACAGCACCATGATCACGCCGACGACGCCGATCACGAGCGCCTGGCCGATACCGCCGTGGATGTCCAGCAGCAGCGCCACCAGGCCACCGGCGCCCGCCATCTGCGCGAGCATGTAGAAGAAGGAGATCACCAGGGTCGACGTCGCGGCCGCGGCGCGGACCGGGCGCTGCTTCATCCGGAAGCTCAGCACGTCGCCCATGGTGAAGCGGCCGGTGTTGCGCAGCAGTTCCGCGATCAGCAGCAGGTCGACCATCCACGCGACGAGGAACCCGATCGAGTACAGGAACCCGTCGTAGCCGTGGATCGCGATCGCGCCGGCGATCCCGAGGAACGACGCCGCCGAAAGGAAGTCACCCGACAGGGCGATGCCGTTCTGGCGTCCGGTGAAGGCGCTGCCCGCCGCGTAGTAGTCCGAAGTGGAGGAGTTGCGCGTGCTGACGCGGTACACCACGTACAGGGTGATCGCGACGAACAGCGCGAAGACCGCGATGTTCAGCACCGGGTTGTTGTCGGGGATGCTCATCGCTCACCCGCTCCGACGGAGGCACGCAGCGCCTCGACCTTGGGGTCGAGCCGCTTGTTCGCGAACTTCAGGTAGGCGATCGTGATCAGGATCGTGCTGGCGAACTGGCCGAGCCCGAGCAGGATGCCGACGTTGACCTCGCCCCACACCTTCCGGCTCATGAAGTCGTGGGCGTAGGCCGCCAGCAGCACGAACGTCATGTACCAGGTGAAGAACAGCACGCTCATCGGGAACACGAACCGCCGGAAGGTCTTGCGCAGCGCGACGAACTCCTTGCCGTGCTGGATCCGGTCGAAGTCCGGGCCGACCGGGCGCGGTGGCGGGGGAGCGGACTGGCGCTGGCGCTCGCGGACGAACAGCGCGGGCATCTGCCCGGTGTCCTCCAGGGCGTTGCTCGCCGCGTAGGGACGCGCGACGTCGGGCATGGGTTCCTCCGGGGCTTGCATCCGTGGCGCGGTACGGGGAGCGCACATACTAACTACGGCTTCACCCGCTCTGAATAGGCGACCCCGGTTCCGCGAAGGCGTGAGCCGGTATTCGGTTTTACCTAGTATTAGTGTTTCGGAAAATCGTTTCGGCCGGAATGAACCGGCCTTCTCACTCGTCATAGTGAGCCGAGTTGTCACGCGCGGTCGTCGCCCGAACGGCCCACTGCGGCAAACGATGGACGACGACCACGCTCTGTCGCTCAAAGTGGTGACAGATCGTAATTTTGCTACCGGCAGGCGCCGGGTTTCGATACCGTGCCCGCCATCCCGGACCGGGGAAGATCCCCCGCTTCACCGGGTGTCTCGAAAGAAATCACCATGTCGGGCGACATCGAACCGGCTTGGGCGGCAAGGCCACAACATCGGGCACATATTTGGGCTTGACCCACCCGTTGGGGGCACGGAAAGTAGTTCGACCGGGCGACGCGGCTACCGTACGTAGGCTGATCGGGTGATTAGGACACCCTGTGCATCCGCGCAACCCGTAACCGGAATTCCCTCGTTTGTGACGCACGGGCGGTTTTCGGGCCCCGCGGATCGTTCGGAAGCACACTTTTCGCTGGTCAGCACCCGTGTACTGAACGGAATTGACGGCACCCGGATTGGTGTACGATTCTTTGGCCCGGCCGACCCGCAGTGATCGATTGGCAAAGAAAAGTTGATCTCGACGACCATGCACTTCGCAGGTTGCGACCTGCACGTGCAGGTGCAAGACCTCCCGGCACGGACCGGTGTTCCTGGGGACACTGGGAGCGCCAGGATCGCCGGACGAGGTCCTTCACGTCGCGATCGATCACGTGGTCAGGCCGGGGTCGAGTTTCCCGCAGGCAGGTACCTCGCGGGAACGGACGCCTCAGACCGTGCCAGGACGCCGGACAGGGAGTCACCTACGTGACCGTTGCAGGAGAAGGCCAAGTGCCGGTCGGGGAGCTGCTGGGACGCACTCCCCGGCCATCTCGGTGGGCCACCGGCTGGCGCACGCTCGTGCGCTGGCGGGACTGGAGCCTGCCGGTGAAGCTGTCGGCCGTGACGCTGGTGCCGATCCTCATCGCGCTGGCACTGGGCATCGCCACCATCGCCGGCCAGGTCGGCCGTTCCGACGGCTACCAGCGGCTCGACCGCCTCGTCGCGCTGAGCGGGCACATCCGCACCCTCGCCGACGGCCTCGGCCGCGAACGCACCCAGTCCGCCGCCGGGCTGACCGCCGGCACCGTCGGCGGGACCCTGGAGCTCGGCTCGGCCCGCGCCGACGTCGACACCGCCATCCCGCTCTACGGTGCCGCCGCGTCCCGGGCGGTGGAGAACGAGCCGTCGCTCCGTCAGGCGCGTGAAGCCGCGGCCGCCCAGCTCGACCGGCTGCCCGACATCCGGCAGCGGGCGTCCTCCGGCCAGCTCGACCCCGTCCAGGCGATCGGCGAGTACACCGAGGTGACCACCGCGCTGCTCGCCCTCGACACCGCGCTGGCGGCAGGCGCCAGCCAGGACGACCTCGGCGGCACCCCGACGGCGCTGCACGACCTCGCCGTGATGAAGGAACAACTGTCGCTGAGCCAGGCGCTGGTCTCCTTCGGCATCGCGCGGTCGAGCCTCGCGCCGAGCGAGCTCGACCAGCTGCGCACCGCCGAACTCCGGCTGACCGACCGGCTCACCGACTTCCGCGCCGCCGCGTCGGAACGGCAGCGCCAGGAGTTCGGCGCCGCCGTCACCGACCAGGCGATGGAAAACCGTGACAGGCTGGCGAAAACCGCGCTCGGCGAGCAGGGAACCCCGTCGGTGCAAGCGTTCCGCACGTTGTCCGCGCAGGGCTGGACCGACGCGTCGACCGCGGTGATCGGCAAGGTCGGCGAGGTCGCGAACAAATTCGGCGCCGAGACGAGCGCGGTGTCGGCCGAACTGGTCGACGACGCCAGCAGCGGCGCGGGTCTGCTCGCGGTCCTGCTGTTCGGCGCGATGGTGCTCGCCGTCGCCGTCGTCTTCCTCATCACCCGCCAGCTGCTGCGTTCGCTGAAGGTGTTGCGCGCCAGCGCACTCGACGTCGCCGAGAAGCAGCTGCCCGACGCGGTCCGCAACATCCAGGAGGGTCGTTCGCAGGGCACCGACGTGCGGCCGGTCCCGGTCGGCAGCGACGACGAGATCGGCGAGGTCGCCAGGGCCTTCGACAAGGTGCACCACCAGGCGCTGCGCCTGGCCACCGAGCAGGCCTCGATGCGCACCGGCTACAGCAATGTGTTCGTCAACCTCTCCCGCCGCAGCCAGAGCCTCGTGCAGCGGCAGCTGCAGCTGATCGAGCGGCTGGAGCGCGACGAAGAGGACGCCGATCAGCTGGCCACGCTGTTCCAGCTGGACCACCTCGCCACCCGGATGCGCCGCAACAACGAGAACCTGATGGTCCTCTCCGGCGCCGAGCCGGGCAGGCGGTCCGGCCAGCCCGTCTCCGCGACCGACGTCGTGCGCGCGGCGGTGTCCGAGATCGAGCAGTACCAACGGGTCACCGTGCAGAACCCGCCGCCGGTGCGGCTGGTCGGGTACGCGGCCAACGACCTGATGCGCCTGATCGCCGAACTCCTGGACAACGCCACGGCGTTCTCCGCGCCGGAGACCCAGGTGACCGTCGCGACCAGGCTCGTCGAAGACGGCTCGTTCGGCATCGACATCCTCGACAAGGGCATCGGCATGAACGAGGCCGAGGTCGCCGAGGCCAACGCCCGGCTCACCGAAGCCCCCAACGTCGACCTCACCACTTCGCGCCGGATGGGCCTGTTCGTCGTCGGACGACTGGCCAGCAGGCACCGCATCGGGGTCTCGCTGCACGGCGGCAAGGACATCGTCGGCGTGCGCGCCACCGTCTCGGTCCCGGCGGATCTGGTGATGGCCCCGCCCGGGGGAGACCCCGGCCCCGCGACCGGCCCGATCACCCAGCGTCTCGCGCCGTTGCCGCCGCAGCAGCCGGGCGGCCTGCCCCGCCGCCAGCGGCCCACGAACGGTTCGCGCCCGGCGATGCCGAGCGTCCCGTCGCAGGGCGGCGAGCGGTGGCCGTCGGCAGGCGATCTGGCCGGGCACACCAAATCCGGGGTGAACGGGCACAGCCACCCCCAGGAGGCACGGCCGCCGTCCGATCTGGAGATCTCGGGGACGGCGCTGTTCAGCCCGATTCCCAGGGACGAGACGCCGCCGCCCGCGCCGGAGCCCCGCCGTCCCGAACCGGAACCCGCCGCCGAGCCCGAGCCGGTCGCCAAGGAGGCGGACAAGCCCGCCCCGGCGGACGGTGATCTGCCCAGCGGCAAGGAACTGTTCGAGGCCAAGAACAACACGACGCTGAGCGAGTGGTGGAACCAGGCGGCCACCCCGGCGCCCGCCGCACCGGCGGCGCCGACCGCGGCGCCCAAATCGGAGACGACGCCGATCTTCGACGAGATGCTCTCGGCGTGGTTCCGTTCGCCCGCGCCCGCTCCGGAAAAGCCCGCGGCGGAACCCGCGGCCAAGAAGGAGAAGCCGGGGACGAAGGAGCCCGAAGCGGAGAAGGCGGCCGAGGCCGCTCCCACCGCCGAGCAGGAGGCCCGCAACTGGGACTTCGCCAGCGACAAGGCCTTCCGCACGGTGCAGGAGGTCTCCCAGAACGCCCCGTCGACGTTCACCCAGGCCGGGTTGCCGCGTCGCCGCAAGGGCGAGCAGCTTCTGCCGGGCAGCGCGGCGTCGTCGGTCCCGGCCGCCGAACCCGCCGCCAAAGCGGAACTGCCGGTCCGCGACCCGGCGAACGTGCGCGGCCGCCTGAGCAGCTTCCAGCAGGGCGTCAAACGAGGCCGCAAGGAAGCGGCGGACAAGGCCACGCCGGCCGCCGCCGAGACGGCGACCGCCCAGCCGGACACGAAGCCCGAGCCCGCGAAGGCACCCGAGCCGTCGAAGGCACCTGAAGCGTCGAAGGCTCCCGAGCCCGTGAAGGCGCCGGAGACGGCCGAGCGTCCGGCGGCCCCGCCCGCCGCGTTGCCGAGCAGGAAACCGCAGGCAGCGAGCCCGGAACCGGACCCGGTCGCCGCCACCGAGCGGACGGACGCCTGGAACTTCGGCTCCGACGAGGGCTGGAAAGCCGCCCAAGCGGTGTCCCAGTCCGTGCCCTCGCGGATGACTTCGGCAGGATTACCCAGGCGCCGTCGCGGGGAGCAGCTGCTCCCGGGCAGCGCGGGACCGCCCGCCGGGGCGGTCACCCCCCGACCACAGCGAGACGCGCACGACGTGCGCGGTCGCCTGAGCAGTTTCCAGCAGGGCATCCAGCGCGGACGGCACCACACAGCCCAGGCGACCGAAGGCAACCACGAAACCCTGGAGGGTGAATGACCTCGCCGAACCCGGCCCAGCCCCAGCAGAACCAGTTCGGGTGGCTGGTGAACGACTTCGCCGAGCGGGTACCCGGAGTGGCGCACGCCGTGGTCGTGTCGGCGGACGGCCTCCTGCTCACCGCGTCCAGCAGGCTTCCGCTGGACCGCGCCGATCAGCTGGCCGCCGTCGCGTCCGGCCTGGTGAGCCTGACCCAGGGCGCCGCGCGCTGCTTCGAGGCGGGCGCGGTCAACGAGACCGTCGTCGAGATGGAACTCGGCATCATGGTGCTGATGTCCATCAGTGACGGCTCCTGCCTGGCCATCCTCGCCGCCCCCAACTGCGACATCGGACAGGTCGCCTACGAGATGACGATGCTCGTCGATCGCGTCGGCCAGATCCTCACCCCGGAACTCCGCGCACAATTGCAGGGCGCCGGTGGGTCGCTGATCGGCGAACCGGTGGGATGATGTCCCGATGAGCACCGGATCCGGATCCTTCGGCGAACCGCCGGGGACGGGTGAACACCAGCCTCCGCACCCGGGGGCCGCCAATGCCGCCGGTTCACGGGACGACGGCACGTTCGCCGACGTCCTCAACGGCTTCACCTTGGATTCGGGTCGTGGTCGTCGGAAGCGCAAGAAGAGCAAGCAGTCAGAGGATTCCCAGGTGGGCGGGGCACACGCCACCGGGGAACCGGCAGTCCCGCAGCCGACCGATCAAGGAGACCGCGTGACCTCACTTGCCTCTCCACCCGACAGCGGCGCAGGTGCCGTCGGGCCGAGACCAGGTGGTCTTTTCGACCCGGGCCCACCCAGCGGCGAGTTCATCATGCCCGCCGTCTTCGAGCAGGCGCCGTCGCCGCTCGAAGAGACGGCGATCGTCCGTCCCTATGCCCTCACCGGGGGCCGGACCAAGGCGAACTACGCTCTCGAGCTGGAGACCCTCATCTCCACCAAGGACCATGTCGCGGCGGGTAGCCTCCCCGCGGTGGCCGCGGACCAGATCGAGTGCGTTTCGATCATCGAGGAGTGCCGCACCCCGCGTTCGGTCGCCGAGATCGCGGCTACCCTGCGCGTACCACTGGGTGTGGCACGCGTGCTGATCAGCGACGCGGCGGACGCGGGGCTGGTCAGCGTGCACAAGACGATTTCGGGCAATGACGGCGCCGAGGCACATCTGGTGTTGATGGAAAGGGTTTTGAGTGGACTCCGTCGGCTTTAAGGCACCGCGGGAAACCGCGCCCCCGACCATGACATCCGCGAAGATCGTCGTGGCGGGTGGCTTCGGTGCGGGCAAGACGACCTTCGTCGGTTCGGTGTCGGAGATCGTCCCGCTCACCACCGAGGCGATGATGACGGACGCCAGTCGGGGGATCGACAACCTCGACCAGACGCCCAACAAATCGACCACCACGGTCGCGATGGACTTCGGCCGGGTCTCCCTGGACGCGGACCTGATCCTCTACCTGTTCGGCACGCCCGGGCAGCAGCGGTTCTGGTTCATGTGGGACGACCTCGTCCGCGGCGCGATCGGCGCCGTGGTGCTGGCCGACACGCGACGGCTGGCCGATTCGTTCGCGCCGATCGACTTCTTCGAGGACCGGGGCCTGCCCTATATCGTCGGGGTGAACACCTTCGACGGCATCCTCGAGCACGACATCAACGACGTGCGTGAAGCGCTGTCGATCGACCCCAACATCCCGATCGTCCGGTGTGACGCGCGGGAGCGGGAGTCGACGAAGCAGACGCTGATCACGCTCGTCGAGTACGCGATGCGGCAGTGGATCGCGTTGCGGGCGAGCAACGCGAGGTGATCCTGACGGCGGCAGCGTAGGGGCTGCCGCCCAGGTTTCACGCCTTTTCGTAGGTCAGCAGGACCGCGCGCCCGTCCATCGTCCGGGTTCCGGTCAGCCGCAGGTTCGTGCGCACGCCGCCGCCGAACAGCTGCTTGCCGCCGCCGAGCACCACCGGGTGCACGACGACGTGGGCCTCGTCGATCAGGCCGCGGTCCGACAGCGCGGTGGCGAGTTCGGCCCCGCCCATCAGCAGCAGATCCTTACCGGGCCTGCTTTTGAGTTCGGTGACCTGTTCGGTGAGGTCACCGCCGATCACCTCGGTGTTCCAGCCGGCCTTGTCCAGGGTCCGGGAGAACACGATCTTCGGCGTCTCGCGCCAGATCGGGGCGTACTCCAGGTCGTGCGGGTGGTCCGAGATCGTCTCGGCCTCCGGCCAGTACGACGACATCATCTCCCAGACGCGCCGCCCGTAGACGAGCGTGTCGGCGCGGCCGGTGAGTTCCTTGGAGTGGCCGGACAGGTCGGAGCCCATCTCGGCCCAGTCGAACTCGCCCTTCGGGCCTTCGATGTGGCCGTCGAGCGAGGTGTGGACGGCGTAGACGAGCTTGCGCATGGCTTGATCCCTTCGGTGTGGCGCCCGCCTCCCGGGCGCCTGACACCAAGGGGTCGGAGCGGCCGCCAGGTTCTCGACACACCTTCCCGCATTTAGTCCTCTGAATGCGCCTGGGCGCATTCAGAGGACTAAATGCGGGAGGCTCAGTACTCGTCGTGGCGCTTCCACCAGTGCCCGGGGCCGTCGGTCCCGCGGCCGTCCTCCTCCCAGGCCTCCTGCCGCCCGAACGGCGTCAGGTCCAGGTAGCGCAGCGTCCCCACCAGCTGATCCGCGCCGCGGCCGGTGGTGAAGTACGTGCGGAACACGTCGTCGCCGTCGCGCAGGAAGACGCTGACGCCGAAGCCGCCGTCGATACCGGAGTCCGGGTTGAAGGAGTCGACGGTCGAGACCCAGGGCATGGTCCAGCCCATGCGCTCCTTGTACCGCTCGATCTCGGGCAGCGTCGCCGGCGCGACCACGTACAGCGTGGTGTCGCGGGCGTGCAGATGGGCGGGGTGGCCGATGTTGTCCACGAGCATCGAGCAGCCGGGGCAGCCCGCCTTCTGCCCGGGGCCGAGCATGAAGTGGTAGACGATCAGCTGCCGCCGTCCCTCGAACAGGTCGAGGAGGGTGACCCGGCCCTGGGGCCCGTCGAACTCGTAGGTGCTGTCGAAGCGGACCATCGGCAGCCGTCGCCGCTCGGCGGCGATCGCGTCCGCCGCGCGGGTGAGCTCCTTTTCCTTGGCCAGCAACGCGTCTCGGGCGATCTGCCATTCGGCCGCCGAGACGACTTCCGGCAGGGTGACGGTCTCAGTCATTTCGTTCGCCTTTCCTCAGTTCCGCCAGGTGTTCTTCCATGCGGTCGAAACCGCCTTCCCAGAAGCGCCGGTAGCGCTCGACCCACTCGGAGACGTCGCCGAGCGGGGCGGCCTCCAGCCGGCAGGGCCGCCATTGCGCGGTCCGGCTCCGGCTGATCAAGCCCGCGCGCTCGAGGACCTTGAGGTGTTTCGAGACGGCTTGGAGGCTGACCGGAAAGGGTTCGGCCAGCTCGTTGACACTGGCCTCGCCGGTGGCGAGCCGGGCGAGGATCGCCCGCCGGGTGGGGTCCGCCAGTGCGGCGAACGTGGCGCTGAGCTGATCAGTGGTCATCGCTGCTCAATCAATCGGTTGTTTAACCTTCGGGTTGAATATACTGGTGCGCGTTGATCTGTCAAGGACGAGTGAGAGCGTCATCACGGGAGTGGATGGGTTTAAAACAGTAGGAAGTCCTAGTATTTTGGAGGGATGAGCAGCGACCTGCACCGGCCCGTGAACCCCGTTCGCTTCGTGACGGCGTCGAGCCTCTTCGACGGACACGACGCGTCCATCAACATCATGCGGCGGATCCTGCAGTCGCAGGGCGCGGAGGTCGTGCACCTCGGGCACAACCGGTCGGTCGACGAGGTCGCCACCGCGGCCATCGCCGAGGACGTCCAAGGTGTGGCCATCAGCGCCTACCAGGGCGGGCACGTCGAGTACTTCTCGTACCTGGTCGAGCTGCTCAACGAGCGCGGCGCGGGGCATATCAAGGTGTTCGGCGGCGGTGGCGGCGTCATCGTCCGCGAGGAGATCGACCTGCTGCACTCGCGGGGTGTCGCGCGGATCTTCTCGCCGGAAGACGGCTACGAGATGGGCCTCCCGGGCATGATCAACCTGATGATCAAGGCCTGTGACACCGATCTCGCGGCACAATCGCCCGGATCGATCGACAAACTGCTTTCGGGTGACATCCCGGCGTTGTCCCGGGTCATCACGCAGCTCCAGCGCGAGTCGCTGCCGCAGGACCTGCTCGACAAGATCACGGAGACCGCCAAGTCGCGGACCGTGCCGGTCCTCGGCATCACCGGTACCGGTGGTTCGGGCAAGTCGTCGCTCACCGACGAGCTGATCCGCCGGTTCCGGCTGGATCAGGAGGACAAGCTCCGCATCGCCGTGCTGGCCGTCGACCCGTCGCGCCGCAAGGGTGGGGGAGCGCTGCTCGGCGACCGCATCCGGATGAACTGCCTCGACGGCAGCCCGGTCTACTTCCGGTCCCTCGCCACGCGGACCACCAGTGGCGAGATCCCCACCGGGCTTTCCGAGTCCATCCTCGCCTGCAAGGCGGCGGGCTTCGATCTCGTGATCGTCGAGACGCCCGGTATCGGCCAGGGCGACGCCGGCATCGTCGACTACGTGGACCAGTCGCTGTACGTCATGACGCCGGAGTTCGGCGCGGCGTCGCAGCTGGAGAAGATCGACATGCTCGACTTCGCCGACGCGGTGGCGATCAACAAGTTCGAGCGCCGCGGCGCCGAAGACGCCCGTCGTGATGTCGCGCGCCAGCTCGTGCGCAACCGCGAAGCGTTCAGCTCCTCGCCCGAGGACATGCCGGTCTACGGCACCAGCGCCGCGAAGTTCAACGACGACGGCGTCACCGCGCTCTACCAGCACCTGCGCGACACCCTCGCCGAACGCGGGCTGACCGTGTCGCCCGGCGTGCTCCCGAAGGTCGAGGGCAAGGTCTCCACCGACGCCAGCACGATCATCCCGGCGAACCGGACGCGCTATCTCGCGGAGATCTCCGAGACCGTTCGCGGTTACCACACCAAGACCGAGCAGCAGGTCGCCGCGCTGCGCAAACGCGAGCACCTCGCCGCCGCCAAGGAGGCGCTGGCCGCCGTCGACGCGAGCACCGACGCGCTCGACGGCCTGCTCGCCGCCGCCGAGTCCGATGTGGACGGAGAATCGACGAATCTCCTGGCGCGCTTCCAGGAGCTGGCCGAGTCCTACCGCGCCGACGAGCTGGTCGTGAAGATCCGCGACAAGGAGCTGCACACCCAGCTCTGGCGCGACACGCTGTCCGGCAACCGGATCCCGCGCGTGGCGCTGCCGCGCTACACCGAATCAGGGGAGCTGCTGTCGTTCCTGCGCCGCGAGCACCTGCCCGGATACTTCCCTTACACCGCGGGTGTCTTCCCGTTCAAACGCGAGGGTGAGGACCCGGCGCGCATGTTCGCCGGCGAGGGCGACCCGTTCCGGACCAACAAGCGGTTCAAGCTCCTCTCGGCCGATTCCGACGCGAAGCGCCTTTCGACCGCCTTCGACTCGGTGACGCTGTACGGGCACGACCCGCACACCCGCCCCGACATCTACGGCAAGGTCGGCACCTCGGGCGTCTCCATCGCGACGCTGGAGGACATGGAGGTGCTCTACGACGGCTTCGATCTGACGTCGCCGAGCACCTCGGTGTCGATGACGATCAACGGACCGGCGCCGACGATCCTCGCGTTCTTCCTCAACACCGCGATCGACCAGCGCGTCGAGGCGTTCAAGGCCGAGCACGGCCGCGAGCCGTCCGAAACCGAGGCCGCCGAACTGCGCGAATGGGCGCTGCGCAACGTCCGCGGCACCGTGCAGGCGGACATCCTCAAGGAGGACCAGGGGCAGAACACCTGCATCTTCTCCACCGAGTTCAGCCTGCGCATGATGGCCGACATCCAGGAATGGTTCATCGAGCACGGCGTCCGGAACTTCTACTCGGTGTCGATCTCCGGCTACCACATCGCCGAGGCCGGGGCGAACCCGATCTCGCAGCTGGCGTTCACCCTGTCGAACGGTTTCACCTACGTCGAGAGCTACCTCGCGCGCGGGATGGACATCGACGACTTCGCGCCGAACCTGTCGTTCTTCTTCTCCAACGGAATGGACGCCGAGTACTCGGTGCTGGGCCGGGTCGCGCGCCGGATCTGGGCCGTCGCGATGCGGGAGCGCTACGGCGCCAACGAGCGCTCGCAGAAGCTCAAGTACCACGTGCAGACCTCCGGCCGGTCGCTGCACGCGCAGGAGATGAGCTTCAACGACATCCGTACCACGCTGCAGGCGCTGTGCGCGCTGTACGACAACGCGAACTCCTTGCACACCAACGCTTTCGACGAGGCGATCACGACGCCGTCGGAGAGCTCGGTGCGGCGCGCGATGGCCATCCAGATGATCATCAACAAGGAGTGGGGCCTGTCGAAGAACGAGAACCCGCTGCAGGGCTCGTTCATCATCGACGAGCTGACCGACCTGGTCGAAGAGGCCGTGCTGCTGGAATTCGACCGGATCTCCGAGCGCGGCGGCGTGCTGGGCGCGATGGAGACCGGTTACCAGCGCGGCAAGATCCAGGACGAGTCGATCCTGTACGAACGCCAGAAGCACGACGGCACGCTGCCGATCGTCGGCGTCAACACCTTCCGCAACCCGAACGGCGGCGAGAACGACGTCGAGGTGGAACTCGCGCGGGCGACCGAGGACGAGAAGCGTTCGCAGCTGGAGCGGCTCGAGGACTTCCAGAACCGTCACCACGCCGAGGCGCAGGTCGCGCTCAAGACGCTGCGCGAGGCCGCGACCCGCGGCGGCAACCTGTTCGGTGTCCTGATGGACGCGGCGCGGGTGTGCTCGCTCGGCCAGATCACCGAGGCGTTCTTCGAAGTGGGCGGGCAGTACCGGCGCAACGTCTAGCGGCACGGGAATATCGCGGCGCGTGTCCGGGTAGTTACCGGTCATGGAGATCGGAATCGCCACCTTCATCACCGATGAAGGCATCAGGCCGGACGTCCTCGCCGCAGCAGCCGAAGAGCGCGGGTTCAGCTCGCTCCACCTCGCGGAGCATTCGCACATCCCGGTCAGCCGGGAAACGCCCTATCCGGGCGGTGGCGAACTGCCGCGCGTGTACTACCGGACCCTGGACCCGTTCGTCGCGCTGACGGCGGCGGCCGGGGCCACGTCGACCCTGAAGCTGGGGACGGGCGTCGCGTTGCTTCAGCAGCGCGACGTCATCCACACGGCGAAGGAGGTCGCTTCGCTGGACTTGGTTTCGCGAGGCCGGTTCGTCTTCGGCGTCGGCGTCGGCTGGAACCGGGAGGAAATGCGCAATCACGGCACGGATCCGCGCACCCGCGGCGCGCTCGTCGACGAGCAGCTCGCCGCGCTGAAGGAGATCTGGACGAAGGACGAGGCCGAATTCCACGGCGAGCACGTCGACTTCGACCCGATCTTCGCGTGGCCGAAGCCGGTGCAGAAACCGCATCCGCCCATCTACATCGGCGGCGCGGGGGAGAAGGCGATGCAGCGGATCGCCAAGTACGGCGACGGCTGGCTGCCGCACGCGTACACCCCGCCGGAGGAGCTTCGCCGGGCCCGTCAGTGGCTGGCCGACCAAGGGCGCGAAGACATCAAGTTCTCGGCCTTCGGTGCCACGCCGGAAGAGGACGCGCTGGCCAGGCTCGCCGAGGGCGGCGTCGACGAGGCGACGCTCTTCCTGCCGACCGAGCCCGAAGCGGCGACACTGGACCGACTCGACCAGTTCGCGAAGGTCGCCGAGAGCTTTCGAAAGGGGCAGCAGGCGTGACTGAGGTTCAAATCGGCTTGGCCGCGGCGTTGGAGCAGTTCTCTCCGCGCGAGTCGATCCGGCTGGCCGCGCTGGCCGAACAGCACGGGTTCTCCGGCCAGATGGCGGCCGACCACTTCCAGCCGTGGGTCCCTCAACAGGGTGAAGCGTCGTTCGTATGGAGCGTGCTCGCGTCGTTGGCGGAGAACACCACGGGCGACCTCGGGCCGGGCGTGACGTGCCCGTCGTTCCGGCTGCACCCGTCGATGGTCGCGCAGGCCGCGGCGACGCTGGAGGCGACCTATCCTGGCCGGACGTGGCTCGGTATCGGGTCCGGCGAAGCGCTCAACGAGCACATCATCGGCGGCTACTGGCCCGAAGCGCCCGAGCGGGTCCGGCGGATGTTCGAGGCGCTCGAAGTCATCCGGAAGCTGTTCACCGGCAAGGACGTCAAGCACAGCGGCGAGTTCTTCAAGCTGCACACCACCCGGCTGTGGACGCTGCCGGACGAGCCGCCGCCGATCTACATCGCGTCGGCCGGTCCGTACACCTCGCGCAAGACCGGTGAGCTCGCGGACGGCCTGATCACGCCGGGCGCGTCGATCGAGAAGCTGGCGGGGATCCTCGACAACTTCGGCACCGGCGCGCGCAAGGCGGGCAAGGACCCGGACTCGATGCCGAAGCTGCTGCAGGTGCACCTGTCGTGGGCCGAGGACGACGAGACGGCGTGGGCCAACGCGCTCGACCAGTGGCCCAACGGCGGCATGAAGTTCCCGAAGGCCGACATCCGCTCGCCGTTCGATTTCGCGCAGATGGCGAAACTGGTGCGGCGTGAGGACTTCGAGGGCCGCATGGTCGTCTCGTCCGACCCGGACGTGCACCGCGCGGCGCTGCAGAAGTACGTCGACGCCGGGTTCAACCGGATCTACATCCACAACGTGGGCCGGAACCAGGACGAGTTCATCGAGACCTTCGGGCGGGACGTGCTGCCGAAGCTGACCGCCTGACGCGCGCCATGAAAGGTCCTTTCCTGGCAAAATTTGCCAGGAAAGGACCTTTCATGGCGTTCAGACGTTCTTGTCCAGCAGCAGGTGCACCGACAGTTCGAGCCGGTTCGCGACGTCGGCCGCCGACGCGCGCCGGGTCACCCAGGCGACCAGGTTCGCCATCCAGACGTCGGCGATGACGTGGAAGATGTCGCGATCGGCCTCGGTCGGGTCCTCGATGCCCATGGCCTTGGCGAACATGTTCTCCATCAGCCGCCCGACCTGTTCGACCTCGGCGGCCGCGGTCGTGTCGGCGAACATGAACGCGCGGACCATCGCCTCGGTCAGGTGCGGATCCCGCTGCATCAGCCGGGTGTTGCGGCCGAGGACGAACATCAGCCGCTCGCTCGGGGTGTCGCCGGGGATGGCGGCGCGGTCGAGTTTCTCCTGCGCGCGCTCGAATTCCCTGGCCAGCCCGGAAACCAGCAGGTGGATCTTGGAGGGGAAGTAGCGGTACAGCGTGCCGAGCGCGACGTCCGCCTTCTCGGCGACCGCCCGCATCTGAACGGCGTCGTACCCGCCCTTCGCGGCGAGCGTCAGGGTCGCGTCGATGATGCGGCGCCGCCGGTCGCGTTGGGCCGCGGAGCCGAGTTCCTCGCCGCCCAGCGCGGAGAGACCGTTGCCGCTTCGCGCCTTCGCGCTCGTGGGTGCCTTGGCCTTCCCTGGCATCGCCACGTCCCCCTTCGTCGGAACTTGTTCCACTTTCCTCACGTAGCGTACCTAAGCGGACGAACTGTTCAAGACGTGACCCACTGGGCAAGAAACTGTAACACGTTCTACACTCGCGGGTAGGTCCGGCGAGGAGGTCTCACCCGTGTCGATCGCGCTCACCGAAGAACAGGCGGCCCTGGCCGCGTCGATCCGCGCCTGGGCGGCGTCCGCCCGTCCCGTCGACGCCGTCCGAAGTGGCCGGATCGCCGAGCCACCGCCAGGGCTGGCGGAACTCGGGCTGTTCGGCGTGGCGATTCCCGAAGACGTCGGCGGCGCCGGTGGCACGCTCGCCGATCTGGCCGCCGGGCTCGCCGAAGCAGCCGAAGCACTCGTACCCGGGCCGGTCCTCGGGACGGCGCTGGGTGGGGCGTTGCTCGCGACGGTTCCCCAGACCGCCAAGGAGATCCTGCCCGGTCTCGCCGACGGGACCGAACGGCTGGCGGTGGTGCTGGGCGGCGGTTTCCGTATCGCGGATGAGGTGGTCGACGGCGAATCGGGACCGGCTCTCGATGTTCACCCGTCGGCGTGGACGCTGGTCTCCGACGGCACCGTGTCCGCGCTCATCCCGCCCGGAGCGTCCGGAATGGACATTCGGCAGGGCGAGCCGTTCGACCTCTCGCGGCCGGTCGGCCGGGTCCGGTGCGAAAAGGTGAGGCCCGAAGCGGTTTTCGAGGCGCTGCCGGTGGATGTCTACGCCGCCACACTCGGTGCCGCCGAAGCCGCGGGGATCGCCCGATGGTGTCTCCGGACGGCCGTCGAGTACGCGAAGGTGCGGGAGCAGTTCGGCCGCCCCATCGGGTCGTTCCAGGCGATCAAACATCTGTGCGCGGAAATGCTGTGCCGGGCCGAAGCCGCCGACGCGCTCGCGTGGGACGCGGCGAGGGCGGCCGAAGACCCCGCGCAGCACTCCCTCGCGGCCGCGACGGCTGCGGCGTACGCGCTCGACGCGGCTGTGGCCAACGCGAAGGACTGCATCCAGGTCCTCGGCGGCATCGGATTCACCTGGGAGCATGACGCGCACTTCTACCTGCGCCGCGCCGTCGCCCTGCGGCAGTGGCTCGGCGGTTCCGCCCGCTGGCGCCGTCGCGCGGCCGAACTCGCGCTGCGCGGTGACCGCCGGACCTTGAGCGTCGACGTCGGTGAAGACGCCGAACTCCGTGACGTGGTAAGCGAAATCGCCGCTCTGCCCGAGCCGGAACGGCGGGTCGCGCTGGCCGATTCGGGTCTGCTGGCCCCGCATTGGCCCGCGCCGTACGGCAGGGGCGCCACGGCCGCCGAACAACTGCGGATCGACGCCGCGCTCGACGCCGCGGGGGTCCGCCGTCCGGATCTGGTCATCGGCGGCTGGGCCGTGCCGACGTTGCTGGAACACGGCTCCCCGGCGCAGCGAGAACGTTTCGCCGCACCGACTTTGCGCGGTGAGATCACCTGGTGCCAGCTGTTCAGCGAGCCGGGGGCGGGTTCGGATCTCGCGTCGCTGCGCACGACGGCCCGGCGTGCCGACGGCGGATGGCTGCTCAACGGCCAGAAGGTGTGGACCTCGCTCGCGCGCGAGGCCGACTGGGCGATCTGCCTGGCGCGCACCGACCCGGACGCGCCGAAACACAAGGGGATCACCTACTTCCTGGTCGACATGACCGCCGACGGGATCAGTACGCGACCCCTGCGTGAGATCACCGGCGACGCCGTCTTCAACGAGGTGTTCCTCGACGACGTGTTCGTCCCGGACGAGATGGTGGTCGGGGAGATCGACGGCGGCTGGCGGCTCGCGCGGACGACACTGGCGAACGAACGGGTCGCCCTCGGGAGCGGTTCGGCGGTGGGGGAGGGCGTCGAAAACCTTCTCTCCACCCTGGCCGACGGCGCCGACCTGGAGGAACTCGGCGCGCTGATCGCCGACGGGAGCGCGTGTTCGGTGCTGGATCTGCGGGCGACGCTGCGGCGGCTCGACGGGCAAGACCCCGGCGCCGAGTCGAGTGTGCGCAAATTGCTGGGCGTGCGGCATCGGCAGGCGGTGGCGGAGTTCGCGCTGGAGTCGCTCGGTGAGCGCGCCCTCGTGGACGGCGACCCGGCGCAGCACGAGTTCCTGCTGACCCGGTGTCTCAGCATCGCGGGCGGGACGACCCAGGTGCTGCTGTCGCTGACGGCCGAACGGTTGCTGGGGTTGCCCCGGTCCTGAAAGTCCCTGTCACGCCCCTTTCGCGTGCTATGAAAGGTCCTTTCCTGGCAAAATTTGCCAGGAAAGGACCTTTCATGGCACCGCCGCCCGAGGGATGTCGGTCCGGTGCTCTAGCGTGCGGGGCGTGGAGTTCGGCACAGGAACCCAGGCCACCTTCGTCCCCTCGGATCCCCCGCGGGACGGAGTGCTGGCGCTCTGGGGAGACGGCGTAGCGGGTGACACCGCGATCGAACTCGTGCTGCCGGTGGGGAAGGTCTTCCGGCGCACGAAGGTCGACGCGGCACTCGTCCCGTTGTCACGCGCGATTCCGCGGCTGCTCACCGCGGAGGGTGAGCTGAGCCCGGCCATCGCCGCCTGGTCGGCCGTAGCCGAGGCCGGGGTGAACCTCATCGCCCGCGGCAGGCTGCTGCCCGCGGCCTCACCCGGCGGGGTGGATTCGTGGCGGGTCGGCCCGCTCGACGTCGCCGACGAGGAGATGCTGCGCGGGCTCGCCGCCGCGTTGCCTCCCGAGGCGCACGCGCTGCCGTTGTCCGGGCTGAAACGGATCCGGCTGCATTCGCCGGAGTCGTTGATCCGCGCGCTCTGGGACGCGACGGCGGACGTGCTGGTCCGCACGCCCGCCGCGAGCGTGGCGGCGGGCGGTCCGGCGTTCGCGGCCGCCGAGCCGACGCTGGTCGGGCCGGACGGCGCCGCGTGGCTGGCGGAACTGAGCGCCCGGCAGGCCCAGGGCGCGCATCTCGTCCTGCGCATGGAGGTACACGAGCCCGAAGATCCCGAAGACGAGCCCACGTTCGAGGCCGTCCTCGCCGTGCGGAGCGCCGCCGACCCGAGCCTGATCGTCGAGGCGGCGACACTGTGGGACGCGCCGGAGGCGGTGCTGGAACGCATGGGTGAGCAGGTCGAGACACAACTGCTGCTCGGCCTGCGCCGGGGCGCCAGGGCGTGGGCGCCGCTCGGCCGCATGCTCCAGTCCGCCGCGCCCACCGGGCTGGCGCTGGACTACGACGAGGTCGTCGACCTGCTGACCCACGGGGACGCGGCGCTGGGCGGTGCCGGCATCGAGGTGCAGTGGCCGAAGGACCTCTTCGCGGGCGAGCTCAAGGCGAAGGCGAGCGCGACGCAGGCCCCGGGCAGCGTCACCGGGCCCGAGTTCACGCTCAAGAGCCTGCTGCGGTTCCACTGGCGGATGAGCCTCGGCGACGAGGAACTCACCGATGCCGAGGTCACCGCGCTCGCGGAGGCGAAGCGGCCGCTCGTGCGGCTGCGGGGCAAATGGGTCAAGATCGACGCGCGTCTGATCGCCAAGGTGCGCGCCCACCGGGCGAAGAAGCTGTCCGGGGCCGAGGCGCTGGCCGCGGCGCTCACCGGCGAACTGGAGCTGGACGGCGAAAAGATCGAGTTCACCGCTCCGTCGGCGCTGACCGGGCTGCTCCAGCGGATTCGCGACAGCGCGGCGGAACCGATCGAGCAGCCCGCCGAACTGAAGGCCACCCTGCGGCCGTACCAGAAGGCCGGGCTCGCCTGGCTGGCGACGATGACCGGGCTCGGTCTCGGCGCCTGCCTCGCCGACGACATGGGGCTGGGCAAGACGATCCAGCTCATCTCCCTGCATCTGCACCGCCGCCCGCGCGGCGAGGGTCCGACGCTCGTCCTGTGCCCGACGTCGCTGCTGGGCAACTGGGAACGGGAGTTCGCCCGGTTCGCGCCGGACATCCCGGTGCGCCGGTTCCACGGAGGTGGGCGGCATCTCGACGAGGTCGCGCCGGACGAGGTCGTGCTCGCCACGTACGGTGTGCTCCGCCGCGATCGCGAAACACTGTCCGAAGTGGACTGGGGGATGCTCGCCGCCGACGAGGCGCAGCACGTCAAGAACCCGCTTTCGGTCACCGCCAAGGAATTGCGGAAGATCCCGGCCGCCGCGAAAGTCGCGCTGACCGGGACGCCGATGGAGAACCGGCTCACCGAACTGTGGTCCATCATCGACTGGACGACGCCGGGCCTGCTCGGTTCGCTCGACGGGTTCCGCCGCAAGGTCGCCCGCCCGATCGAGCGGGACCGGGACACCGCGGCGACCGAACGGCTCGCCGCGACTGTCCGGCCGTTCCTGTTGCGCCGCAAGAAGACCGACCCGGACATCGCGCCCGAGCTCCCGCGCAAGACCGAGACCGACCGGTTCGTCCCGCTCACCGCCGAGCAGACGACGCTGTACGAGGCCGTGGTCCGGGAGAATCTCGCGATGATCCGCGAGCTGGACGGGGTGGCACGGCGTGGGCAGGTGCTCAAACTGCTCACCGAGCTCAAACAGATCTGCAACCACCCGGCGCAGTACCTCAAGGAACCCGGCGTGCTGCACGGCCGGTCCGGCAAGCTCGCCGCGTTCGAAGAGCTGCTCGACGTCATCCTCGACGAGGGCGACAGCGTGCTCGTGTTCAGCCAGTACGTCCAGCTGTGCCGTCTGCTGGAGAAACGCCTGGCCGAACGCGGCCTGCCGACGATGCTGCTGTCCGGGTCGAGCACCCCCAAGGTCCGGGAGGACATGGTCGCCCGGTTCCAGGCCGGCGAGGTCCCGGTCTTCCTGCTCTCGCTCAAGGCGGGCGGGGTCGGGCTCAACCTGACCAAGGCCACCCACGTGATCCACTACGACCGCTGGTGGAACCCGGCCGTCGAGGACCAGGCCACCGACCGCGCGTACCGGATCGGGCAGGACCGGCCGGTCCAGGTGCACCGGCTGATCGCCGAAGGCACGCTCGAGGAGCGCATCGCCAAGGTCTTGGAGACCAAACGCGGACTGGCCGACGCGGTCATCGGCGCGGGCGAGGACTGGATCACCGAACTGTCCGACGACGAACTGGCCGATCTGGTCCGGCTCGGGGAACCGTGATGCCCGGCGTGACCGGCCGGAAACGGCGCACCTTCGGCAACACGTGGTGGGGCAAGGCGTGGGTCGAGGCGCTGGAGGAACGCGCCAAACTCGACCCGAACCGCCTGCCGCGAGGCCGGACGTACGCGCGCAAAGGCACCGTCAGCAAGCTCGCGGTCGGCGCGGGCGAGGTGACGGCCTGGGTGCAGGGCAGCCGGGCGGTGCCGTACCGGGTGACCATCCACATGCGGGCGTTCACCGAGCCGCAGTGGGAGAGCCTGCTCGGCATGGTCGGCTCGCGCCTCGGGCACGTCGCCGCCCTCCTCGACGGCGAATTGCCCGGTGAGCTGGCCGAGGACGCGCGCACGGCCGGCGCGGATCTGCTGCCCGGCCCCGGCGATCTGCGCCCGAAGTGCTCTTGCCCGGACAGCGCGAATCCGTGCAAGCACGTCGCCGCGGTGTACTACCTGGTCGCGGACGAGGTCGACGCCGATCCGTTCGTGCTGTTCCTGTTGCGCGGCAGGCCGAGGGAGGCCGTGCTCGCGGAACTGCGGTCCCGCCGCGCGCCCGCGGGCGCGCCGGGCAAGCGGGTGCGTGCCCCCGCCGCGCCCGGGGTGGACCCGAAGCGGGCCTACACCCGGCGGATCGCCGCGCTGCCGCCGCGACTGGCCGTCCCGGGCACAGTGGGGCCGCCCGCGGTCCTCGATGTCGACCCGCCGCACCGGACGGGCTGGAGCAGCGACACGTTCGCGGAACTGGCGGCCGACGCCGCCGCGAGGGCCTGGGAACTGCTGGTCATGGGGCCCGAGCGTGAAGCGGAGCTGTCGTTCGAGGAAGACCTCGCGCGCCGCGCGGCGGCGAGCGAGCCGCACCTGATCGCCGAACTCGCCGAAGCGGCCGGAATGGCGTCGCGGGATCTGGGCCTGTGGGCGCAGGCCTGGCGTGAGGCGGGCCGGGGCGGGATGGCGGTGGTCCGGGAGGCGTGGCGTCCCGCGCAGGCGCCGCTCGCCCAGGCCAAGGTGGACCTCGCCGAGTCGGGATTGCCGGGAGAGCCCAAGACCTGGCGGAACCGGATCACCCAGGGCGACCTGCAACTGCGCTACGGCCGCGACGAACGGTGGTACCGCTTCGTGCGCGACGGCGAAGGCTGGCGGGTCGACGGCCCGTCCTCCGCCCGGCCGGCCGATGTGATCTACCCGCCCTGACCTCGCGACCACTGTTCCGAGCCGGTGGCTTCGCGTGATTGAACGGACGGCACGTGTGATCCGACGGACGACACATGTGACCAGATGGACGACACGCCTGCGGCGATGCCTCGCCGCGAGTCGTCCGTCCAGACACGCGTGTCGTCCGTCTGATCACGCGAGTCGTCCAGCCAGTCACGCAACTCCGCCAGTAGGTGTCCAGGACACGGTTGGCTCTAACGGTCCTTGCGGCTCACGAGACGCGCCCCACCACGCCGCTGGCCCGCTCGCTCGCCCCCGAAGTACATGAAGGCCCCCTTCCTTGCGCTAGACGCAAGGAAGGGGGCCTTCATGTACTTGAGGAAGGTGCGGAGGGGGCTTCAGGCGCGCCCGCTGTGACTGCTGGTGTCGCTGAGGCCGTAGTCCGTGAAGGCCTCAGGTCGGGAACCAGCTCACGAGGAGCCGGAGCGGCGCCGCCAGGTGCGATAGCTCCACTCCAGGAACCGTTCCACCCCGCGCACCACGTGGGCGCTGCGGATCGAGGGGAAGACGTCGAAGGCGTGCTGCGCGCCGGAGATCTCCGCGTAGGCGACCTCACGCTGCGACTTGTCCCGCAGACGCCGCACGAATTCGCGCGCCTCGCCCACCGGCACCAGCGAATCGTGGACGCCGTGGATGACGAAGAACGGCGGCGCGTCCTCGGTGATGCGGTCGAGCGGGGACGCCGCGATGTAGTCGTCGAGGAAGTTCACCGGATCCCGGTCCGCCTCGAAGACGTGCCGGGCGATGAGCGTCTTCAGCCGGGTCTGGCTGGAGCGCCGTCCACTGGTCGCGGCGAAGTCGTACACGCCGTAGTGCGGGGCGCACGCCTGGATGCTCGTGTCGGCTTCGGTGAAGCCGGGCTGCAGCGCGGGGTCGTTGGCGGACAGTGCCAGCAGCGCGGCGAGATGCCCGCCCGCGGATCCGCCGGTGACGGCGACGAAGGACGGGTCGCCGCCGTAGGTCTCGGCGTTGTCCCGGATCCAGGCCAGCGCGCGTTTCGCGGCGATGATGTGCGCGGGCCAGCGGGCGGCGGGGGAGAGCGGGTAGTTGATCGCGACGCAGATCCAGCCGCGTTTGGCCATGTGCAGCATCAGCGGCAGGCCCTGCTGATCCTTGTTGCCGATCACCCAGGCACCGCCGTGCACCTGCAGCAGGATCGGCGCGCCGGTGACCGGTTCACGCGGGGCGTAGACGTCGAGCAGGAACCGTTTCCCGCCGGGCGCGTAGGCGACGTTGCGCGTCCGCCGGACCTCCGGGTCGCGCATGCGGAACGGCATGGCCAGCTGGCCCCACGGCGTCGCGAGGTCGGTCGGGCTCGGTGGGTGTTCGAGTTCGTCGGCGTACGCGTCGCCGATGCCTTCGGTCAGCGCGGTCTCGATCTCGTCGCGGGCGCGTTGGGACTGCGCGATCAGCGTGCCGAGACCGGCCGCCGACGCCGCCGCGAGGGCGAGCCCCGCCTTGCTCGACGCGCCGCGGTGCCGGGCGACATGCGCCGCCGCGTCGGCCGCGGTGAGGGCGAGCAGATGCGGGGCGAGCTCCCCGGTGAGCCAGCCCGCGAAGAACGCCGGGACCGCCGTCCGGGCGCCTCTCGGCGGCTTCAGCGCGTTCGCGGTGAGCGCGAGCTGGAGTGCCTGGCGGACGATGAAACTCGGCTGCATGGCCACCGATCCTACCGCCGGGTGACCGCCTAGAACGGGTTGCAAAGTTCACTTAAGGTGATTCTTATGCAGAGATTGAGTGGTCTGGACGCGAGTTTTCTGTACCTGGAGACACCTGCCCAGGTACTGCACGTGTGCGGGCTGCTCACCTTGGACGGTGCGACCATGCCCGGCGGCTACGATTTCGAGCGCTTCAAGGAGAAACTGGCCGAACGGGTCGCGCTGATCCCGGCGTTCCGGCGCAAGCTGCACAATCCACTCTGGAATCTCGCGCATCCGGTCTGGGTGGAGGACGAGGACTTCGACCTCGAAGCCCACGTTCACCGCATCGGCGTACCGGCGCCGGGCGACCGGCGGGAACTGGCCGAACTCTGCGCCCACATCGCGGGACAACGCCTGGACCGCGCGCAGCCGCTGTGGCAGATGCACGTCATCGAAGGCCTCGCCGACGGCGGGATCGCGGTCCTGCTGAAGATGCATCACGCCAGCGTCGACGGCGTCGGCGGCGCCAGCCTGATCGCCTCCCTCGCCGGGCTCGAACCGGACGCCCCGCCGCCGGAGATCACCCAGGACGAACGCCGCAACGCGGACGTTCCCGGCAGGCGAGCGCTGTTCGGCGCGGGGCTGACGTCGTTCGCGAAACGTCCGGTCGAGGTGGCGAAACTGCTCCCCGGCCTGCTCGAACTCGTGCCGAGATGGCTGGGCAAAGCGTTGCAGGGCAAGGGAATGCCGGTCCCGTTCACGGCGCCGCGGACGTCGTTCAACGGGACGATCACCGCGCACCGCAGCGTCGCCTACGCCTCTCTCGACCTCGACGACGTCAAGCGGATCAAGAGCGCCTTCGGGGTGACCGTCAACGACGTCGTCCTCGCGGTGGTCGCCGGCGCCCTGCGGCAGTTCCTGCGGGATCGGGGTGAACTGCCGGAGGATCCGCTGGTGGCGACCGTTCCGGTGTCGGTGCACGGACGCACCGAGCGGGAGCACGGGATCAACAAGGTCTCGGCGTTCTTCGCGTCGCTGCCCACCCATCTGGAGGATCCCGCCGCGCGCGTGTTCATGCTCGCGGAATCGAACCGGCTGTCCAAGGACCATCACCACGACATCGACGCGGACATGCTCCAGGACTGGGCGCAGTTCTCGGCGGCGACCATGTTCGGGCTCGCGGTCCGCGCGTATTCGGCGCTGCGCCTGGCCGAACGGCATCCGGTGGTGCACAACCTGGTGGTCTCCAACGTGCCCGGTCCGCCGATGCCGCTGTACCTGCTGGGCTGCCGGATCACCGGGCTCCACCCGCTCGGCCCGGTCTTCCACGGCGCCGGGCTCAACATCACCGTGCTCTCCAACGCGGGCAGGGTCGATGTCGGCCTGCTCGGCGCCCGTGAACTCACCGGTGACCTGTGGCCGCTCGCCGACCATTTCGCCGACGCGCTCGCGGAACTGATCGAGGCCACCTCCTAGATCCTCCCCCCTTGCCGTCGCGGCTCCTTCCGGATAAGACTAGAACAGGTTTCAATATTGTGCCCGTTCGCCCCGGTGAGGAGCCAGTGTGGACTTCCAGTTCGACGAGACGCAGACCGAGGTCACCGCGCTGGCCGCGCGTGTGCTCGGCAAGGAGCGTGAGCCCGCGGACACGTGGCGCGCGCTGGCCGACGCCGGTTTGCTCGCCCTGGCGCTGCCCGCCGAACTCGGCGGCGACGGCCTCGGTGTCGCCGAAGTCGCCTTGGTGCTGACCGAACTCGGCCGCGTCGCCTCACCGTCGCCCGCGCTGGCGTCGCTGGCCTTCGGTGTCCTGCCGGTCACCGCACTCGGCGGAGCGGATCAGCGCTCGGCGCTGCTCCCGCCGGTCGCCGCGGGTGACTCCGTGCTCACCGCCGCGCTGAACGAACCTTCCGCGCCGTTCACCACGCGGCCCGCGACCGTCGCGGAATCGGCGGGGGACTGGCGGCTGAGCGGGGTCAAGGTCGGCGTGCCGTTCGCGGCGGAGGCGACCCGGATCCTGACGCCGGTCTCGCTGCCCGGCGGTACCGGCGTCTTCCTCGTCGATCCGCGCGCGGACGGCGTGACCCTGACGCCGACGAGAACCTCTTCCGGCACACCGGACTACACGATGACGCTGGACTCGGTGACCGTCACCGACGCCGATCTCCTCAACGGGCACGGTCCCGGCGAGTCGATCGCGACGCTGCACCGGTTCGCGCTCGCGGGCGCCGTGGCGTTCGGCGACGGGCTGCTCGCCGGCGCGCTCGCGCTGACCACGAAACACGTCGGCGAACGGGAGCAGTTCGGGCGCCCGCTGGCGACGTTCCAGGCGGTGGCGCAACAGATCGCGGACGTCTACGTCGCTTCGAGGACGGTCCAGCTGGCCGCGCGGTCGGCGGTCTGGCGGCTCGCGGCGGGGCTCGACGCCGGCGCGGAACTCGACATCGCGGCCTACTGGCTGGCGGAGGAGGCGCCCGCGGCGCTGGCCGTCTGTCATCACCTGCACGGCGGGATCGGCGTGGACGAAACGTATCCGCTGCACCGGTTCTCGTCGGCGGTCAAGGATCTGGGACGAACGCTCGGCGGCGCCTCGTATCGGCTGGCCGGTCTGGGCGAACTGGTGGCGGGGTGAACCGATGCTGATCGAACTGACCGCGGCGCAACACGAACTGCGCTCCGAACTGCGAAAGTACTTCGCCGGGCTGGTGAGCGCCGACGAGCGGCGCGCGATGCTGCGGGAGCGGCACGGGCCGGTGTACCGCGAGATCGTGCGCCGGATGGGCCGCGACGGATGGCTCGGCGTCGGCTGGCCGGAACAGTACGGCGGCCGGGGTTTCGGCGAGATCGAGCAGCATATCTTCGTCGACGAGGCCGCCCGTGCCGACGTCCAGCTGCCGTCGGTGACCCTGCAGACCGTCGGCCCCACGTTGCAGGCGTTCGGCACCGAGGAGCAGAAATCCCTGTTCCTGCCCCGGATCCTCGCGGGGGAGGTGCATTTCGCCATCGGCTACACCGAACCCGAGGCGGGAACGGACCTGGCGGCACTGCGCACGACAGCGGTGCGCGAAGGGGACGAGTACGTCGTCAACGGCCAGAAGATCTTCACCACCGGCGGCCACGACGCCGACTACCTCTGGCTGGCCGTGCGTACCGATCCCGGCGCGCCCAGGCACAAGGGGATCTCGATCCTCATCATGGACACCCGCGACCCGGGCTACTCGTGGACGCCGATCATCACCTGCGACGGCGCCCACCACGTGAACGCCACCTACTACTCGGACGTCCGGGTGCCCGCGAACATGCTGGTGGGCAAGGAGAACGAAGGCTGGCGGCTGATCACCACCCAGCTGAACCACGAACGCGTCATGCTCGGTCCCGCCGGGCGGATCGGCGGTCTTCACGACCGCGTCCGCGAATGGGCGGCGTCGAGGAAGACCCCGGACGGCACGCCGCTGCTCCAGCTGCCCGACGTCCGGGCCGTCCTCGCGGAAACCCTGGCGACCGCCCGGATCAACGAACTGCTGAACTGGCAGGTCGCGGCGTCGTCGGCGACCGGACCGGTGGCGGTGGCCGACGCGTCGGCCACCAAGATCGTCGGCTCCGAGCGCATTCAGCGGCTGACCAGGAAACTGGAGGAGATCGTGGCCCGGCACGGCGATCAGGCCGACGCCGAAACCGCGGACCTGGCGCAGTGGCTGGACGTGGTGGCCAAACGCAATCTGGTGCTGACCTTCGGCGGCGGCGTCAGCGAGATCCAGCGCGAGCTGATCGCCACCGCCGGGCTCGGCCTGCCGAGGGTGCCGCGATGAGCATCCAGGAAGCGGCCGAGCGAATCGCCGCGCGCGGGGAGTCCGCGCCGAGGGCCGCGCGTGACGCGGTCAACCAGGCGATGGTGAACAACTGGGTCGAAGCCATCGGCGATCGTAATCCCGTGTATGTCGATGAGGAGTTCGCCGCCGCGAGCGTCCACAAGGGACTCGTCGCGCCGCCCGCGATGGCGCAGGTGTGGACGATGGGCGGGCTGCACTGGACGAGGGCGTCGGACGATCCCCTCGGCGCGATGATGGAGGTGCTCGACGAGGCCGGGTTCACCTCGGTCGTCGCGACGAACTCCGAGCAGAACTACTTCCGGTATCTGCGGCACGGCGAACGGGTCGCCGCGACCGCGAAACTCGAAAGCGTCGTCGGGCCCAAACGCACCGCGCTGGGCGAAGGCTGGTTCGTGACGACGAAGACCACCTGGTACGTCGGCGACGAGGCCGTCGCGGACATGGTGTTCCGGGTGCTGAAGTTCCGCCCGCCGGGCGCCGGGCCCGCCAAGACGGCCGCGCCCGTGCTGCGGCCGGTGATCAGCAAGGACACCGAGTTCTTCTGGACCGGTCTGCGGGAAGGGGAACTGCGGATCCAGCGCTGGGGCGAGACCTTGCGGCATCCGCCCGGACCCATGCCGCCGGATGGTGATTTCGACGCCAAGCCGGACTACGTCGTCGCGTGCGGACGTGGAACGGTCTACAGCTACGTGGTGCACCACCATCCGAAGGTCCCCGGCAAGGATCTGCCGTTCGTGGTCGCGCTCGTCGAACTGGAGGAGGGTGTCCGGGTGATGGGCGAGCTGCTCGACGCCGATCCCGAAACCGTCCACATCGGACTCCCGGTGGAAGCGGCCTTCGTGAAGATCGACGAGGAACTGACGTTGCCCGCTTGGAGGGTCGCGCGATGAAGGACTGTTCGGTCGGCACCGAGCTGCCGCCGCTGACGATCGAGGCCACCCCGACCTTCGTGGTGAGCACCGCGCTGGCGACGCGGGACTTCCAGGACGTCCACCACGATCGCGACGCCGCCGTTCAACGCGGCTCGAAGGACATCTTCCTCAACATCCTCACCGACACCGGCCTGGTGCAACGGTTCGTGACCGACTGGGCGGGCCCGGAGGCGTTCGTGCGGTCGATCAAGATCCGGCTCGGTGTACCTTGCTACGCCTACGACACGCTGACCTTCACCGGCCGGGTCACGGAACGGGACGGCGACGACGTCGTGGTCTCGGTGTCCGGTGTGGACAGTCTCGGTGAACATGTTGTGGGCACCGTGGCGATCACGTGGGGAGGCGAGTGATGACCCTCTCCGGACGGGCGGCCATCGCCGGGATCGGTGCGACGGAGTTCTCGAAGGATTCCGGGCGCAGTGAGCTGCGGCTGGCGGCGGAAGCGGTTTCGAGCGCGCTGAAGGACGCCGGGCTCACTCCGTCCGATGTGGACGGATTGGTGTCGTTCACCATGGACGGCAACAGCGAGATCGCCGTCGCGCGGGAGCTCGGCGTCCCGGAGCTCAAGTTCTTCAGCCGGATCCACTACGGCGGCGGGGCCGCGGCCGCGACCGTGCAACAGGCCGCGATGGCCGTCGCGACCGGGGTCGCGGACGTCGTCGTCGCGTACCGGGCGTTCAACGAGCGGTCCGGGATGCGGTTCGGGCAGGTGTCCTCGGCCGCTGCGGGGCAGGTGAACTCGTCCGGCGTCGACAACGCGTTCCACTACCCGATGGGCATCGCGACGCCGGCCGCGACCGTCGCCATGCTCGCCCGGCGCTACATGCACAAGTACGGCGCGACCAGCGAGGATTTCGGCCGGGTGGCCGTCGTCGACCGCGCCCGCGCGGCGACCAACCCCCGGGCGTGGTTCTATGGCAAGCCGATCACGCTCGAAGAGCATCAGGCCTCCCGCTGGGTCGCCGAACCGTTGCATCTGCTGGACTGCTGCCAGGAGAGCGATGGCGGGGTCGCCCTGGTGATCGTCAGTGCCGAGCGGGCGCGCGACCTGCCGCACCGGCCCGCCGTGATCGCGGCGGCGGCGCAGGGGAGCGGGCCGGACCAGTACGTGATGACCAGCTACTACCGCGACGATCTTCCGGCGCTGCCCGAAATGGGTGTCGTGGGACGGCAGTTGTGGGAACAGTCCGGGCTGGGGCCGGGCGACATGGACCTCGCGGTGCTGTACGACCACTTCACCCCTTATGTCCTGATGCAGCTGGAAGAACTCGGCTTCTGTGGGAAGGGCGAGGCCAAGGACTTCATCAGCGGCGGCACCCTGGAACTCGACGGGAAGCTCCCGCTCAACCCGCACGGCGGGCAGCTGGGGGAGGCTTACATCCACGGGATGAACGGGATCGCCGAAGGGGTCCGGCAGCTGCGGGGCGATGCCGTCAACCAGGTCGACGGGGCCGCGCATGTGCTGGTGACCGCCGGCACCGGCGTACCTACGAGCGGACTGGTCCTGACCGCGGGCTGAGTGCCTGTTGGTGAACCCGCGTCCGCGATCGTCGTCGGCAGGGCGCGATCTGGTCTTCCAGGTCGCGGCGGGTGCTGAGGGCGCCCTGCCACCGCGATAGCGGGGCCTTCGGCCAGGGCGGGTTCACGCGTGCGGTCGCCTTCCGGATCAAATCTCAGCTCCGCCAACAGGCTCTGAGATCACCTCAATGCCCGATGGTGTACTAGAGCGCCACCTGCCACGGTGAAGGGGTTACCGGCCGGGAGGTGCCATGTCTGGACCAATCGTCGTCGCGTGGGCCCTGACCGCGGTGTTCGCCGCACTCGTCCTTCCCTGCGTGCTGAGACTCGTCCGGCTGGACTACGGCAGGCAGGGCGCGGCGGTCCGCAACGGCGACCTGGCGGAACTGCTGCTCGTCGTCGCCATGGTCGCGATGCTGTCGCCGGTGGGCGGCCCGATCCCGGCGGCGGGCTGGCAGGCGGTGCTGGCGCTGACCGCGGGATGGTTCGCGGTCTCGTGGTGGAAGGGCCGCCGCTCCGGGCACGCGTCGTGCGGGCATCACGCCGTGTCCGCCGTCGCGATGCTGTTCATGGTGACGTTCATGCCGCACAGCGAGGTGACCCACGGGCCGTGGCTGGTGATGTCCGGCCCCGGCGGCACTTCCGCGCTGTGGCTTTCGCTGCTGTTCGGCGCCGTGGCCGCGTATTTCGCGGCGGACGCCGTGCGCGCCGGGGTACTGGCGTCGCGGGGCGCCACGGCCTCCGGTCAGACGTCGCGGCGGGTGTGCCGGGTGATCATGGGGCTCGGCATGGGCTACATGCTGCTGGGCGCGGCGGTCTAGGGGCCGAAGGGGACTTTCCCCTCATCTCACGCGGTGAAGGGAGCTTTCACCGCGTCTTACGCGGGGAAAGTCCCCTTCAGCTCAGTCTCGGGGGACGCGCCGCACGACACCGGCCTCCGCGGCACCCGCGTCCGGCAAACCGTCGGCCGGGTTCTCCGCGGCCCACTTGCGGGCGTCGGCGATGTCCTTGTTGAGCGCGACGATCAGTGCCTCCGACGACGGGTACGCCTCCTGCTCGCGCAGGTGGTGGCCCAGCCAGACGGTCAGCACCTCGCCGTAGAGGTCGCCGCTGAAGTCCAGCAGATGCGCCTCGACGAGCCGGTAACCGTCCGCGCCGTAGTAGGTCGGCCGCCTGCCGACCGAGACCGCGGCCGCGATCCGGGTACCGTCGGCGCGTTCGGCCCAGCCCGCCCACACTCCGTCGCCGACCTGGCCGTCCTGGTCGCGCAGCGCGATGTTGGCGGTCGGGAAACCCAGTTCCCTGCCCCGCTGATCGCCCTTCTCCACCTGGCCACGGACCACGAAGTACTCCGTCGTCATGCCGCTCCCGTCCCTGCCGTCACGAGAGCCATGAATACCATGCCTCGCGGCCGGGGTCGACCGCCGTTCACGTCGCGGGAGTGTCCACTGTGTACTCGGTGTCTTCGGGAACCCGCGTCCGCGATCGACGTCGGCAGAGCGCTACCTGGTCATCTACGTCGCGATGGGCGGGCAGGGCGCCCCGCCACCGCGATAGCGGGGCCTTCGGCCGGGGCGGGTTCATGCCTATGGCCATTTCCGGGGACATGTCAGCTTCGCCACCTGGCACGGTCACGTGATGACGAGCCGGTAGCCCAGGTCGAGTTCCGTCCGGCCGAGCAGCCCGACGTGGTGCCGGTGCCAGTGCCCGTCCGCGAGATCGGCGCGCAACCGCTCGACCGCCGTCGCGACGACGTTCTGGTCCAGCAAGGCCACCCCGGACATCCCCGCGCGCACGCGCTCGGACAGGTACGCCTCCGGCCTGCGCCAATACGCGCCGAGGAAGCCGTCGACACAGTCCGACGGCACCGGCAGCGGAGCGACCTCGGGTGCCGGGCCCGCCTCGGTCAGTTCTTCGACGACCCGGCCGAGACAGGCCAGCCTGCTCTCGTGTTCGGCGATCTCCGGCAGGTAGTCCCGCACCAGCCAGAACCGCGCGAACACCGCCTGGTCCCAGGTCACGATCACCTGGCGGCGGGAGACGCGCCGCAACTCGGCCAGCCCGGCGGTCACGTCCGTCCAGTGGTGCACGGTGAGCACGGCGAGGGCGACGTCGAAGGCACCGTCGGCGAAGGGCAGTTCTTCCGCGCACGCCTGGACGGCGGGCGCCGCCGTGGCGGGACGCTGCGCGATCATCCGCCGTGACGGCTCGACGGCCACCACGTCGCGGTCTTCCGGCTCGTAGGAACCGGCTCCGGCCCCGACGTTGACCACCGAGCGCGCGTCGCCGAGGGCCGCGGTGATGGCGGCGGCGACGCGGGGATCCGGCCGTCTCGATCGCGCGTAGTCCCGGCCGAGTTCGGCATACGGGTCCGAGATCAAGGGGCGCACTCGGTCGAGTCTAGCCAGGAGCGCCACCTGCGGGAACGATGATTCAGTCTGTCGTGGTCAAGAAAGTGTCGGAAAGGACGGGCGCGTCGTCCCGGTCCGGCGCCGTGGTCGCGATCAGCAGCCCGGCGGGCTCGCGCCAGACGCGGGTCCGCAGCGGTTCGCCGGGGAAGACGACGCCGGCGAACTTGGCCGAGAACGACGCGACGCGGGTGGTGTCGCCGTCGAGGCACGCGTCGGTGACCGCCTTCGCGACGACACCGTAGGTGCACAGGCCGTGCAGGATCGGCCTGTCGAATCCGGCCGCCGCGGCGAACGCGGGATCGGCGTGCAGGGGGTTGCGGTCCCCGCAGAGCCGGTAGAGCAGCGCCTGTTGCGGCAACGTCGGGGTGTCGATGACGGCGTCCGGCTCCCGCGACGGGGGTTCGGCTCGGTCGGACGGACCGCGTTCGCCGCCGAAACCTCCTTCACCGCGGGCGAAGATGCTCGATCGCAGTGTCCACAGTGGAGCGCCGTCCGAGTCGGTGGCGACCGTCTCGTTCACGATCACGGCCGCCTTGCCCTTGTCGAAGACGTCGACGATCCGCGTCCGCGCCACGGCCTTCCCCGAGACCGGGATGGGCCGGTGCGCGATGACCTCCTGCTTGCCGTGCAGCACTTTCCCGAGGTCGACCTCGACGCCGGGGAACGAGACCGCGGGCGGTTCGAACACGCGCAGGTTCGCCGCCACGGTGGCGAACGTCGGCAGCACCTGGAGGCCGTCTTCGTAGGTGTAGCGCAGTTCGCGCGGGCTCATCGGGTCCGCGCCGGCGCCCAGCGCCAGGTGGTAGAGCTGCACGTCGGACGCGGTCCAAGCGAAACTCACCTCGCCGAGGTCGGCGCCGATCGCGACCGAAGGATCGATGGGCACGGGGGAACTCCTACTCGTAGGTGACGGTGACCTCGTCGGTCAGCGGCAGGGACTGGCACGCCAGCACGATGCCTTCGGCGATGTCGTCGCCGTCGAGGACCTCGTTGTTCAACATCTTCACTTCGCCGGAGACGATCCGGCAGGCGCACGCGCTGCACTGTCCCTCGCGGCACGAGTACGGTGCGTCGAAACCCTTTTCCAGCAACAGGTCCAGCAGCTTCGTCCGGCGCGGCCACGCGAGGTTCCTGGTCTCGCCGTCGAGGGTGACCTCGACCGACGCCGGGGTCTCGGCCTCTTCGACGGCGACGGGCTCGGCCACCTCGAACGGGTTCCCGCCCAGCGACAGGAACCGCTCCAGGTGGATCCGCTTGCGCGGCAGCCCGAGGTCCTTGAGTACCGTGCGTGCCGCGTCCATGAACGGCCCCGGGCCGCAGATGAACGCCTCGTGCGCGGTGTACGGCGCCACCAGCTCGCGCAGGTGAGCTGCCGTCGGCAGCCCCTGGAGACTCTCCAGCCAGTGCACGACGACCAGCCGGTCGGAGTACCGAGCGGCGAGGTCCGCCAGTTCACGCGCGAAGATCACTGAGCTCTCGTCGCGATTGGCGTACAGGAGCACCACCTTGCCGGTGCCGTGCTCCAGCGCGGATTTGAGGATCGACATCACCGGCGTGATCCCGCTGCCGCCCGCGAGCAGCAGGAAGTCCTCGTCGAGCGACGCGGGGCTGAACACCCCGGCCGGCGGGAGGACCTGGACCTCTTGCCCCGCCTGGAGGTTGTCGCACAGCCAGTTCGACCCGTAGCCGTCGGCGGTGCGTTTGACGGTGACCTGCACCCGGCCCTCGTGCGGCGCGCTGGAGAGCGAGTAACAGCGGGCCACCGAACCGGTCCGGTCGCTCGGCACCCGGACGGTGAGGAACTGCCCTGGGACGTAAGCGAAAGCGGACACGTGCTCGGCCGGGACGTCGAACACGATCGACCGCGCGTCGGCCGTCTCGGTGATCACCTCGGCCACGGTCACGGTGACGGGACCGCTCATTCGGGCACCTCCAGCAGGCCGTCTTTCAAGGCGATCTCGATGCTCTCGGTGAGATTGCCGCAGGTGTCGAGCAACGCGGTCTGTGCCCCGGATGCCTTCTGTTCGGCGAACACCGGGCAGCTCCGGGACGCGTCACTCGTCCACTGGATGCTGGTGTGCTGCAGGCTGTTCTTCTTGACCAGCACGCACGTCCCGCACGAGCGGCAGCTCAGCGGCCGCAGCCCGGCGGTGAGGAATTCGACGGTCTCGGGCTTCACACCCCGGCCTCTTCCGCCTGCTGCCGTGCCAGGTTCTCGGCCACCTCCGCCGCCCAGACCTCGTTGGCGCGGCTGGTGTCCACTTCGAACTCGAACCGCTGTGTCATGTCCTCGGTGACGTCGGCCGCGTCCACATAGAACTGGTCGTACCAGCGGCGCAGCTGGTACACCGGCCCGTCTTCCTCGCACAGCAACGGATTGTCGATACGGGTCTTGTTGCGCCAGATCTCGACGTCCTGCAGGAAGCCGACGCCGATACCCTTGGCGAACTTCCCGGCGATCTTGTCCGCGTGCTCGTCCGAGACACCCTCGAACTTCTTCACGCTCACGCCCCACTGCAGCACGAACGAGTTCTCGGTGACCGGGTAGTGGCAGTTGATCAGCACGTTCTCGATCTCGAAACCCTGGTACGTGTTGAGCAGCTTGTTGATCATGTACGACGGGCCGAAGTACGACGCCTCGGACCGCAGCAGGTTCTCCTCGCCGCCGTAGTTCGACGCCATGCCCTTGTCCGGGCGGCCCTTCGTGTTCAGGTACTGCGTGGCGATGTGGCCCTCGAACACGTTCTTGAAGTAGGTCGGGAAGGCGTAGTGGATGTAGAAGAAATGCGCCATGTCGACCATGTTGTCGATGATCTCGCGGCAGTTGGAGCCCTCGATGAGCACCGAGTCCCAGGTCCAGTTGCTCCACTCGCCGGTGAAGATGCCTTCGATCCGGGGGATGACGACGTCGTCCGGCGGCGGGTTGCCCTCCGGGTCGTGCCAGACGAACAGCTGCTTGTTCTCCTCCAGCACCTGCCACGATTTCGTGCGCGCCCGCAGCGGAACCCGTTTGGCGTAGGGGATCGACACGCATTTGCCGTTGCCGTTCCAGCGCCAGTCGTGGAACGGGCAGGCGATCTCGTCGCCCTTGACCTCGCCCTGGGTGAGGTCGCCGCCCATGTGGCGGCAGTACCCGTCGAGCACGTTCAGCTTGCCGGACGAATCGGCGAAGACCACCAGTTTCGTCCCGAACGCGGTGATGGCGTGCGGTTTCCCGTCGCGGAACGTCTCGGCGAGGCCGAGGCAGTGCCACCCGCGCGCGAACCGTGCGGGGGGTGCGCCCGCGTCGATCTGTCGTACGGATTCCGTCGTCATCGGCTGCCTCCCGGTTGACCGTGATCTTGCTGCGCGAGGTGCTCGGCCGCAAGGTAGCCGAACACCATCGCCGGGCCGATCGTCGCGCCGGGGCCGGCGTAGGTGCGGCCCATCACCGCCGCGCTCGTGTTGCCCGCCGCGTAAAGCCCGTCGATGACCGATCCGTCCTCGCGCAGGACGCGCGCGTGCGGGTCGATCCTCAATCCGCCCTTGGTGCCCAGGTCGCCGGGCACGATCTTCACCGCGTAGTACGGCGCGACGTCCAGCGGGCCCAGGCTCGGGTTGGGTTTGTTCCGCGGGTCGCCGTAGTAGTGGTCGTACGCGCTGCGCCCGCGGTGGAAGTCCTCGTCCACGCCGCTTTTCGCGAAGCCGTTGAACCGGCGCACGGTGTCCTCCAGCGCGTCGGCCGGGACTTCGATCCGCTCGGCGAGTTTCGCGATGGTGCTCGCTTTGACCGCGATGCCCGCTTTGAACCAGCGGCCGGGCAGCGGCTGGCGGGGCCCCAGACCGGTGAACATGTACCGGTTGCGGTTGCGCTGGTCGAACACCAGCCAGGTCGGGAAGTTCTCGCCGGGTCCGTCCCCGTCGCCGTACATCGCGTGCACGGCCTCGACGTAGGGCGCCGACTCGTTGACGAAACGCTCGCCCCGCCCGTTGACCATCAGGCAGCCCGGCCGCGACCGCTCGGCGAGCGCGAACCACGGGCCGCCGGTGAGCGGGATGGACGGACCCCACCAGGCGTCGTCCATCAGGTCGACGGCCGCGCCGAGTTTGAGCCCGGCGTCGATGGCGTCGCCGGTGTTGGCCTCCGCGCCGACGGTCCACTCCGTACCGATGGGCGCGCGCTGGTACTTGACCCGCATCTCCTCGTTGCGCTCGAACCCGCCCGCGCCGAGGACGACGCCGAGCCGCGCGCGGATCGTCTTGTCCTCACCCTCGTGGCGCACGACGACGCCGGTCACCCGGTCGCCTTCGATCTCCAGATCCACCAGGGGAGTGTTCAGCCAGACGGGGACTTCCGCCCGCCGGAGCCCTTCACGCAGCCCTGCCGCAAGCGCTTGCCCCATGGACAGCAGCCGCTGACGGCGGATCCTGCCCGCGAGCCAGCGGCCGCCGAGGCTCAGCACGCGGAGGATGCCGCGCGGGTGCCGGGCGAGCAGGCTCAGCCACCGGTAGTCCGCCTGGGTGATCGGCGCGCCCAGCGGGGGAGCGCTGTACGGCGGCTCCAGATTTGCCAGTTCCGGGCCGAGCAGGTTGCCGTCGAGCGCGACCGGTTCGACCGACCGCCCGCCGGCGCGCCCGCCGGGAGCCTCCGGGTGGTAGTCCGAGTAACCGCGGACCCAGCGGAAGCGCAACGGCGTCTTGTCGCAGACGAAGGACAGCACATCGGGGCCGCGGTCGAGGAAGGCCGACCGCAGTTCGGCGGGGACCACGTCACCGACGATCGCTTCGAGGTATTCGCGCGCCCGCTCCGGGGGTTCGGAGATCCCGGCCGCCCGCAGCGCGTGGTTGCCGGGGATCCAGACGCCGCCGCCGGAGCGCGCGGTGGAGCCGCCGAAGTGGGCGGCCTTCTCCACGACCAGGACCTCGAGTCCCCGGTGGGCTGCGGACAGTGCGGCGGTCATCCCGGCGGCACCGGTGCCCGCCACGATCACGTCGAACTCCATACGCCCCTCACCTGAAACACGTTGTAGGAAGCATCGAGCAGCATCCGCGCTGCTCCAGTCACCATAGACGAGAACGTGTTCTAGTTCTAGGGTAGGGCCATGGACTCCCTCGTCGCGGATGTGGTGATCGTGGGTTTCGGTGCGGCGGGCGCTTGCGCGGCGATCGAAGCGGCCGACGCCGGTGCCCGGGTGCTCGTGCTGGACCGGTTCTCCGGCGGTGGCGCGAGCGCGGTCAGCGGCGGTGTCGTCTACGCCGGTGGCGGGACGGCGCAGCAGCGGGACGCGGGCGTCGACGACAGCGTCGACGCGATGTACGACTACCTGCGGCTCGAGGTCGGCGACGTCGTCTCCGAGGAGACCCTGCGGCGGTTCTGCGCGGGTAGTACGGAGATGATCTCCTGGTTGGAAGGCAACGGCGTCCCCTTCGAGGGCAGTCTCTGTCCGTACAAGACGTCGTACCCGAGCGACAAGCACTATCTGTATTACTCGGGCAGCGAGGCGGCGGGCGGTTTCCGCGACGCGGCCAAGCCGGCGCCGCGCGGACATCGCGTCAAAGGGCCTGGCACTTCCGGGAAACTGCTGATGAAGCGGCTCATGGAGGCTGTCCGGAGCCGCGGGATCCAGGTACTGCCGCAGACGGCGGCGCGGAACCTGATCGTGGACGCCGACGGAACCGTCACCGGTGTCGTGGTGTCCACCCTGCGGGACGCTCCCGCTCGCGTGCGGGCCGCGCACCGGAAGCTGTCCGCGTATGCCGCCAAACCGGGGATCTACGTGCCGTCGCTGCGGAAGTCGTTGCACCGGCGGGCGGAGCGGATCGAACGCCGCTACGGCCGTGAGCTGCGGATTTCCGCCACGCGCGGGGTCGTTCTCGCGGCGGGCGGGTTCATCGCGAACCGCGAGATGGTGCGCGAGCACGCGCCCGCGTACCGGGGCGGGCTGGCGCTCGGGACCTCGGCCGACGACGGCTCCGGCATCCGGATGGGTGTCGAGGCGGGCGGGGCCACCGCCGAACTCGGGCGGATCTCCGCCTGGCGGTTCATCACCCCGCCGTCGGCGTTCCTCGGCGGCCTGCTCGTGGACGAGAAGGGTGGCCGGATCATCGACGAATCCCGCTACGGCGCCGCCGTCGGCGAACGCATGATCACCGAGCACGGCGGCCGTGGCTGGCTGCTGGTCGACGACGCTATCGTCGGAGAGGTCAAAAGGGACGCGCGCGGGCAAAGTCAATGGTTCCAAGGGCTTCAGGTGCGGTATCTCCTGCGGCAGCGGGTCGTCGCCGGGTCTCTGGACGAGGTCGCGCGCAAGGCGGGCGTCGATCCGGGCGGGCTCGCCGCCACGGTCGAGGCCGCGCTTTCCGGCGCGGATCCGGTGGGAAAACCGGCGGAATTCGCGCGGCCGCTGGACCGGGTGCCGTATTCGCTGATCGACGTCTCGATCAAGCCGAACCTCGGCTATCCGTGCCCGATGCTGACCCTGGGCGGCCTGGTCGTCGACGAAGAGACCGGTGCCGTGCGTTCCGGGGCCGGTGTCCCCATCCGCGGTCTGTACGCGGCGGGCCGGACCGCGGTGGGAATCTGTTCTAGGTCCTATGTGAGCGGTCTGTCGCTGGCCGACTGCGTGTTTTCCGGTCGGCGTGCCGGACTGCACAGTGCGCTCGACCGGGGATCGGTCGACAAAAACGAGAACGTGTTCTAGTCTTGGATCCGGTTCACGGAGTATGGCGAGAGAGGGAACGCATATGAGCGAGCACGCCGCGCAGGACGTGATCGCGGGGATCCGGGAGCTGCTGCCGGTCCTGCGGGAACGGGCGCAGGAGGCGGAGGACGCCAGGCGCGTTCCCGAGGAGTCCGTCAAATCCCTGCAGGAGACCGGGTTCTTCAAGATGCTGCAGCCGAAGACCTTCGGTGGCATCGAAGCCGACCCGGTGAGCTTCTACACCGCGGTCAAACTCGTCGCGAGCGCGTGCGGGTCCACCGGCTGGGTCGCCTCCATCCTCGGCGTCCACCCGTGGCACCTGGGCCTGTTCGAGGCGCAGGCGCAACAGGACGTCTGGGGTGACGACGCCGACGTCCGGATCTCGTCGTCGTACGCGCCGATGGGCAAGGCGGACGTCGTCGAGGGCGGCTACCGGCTCAGCGGGCGCTGGAGTTTCTCCTCGGGTTGCGACCACGCGACCTGGGTGCTGCTGGGCGGGCCGACGTTCAAGGACGGCAAACCCGTCGACTTCTGCACCTATCTGGTGCCGATCTCCGACTACACGATCGAAGACGTCTGGGACACCGTGGGCCTGCGCGGCACCGGGTCCAACGACATCATCGTGAACGACGTGTTCGTCCCGAAACACCGCGCGCTCAGCTTCATCGCGACGTCGAAGTGCAAGACGCCGGGGCAGGAGATCAACCCCGGGCCGCTGTACAAGATGCCGTACGGTTCGGTGCATCCGAGCACGATCACCGCGCCGATCATCGGCATGGCGCAGGGCGCGTACGACGCGCACGTCGAGCACCAGGGCAAGCGGGTCCGCGCGGCGTACGCGGGCGAACAGTCCAAAGAGGACCCGTTCGCGAAGGTGCGCATCGCCGAGGCGGCCAGCGAGATCGACGCGGCCTGGCTCCAGCTGACGCACAACATCGACGAGCTTTACCAGCTGGCGTGCCAGGGGGAGAAGCTCCCGTTCCCCACGCGGCTGCGGGTCCGCCGCGACCAGGTCCGCGGTACGGAACGCGCGATCTTCGCCATCGACCGGCTTTTCGAGAACTCCGGCGGCCGTGCGCTGCAGGCCGGAACCCCGATCCAGCGGTTCTGGCGCGACGCCCACGCCGGCCGGGTGCACGCGGCGAACGACGCCGAGCGCGCCTACGTCATGTTCGGAACCGGCGCCTTCGGGCTGCCCGTCGAGAATGCGATGGTCTGATGACCGAAGGCAAGTACGTCACCGTCCAAGATGGACTCAAGCTGCACTACCACGAGGCGGGCGAGGAACATCCGGAGACGGTGATCCTGCTGCACGGCGGTGGGCCCGGCGCGTCGGCGTGGAGCAACTTCGGCCGCAACCTCCCGGTGTTCGGCAAGAGCTACCGGACGCTGGCCATCGACCAGCCCGGGTTCGGCCGGTCGGACAAACCGGCCGAGCATCCGCAGTACTTCCGGCACAGCGCGGACGCCGTGGTCGGGCTGATGGACGAACTCGGGATCGAGCGGGCGCATTTCGTCGGGAACTCGCTCGGCGGCGGGGCTTCCGTGCGGCTCGCGCTCAACCATCCGAAGCGGGCCGGGCGGCTCGTCCTGATGGGGCCGGGCGGCCTGAGCGTCAACCTGTTCGCGCCCGATCCCACGGAAGGCATCAAGAACCTCGGCCGGTTCAGTGCCCCGCCGGGGCCGAGCCGGGAGAAGCTCGAAGCCTTCCTGCGGATCATGGTGCACGACCAGTCACTGATCACCGACGAACTGATCGACGAGCGGTTCGCCGCCGCGAGCGCGCCCGAGTCCCTCGCCGCGATGAAGGCGATGGGGAAGTCGTTCGCCCAACCCGACACCTACGAGGAGGGCATGCTGTGGCGCGAGGCGCATCGCCTGCGCCAGCGCGTGCTCCTCATCTGGGGGCGCGAAGACCGGGTGAACCCGCTCGACGGCGCGCTGCTCGCGCTCAAGACGATCCCGCGTGCGCAGCTGCACGTGTTCGGCGGCTGCGGGCACTGGGCGCAGCTGGAGAAGTTCGACGAGTTCAACCGGCTGGCACTCGACTTCCTGGGAGCCTCCTGATGGGTATCCGTTCGCTCGCCTACTTGCGTATCGAAGCCACCGACATGGCCGCGTGGCGCGAATACGGACTGAAGGTCCTCGGCATGGTCGAGGGTTCCGGCACGAATCCCGAGGCGCTTTACCTGCGCATGGACGATTTCCCGGCGCGGCTGGTGGTCTTCCCCGGCGAGCGGGACAGGCTCGCCGTCGCAGGCTGGGAGGTCGCCAACGCCGGCGAACTCGACGAGATCCGGGCGTCGCTCGACGCGCACTCGGTGCCGTACAAGGAAGGCACGCCGGATCAGCTGGCCGATCGCCGGGTCGACGGCCTTGTGTCCTTTGAGGACCCCTCGGGCAACACGCTCGAAGTGTTCCACGGGGTCGCGCTGCAACATCGGCGCGTGGTGAGCCCGTACGGGCACAAGTTCGTGACCGGTGAGCAGGGGCTCGGGCACGTCGTCCTGTCCACACACGACGATGAGGCGTCCCTGCGCTTCTACCGCGACGTGCTCGGTTTCCGGCTGCGGGACTCGATGAAACTGCCGCCGCAGATGGTCGGCAGGCCCGCCGACGGTGCCCCGGCGTGGCTACGGTTCTTCGGCTGCAACCCGCGTCATCACAGTCTCGCGTTCCTGCCGATGCCGACACCCAGCGGCATCGTGCACCTCATGGTCGAAGTGGAGAACACCGACGACGTCGGTCTCTGTCTCGACCGGGCCATCCGCCGGAAGGTGCCGATGTCGGCGACCCTCGGGCGGCACGTCAACGATCTGATGCTCTCGTTCTACATGAAGACCCCCGGCGGCTTCGATGTCGAATACGGCTGCGAGGGACGTCAAGTGGACGACGAAAGCTGGATCGCCCGAGAGAGTACGGCGGTTTCCTTGTGGGGACACGACTTTTCAGTCGGCGCCCGGCCGCCGGGGCAGTCGTGACCCCGGTGACGGACCGCGGCGCGGACATCGATCCGGCGCGGTTCCGCACGGTGCTCGGGCACTTCTGCACCGGTGTCGCGGTGGTGACCGGACACGACGGCGAGGCTCCGGTGGGCTTCGCGTGCCAGTCTTTCGCGGCGCTTTCGCTGGATCCGCCGCTGGTGCTTTTCTGTCCTGCCAAGACTTCCCGGACGTGGTCGGTACTCGCCGAGTCCGGCCGGTTCGCCGTCAACGTGCTCGCCGAAGACCAGCAAGACGTCAGCGCTGTGTTCGGCGCGCGGGGCGCGGACAAGTTCGCGTCGGTCGACTGGACCCCCGCCCCGTCCGGATCTCCTTTGCTGACCGGGGCTTTGACGTGGATCGACTGCACGCTCGAAGCGGTGCACGAGGCGGGGGACCATCACGTCGTCGTCGGCCGGGTCACCGCGCTCGGGGAACCGTCCGACGATCGGCCGCTGCTGTTCCACCGCGGGCGGTACACGGTGACCGAACCGGTGACGGACGCGCTGGCCGCGCTCATGCCGTGGCCGCGTCCCGATGATTGGCTTTAATCCGTATAAACGAAAAAATGTAAAGCTGTCCTTTCCGGTGGCGTCCGCTTAGCGTTTTCGGCGGAAGCTCACCAAGGAATGGGGACAGCAACGTGAATTCTCGCAGACTGGCCGGAATCGGGTTGGCCGCCGCCGTCGTCACGGTCTTGGCAGGCGTGACGCCGGCGCAGGCGGCCGAGGGTGCGATCGTCGGCGCCGGTGCGGAAGGCGCCGTCGCCGACAGCTACATCGTCGTGCTCAAGGACGGCTCGACCGCCGACAAGCCTTCGCTGGCAAGCAAGTTCGGTGGTGCCATCGGGCGGCAGTACACGCAGGGGATCAGCGGTTTTTCGGTGGCGCTGAAGGAGCGGCAGGCCAAACGGCTCGCGGCCGACCCGGCGGTCGCCTTCGTGGAACAGAACAAGGTGCTGCGCGCCGAGGCGACGCAGACGAATCCGCCGTCGTGGGGGCTCGACCGCATCGATCAGCGCGATCTTCCGCTGGACGGAAAGTACACTTATTCGACGACCGCATCGAATGTGAACGTCTACGTTCTCGACACCGGGATCCGTGCCACGCACACCGATTTCGGCGGCCGGGTGAAGCAGGGTTACGACTTCGTCGACAATGACACCAACGCGGACGACGGGTACGGTCACGGCACCCATGTCGCGGCGACGATCGCCGGTGCGAAATACGGTGTCGCCAAGGGTGCTTCGCTGTACCCGGTGCGCGTTCTCGGCTCCGACGGAAGCGGCACGACCGCGGGGGTGATCTCGGGCGTCGACTGGATCACCAAGAACGCCAAGAAACCCGCCGTGGCCAACGCCAGCCTCGGTGGTGGCGCGTCGACCGCGCTGGACACCGCGGTGCGGAACTCCATCAAGTCGGGGGTCACCTGGACGATCGCCGCCGGCAATTCCAACGTGAACGCCGCGAGCACCTCGCCCGCGCGGGTCACCGAGGCGCTCACGGTCGCCGCGGCGGACCGCGCCGACCGCCGCGCTTCGTTCTCCAACTACGGTTCCGTGGTCGACCTGTTCGCGCCGGGCGTCTCCATCACGTCGGCCTGGAAGGACAACGACACCGCGACCTACACCGGTAACGGCACCTCGTTCGCCGCGCCGCACGTGGCGGGCGCCGCGGCGCTGTATCTCTCGTCGCACACCGGCGCCACCGCGGCGCAGGTCGCCCAGGCGCTGATCAGTGCTTCGACTCCGGGGAAGGTCACCAACCCCGGTAGTGGCAGCCCGAACCGCACGCTCTACGTCGGATAGGTTCCCTCGGGGGTGGCTCGGTCCCGGCGTTGTGCCGGGACCGAGCTCTTTCGTCCGCGGGGCCGAGGCGGGCCGAGCAGGGATCGCAAGGCCAACGGCGGCAAGGACAACAGTTGTTCGAGTTCGGCGAGCGCCCGGAGCGATTCCGGGCGTTCCGGTCTCCGTCTGCCGGACTGCCAATGGCTCAGTGTCGGCACACTGATGGAGACGCCGCGGAGTTCGAGGCGATGGCGGATCCGGTCGAGCGGGAGCCCGCTGGCCGTGATCGCCGCGCGCAGGGCCCGCGGGAACGGTTCTGGATGCAGGGTGGCGCCGGGGAAGATCTTCGGGGGCGACATGCACTGAAAGTAAGAAGCCGTATCTGGAGTGTCAACGGCGTCCGGCGGGCGTCTCAGCCGGTGAACCCGACGAAAGTCGGATCGGCTCACCCGCTTCGTGCAGGCTCCGCAACGCGAGCGCGTACGACTCGAGGAGCCCCGTCTCGTGATACGGGACGCCGATCTCCGCGCAGTATTCTTGGACGATGGGCCGGGCGCGGCGAAGATGCGGCGACGGCATACTCGGGAACAAGTGGTGCTCGATCTGGTAGTTGAGCCCGCCGAGCGCGACATCGACGACGCGGCCACCGCGGACGTTGCGTGAGGTGAGCACCTGCTTGCGCAGGAAGTCGAGTTCGGTGTCGCCGGACAGGATCGGCATCCCCTTGTGGTTCGGCGCGAAGATCGATCCCATGTAGACACCCCACAGTGCTTTGTGGACGATGAAGAAGACGAGCGCCTTGCCGGGCGAGAGGACCACGAGCAGCGCGCTGAAGTAGAGCGCGAAATGCGTCAGCAGCAAGGCCGCTTCGAGCCCGCGCCGTCGCAGACCCGGCTTCCAGACCGCGCGGATCCCGGAGAAGTGCAGGTTCAGGCCTTCGAGGGTGAGCAACGGGAAGAACAGGAACGCCTGGTAGCGGCCGATGAACCGCGGAAGTCCCTTGCTGGCCCGCGCCTGCTCCTTCGACCACACGAGGATGTCCGGATCGACGTCGGGGTCGAGGTCCTCGTGGTTCGGGTTCGCGTGGTGGCGGGTGTGCTTGTCCATCCACCAGCCGTAACTCATGCCGACACCGAGATTGCCCGCGATCCGGCCGGTGATCTCGCTCGGGCGGCGGGTCCGGAACACCTGGCGGTGCGCGAGATCGTGCGACAGCAAGGCGATCTGGCCGAACATCACCGCCTGGAACACGGCGATCCCCAGCTGCCACCAGGAATCCCCGATCGCGAAGAAGGCGATCCAGCCGCCGACGAAGAGGGTGGCGACCAGGCCGATGCGGAAGACGTAGTAGCCGGGACGGCGGTCGAGGAGGCCCGCTTCGCTGACGCGGCGGGACAGACGGGCGAAATCGCTGCCTGTGCGGAGGTTTGCGGTCACCGTTGTGAGTCTGGTTCGGGGCGGGGGCAGGGTGAATGCGGTGCGCCGGTGGGTTGGTGCGGGGGTTGGCCCTACCCTGAGGGGTGAGCGGCCCGTTCATGAAGGATTTGGGACATTCAATGTCCCAAATCCTTCATGAACGAGATCTTTTCGGCGTGACCGGACCTTTCGTGCGGGACGGAAGCCGATCTTGTCGGTGGCCTGTCGCATGGTGGCGGGGTGCGAAGAGGAACTTGGGCGTCTCACCCCCTGCTCACCGCTCCGGGCCACCCGGAGGTGGTCCGCGCGGCCGACCTCGAAGATATCGGTGTTCCGCGACGGACCATCTCCCGGCGATGCGCCGCGGGCGGGCCATGGCAGTCGCTGCTGCCCGGAATCGTGCTGACCAACAATGGAGAGCCCTCCGACGAACATCGTGGTCGCGCTGCCCTGCTCCACGGCCGTGCGGGCGCGGTGCTCACCGGAACGTATGCGCTTCGTTGCCATGGTCTGGAGCGGCTTCCGGGGAAGGACGTCGTGCACGTCCTCATTCCCGCGAGCCGTGACGTGGCCGACGTGGGCTTCGTCCGGGTGGAGCGCACCAATCGCCTGCCACGACCTCATCTGAAAGCAGGTCTGCCGATGGCCCCCGTTCCCCGTGCCGTCGTCGACACCGTGCGACGGCTCACCAACGTGGACGAGGCCCAGGCGGTGATGGCCGAAGCCGTCCAGCGCCGCTTCTGCACCCCGGAGATGCTCGCCGACGAGCTCGGCCGAGGCCGCACCGCGGGAACCGCGATGCCGAGACGAGCACTGGCCCCACTGTTGGCGGGGGCGAGATCGGTGGCGGAAGCCGACGCGTGGCGTGTCTGGCGAAGATCCGGTCTCCCGGCGGGCCGGTGGAACGTGCCGATCCACGACGCCCAGGGTGGCTACATCGCCACCCCGGATTTCTGGTGCGACGAAATCGCCTTGGCCTGGGAGATCGACTCGTTCCTGCACCACACGAGCCTCGACGACCACCGTGCCACCGTCGCCCGCAACGCCCGATACGTCGCCGCGGGAATCGTCGTGCTTCAAACGCTGCCGTCCCGGCTGCGCACCGAACCCGACAAGGTGGTCGCCGAGCTGCGGGCGGCGTTCCGCACCGCGCAAGCCCGCCCTCGTCCGCATGTCCTGGCCGCTTAGCCGTTACCCCCTGCGGCGGCCGCCCTAGCCGCATCGAAAGGAGCCCGGTCGAAAACGATCCGCAACTCCACGATCCGTCCCTCCCGCACCGTCAGCAACTCGGCCCCCGGCGCGCTCGCCACCGGCAGGGTCACGGTGTCGTACATCAGCAACGCCGTCGTCTCGTCCCCGAACGCCGAAAGCAGCGTCGACCCGGTCAGGATCTCGGTGAACGGGCCCATGAACCCGCGAAACGCCTCCGCGCCGGAGAGCGGCCCACCGGGTGTGTGGCAGACGATGTCGTCGGCGACGTAGGTCATCGCCTTCTCGAAGTCCTTGCCGGTCCACGCGCGGTGGTAGGAGAGCGCGACATCCAAGGCGGGACTGGTCATGATGGTTCCTTTCGTCGGTCTTCATCCAGTCAGACACCACCCCCGCCGCGAAAGGAACGGCCTGTGAGCACCAGGGCAACGGACGAGCAGTCGTTTCGCGAGCTCGCCGAGACGTATCGGCACGAGCTCCACCTGCACTGTTACCGGATCCTCGGCTCCCTCACCGACGCCGAGGACGCCGTCCAGGAAACACTCCTGGCCGCATGGCGAGGACTCGACGGCTTCGAGGGGCGCTCGTCGCTCCGCACTTGGCTGTACCGCATCGCCACCAACCGCTGCCTCAACGCGCTGCGGGACGCCGGCCGCCGTCGCCCACCGGAGCCGGCGCCGCCGTTCGACCCGCCTGAACCGAGTCGACGTGGCGAGATGACCTGGTTGCAGCCGTATCCGGACGAGCTCCTCGAGCGCGTCGCCGACAGCGACCCCGGTCCCGAAGCGCGCTACGGGACCAGGGAGGCGATCGAGCTCGCCTTCGTCATCGGCCTCCAGCTCCTCCCGCCGAGGCAAGCCGCCACGCTCGTCCTGCGCGACGTCCTGTGCTTCCCCGCGAGTGAGGTCGCGAGCATGCTCGGCACCACCGAGACGGCGGTCAAAGGCATCCTTCAGCGCGCCCGCGCCTCGCTCGACAAGCATCGCGAGAGCGCCGGGCACCGGCCGTCACGTCAGGAACGCGACCTGACCAGGCGGTTCGCTGACGCCTTCACCGCGGGCGACCTCGACGGTGTCCTCGGCCTGCTCACCGACGACGCCTGGCTCGCCATGCCGCCGGCGCCGCACGAGTACCACGGCCTCGAAGCGATCGCGGGTTTCCTCCGCGTCACCATGGCCGTTCCCGTGGAGGGTTTCGCCATGACGCCGGCGCGGGCGAACAACCAGCCCGCCTTCCGCTGCTGCCATGGCGAGACACCCGCCGGGCTGATGGTCCTCACCCTCGACGGGGATCGGATCCGCGCGATCACCCGGTTCCTGGATCAGAAGTAGTCAGCCAGGCGACGGCAGAGCGCGCCGATGTCCACGGCGGGCGCACCTGTCCACGAGGGACCGTCCATCCACCCGATCTCTCCGGGCGTTCCTCGATAGCGCACGAAAACGTGCTGATGGAAGTGCGCGACGCTCCGCCCGGCGATGGCGGAGAACACGTGCTCCGGAGCCAGCTCCGCCCGCAGGCCGCGAGCCGCACACCAGGCGGCAAGCGACACCGCCGACACTTCCTCCGCGGTCAGTTCGTCCAACGCCGCCACGTGCCGCCGGGTCTCCACGAACAGATACCCGGGGAACTCGCCGGGACGGTGCGACACCACGACCACGTCATCAGCCCACACGAGCGGACCGACCAAAGCACCCTCACCCCGGTGCTTGGCACAAATCGCGCACTCCACCGGATCACGCTAACGAAGGCCGCACCCGCCCGAGGTGCTCCCCAGTCGAGCCGAACAACCGCGCCGCGCCATGCGCCCGCTTGAAATACCGATGCGCCGGATGCTCCCACGTGATCGCGATCCCGCCGTGCAGCTGGATCATCTCGCCCGCCACCGTCGCCAGCGCCTCCGAACAATGCACCTTCGCCACCGCAGCCAGCCTGCTCGACTCCGGGGCCGCGTAAGCCGCCGAACGCGCGGTCTCCACCAGCACGTGGAGGTCCGCCATCCGGTGCTTCAACGCCTGGAAACCGCCGATCGGCCTGCCGAACTGGTGCCGCTGCTTGCTGTATTCCACCGTCAGCTCGAAAGCCCGCGCCGCGGCCCCTGCTTGTTCGGCGGCCAGGACGGCACAAGCCACGTCACGCAGGGCGCCGAGGTCGGCGGTGCCGAGCAGCCGGGCAGGAGCGCTCTCGAAAACCACGCGAGCCAGCCGCCGGGTTTCGTCCATCGCCGGAGTCCGCACACGCCGGGCATCGGAGACCTCGTACAGCGCGCCATCGGCCACGACCAGGAGGATCTCGGCTTCGTCACCGTAGAGGACATAGTGCGCCTCACCCTCCACCGCGGAGTCGACGACACGGCAGGCAGGCGTGTCCCAACGGCCATCGGCGTCGGTCCAGGCCACCGCGCCGACGGTGCCTTCGGCGAGGCGGGGGAGCAGGCGCTCGCAAGCCTCGTCGTTGCCGGTGGCCAGGAGGGCGTGCACGGCGAGCACGGCCGAGCCGAGGAACGGGACGTCGGCGAGCACCCGGCCCAGTTCTTCGGCGACCACCTGTAGTTCCGCCATCCCGGCGCCGAGTCCGCCGAACCGCTCGGGCACGGCCAGCGCCGCCACACCGATCTGTTCGCACAGCTCCGGCCAGGGATCCGCTTCCCGGTCGAGCAGTTTGCGGACACTGTCCCGCAGCGCGTCCTGTTCGGCGGTGAACGTCATGACAGCACCCGCTCCCGGTGGAATCGCGGCGTACCCCAGGCGCCGACCAGCGCGCGGACCCTGGTCAGGCGCAGGCCGAGCGCGTGCTCCGCGGTGTAGCCGATCGCGCCGTGCACCTGCAGCCCCGTCCGGGCGGCGAGATGCGCGGCATCGCCGCACGCCACCTTGGCCGCGGAGACGTCGCGACGGTCCAGGGTGACGGCCGCGCCGAACAGCAGCGGCTCCGCCAGCGTGAGCGCGGTCGCCACATCGGCCAGCAGATGCTTGACCGCCTGGTACCCGCCGATCTCGCGCCCGTACTGCTTGCGTTGCGCCGCATAGGCGACCGACGTGTCGAGCAGCCACCGACCCGCGCCGAGGAGTTGCGCCGCCGTGGCGAGGCAGCCCAGTTCGAACGCACGGTCCGCGTCGAGCGCCGTGCCGAGATCGTCGTCGGCCACCGGCGGGAACAGCCGCCGTGAACCGTCCACAGAGGACAGAAGGGTGCCGGGCGTGAACGCGCGCAGCCTGCCGTTCTCGACCGTCAGACGAGCGTCCGCGACGTCGGAATCCAAGGCGTACGGCACGTGTGGTGCGTACGCGACCGAAGCCAGCGTCTCACCGGACGCGACCGACGTCAGCAGCTCGTCGTCCAACAAGGACGGCAGGACGGCCACGGTGTCGGTCCACGGACCGGGAGCGCAGTGGTAACCGAGCCGTTCGAAGCCGACGGCCAGATCGACCGGTGTGGCGCCGAGACCGTCGTACTTCTCGGGGACCGCCAGCGCGGTCACGCCGAGTTCCGCCAGACGCCGCCAGATCTTGAGCCCGGGGCCCGGATCGCCCGCCGCCCAGGCGCGGTTGGCCGAGTCGGTGTCCACACCGGACAGAAGATCGTGCAGGCTGCGGGAGAACTGCTCCTGCTCACCGGTGAGTGCGAACCTCATCGAGCCCCCTTCGGCAGGCCGAGCAACCGTTCGGCGACGATGGACCGCTGGATCTGGTCGGTCCCGCCGTAGATCGGTCCCGACAGGGAGAACAGCCAGCCATCGCTCCAGCCGCCCCGCAGTTCGGCGTCCGGGCCGAGGATGTCGAGCGCGGTTTCGTGGAGTGCGACGTCGAGATGTGACCAGAACAGCTTGTTGACACTCGATTCCGGCCCGAGCTCGGCGCCGCCGGAGAGGCGGGTGACCGTGCCCAGGGTGTACAGCTGGTAGGCCCGCGCGCCGATCCACGCGTCGGCGACCCGGTCCGCGGTATGCGCGGGGCGCCCCGCCTCCTGCCAGAGTGAGACGAGCCGGTCGGCCGCGGCGAGGAACCGGCCGGGGCTGCGCAAGGACAGGCCGCGTTCGTTGTTCGCCGTGGTCATCGCGACCCGCCAGCCCTCACCCGGCGTGCCGATCACGTCCTCGTCGGGGACGAAGACGTCGTCGAAGAAGATCTCGGCGAACCCCGGTTCGCCGTCCAGCTGGGGGATCGGCCGCACGGTGACCCCTTCGGCCCGCAGATCCACCATCAGATAGGTGAGTCCCTTGTGCCGCACCGACTCCGGGTCGCTGCGGAACAGGCCGAACGCGCGATCGGCGAACGTCGCCCGCGAGCTCCACGTCTTCTGCCCGCTGACCCGCCAGCCGCCGTCGCAGCGGGTCGCGGTGCTCCGGAGGGCGGCGATGTCGCTGCCCGCCTCGGGTTCCGACCACGCCTGCGCCCAGACCTCCTCCGAGCGCGCCATCTTCGGCAGGATCCTGGCCTGCTGTTCTTCCGTGCCATGGGAGAACAGCGTGGGCGCGAGCATGAAGATGCCGTTCTGGTTGACCCGCAACGGCGCTCCCGCCGCGTAGTACTCCTCCTCGAACAGCACCCACTCCAAGAGGCTCGCGTCCCGGCCGCCGAACTCACGCGGCCACGAGACGACCGACCAGCGGGCGTCGGCCAGCCGGGACTCCCACTCGCGGTGCTGAGCGAATCCTTCGGCGGTGTCGAACGATTTCAAGGGTTCGGCGGGGACGTTCGCGGCGAGCCAGGCGCGGGCTTCGTCACGGAAGGCGAGTGTCCGCTCGTCCAGGTCCAGGTTCATCACGAACTCGCGTCCCGCATCGAGCGCGCGTCCTGCCCGCCCAGCGAGTCGCCGCCGGAGACCTCGGCGTTGTGCGCGTGCGCGAAGTGATGGAGCCCGAACACGGAGTCCATTCCGGACCGGAGACCCATCAGATCCTCGGCCTGGTTGACGGCCTTCTTGGCGAGCGCGAGCCCCATCCGCGGCATCACCGCGATTTTCTCCGCCAGCGCCATCGTCTCGGTTTCGAGGTCGGCGCGGGGGACGACGCGGTTCAGCATGCCCCATTCCTTGGCCTGCTGCGCCGTGAAGCGCTCACCGGTGAACAGCACCTCCTTGGCCGCGCGCGGACCGAGGACCCAGGGATGCGCGAAGTACTCGACGCCGGGAATTCCCATCCGCACCACGGGATCGGCGAAGAACGCGTCGTCGGAGGCGACGATCATGTCGCATACCCACGCCAGCATCAGCGCCCCCGCGATGCACGCGCCCTGCACGCTCGCGATGGTCGGCTTCGGGATCTCGCGCCACCGGCGGCACATGCCGAGGTAGACCTCGGACTCGCGGGCGAACCGCTGATCACCGCCCTCGGCGCCGACGTGGTCCCACCACAGCACCGCCTTGCGTTCGAACGAGACGTCCACGTCGCGTTCCGGTGTCCCGATGTCGTGCCCGGCGGAGAAATGCTTGCCCGCGCCGGCCAGCACGATCACCTTGACCTCGGGATCGTCGACGGCGCGGGTGAACGCGGCGTCGAGCGCGTAGGTCATCGCCGAGTTCTGCGCGTTCCGGTACTCCGGCCGGTTCATCGTGACGACGGCCACCGGCCCGCGCCGCTCGTACTCGACGGTCATCCGTTCTCCTCCCGCAACACGCGTTTCAGTACCTTCCCCGACAGGTTTCGCGGAAGCTCCGCCACGAAGTCGACAAATCGAGGAGTCTTGTAGTTGGCCAACTGGCCTTCGCAATGGGTAAGTACGTCCTCTGTGGACAGTGAAGCCTCAGGGGCGAGCCGGATGAACGCCTTGCCGACCTCGCCGAGCCGTTCGTCCGGCACACCGACGACGGCGGCTTCGGCGACCCCGGCCAGGCGGCTCAGCACTTGCTCGACCTCGGCCGGGTAGACGTTGAAGCCGCCGCAGACGTACATGTCCTTGATCCGGTCGACGATCTTCAGATACCCGCGTTCGTTCAGCACGCCGACGTCGCCGGTGTGCAGCCAGCCGTCGGCGTCGACGGCCTTCGCGGTGGCGTCCGGATCGTCGAGATAGCCGAGCATCACGTTGGGCCCGCGCAGCAGGACTTCGTCGTGCTCGCCGAGTTTCACCTCGAAGCCGGCCGTCGCGCGGCCGGAGAAGTTCGCCACCAGTTCGACGTCGTCCTCGGGGCGCGACATCGTGGCCACCACCGCTTCGGTGAGGCCGTATGCGGTGAGCACCGTGTCGATGTCCAGGCCCGTCCGCATCCGCTCGACGAGCGTGACCGGCACGGTGGCGGCACCGGTGACCGCGAGCCGGAGGCTGGAGAGGTCGTGGTTCCCGCGTTCGGGCGCCTCCAGGAGTACCTGGTAGATCGTGGGCGCGCCGGGCAGCACGGTGATCCGCTCGGTTTCGATGAGCCGCAGGGTCTCGCGGACGTCGAAGGTGCGCTGGGGCAACAGGGTCGCGCCCCGCAGCACGGCGGCGAGAATGCCCGCCTTGTACCCGAAGCTGTGGAAGAACGGGTTGATCACGAGGTACCGGTCTTCTTCGGTCAACCCGCCGCGCTCGGCCCAGGCTTCGGCGACGCTCAATGCCTGCCGGTGGCTGCTCATCGCGCCCTTGCTGCGGCCGGTGGTCCCGGAGGTGAACAGGATGTCGCTGACGTCGCGGGGCTGTGCGGGACTCACGAAATCGCTGTCGAGACCGGAGAGTGCGTCCCATTCCGTGACGCCGTTGACGGGCTCCTCGGGGCCTTCGACAGGGATGCGCACCACGGTGCCCGGGCGAGCGGAACCGAGGTCCGCCAGCCGGTCCGTGCCGAGGAACGTGCCGGTGATCGCCAGCGCGGAAACCTTCGCGCGTTCGAGGATATCGACGGTTTCGCGCGCGGTGAAGCGGGTGTTGACCGGGATCAGCGTCGCGCCGGCGTACAGCGCGCCGAGCCCGGCGACGACCCAATGCCAGGTGTTGGGGGAACAGATCGCGACCCGTTCGTGGCCCTCGAAGAACCGCGCGGTCTGCCGCACCCGGCGGGCGAGTTCGGCATAGGTGAGCCGGACTTCGCCGTCGACCAGCGCTTCCCGGCCGGCGAAGCGCTCCGCGGCCCTGTCGAGCGCCGCCGGGATGGTCCCTTCGGACATCGAGCCTCCCTGTTGTCCGCCAGTCTGCGCGCGTCCGCGATCGTGTCGCCAGGGCGGGCATGGCGGAATCCCACTTCGTCGACCAATGTGCCCTGCCGCCCCGATCGCGGGGCCTGCCGGCCGGGGCGCGCGCTCTGTTGTCACCTGGATGCAGCGGAGTCGGATTCCTCTCTCCCTAGCAAGTGCTTGGTAGGGTAGCCTACGCAGCAGGCTCTGGTTTGGCTAGAGGAGGCAGGCGTGGCTCAGGACGGTTTCCGTGACCGTGTGCGCACCTGGCTGGCGGAGAACCTGCCGCCGGAACTGCGCGGTTCGGGCGGTCCGGGGCGGGAACACGAGGCCTTCGACGAACGCGTGGAATGGGAGCGCCGGCTCGCGGCAGCGGGCTGGACCTGCGTCGGCTGGCCGGTCGAGCACGGCGGCCAGGGCGCGACGCTCGACCAGCAGGTCGTCTTCCACGAGGAGTACGCGCGAGCGAATGCCCCGGCGCGAGTGAGCCATCTCGCGCAAGAACTCCTCGGCCCCACGCTCATCGCGTTCGGCACGCCGGAACAACAGAAGCGGTTCCTTCCGCCGATCGTGGCCGTCGAAGAACTGTGGTGCCAAGGCTATTCCGAACCCGGCGCCGGTTCCGATCTCGCCGCCGTGGCGACCACGGCGACCCTCGAAGGCGACGAGTGGGTGCTGAACGGCCAGAAGGTGTGGACGTCCCTCGCGCACGTCGCCGACTGGTGTTTCGTCCTCGCCCGCACCGAGCCCGGCTCGAAACGCCACAAAGGACTGTCCTATTTGCTCGTCCCGATGAACCAGCCCGGCGTCGAGGTCCGGCCGATCCAACAGCTCACTGGGACTTCCGAGTTCAACGAGGTCTTCTTCGACGGCGCCCGCACGGCGAAAGACCTCGTGGTCGGCGAACCCGGCGACGGCTGGCGCGTGGCGATGGGCACCCTCGCCTTCGAACGTGGCGTCGCGACGCTCGGGCAGCAGGTCGGCTTCCGCCGGGAACTCGAAGAACTCACCAGGATCGCACCGGACGACCCGGTGATCGCCGAACGGATCGACCGCGCCTGGGTGGGCCTGGAGGTCATGCGGGCGCAGGCGATCCGCACTCTGGGCGACTCGTCGCCGGGTGTGGCGGAAGTGTCCAAACTGGTCTGGGCGAACTGGCATCGCGACCTCGGGGAGCTCGCGATGCTCGTCCGCGGCGCGCGGGGAATGCTCGCGGAAGACGGGCTCGACGCCTGGCAACGGCTCTTCCTCTTCACCCGCGCCGACACGATCTACGGCGGCTCCAACGAGATCCAGCGCAACGTCATCGCCGAGCGGGTGCTCGGCCTGCCAAGGGAGGTACGTCCGTGATCCCGGTGCCGAAGTACCCCGAGGGGGCGAATCTCCTGCGGGACAAGGTGGTCGTGGTGACGGCGGCGGCCGGCACCGGGATCGGTTCCGCGGTGGCGAAACGCGCGATGGAAGAAGGCGCCCGCGTCGTGATCAGCGACTGGCACGAGCGGCGGCTGGGCGAGAAGGCCGCCGAACTCGGTGACGTCCACGCGATCCCTTGCGACGTCACGCAGGAAGATCAGGTACAGGCGCTCATCGACGGCGCCGCCGCGCACTACGGCCGGATCGATGTGCTCATCAACAACGCCGGTCTCGGCGGAACCAAGTCCATTGTGGACATGGCCGACGACGAATGGGCGCGGATCATCGACGTGACCCTCAACGGCACGTTCCGCGCGACCAGGGCCGCGGTGAAGCGGTTCATCGCCCAAGGCGACGGCGGGGTGATCGTCAACAACGCGTCGGTGATCGGCTGGCGCGCGCAGGCCGGGCAGGCCCATTACGCGGCCGCGAAGGCGGGTGTCATGGCGCTCACCCGGTGTTCGGCCGTCGACGTCGCCGAACACGGCATCCGGGTCAACGCGGTCGCGCCGAGCCTGGCGATGCATCCGTTCCTGGCCAAGGTGACCAGCGACGAACTGCTCACCGAACTCACCGCGCGCGAGGTCTCGGGGAGGGCGGCGGAACCGTGGGAAGTGGCGAATGTGATGGTGTTCCTCGCCAGTGAGTACTCGTCGTACCTCACCGGCGAGGTCGTGTCCGTGAGTTCCCAGCATGCGTGAGGTAGCGATGAAAGCCAGCCCAGGGTCCCGCCGCGCCGAACTGCTCGCCCTGGCGGCGAAGCTGTTCGCCGAACGCGGGTACGTCTCCACGACCGTGCGGGACATCGCGGACGCGGCGGGCATCCTTTCGGGCAGTCTCTACCACCATTTCGACTCGAAGGAGTCGATGGCCGACGAGATCCTCACCGGATTCCTCGACGAACTCTTCGGCGCCTACGCCGAGATCGTCGCGGAAGGGAAAGGCCCGCGGGAAACGCTCGAAGCCGTCGTCGTGGCGTCGTTCGAATCCATTCACCGGCGGCCCGCCGAGGTGGCGATCTACCAATCCGAGGCGAAGCATCTCATGCAGTTGCCGCGGTTCGGCTACCTCAACGACCGCAACACCGAATTCCGCAAACTGTGGAACGGGATCCTCACCGACGGCATCGCGGCCGGCGTGTTCCGCGAGGACCTCGACGTCGAACTGACCTACCGGTTCATCCGCGACACCGTCTGGGTGGCGGTGCGCTGGTACAACCCCGGCGGCACGCTGAGCGCGGACGACGTCGCGCAGCAATACCTCGGGATCCTGCTGGACGGCATCGCGACGAAGAGGAGGCGGCGTGGCTGAAGCTTATGTCCTGGACGCGGTCCGGACCCCGGTCGGCAAACGCGGGGGAGCGCTCAGCGGTGTCCATTCCGCCGACCTCGGCGCCCACGTCATCCAGGCCGTCGTCGAGCGAACGGGGGTCGAGGCCGACCTGGTCGACGACGTCATCCTCGGCTGTTGCGACACGCTCGGACCGCAGTCCGGGAACATCGCGCGCACGGCCTGGCTCGCCGCGGGTTTCGGGCACCACGTGCCGGGTGTGACGATCGACCGGCAGTGCGGTTCGAGCCAGCAGGCCGTGCACTTCGCCGCGCAGGCCGTGCTGTCCGGGACGATGGACCTCGTCCTCGCCGGCGGCGTGCAGAACATGAGCGCCATCCCGATCAGCGCGGCGATGCTGGCCGGGCGCGAGTACGGCTTCGAAGACCCGTTCTCCGGCTCGAAGGGCTGGCAGGAGCGGTACGGCAGCGTCGAGGTCTCGCAGTTCCGCAGTGCCGACATGATCGCCGAACACTGGGATCTGACCCGCGAGGCGATGGAGGAGTTCGCCTTCCGCAGCCATCGGCGCGCGATCGCCGCCATCGACGAAGGCCGCTTCGCCGCCGAGATCGCTCCGTTCGCCGGTGCCGCCCTGGACGAGGGGCCCAGGCGCGACACCAGCTTGGAACGGATGGCGGGGCTCAAGCCGCTGAGCGAGGGTTCGCGCATCACCGCGGCCGTGGCCGGCCAGATCTCGGACGGCGCCAGCGCGGCCCTCATCGCGTCGGAGAAGTTCGTCGAGGAGCACGGGCTCACCCCGCGCGCCAGGATCCACCACCTTTCCGTGCGGGCGGCCGATCCGGTGTGGATGCTGACCGGGCCCATCCCGGCGACCGCGCACGCGCTGCGGAAGACCGGGCTGAGCATCGACGACATCGACCTGTTCGAGGTCAACGAGGCGTTCGCGAGTGTCGTCCTGGCGTGGATCGAGGAAACCGGCGCCGATCCGGACCGCGTCAACGTCAACGGCGGCGGGATCGCGCTCGGCCATCCCATCGGGGCGACCGGGACGAAACTGTTCGCGACCCTGCTGCACGAACTCGAACGGCGGGGCGGCCGCTACGGGTTGCAGACGATGTGCGAGGGCGGCGGCACGGCGAACGTCACCATCATCGAGCGGCTTTGACACCCCACACGGCTAGTGCCGACGCGCTGAACAGCGCGCCGAGCAGGCAGACGCCCGTCCAGCCGGCGACGGCGTAGACGGCGGTCGAGCCGATGGCGCCCAGGCCGCTGCCGACGGAGTAGAAGATCATGTAGCCGCCGATCAACCTGCTTCCGGCATCCGGCCGGAGCGGGTAGATCAGGGTCTGGCTCGTGACGTGCACGGCCTGGACGGCGAGGTCGAGCAGGATCGCGCCGACCGCCAGCGCCCACAGTGACGTGCGGGTGAAACCCAGCGGTATCCAGGAAAGCAGGAGCAGGCCGAGCGCGAGCCCGGTCGTCCATCGAGCCCTCCCGCGATCGGCGAGCCGTCCCGCCGGGGCCGCCGCCAGCGCGCCCGCGGCCCCGGCCAGCCCGAACGCGCCGATGGCGGTGTGGGACAGGCCGTCTTCGCTGAGCGGCAAGGCGACCGAGCTCCACAACGTGCCGAACGCGGCGAAGATCAGCAACGCCAGTATTCCGCGCGTCCGGAAGACGGGCTCCTCGGCGAAGAGGGACAACGTGGACCGGAGCAACCGCCCGTAGTTCATGGTCTTTCCGCCTGCCGTGGCGGGAAGGATGCGATACAGCACGATCGCGATCACCACCGTCACCGCGGCGGACACGACGTACACCGCGCGCCAGCCGGCGAGGTCGGCCAGCGTGCCGGACACCGTGCGCGCGAGCAGGATCCCGAGGACGACGCCGGTCGTCACGAGACCGACCACGCGTCCGCGTTCGGCGGGCGCGGCCAGCGACGCCGCGAACGCGACCAGGAGCTGCGTGACCACCGCGAGCACGCCGATCGCCGCCATCCCGGCGAACAGCGTCAAGCCGTTCACGGCGGTCGCGGCGACCAGCTCGGCGATCGCCAGCAGCGTCAGCAGACCGGCGACGAGCCGCCGCCGGTCGAGCAGGTCGCCGAGCGGGACCAGGAGGAACAGGCCGAGGCCGTAGCCGAGCTGGGTGAGCGTGACGATGCCGCCGACGGTCGAGGAGGCGATACCGAGCTCGGTGCCCATGGTGACGAGCAACGGCTGGGCGAAGTAGATCGTGGCGACGGCCGTCCCGGCGGCCACGGCGAACAACAGGACGACACCGCGATGCACAGACCCTCCAGATGGTTGCAACTTGCTACCACCTGACGGTAGGGCACTGCGGTTGTAAGATGCAACCATGGTCAAGCGGACGACGTTCGACGAAGCCTCCTGCCCGGTGGCGCGCTCGGTCGACACGATCGGCGACTGGTGGTCGCTCCTGATCGTGCGAGACGCCTTCGACGGTGTGCGCCGCTTCGGGGAGTTCCAGCGCAGCCTGGGCGTCGCGAAGAACATCCTGTCCGCGCGGCTACGGGCGCTCGTCGGGCACGGTGTGCTCGAAGTGGTCCCGGCTTCGGACGGGAGCACGTACAGCGAGTACGTCCTGACACCGAAGGGGCGAGACCTGTTCCCGGTGATCGTCGCGCTGCGGCAATGGGGCGAGGCGCATTTCTTCGCCGCCGGGGAGGCGCGGTCGGAACTGGTGGACCGCGACGGCGGGCTTCCGTTGCGGCGCCTGGAGATCCGGGCCGCGGACGGGCGCCTGGTCGGACCGGACGACACCGTCGTCGTGAAGCCGTCTTCGTGAGCTGAAGGGGACTTTCCCCGCATGCGATGCGGGGAGAGCGCCCTTCGCCGCGTGTAATGAGGGGAAAGTCCCCTTCGGCCGCCGTAGATCGGGGCCCTCCCAGGTGAGTCAAGCCTGGAAGGGCCCCGACCGGAGACGGGGAGCCCGGAGGGCGGTACCCGACGGAGCCCGAATCACCGTCGGGCCGGATACCTCCCGGCGTCCCCAGGGGTGGCGGTGGGTGCGGAGGCCCAGCTGCCCACCGCCACCTGAGGGGACCGCGGCCGCCGCGCGCGGCCCCGGTCCGTTCGCGCTCCCGGGTCACCCGGCGGGAACGCGAGCCCAGGGCATCCTTTCCGGCGCCGGAACGGCCTCGGTCGGGGTCTCGGACAGGAAGTCCCGTTCGAACGGGGCGAGGATGTCCTCCCCGATCGGCGTGTCCGCCGGCGAAGGAGCGGGCGCGGGGAACACCGGCTCGGGCACCGGCAGCCGCCGGTCGAGTTCGGCGGTCCAGTGGATCATCGCCTTCGGCCGGTCCCAGCCCGCCGCGCCGATCAGCCTGCCGTCGCGGACGAAACCGGTGACGCCGTCGGAAAGTTCGATCGTGTCCTTGCCCAGCGAGGGCATCCCGACGGTCTGCAACCGCGCGTCGTAGAGGGACGACCAGGCGCGGGGGAGCGGCGTGTACGGCCGCGCGTTGCCGCGGCCCAGCATCAGGCTTTCCGCCGCCGCGCGCCCGGATTCGACGCCGTTCATCCAATGCTCGACCCGCCGGGGGGTCTCGTCGATCCGCAGGTTCGGCCATTTCGCGACGTCACCGGCGACCACGACGTCCTCCGCCCCGGTGGCGAACAGGGTCGCTTCGCAGAGCACGCCGTCGTCGATGGTCAGCTCCGAGCCGCGCAGCCAGTCGACGGCCGGCACGCTGCCGATCGAAAGCACCACGCAGCTGGCCACCAGGAACTGGTTGTTGGTCAGGTGCAGGCCGACCGTCTCCTTGGTGCTGATCCAGTTCCGCACCTCGGTGTTCATCGCCAGCTTCGCGCGATGGTGCTGATGCTCCTTGGTGAGCGCCGACGCGATCCGCTCCCCGAAGCGGTGCAAAGGCGCCTTCGCGTGGCCGATGAGCGTGACGTCCCGGCCCATGTACCGCATCGACGCGGCGAACTCGTTCCCGATCAGGCCGCTGCCGATCACCACGACGGATTTGTTGCTGTTGCCCAAAGCCCGCCGGACGGCCAGTGAATCCTCCACGGTGCGCAGCACCCGGACCCGGGGGTCGTGGCGCGGCGAGCCGGGGAGATGCCGGGGATAGACGCCGGTCGCGATGATCAACCCGTCGTACCACAGGGATTCCCCGCCCGGCAGGTGCACCGTGCGCTCCTTGCTGTCCAGCCAGGTCGCGCGGGTGCCGAGCCGCCAGTGGACGTCCAGGTCCAGGTACGGCTCCAGGCTCGCGGCCACCGGTTTCACCCCGCCGGTGACGAGCTCCTTCGACACCATCGGCCGGTGGTACGGCTTCCGCGGCTCGTCGCCGACCAGCACGATCTCGCCGTCGAAACCGAGCTCCCGCAACCGTTCCGCGGAGCGGAGCCCGGCGACGCCCGCGCCGACGATGACGATCCGATCTCCGTCACTCATCGTCGTACGCTCCTTCTCCCTTGACTCTGATGGCCTGTTTCGGGCAGAGCCGCGCGGCGGAGATGGCCTGGTCCAGCCCGTCCCGGTCGACCATCCGGCGGATGCGGAGCTTGCCGTCCGGCCCGATCTTGAAGGTGGACGGCGCCTCCATCTCGCAGAAGCCGAAGATCTCGCACCGCTCGTTGTCGACGCTGACGCGGGTGCCACGCCGTATGCTTCCGAAGATCATCTTTCGTCTCTCCAAGTCTTCAGACCAGCTCTTCGACCAGGCCAAGGCGTTCCAGGTACCGGGTCGGCGTGAACCGCAGCGCGGTCAGCAGTATTACGGGGACCAGCAGGGTGATCCCGCCGAACCACAGCAGGCCGAGATGTCCGTTGGCCATGGCGCCGAAGAACGAATGCAGCGCGGTGATCCCGACCGCCGGATAGGCGAGGCGGTGGATCCACAGGAAGCGCCGATAGGAACTGAACCGGCTGATCCCGCCGGTCAGCGCGACGGCGATCATGACCTCGAGCCCGACGACGCCGAGTTCGTGCCGCGCCAAGGTGCCGGGCAGGAGCGGGATCGAGATCTGCGCCAGGGTGAAACCGTCGGGCAGGAACAGGAACGACATCGCGTGCACGACGCCGAACGACAGCGTCAGGATGCCGAGCACCATATGCGAGTTGCGCAGCGCCTTCCGCCCGGTCAGCGACTTGATCCAGCCGGTCGCGGTGAACACGCCCCAGCACAGGGTGAGGCACATGAAGCCGTACGAGATCCGGGCGGAGGTCTGCGCCATGCCCTTGATGCCGGGGTCGGTGTCCGATTTCTGGGTCAGCACGATCACCACCTCGGACCACTGGTCATACATTGATCTCTCCTGGGGCACTGGGAACCGGATCCGGTTCGGGGACGGCCGCGCGGTTGCGGGTCCGGGTGTTCTTGCTGCGCAGGGCCCGCACGGCGAGGAACAGTCCACCGCCGATGGCCACCGCGAGCAGGAGGCCGAGCGCGAAGTCGCCGAAACCGACGTCCATCGCGGCGTTGGCCGAATTCGACTGCGGCACCGGCGCTTCCGGCATCAGCGACTGGTCGACGAGGCCGGTGCTCTCCAAGAGCGTCATATGCCGCAGCACCGCCTGGTTGGCCGTGGTGGCGTAATCACGGACGACGTCGTTGCGGGTACCGGCCCTGACCTGCGCGATGATGGGGAACAGCACACCGTGCGCGTACCGGAGCCGGTTGGCGAAGATCCGGTCGAACTCGGTGTCGTCGCGGGCGGCCTTCATCTCGCCGAGCCAGGCGGACTGCTGATCCGACGGCTCGGCCGGCAAGGCGATGCCGAACCGGTCGGCGATGGCGTGCGTCGCGGTGTCGAGCCTGCCGTGGTCGATCATCAATGTCCGGCCGACTTCGCGGGTGCGCTTGCTCTTCCCGCGTTCCTGCGCCCACATCCCGGCGGGCATTTCCCACAGCCCGGCCAGTTTGACGTTGACGATCAGGTTCTTGTCCGCCGCGGAGAGTTCTTGGGCGTGCGCGTCGCCGACGGGCCCGAAAAGGCTCACCGCGGCCGCGATCAGCAGGACGAGCAGCGGGCGGACGGGTCTGGGGAGATCAGATGCCGAGGTCATCGGCCTGCCAGGTCTCGGCGGTGAGCAGCACCTTCGTCCCGTCCGGCTTGGCGGGGAACCACGCGTCGTCGACGCCCTGCCCGCCGGTGTTGCCGGGCATCGCGTCCTTGGCGTTGCGGTAGAGCGGCCAGCCCGCGAGCGTGACCTGCTCGGTGCCGTCGTCCCTGGTCACGGTGCCGACCAGGGCGCGATCGATCCCGGTCACCACGAGATCTGGGCCGGCCTTGGCGGGAATCCAGGTCCGCGCACAGGTTTCGGCGCAATTCGATTTGGGCGGATTCACCGTGTCCTTGTCGTAGCGGTAAAGCGTGAAGCCGCTGGTGTCGGTGACGATCGGCCCGAGGTCGAACAGGATCGCCGCCGTGACACCGGGGGCGGGTTCGGCCGCGGGGTCGGGCATTCCCGGGATCTGCGCGGTGCCCGCGGTCGAGGCCGCGCCGGGAGAGCCGTTCGGTCCCGCGGTACCGGTGGTGCAGGCGGCGGTCAGCGCGACCGCGGCCAGGACGAGGGGCAGAGGTATGACCGAGCGTGACACGGGGTTCACGGAAATCCTCCTGTCGGGGCAGAGGAGAACGCCATCACCGCGGGGAGATGGTGTGCAGGCAGGTTTAACTCCACTGTGGACATTCAAGAGGGACATCCATGATCCACAGTGGATTCGGCGGTGCGGGGGCAGCGCCGGGTCGGGGTCTTCGGTAGGGGATACGGTCACGGGGAGGGAACGGTTCAAAAAACTTTCCCCCGTGCGATGAACCGGGCCGGAACGGTTTTGGTACTGGACTTATCGCCCCTGATCCCACAAAGATGTGCCGCGTGGGACGCCACTCTCGGATACTGCAGCCAATTGTCGATCATGAACCCGCGTCGAACGGGCATGACGACCTCGTCAGGGCGTTGTACCAGGAGTTCGGATCGAGCCTGATGGCGTTCGTGCTGAAGCTGACCGGCCACGATCGCCAGTGGGCCGAGGACGTGGTCCAGGAGACGCTCATCAAGGCGTGGCGCAACGCCGGCAAACTCGACCGGCAGCCGGAAATGCTGCGCGCGTGGCTGTTCACCGTGGCCAGGCGCATCGTCATCGACGGCTGGCGGAGCCGGAGCGCCCGCCCTCAAGAGGTGGAGGAACTGGAGTCGGATTCGATCGGAGTGCCGGACGAATCGGAGAAGACGCTCGCGGCCATGATCGTTTACGAGGCCCTGCGCAATCTTTCCCCGGAACAACGTGAAGCCGTCCAGCAGACCTACCTGCGTGACCGCACCGTGAACGAGGTCGCGGCGACGCTGGGGGTTCCGCCGGGTACGGTGAAATCGCGGATCCACCACGCTGTGCGCGCGCTGCGCAGGGCGCTGCAGGAGCGGGGGTGAGCGAGGTGTCCGGAGCCGTCCACACGGATATCGCCGCCTACGTGCTGGGCGTCCTCGGCGAGGAGGATCACGCCAGGTTCGAGGCGCATCTGCTGGAGTGCCCCGAATGTCAGGTCGAGCTGGTGGAGATGTACCACCTGCCCGACATCCTGGACATGGTCAAGAAGAGCTGGCCGGATCCGCCCGTGAAAGGCCCTGGCCCCCGGGTGCTGCGGATGCTGCTCGCGGACGCCGCCAAGGCGGGCCGCCGGCGCAAGGTCGTCCGGCTGGCGACGGCGGCTGCCGTGCTCGTGCTCGTCGTCGGTGGACCGCTCACGGTGCTTTCGCTCACCGATCGTGAGCCGGTCGTCACGCAGGCCGCGCCTTCCGTCGTGACCTCGGTGGTGCCGTCCCCGTTGTCGTCACGGGAACGCGAGGCGGGCCCGGACGGCGGCGCCGCCCCGTTCGGCTGGTCCGAGGCGGGCAACGCCGTCGCGGCCGAGGTCACGGTGCAGGAGAAGGAGTGGGGCTCCGCGGTCGAGCTCGAACTGCGCGGCCTCATCGGGCCGATGACCTGCCAGCTTTTCGCCTACTCCCACGGCGGAGAGGCCTACGTCGTCAACAACTGGAGCGTGCCGTCCAAGGGGTACGGCGTGCCGGGTTCCCCGGATCCCCTCGTGATCACCGGTTCGACGGCGTTGCAGAAGGCCGACATCGAACGGTTCGAGGTGCACAAGCGGGATGGCACCGTGCTGGCCGTCGTGCGCCGGTAAGCCACGAGCCGTCCGCCTGGACACGCGTGTCGTCCGTCTGATCACGCGTGTCGTCCCTGCGGTCACGCGAAACCGCCCGGCCCCCGGCATCACCGACACGACGCGAAGGGGCCCATCGCCGCATCAGACGCAGCGAGAGCCCCCTTCAGTCCACGAAACCTTTGCCCCGTTCTCAATATAACGGAAAGATAACGGCCGGATCGCGTTTTGAACCGGATCCGCATGGGGGCCGTATCTCCAGATAGCCGGATCTGAATCGGCGGGCGAACAGAAGGGTTCGCCGCGAATGCGGCTATTTCCCGTATTCGACGAATGCGTGGCTCATGCCCGGGTGCGAGTGATCGGCGTGCCCGGAAACGAATGAGGTGAGCAGCCAATGGCACGAAATCAAGGGCGCCATCGTATCGCCCGCAGGACCAAGATCGCGACCGCGTTGCTGGGCCTGTCGATCGCGGTCGGCGGCCTGGTGGTGTCCACCACGACCGGCGACCCCGAGCGCGCCTCCGCGGACGAGGTGGACAAGTCGCAGTTCGTGGACATCACGAAGGTGCGGCCGAACGTCGACGAGCCGCGGCCGGGCCGGAACGCGTCCACGGGTTCGTTCACCGTCGACTGCGGCAGGAACGAGAACGGGCATTTCAATTCCGACAACTTCATCGCGCAGCCGGGAATCCGCAACGGTGCCCAGCATCTGCACGATTACGTCGGAAACCTGTCCACGAACGCGGATTCGGACAACGACAGCCTGCTGGGCGCCGGTACCACCTGCGCGAACGGCGACGAATCCGCGTACTTCTGGCCGGTGGTGCGGATCGACACCGAGGAAGAAGCCGGACAGCGGCAGAACCGCGACGGCGACCGGAATCGACGGCGGGACCAGAACAACCAGAATCAGAACAACCAGAACCAGGACAACGAGCAGGAGCAGGCTCAGCTCGAAGAACCGAACGCGGACAACGAACTCGCCGGCAACGACGGTGAGATCCAGCGTCCCGCGGTCGTCGACATCACCTTCAAGGGCAACGCCCGCGAGAAGGTGAAGGAGATGCCGAAGTTCCTCCGGATCCTTTACGGTGACGCGAAAGTCACCACGAACGGCCCCGCCAACGCGCGGGAGAGCTGGACGTGCACCGGCTTCGAGGACCGGCTCATCAAGCAGTACCCGATCTGTCCCGAGGGCAGTGACGTCAAACGGGTGCACACGTTCCCGAGCTGTCTCGACGGGAACAACATCGACAGCGAGAACCATCGGGACCACATCAAGTATCCGGACGAGAACGGCGAATGCGCCAACGGCCTGACGGCGGTCCCGGAGCTCACCATCTCGCTGACCTACGAGATCCCGCGACAGATCCAGGTCAACGGACAGTACAAAGTGGACTCGTTCCCCGAGGAGGACCACAACCCCTTCTCCGACCACGACGATTTCGCGAACGTGATGCCGGGCCGGGTCATGGACCGCCTCGTCGACTGCGTCAACGAAGGCCGCAAGTGCCGCGAATGACGCCCTGAAGCGGAAGCAGGATCCTGCGAAGAGAAAGGAAGAAACTCCGGCCCGGCGGGTCCCCCCTACACCTCACCCACCCGCCGGGCCGGCCCTACCGGAAACCGATCGACACAACTGAAGAACGCTCCGCAAGCATTCACCCAGTCCTGCCGGCGACTCCCCGAGGGAAACTCGCCGGCAGGGTCTTTTCGGTAGGTTGGCCGCATGGGTGAACAAAAGGACCGCATGCTGCGCGGCGAGCTGTACCGGGACAACGACCCCGAACTGGTCGCGGATCGCAGGCGCGCGCAGGCACTCGTCGACCGGTTCAACGGCACCGGCGCGGAGGAGACCGGTGAACGGGACACGATTCTGCGTGAGCTGCTGGGAAAACTCGGCGAGGGTTCCTGGATCATGCCGCGGTTCCAGTGCGACTACGGCTACCTGATCGAGATCGGCGCCAACAGTTTCCTCAACTACGACGCCATCCTGCTCGACTGCGCGCCGATCAAGATCGGCTCGGACTGCTCGATCGGCCCGCGCTGCCAGCTGCTGACCGCGCTGCACCCCATGGAGGACCACGAACTGCGGCGGCAGCGCTGGGAATCGGCCGCGCCGATCACCATCGGGAACAACGCCTGGTTCGGTGGCGGGGTCATCGTGTGCGCCGGGGTCACCATCGGGGACGACGTGGTGGTGGGCGCGGGCAGTGTCGTCACGCGTGACCTGCCGTCGAAGGTGTTCGCCGCGGGCAACCCGGCCCGCGTCATCCGGGAGCTTTAGCGGTCGACCGGCGTGATCTTGGTGCGCCTGCTGTGCTCGAACACCATCGAGGTGCGCACGTCGGCCACCTCGGGGCGTTCGGTCAGCTTGTCGATCACGAAGGCATAGAGGGCGTCGTTGTCGGGCACCGCGACATGCAGGATGAAGTCCTCGGTCCCGGTGGTGACGTAGAGCCCGACGAGGTCGGGCAGCACGTTGACCCAGTTCCGGAAGCCCTCGATGTTCCGCCGCGAGGGCGGGCGCACCCGCACCGCGATGAGCGCCTGCACCCCGCGGCCGATCGAAGGCAGGTCCACGTCCAGCAGCGCGCCGCGGATCACGCCGCGTTCTCGCAGCCCGCGCGTGCGGTCCAGCGCCGTCGTCGGTGAAACGCCCACCGCGGCGGCGACCTCACGGTTGGTCTTCCGTGCGTCCGACTGCAGTTGCGCCAGGATCGCCTTATCAAGTTCGTCCAACTGCGCCATCGCGGCCCTCTCGTCGTATTAAGTACGAACACGGTGGACTGTACTCGTACGTCCTCCTAGCTTGGCCTTGTTCATCCGTTGAAGTGAGCAGGAGACCAGCTGAATGTCCGAGTACGGTACGGTCATCGGATTCGCCCCCGAGGAGATCGACTTCACCGCGTCCACCCGGTCGGCCCGGCTGAAGTGGGTGATCGTGGTCAACAGTGAGCTGCCGCCCGGCCGCGCGGTCAACGCGGCGGTCTGCACCGCCGTCGCCACCGCGCGAGGCGTCACCGGACTCCTCGGCGACGAAGCGGTCGACGCCGGCGGCGAGCACTACACGGGGTTGCCCTGGATCGGCTGCTCGATCCTGTCGGCCGACGCCGGGAAGCTGCGGGCCATCCGCGCCAAGGCCGCGGCCTCGCCGGGCTGCCACGTCGCCGACATGCCCGCCGTCGCCCAGCAAATCCGGGTCTACACCGACTTCCTCGCGACGATGAAGGAGATCCCGACCGAGGAGATGGACTACTGCGCGATCGGCATCGTCGGCCCGCGCAACCGGATCGACAAGCTGGTCGGGAAGCTGCCGCTGATGCCGTGACTCAGCCTTCGAGCAGACCCCGCAACGCTTCGGTGAACTGGGCGGGGTTCCGCTGCGGCGCCAGATGCGCGCCGGGGACCTCCGTGAAGGGCAACCCCAGCTCCAGCGCGAGAACCTTCGCGGGCTGGTAGTGGTAGTGCCCGCGGCTGCCGACCCCAGCGACGGGGACGATCTCGGTCCTGCTCCGGCGCAGGGCCCGCAGATCGGGAAGATAGTCGAGGATCTCGGCCAGCTCGCGGCCGAACAGCCGCTTCCAGTCCTCCTCGTTCGGCAGCCGGATCGCGCGCAGTTCGGGCAGCGCGGCACCGGCGATCCCGTCGGTGAACCGCTTGAACGCCCCCATCAGGTCGCCCGCCTGGGCGAGCCGGACCTGCGCGTTGGCCTCGTCCAGCCAGCCGAGCGCGTCGGGCAGCAGCTGGATGGCGGGCGGTTCGTGCGCGATCAGCATCGTCGCGGCGTCCGGGTAGCGGGCGACGAGGTCGAGGCCGATCATGGCGCCCGCGCTGGTCCCGAACACACTCGCGGGGCCGCCGCCGACGTGCTGGAGCACCGCGTGGGCGTCGTCGGCCTGCTTCGGCACGCTGACCGGGCCGGTGCTGGTGTCCGTGCTGCGGAAGTGGCCGCGCCGGTCGTAGGTGACGACGGTGTAGTCGTCCGCGAGCAGCTTCGTCATCGCCCGGAAGGTGTCCGCCGAGCCCAGCCCGCCCGCGATCAGGAGCAGAAGCGGCCCTTCGCCGGTGCTGCGGACGTACAGCTCACCGTCCTCGACCGGACAACGACTCTCCGAGATCATGGCCGAAGTCAAGCACAGCGCGCCCGGCCGCTCACTCCGAGGCCAGCCGCCGCAGGATGCCGGTCGCGTCGGCGACGATCTTCTCGATCAGGTCGCCGACCGCGGGCAGGTCGCCGAGCAGGCCGACGACCTGCCCGGACGCCAGCACACCGGCGCTCCGGTCGCCCTCGACCAGGCCGGCGCGCAGCAACATCGGCGTGTTGGCGGCCATCAGGACCTGGGACCACGTCCGGTCGCCGCCGCGTTTCATCCGCAGTCCTTCGGTGGCCAGCGAACGCCACGACAGCCCGGTCAGTTTCCGGAACTTCGCGGCGTTGCGGGCGGCACGGGCGAGCCCGCTCACCGGACCGGCGGATTCGAGCGCGTCGACCAGTTCCGTCCGGAGCACGCGATGCGGCATGCCGTCCACCTTGCGGGTGACGACGGTGCCGTTGAGATCACGGGCGAGGTACGCCTGTTTGATCTCGTCGGGGACGGTGCTTTCCCTCGTCAGGAGGAACCGGGTGCCCATGGCGACCCCGGCCGCCCCGTAGGCGAGCGCGGCGGCCAGCCCCCGCCCGTCGAAGAAGCCACCCGCCGCGACCACCGGGATGTCGACCGCGTCCAGTACCGAGGGCAGCAGCAGTGTCGTCGCGACCCCGCCGGTGTGCCCGCCGCCCTCGCCGCCCTGCACGATGACGGCGTCGGCACCCCAGCCCGCGACCTTCTCCGCGTGCCTGGCCGCGCCGACCGAAGGGACGACGAGGGCGCCGTTGTCCTTGAGCCGCGCGATCATGTCCTTCTTCGGGGCGAGCGCGAACGACGCGACGCGGACTTCCTCGGTGATGAGCAGCTCGACCCGGCGCGCGGCGTCCTCGGCGTCGGCGCGGAGGTTGACCCCGAACGGCTCCGACGTGCGGCTCTTGACCTCCTTGATCGCCGCCGCCAGCTCGTCGTAGGTCATCGTGGCGGACGCGAGGATGCCGAGGCCGCCCGCTTCCGCCGTCGCGGACACCAGCCGCGGCCCGGCGACCCAGCCCATCCCGGTCTGCACGATCGGGTGCTTGATGCCCGCCAGTTCGGTCAGCGCCGTCTTCATGACGGAACTTCCTTGTCCCGCAGGGACTTCGGGTCCAGGCTGGTCCGGATCAGGAGCAGTTCCGACTCGGTCGGCGGCCGGGTCTCGGTGACGCCGTCGGTGCTCAGCGGGAACGACGTCGCCTCGACGACCTCGTCCACGGAAACCCCTGGGTGTACGGAAAGCAGCCGTGGCGCGTGGTCTTCGCCGCCGAAGTCCAGGACTCCGAGGTTGGTGACGACCCGATGGACGTCGTGGTGCCGCAAGCCGGCTTCGCGCGCCCTGGCGTAACCGACGCCGGACACGACGTCGACCTGATCGACGAAAACCCGCTTGCCGTGCCTGGGAACCCAGTAGCTCGTGCGGTGGTTGGCCGTGTTGCCCGGCCCGCCGCGTACGCCGAGAAGTTGTTTCTTGGGTTGGGAATGGTCGCCGATCGCCGAGATGTTCTGGTTGCCCTCGCCGTCGATCTGGTTGGCGCCCATCACCACGTGCCGCTTTCCGCGCGGCACCACGGTGTCGAGGACCTTGCGGAACGGCTGCCAGCCTTCGACGACGGCGTCCGGCGTCATCAGGTACGCCTCGCCGTCGGACAGCAGGAGGTCCGGCTCGAACGTCAGCCTGGCCAGCCGCGCGCCCAGCGACGGGATGAACCCCATGGGGCTCACCACGATTTCGCCGTCTCCGCGGAACAATTCGGCACAGGCCACGACGGCCACTTCGGCACGGCTGATGTCACTCACGCGGACTCCCCGAACTCGGCGACGGCCTTCTGATAGTGCGCTTCGTCCCCGGACAGGAACCTGTCGACGAATTCCGGCCACGCGTCGAGGTCCTTGGCCGATGCGGCGTAGTGGCGCTGGAAACGTTCGTCGCGGCCGTAGTCCGGGACGGCGGTGGTGAAATGCGCGCCGTTCGGCGTTTCGGCCACCCCGGTGACGAGCATCCGGCTCAGCAGCAGGCTCTGCACCGGGCCCGCCTCGGTGAGCTCGGCCGTCTCGACGATCTTTTCCGTGGACACGTAACACTTGTCGGCGGCGAGGGCGAACAGTTCGTCGAAGTACGGATCCGGTCCGAGGTACTGCGCGTTGCCCCGGGCGTCGGCGCGGTTGAGGTGGACGAACGCCGCGTCGAGCTTGAGCGCGGGCACGGCCAGCAGTTCTTCGGCGTCGTCGTACGGCGAACGGACGGTGCGTAGCGACGGGTTCAGATCCATGACGCCGGAGCCGAGGCCCGCCCGCGTCGGCAGGAACGGAAGTCGTTGCGCGGCAGCGGAAAGACCGGTGCCGAACACGCCTTCGTCGTATTCCGTGACGGTGATCGACCCGGATTCTCGCGCCCGCGAGAACCACGGGTCGTAGGGGATCGTGTCGAGTGTGACGAAGCCGAAGACGAGATGCTTGAGCTTGCCCGCCGACGCCAGCAGCCCGACATCCGGACCGCCGTAGGAGACCACGGTGAGATCCTTGACCGGCGAGCGCAGGATCGCGCGCACCAGTGCCATCGGCTTGCGCCGCGAGCCCCAGCCGCCGATCCCGATCGTCATGCCGTCCTCGAGTTCGGCGACGATCTCGTCCGGCGTCATCCGCTTGTCGGCCATCACTTCCCCTTACCGTCCAAGAATTCCTGGCGCGCGCCGTCCGAAACGCCCGCCAGGTTGAGTTCGAAGGTGAATCCCTGCTCGAAGCGGTAGCTGCGGTGCACGGGCTGGACGTCGATGCCGTTGATGGCCTGTTTCGCGGCGCGGATCACGCGAGTGTCCTTCGCCGCGATCTGCCGCGCGACGCCGAGCGCGGTTTCGTCGAGTTCCTCCCGCGGGACGACGGCGTACACCGAACCGTGGTGGTGCAACTGGGCCGCGGTGATCGTGGAAGCCGTGTAGTACAAGGCCCGCATCAGATGCTGGGGGACCAGGCGTGCGAGATGGGTCGCCGCGCCCAGCGCGCCGCGATCGACCTCGGGCAGCCCGAAAGTGGCGTCCTCACTGGCGACCACGACGTCCGCGTTGCCGACCAGGCCGACCCCGCCGCCGAGACAGAAACCCTGTACCGCGGCGATCACCGGGACCGCGCAGTCGTACACCGCGGAGAACGCCGCCGCGCAGCCCTCGTTCGCGCCGATCAACGCGCCGTACCCCGGATCGCGCTGGATCTCCTTGATGTCGACCCCCGCGTTGAACCCGCGGCCTTCCGCGCGCAGCACCACCACATGGGTCGCGGGGTCGCGCCCGGCGTCGGTGACGGCGGAGGCGAGGGCGAACCATCCCTTCACGCTCAGCGCGTTCACCGGGGGCGCGTCGACCGTGACCACGGCGATGCCGGGCTCCGGTGAGTGGGTGGAAACGGTCATCGGGCACCCTTCTCCGCTACCAAACCTAGCACTTGCTTGGTACGTTAGCAGGACGTCCGGCCCGGGTACAGCGACCGTGAAGGAGGCCCGGCATGGCACTCGAACTCCGGCTCGATGGCGCCGTGGTGCTGGTGACCGGTGGGGTCCGCGGCGTCGGCGCCGGTGTCACCAGGACTTTCCTGCGCGCCGGCGCCGAAGTCGTCACCTGCGCCCGCACCGAACCCGAGCGGGCGGTGTGCGCCGGGGAGAAGGCGTCGACCTTCATCTCCTGCGACGTCCGGGACGCGGGCGAGGTCGACGCGCTCATCGAGGAGATCGTCCGGCGCCACGGCAGGATCGACGTCGTGGTCAACAACGCGGGCGGCGCGCCGTACGCCGAGGCGGCGCACGCCTCGCCGCGGTTCCACGAGAAGATCGTCGCGCTGAACCTGCTGGCGCCGCTGGCCGTCGCGCGTGCGGCGAACGCCGTCATGCAGGAGCAGGAAAGCGGCGGCGTCATCGTGAACATCAGCAGCGTCAGCGCGACGAGACCGTCGCCGGGGACGGCGTCCTACGGCGCGGCGAAAGCGGGCTTGGACAACCTGACCGCGTCGCTCGCCGTCGAGTGGGCGCCGAAGGTGCGGGTCAACGGGCTCGACGTCGGCATGGTGCGGACGGAGCACTCGCATCTGCACTACGGCGACGAGGCGGGAATCGAGGCCGTGGGCGCGACCGTCCCGTTAGGACGGTTGGCGGATCCGGACGAGATCGGTTCCTGTGCGGTCTTCCTGGCGTCCCCGCTGGCCTCCTATGTCAGCGGTGCCTGCCTGACCGTCCATGGCGGGGGAGAGGTGCCTGCCTTCCTCGCCGCTTCCAATTCCCTGGTGAAAGAACGAAAGGAGCCGGTGTGAGCGGGATCGCCGACGGCCGGATCGTGGTGGTGACCGGAGCCGGTCGCGGTATCGGACGGGCGCACGCGCTCGCGTTCGCCGCCGAGGGCGCGCGGGTGGTGGTGAACGACCTCGGCGCCGGGATCGACGGAAGCGGCGGATCGGCCGGGCCCGCGCAGGACGTCGTCGACGAGATCGAGGCGCTCGGCGGCAAAGCGGTGGCGAACACCGACGACATCGCTTCCTGGGACGGCGCCGCGGCGTTGGTGCGGACGGCCGTCGAGACCTTCGGCGGGCTGGACGTCCTGGTCAACAACGCGGGTTTCCTGCGCGACCGGATGCTGGTCAACCTCGGCGAGGACGAATGGGACGCCGTCATCCGCGTCCACCTGAAGGGGCATTTCGCGCCGACGCGGCACGCCGCCGAATATTGGCGAGCCGAGGCGAAAGCGGGCCGGACCCGGGTGGCGCGGGTGATCAACACCAGCTCCGGGGCCGGCCTGCTCGGCAGCGTCGGACAGGGGAACTACGCGGCCGCGAAATCCGGCATCCTGGGTCTCACGCTGGTCGCGGCGACCGAATTCGCGCGCTACGGCGTCACCGTGAACGCGATCGCCCCGGCCGCCCGCACCCGGATGACCGAAGTCGCCTTCGCCGACGACATGGCCGCCCCGGACGACGGTTTCGACGCCATGGCACCGGAAAACGTGTCGCCGCTGGTGGTGTGGCTCGGCAGCGAGGAGTCGTCCGGGGTCACCGGCCGGGTGTTCGAGGTCGACGGCGGACGCGTCTCGATCGCGCAGGGCTGGCGGCACGGCGCGGTGCGGGACAAGGGTTCCCGGTGGGAGCCGGGTGAACTCGGTCCCGTCGTGGCGGAACTGCTGGCGGACGCTCCCGTGCCTGAACCCGTTTACGGCACCGCACTCACGTGACGCTCTCGAGTACATGAAGGCCCCCTTCCTTGCGCCAGGCGCAAGGAAGGGGGCCTTCATGTACTGGGGAAGATGTGAAGGTCGGGTTTCCTCGGCTGAGCCGAGGGATGGGGGCCTTCACGCGTCAACGTTGTGACTGTTGTGGTCGCTGGTACGGGTGAGTTGCAGGTGACGAACCCCTGAGGAGTGGCGAAGGCCTCCTTGCCTACCTTCAGAGTAGGCAAGGAGGCCTTCACGGACCCGACCCGCGATCAGCCACAGCCAAAGTCCAGTAGGTACATAGGACACGGTTGACTCTAACCCGAAACGCCGCTCACGAGGCGTTTCGCGTCAGGTCCCGGGTCTCGGGCCACGGCCGGAACCCGCCCGATTTGTAGGTCGTCACGGCGCCGACGTTGGAACTGGGCGTGTTCACGGCCGCGCTCGACGAGCCGAGCTCCTGGAGCGCGGCAGCCGCGGCGACGGTGATCGCCCGGCCGTATCCGTGACCGCGCTGGTCCTGGTGCACGCCCATCGGTTCGAGCAACCCTGGCCTGCCGGGACCGGCCGACCACACGGCCACCGCCGCGACGGCGTCACCTCGGTCGTCGAAGCCGAGCAGGCACCGGGCATCGGCGTACGGCGCCGCGGCCGCCATCGTCCGCCACGTTTCGGCGGTGAACGTCGATCCGCCGAACGCCGCTCCGATCACGTCGGCCCACGCGGCCGCCAGATCGGGTCCGACCGTCTCGATCCGCAGGTCCGGGGCCTTCACCGGCTCGGTGAGGTCGAGGCTCAGCGGCGTCCATGGCTCTTCCTCGTCGACGTGCCAGCCGTGTCCGGGCAGCACGTCCTGGAGCAACGCGTCCATCGGCGCCTCGACGGAAACCTGCCCGGCCGGCAGGACACCACGCTCGGGCGCCGCCACATCCTCGGCCACACGCTGCGCCAGTTCCTCGTCCCGGCGGACGTCCGGCGCGGTCGTGAGCCGCAGGAGGTCGGCCCCGTCCAGGAATCCGACGGCGAGGATCCTGCCGTCCCGGCGCCAGATCCGGACCGCCTCGGCCGTCGCGGCCGCGCCCTTGCGCCAGTACCAGCCGAGGTCACCGGGATGCAATTGCCAAGCCACGCCTTCGGATTGCCACTCCCGCAGCGCCTCGACGGCCTCGTTCAGTCCGTCGGGTCCCGGCTTCTCCAAGCTGATCACCATCTCGTGATCACACACCATGTCGCGAAGCGCCGCATCCGGTTTTCGGCCAGGCAAGATGGGGGAGTGAAGTCACTTCAGCGCCGTCTCTGGGAAGCGGTCGAGCCGCTGCACGCCGTCGTCTACTTCGCCCCGGAGACCGCGGCCGCGGCCAAGGCGGCGGGACTGCCGGGCTGGTGGATGGGCTACTTCGCCGGCCGGGTCGCCCCGCTCGGGCCGCTGCCGGAACCACCCGCGACCGCGATGCTCTTCGGGTTCGCGCCGAGGATGGTGGCGCGATCCCTGCCCGACGCGTGGAAATACGCCGAACCGGAGGTCGTCCTCCAGAGCCGGTTGGAAGCCGTCGAGGAAGCCTTGAACCGGATCCTTCCCGCCGACGCGCCTCTCGGGGAACTCGCCGATCTGCTCGAACAGGCCGTCACCGGCTGCGATTACGCGGCCAGGCCGCTCGCCGCCGCCTGGTCCTCGGTCGCCAGGCCCGCGACGACGGCGGGCCGGGTCTGGCTCGCGGCGACGGTGCTGCGCGAGCATCGCGGGGACGGTCACGTGCTCTCCGCCGTCACCGCCGGGCTGCGCGGGCTTGACACGACACTGACCCACATCGGCAGCGGGGCGGTGACCCGCGAGGTCATCCAGATCAACCGCGGCTGGTCCGACGAGGAGTGGGACGCGAGTGTCGCGCGGCTGTCCGAACGGGGAATCCTCGACGGCGATCTCCAGCTCACCGGCCCGGGAATCGAGCTGCGCCAACGGATCGAGGACGAGACCGATCGACTCGCCGCCGGCCCGCTCGACGCCTTGGGGGAGGACGGGGTGGCCGAGCTGGTGCGGATCGCCGTCCCGCTGAGCCGCCGGATCTTCGACACCGGCGCGATCCCGCTGCCGAACCCGATGGGGGCGCCGCGGCCCTGACCGCTCGAAACTGTCGGACCCCGGTGGGACGCTGGTGCGCATGGCGACGTGGCAGCGGTTCAGTGAAGAGGCACCCGCGCTGGCGGAGAAGATCAAGGAACGGTTCACCGCGGTGAAGTCGCATGTGCTGGCGACGGTCCGGCGGGACGGTTCGCCCCGGGTCAGTGGCAGTGAGGTCGATTTCCGTGAGCAGGACCTGCTGATCGGTTCGATGATCGGCGCGATGAAGGCGAAGGATCTGCAGCACGACGGCAGATTCGCGATCCACGCCGCCTCGGCGATCGACGAGGGCGGCGCGGACGCGAAGGTGTCGGGAAAGGCCGTCGAGATCACCGATCCGGCGGAGGTCGCCCGCCTGCAGGGTGACGACGGGGAGGCACACGTCTTCCGGCTCGACCTCACCGAGGCGGTGCTGACCTGGGTCGAGGGCAACACCATCTATTTCGACTTCTGGAAGGAGGGTCAGGGGCTCAAAAGGCTCGCGAGGCCGGACAACGGTCCGGTGGTCGAGGTCGGCTCGAACTAGATCCGTTCGATGATCGTGCCGGTGGAAAGCGCGCCGCCGGCGCACATCGTCACCAGCGCGGTGCTCGCGTCGCGGCGTTCCAGTTCGTGCAACGCCGTGGTCAGCAGGCGGGCGCCGGTGCTGCCGACGGGATGCCCGAGCGCGATCGCGCCACCGTTCACGTTGACCTTGGCCTCGTCGGGCCGGTGCACCCGCTGCCACGACAACACGACCGAAGCGAACGCCTCGTTGACTTCGAAGAGGTCGAGGTCGCCGATCGTCATCCCCGCCTTGGCGAGGACGCGTTCGGTCGCCTGCACGGGGCCGTCGAGGTGGTAGTACGGCTCCGCGCCGACCAACGCCTGCGAGACGATCCGCGCTCGCGGCTTGAGGCCCAGTGCCTTGGCCCGGTCCGAGTCCATCAGGAGGAGCGCGGCCGCGCCGTCGGAGATCTGCGACGACGTCCCGGCCGTGTGCACGCCGCCTTCGAGGACGGGCTTGAGCTTGGAGAGGCCTTCGACGGTCGTGTCGCGAAGCCCTTGGTCGCGCGACACCAGCCGGGTCTCGCCGGTCGGCGTGCCGTCCTCGGCGAGCACGGGTGCCTTCACCGCGACCACTTCGCGGTCGAAACGCCCCGCGGCCCATGCGGCGGCGGCCTTGGCCTGCGACTCGGTCCCGAACCGGTCGACGTCGAGACGGGTGATCCCGCGGCGTTCCGCGATCCGCTCTGCCGCGCCGTACTGGTTCGGCATGTCGATCGACCACGACTGGGGCCTCGGCGTGCCGATGCCCTCGCCGCGGTTCGCGCCCAGCGGGACCCGGCTCATCGCCTCGACACCGCACGAGACGCCGGCGTCGATCGCGCCCACCGCGATGAGCCCGGCGATCAGATGCGTCGCCTGCTGCGCCGAGCCGCACTGGGCGTCGATGGTCGTCGCGCCCGTGGTCTCCGGGAGCCCGGCGTGCAGCCACGCCGTGCGCGTGACGTTGCCCGCCTGCTCGCCCGCCTGGGTCACGGCGCCGCCGATCGCCTGCTCGACCAGCGCTGGGTCCACGCCCGCGCGTTCGAGCAGGGCGCGCTGCGCCGCGCCGAGGATCTCGGCGGCGTGCAGCCCCGCCAGGTGCCCCCTGCGCTTGCCGATAGGGGTGCGGACCGCCTCGACGATCACCGGACTACCCACGTTCGCCTCCTGGGAAACACTGTTCACTACCGAGAAAAGTAGAACACGTTCTTGATTTGGGCAAGCGATCCCAGGGTTGGCCGGATTTTGATCACTGGTCGCCGTTCCCGCTTCTTACAGGGATCGCAAGATCCGCGTGGGCCGAGTAAACGGGTTTCACTGAAACTCTTCACTTGGTAAACGCCGTATGCTTCAATCGGGTCTAGAACGTGTTTCATTGGCGAACCGCGTAGGAGGTAGCCCGTGGCCGCTCCCCTGATCCCCGCCGGTTTCGATTTCACCGATCCGGATCTGTACGCCACCAGACTGCCTCTGGAGGAGTTCGCCGAACTCCGCCGCACGGCACCGGTCTGGTGGAACCCTCAGCCGCACAACACCGCGGGCTTCCGCGATGACGGCTACTGGGTGGTCAGCCGGCTCGATGACGTCAAGGCGGTGTCGAGGGACAGCGAGCTGTTCTCCTCGCGGGAGAAGACCGCGATCATCCGGTTCGACGAGAACATGACCGACGACAGTCTCGAAGCCAACCGTCTGGTCCTGCTCAACATGGACGCCCCGCAGCACACGAAGCTGCGCCGGATCGTGTCGAAGGGCTTCACTCCGAGGTCGATCGCGAAGCTCGAGGACACCCTGCGTGATCGCGCGGAGCGGATCGTCAGCGAGGCCAAGAAGAAGGGCTCCGGCGATTTCGTCGTCGACGTCGCGTGCGAACTTCCCTTGCAGGCCATCGCCGAACTGATCGGCATCCCGCAGGAAGACCGCCTGAAGATCTTCGACTGGTCGAACCAGATGGTCTCCTACGACGACCCCGAGTACGAGGTCGAACCGCTCGCCGCGTCGGCGGAGATCGTCGGCTACGCCTGGAACATGGCCGAAGAACGCCGAAAATGCCCGATGGACGACATCGTCACGAAGCTGGTGCAGGCCGACGTCGACGGCGAATCGCTGGCGTCGGACGAGTTCGGCTTCTTCGTCATCCTCCTCGCCGTCGCCGGCAACGAGACCACGCGCAACGCGATCACGCACGGGATGAAGGCGTTCCTCGATCACCCCGACCAGTGGGAGCTGTACAAGAAGGAGCGCCCGAAGACCGCGCCGGACGAGATCGTCCGCTGGGCCACCCCGGTGGTCGCCTTCCAGCGCACCGCGACCCGGGACACCGAACTCGGCGGGCAGCACATCCGCAAGGGCGACCGGGTCGGGATGTTCTACAGCTCCGCGAACTTCGACCCGGACCACTTCGAGCAGCCGGACAAGTTCGACATCCTCCGCGAGGACAACCCGCACGTCGGTTTCGGCGGCACGGGTTCGCACTACTGCATCGGCGCCAACCTCGCGCGGCTGGAGATCGACCTGATCTTCAACGCCATCGCCGACGTCATGCCGAACATCGCCGAGCTCGCCCCGCCCGACCGCCTCCGGTCGAGCTGGCTCAACGGGATCAAGCACTACCAGGTCCGCTACGCCTGACCGGCCGGGACCGCGGTCGTGGGGCACCATGGGGCCATGGGTCCCCACGTACAGGTCGACGTCGAAATGTCCTTCCGGGTCACGAAACCCGGCCCCGCCGCGTTCGTGATCGCGCTCGCCGGCGGGGCCGGGCAAGAGGAGTTCGCCTATCCCGCGCCGCCGCGCCAGGTGGCGTTCGAACACGGGACCCGGGCCCAGGTCGTCGATCTGCCGCCCGGTGACCACGTCGTGCGGTACCGGGCCGAACGCACACTCGACCCGGCCGACGCCGAGCCCGTCGGCCTGGACGACGTCATCCGCTACACCAGGCCCAGCCGGTACTGCCCCTCGGACCGGATGGGCGGGCTCGCGCTGTCCCGCTTCGGCGGCCTGCCCGACGCGCGCGCTCAAGTGGAGGCGATCGTCCGGCACGTGGGCGAGCACCTGTCCTATGTGGTCGGTTCCGGTTCGCCGACCGATGACGCCGTCGACACCTACCTCGCAGGGGAAGGGGTCTGCCGCGATTACGCGCACGTCTGCATCTCGCTGTGCCGCGTGCTCGACATCCCCGCCCGGTTCGCCGCCGTCTACGCGCCCGGACTGTCCCCAATGGACTTCCACGCCGTGTTCGAAGCCGCGATCGACGGCCGCTGGTACGTGTTCGACGCCACCGGCCTCGCGCCGAGGCAGAGCCTCTGCCGGATCGCCACCGGACGGGACGCCGCCGACACCGCGTTCCTCTCCACCCTCGGCTGTGAGCTGGACTTTCTCGGCAACACCGTGCTGGCGACCGCGGGCCCGTCGCTGCCGGAGGACGACGGCTCGCGGCTGATCGCGCTCGCTTGATCGCGTGTTGCCCACGAGCCGTGACCTCGCTGAGTGTCTGTCGGTGAACCCGCATCCGCGATCGACGTCGGCAGGGCACGGCCGGGTGGTCATGTCACGATGGGTGAACGGGTGCCCTGCCACCGCGATAGCGGGGCCTTCGGCCGGGGCGGGTTCACGCGTTTGGCCGCTTTGAGGGTGAGTCTCCAGCTCCGCCAACTGGCTCTGAGGTAGACATTGGCGTGTGAGGGAGAAGAAGGCACCGACGAAATGGCAGCGGCTGCGTGCCCGCCACCGCTGGCTGGACCACGTGGCGCGGGCGGTGAACCGCTACATCGAGTACGGCGGCTACCACTACGTCGCGTCGATCACCTATTTCAGCCTGTTCTCGCTGGTGCCCATCCTCATGGTCGCGGTTTCGGTGGCGGGTTTCGTGCTGGCGAGCCAGCCGCAGCTGATCGAGTCGATGCTGAACGCGATCACCGGCACCCTGCCCGGCGGCCTCGGTGACAAGGCGGGGGAGCTGCTCACCGGATTCGTCGAGCAGCGCACCAGCGTCGGGATCATCGGTCTGATCATCGGCTTGTACTCCGGCTGGAACTGGATGAACTCGCTGCGGGACGCGCTCACCGCGCTGTGGGGCCAGAACCGGTCGGATCTCCCGCTGCTGCGCACGATCGCCGCGGACCTGCTCGCGCTGCTCGGCCTCGCGAGCGCGCTGCTGCTCTCGTTCGCCATCACCATCTCGGGGTCCGCGCTCGGCCGGTATCTGCTGGGGCTGGCCGGGGTCGACGACACCGCCTGGGGCCACAACGTGCTGTCGGCGATCTCGATTCCGTTGGCGCTGCTGGCGAACTGGCTCGTGTTCCTCTGGGTGCTCACCCGGTTGCCGCGGAAACCGGTCGGGGTCCGCAGCGCGATGCGCGGCGCGGTCGCGCTGGCGCTGGGCTTCGAACTGCTGAAGCAGGCGGGTGGGATCTACCTGCGCCTGATCGGGAACTCGCCGACCGGGGTCGCGTTCGGTTCCATCATCGGTCTGATCTTCTTCATCTCGCTGGTGGCGCGGATGCTGGTGTTCGTCACGGCCTGGACGGCGACCGCGCGCGACGCCCCGCCGGACCCGGTCAAGCCGCCGCCTCCCGTGGTGGTCCGGCCGGTGGTCGCGGCACCCGACCGGCACGGGCTCAAGCCGGCGCTGGTCGGCGCGGTGACCGGGGTGGTGGCGACCTTGGCCGCGCAACGCCTCCGGCCCCGGCGTCGCCTCTGACCCGAAGGAGGATTCGATGTCGAGTGACCGGATACCGTCTCTGGCCGATCTCGAGGGTTCGCGGGTGGATGAGGCGCGCTCGATATGCGAGGCCGCCGGGGTTCGAGGTCCAGGTGGTCGACCGGGAACGCCACGAATTCGTGACCCTGGACCACCGCCCGAACATCGGACGGTCGCTGGTTCAGGAACCGGGCTTCGCCGACCCCACCACCCACATCGAGAAGAACTGCGAACCGCCGCCGTACGCGTGCCCGAGCGCGATCCGCGCGCCGTCGACCTGGTAGTCCCCGGCCCGGCCCATCACCTGCTTGGCCGCTTCGGAGAACCGGAGCATCCCGGACGCGCCGATCGGGTTCGACGAGAGCACCCCGCCCGACGGGTTGATCGGCAGCCGTCCGCCGAGTGCGGTCTCGCCCGCCTCGGTGAGCTTCCAGCCCTGCCCCTCGTCGGTGAAGCCCAGGTTCTCCAGCCACATCGGCTCGAACCACGAGAACGGCACGTAGATCTCGGCGGCGTCCACTTCGGACAGTGGATCGGTGATCCCGGCGTCGCGCCACAACGCGGCAGCGGCGTCCCGGCCCGCCTGGGGGTTGACCTGGTCGCGTCCGGCGAACGTGGTCGGCTCGGTGCGCATCGCGGCCGCGTGGATCCACGCGGCGCCACCGGGTACGGCGTCGCCCGACGCCTCGTCCCCGATCACCATCGCGCACGCGCCGTCCGAGGACGGGCACGTCTCGTCGTAGCGGATCGGATCCCACAGCATCTGCGACGCCTGCACCGACTCCACCGTGATGTCGGCCTGCCGCAGATGCGCGTACGGATTCAGCGCGCCGTTGCGGCGGTCCTTGGCCGCGACGATCGCGCCGACATGGTCGGGCGCGCCGGATCGCCGGATGTAGGACCGCACGTGCGGCGCGAAGTACCCGCCCGCCCCGGCGCCCACCGGCATCTGGAACGGCGGCAGGATCGACAGGCCCCACATCGCGTTCGACTCGGACTGTTTCTCGAAGGCCACGGTCAGCACGCGTTCGTGCACGCCCGCCTGCACCAGCGACGCCGCCACGAGCGCGGTCGATCCGCCGACCGAACCCGCGGTGTGCACGCGCAGCAACGGTTTCCCGGTCGCGCCGAGCGAGTCGGCGAGGAACAGCTCGGGCATCATCACGCCCTCGAACAGATCCGGCGCCTTGCCGAGGACGACCGCGTCGATGTCGTCCCAGCCGGTCCCCGCGTCGAGCATCGCGCGGTCGATGGCCTCCCGGAGCAGGCCGGGCATGGACACGTCGGTGCGTTTGGCCTTGTGGTGGGTCTGGCCGGTTCCCAGTACGGCCGCGAGGTGCTTCACGAGAGGACCTCCAAGGTCGCGACCAGGTTCTGCTGGAGGACGGGGCCGCTGGTCGCGTGGGCGAGGGTCTTGCGCGCGGTGCCGTCGAGGACGCGGTTCGCCGCCTCGCCGATCCGCGCCAGCCCCGCCGAGAACATCGGATTGCCGGTCAGGACGCCGCCGGAGGGGTTGATCCGCACCTGGTCGCCGAGGCCCAGCGCGTCACGCAGGATCAATTCCTGATGCGTGAAGGGCGCGTGCAGTTCGGCCACTTCGACACCGTCGAGGTCGAGCGCCCGCCCGGCGGCCGCCGTCGATGGCGACTTGGTGAGGTCCCGGACGCCGAGCGCGGGGGAGTCGACGCGGTGCTCGATCCCGGTGATCACCGCGGGGCTGTCGACGAGGTCCGCCGCCCGTTCGGCCGAGGCGAGCACGAGGACGGCGGCGCCGTCGGTGATAGGGGCGATGTCGTGGGCTCGCAACGGATCCGCGAAGTACGGGGCGTCGAGCAGCTCCGCGACTTCGACCGTTCCGGAGAGCTGCGCCGCGGGATTGCCCGCGGCGTCGGCGCGGCTGCGCGCGGCGACTTCGGCGAGGTCCTTTTCCGACCACAGCCCGGATTCGAGGCCCAGCCGCGCCTGGATCCCGGCGACGCTCACCGAATCCGGCCACAACGGCGCGACGACGTAGGGATCCATCTGCAGGGCGAGCACCCGCCGCAACTGCCCGGCGGACGACTTGCCGAAGCCGTAGACCAGCGCGGTGTCGACCTCGCCCATCCGGATCTTCAGCCACGCCTCGTACAACGCCCAGGCGGCGTCCATCTCGACGTGCGACTCGTGGATCGGCGGGAAGGCGCCGATCGCGTCGACCGCGGCGATGAACGAGAACGCGCGGCCGGCGAGGTAGTCCGAGGAACCCGAGCACCAGAACCCGATGTCCTCTTTGGACAGACCGGTGCGCTCGAAGACCTCGGCGAAGATCGGCACCAGCATTTCCACGCCGTTGGTGGTGCCCGGGGTGCTGCGGACGTTGGGGGCCTGCGCGAAGCCCACGACTGCTACATCTGGCACTGTGGTCCTCACAGATGGTGGGCGAAGGATTCGTACGGCGCGTCGGGTTCGCCGGTCGGTTCGAAATGGCCGATGTTCTCCAGCGACGTCCACCATTCGTCCCGCGGTTTCCAGGAGGCGCGGACCCGCATGCCCATCCGGACGTCGGCGGCGTCGCAGCCGAGGACGAGGTGCAGGAACGCGATGTCCGCGCCGTCGAGCAGGATGTACGCGGCCACGTACGGCGGTTTGATCTTCTGGCCGAGGAACGGCACGTTCACGATGCAGAACGTGGTGACGATGCCGGTGTCGGGCAGTTCGACCTCGTCGGTGGTCGGCACGCCGTCGGTCGGGCACGCGCCGCGCGGCGGGATGTAGACCTTCTCGCACGACGGGCAGCGCTGTCCGATCAGCTTCCCCTCCGCGAGCCCGCGCAGGTACCGGCTTTCCTCCGGCGACGCGGAATGCTCGTAGCGCAGGTGGATCGGCGTGATCACCACGCTGACCGGCGCGCCCTCCTCGCGTTTCGCGACCGGGGGAGGCGCCTCGGTGGGTTCGGTGTCGGGCCCGTCGGCGGGGACGAAGTAGGCGATGTCCCGGATGTGGCCGACGGTCTCGTCCGCCCAGCGGATCCGCACGCGTTGTCCGGTGTGGACTCCTCCGGGCGTGCCCGCGTCGACGGCGTGCAGGATCGAGGTGTCGGCGCCGTCGAGCCGGATCAGCGCCCACGCGAACGGCCGCGACAACGGCTGGCCGTCGACGGGTTCGGCGATCCAGGACCAGGAGACGATCTCGCCCTCGGAGGCCACCGGGACGAACTCGGACAGGGCTTCGGCGGTCACGGGGTCGTACTCCAAGGGGGGCACGTGGACGCGGCCGTCGCTGCCCCGGACGCCTTCGACGCGGCGCTCGCGCAGGGCGTCGACGAACCGGCCGAGTACCGGGCCGACCGAACGCGTGTAGTCGAAGCCCACGTTGAGCGGGGCCGACAGCGGGAGTTCAGGTGCGCTCACATCCTGAGTGAAACATGTTCTCGATTTTCCGGCAAGGCACATCATCTGGGCCGTGCTGGCGGTTGCTCTTGAGTGGAACGCGTTCTAGATTCGCGGGTATGTCGACTGCTACCGGGACCCTTGGGGTCTGGAATATCGCCGCGCAGGAGCCCGAGCGGGTCGCGCTCGTCGATCCGGACGGCCGCTCGATCGGCTACGGGGACCTCGCCGCGAAAGCGAACGCGTACGCCCGAGGCCTGCAGGCGCTCGGGCTGGAGGCCGGGGACGTGGTCGTCGTCCTGCAGCCCAACGGCGACGAACTCGTGGCGGCCTATTTCGCCGCCATCCAATCCGGTCTGTACATCGTGGTGGTCAACTGGCATCTCGTCGCGCCGGAGGTCGCCTACATCCTGTCCGACAGCGGCGCCAAGGCCTTCCTCGCGCACGAACGGTTCGCCGACGTCGCGATCGCCGCCGCCGACGAGGCCGGGATCCCGGAACGCGGCCGGTTCGCCGTCGGCGACGTCGAGGGCTTCCGCCGGATCGAGGAACTCGGCTCCGGTGAGGGCGACGGGCGTCCGGAGCGGCGCACGGCGGGCTCGCCGATGCTCTACACGTCGGGGACGACGGGGCGGCCCAAGGGCGTCCGGCGGCCGCTGACCGGCGCCGACCCCGACTCCGTACCGGCCGCGTCGACGTGGTTCTTCGGGATCTTCGGGCTGGCGCCGCACGACGCCCATGTGCATCTGTGCGGATCGCCGCTCTACCACACCGCCGTGCTCAACTTCGTCGCGATCTCCCTGCAGCTGGGCCATACCGCGGTGCTGATGGACCGCTGGGACGCGGAGGACATGCTGCGGCTGATCGACCGGCACCGCGTCACGCACAGCCACATGGTCCCGACGCAGTTCCGCCGCCTGCTCGCCCTGCCGGACGACGTCCGCGCGGCCTACGACCTGAGTTCGCTGCGCGTGATGATCCACGGCGCGGCGCCGTGCCCGCTGGAGGTCAAACGCCGGATGCTCGACTGGTGGGGCCCGGTCGTCACCGAGTACTACGCGGCCACCGAAGGCGGCGGGACGGCGATCTCGGGTGAGGAATGGCTGAAGAAGCCGGGTTCGGTCGGGCTGCCGTGGCCGGGTTCGACGATCAAGATCCTCGACGACGAGGGCACGGAACTGCCCGCCGGCGAGACCGGCACGGTGTACATGAAGATGGGCGACTCGAAGTTCGAGTACCACAAGGACCGGGCGAAGACGGACAAGGCGCGGGTCGGGGATCTGTTCACCCTCGGCGACGTGGGGCACCTCGACGAGGACGGCTACCTCTTCCTGCACGACCGCAAGGCCGATCTGATCATCTCGGGCGGGGTCAACATCTATCCGGCGGAGATCGAGGGCGAGCTGGTGATGCATCCGAAGATCGCCGACGTCGCGGTGTTCGGCGTCCCGCACGAGGACTGGGGTGAGGCGATCAAGGCCGTCGTCGAGCCCGCGGACGGGGTCGTACCGTCCGAGGAGCTGACCTCGGAGATCCTCGAGTACGCGGCGTCGCGGCTGGCGAAGTTCAAGCTCCCGCGTTCGGTCGACTACTTGCCCGAACTCCCGCGCGATCCGAACGGGAAGCTCTACAAGCGCAAGCTCCGCGACCCGTACTGGGAAGGCCATCGCACCCCCTGACGCGTTTCGTCCTCTGGATGCGGTAGTTCGCCGGTGAACTACCGCATCCAGAGGACGAAACGCAGGGGGTCAGCGGCCCCGGAAGACGGGCTTGCGCTTCTCGGCGAAGGCGCGGGGGCCTTCCTTCGCGTCATCGCTTGCGAAGACCTCGATGCCGTACTGGGCGTCGAGTTTGAAGGCCTCGTCCTCGTGCATGCCCTCGGTGTCGCGCATCGTCTTGAGGATCGCGCGGACCGCCAACGGCCCGTTGGCGGAGATGAGGCTTGCGAGTTCGAGCGCTTTGTCGAGTGCCTTGCCATCCGGCACGACGTGGCCGATCAGGCCGATCTCCAGCGCCTCGGGCGCGGTGATGTGGCGTCCGGTCAGCAGCAGATCGGCGGCGACGGTGTACGGGATCTGGCGGGGGAGCCGCACGGCCGAACCGCCCATCGGGAACAGGCTCCATCGAGCCTCGGACACGCCGAACTTCGCGCTCTCTCCCGCGACGCGGATGTCGGTACCTTGAAGGATCTCGGTCCCGCCCGCGATCGCCGGGCCTTCGACGGCCGCGATCAACGGCTTCGTCAGCCGCCGCCCCTTCAGCAGGCCCTCGATCTTGCTGGGGTCGAAAGTGCCCTTCTCGAACGAATCGGACGGCGAGTTCTTCGACATCGACTTCAGATCCGCGCCCGCGCAGAACGCGCCACCCGCTCCGGTGAGCACGCAGCACCGGACGTCGTCGTCCTCGTCGACCCGGTTCCACGCCTCGACCATGATCCCGAGCATCTCGCCGCTGAGCGCGTTGCGGGCCTCCGGTCGGTTCATCGTGACCACGAGGGTGTGTCCGATCTTTTCCACCAGCGCGTGCGGTTCGCCCACTTGAACCTCCCGTAGAGCGGCCATTGCCCAGAACGATAACATGTTCTACTTTGAGGACGTGGCACTCAACATCGCGGATCTACTCGAGCACGCCGTCGACGCCGTGCCGGAGCGCATCGCGGTCGTCTGCGGCGATCGGCGGGTCACCTTCGCCGAATTGGAAGAGCGCGCCAACCGGCTGGCGCACCACCTCGCCGCACACGGCGTGGGACCCGGATCCCACATCGGTGTCTATTCCCGGAACTCGATCGAGGCCCTGGAATCGATGATCGCCGCGTACAAGCTGCGCGCGATCGCGGTCAACGTCAACTACCGCTACGTCCACGGCGAACTGCGGTACCTGTTCGACAACGCCGACCTCGTGGCACTGGTCCACGAACGCGGGTATTCGGACAAGGTGGCCGCCGTCCTGCCGGAAACCCCGAAACTGAAACACGTTGTCGTCGTCGACGACGGAAGCGACGGCGACTACTCGTCCTACGGCGGCGTGGACTACGAAGCCGCTCTCGCCGAAGGCTCACCCGAGCGGGACTTCGCCGAGCGCAGCGCCGACGACATCTACATCCTCTACACCGGCGGCACCACCGGCTATCCCAAGGGCGTCCTGTGGCGCCACGAGGACATCTGGCGGGCGCTCGGCGGCGGAATCAACTTCGTCACCGGCGAGTACGTCCCGGACGAGTGGACGCTCGCCGAACAGGGCAAGTCGGGCAGCCTGGTCCGGCTCCCGGCCGCGCCGCTGATCCACGGCGCAGCGCAATGGGCCGCGTTCGGCGCGCTGTTCACCGGCAGCCCGGTCGTGTTCGTCCCGAGGTTCGACGCGCACGACGTCTGGAAAGCCGTGCAGGACAACAAGGTCCAGGTGCTCACCATCGTCGGCGACGCGATGGCGCGGCCGCTGATCGACGCCTATCGCGAGGGTGATTACGACGCGTCGTCGATCGTGGCGGTGTCGAGTCACGCCGCCCTGTTCTCCCAGTCGGTGAAGCAGGAATTCCTGTCGCTGCTCCCGCATGTGGTGATCACCGACGCGATCGGCTCGTCCGAAAGCGGGTTCACCGGTATCGGCATGGTCAGCAAGGACAGCGATCATTCCGCCGGTCCGCGGGTCAACTTCGGCAAGGACGCGATCCTCGTGGACGACGACGGCGCGCTCGTCGAGCCGAAACCGGGCGCGATCGGCCTGATCGCCCGGCGCGGGCACGTCCCGCTGGGGTACTACAAGGATCCCGCGAAGACCGAGAAGATCTTCGTCGAGATCGACGGCAAGCGGTACGTCGTCCCGGGTGACTACGCGCGCTACGAGGAAGACCTCACGGTGACCCTGCTCGGCCGGGGGTCGCAATGCGTGAATACCGGCGGCGAGAAGGTGTACCCGGAAGAGGTCGAGGGCGCGCTCAAATCGCATCCGGACGTCTTCGACGCGCTCGTCATCGGCATCCCCGACGACCGGCTCGGCCAGCGGGTGGCCGCGGTGGTCCAGCCACGGTCCGGCAAGGAGCTCGATTTCGCCGCGCTCGAAGCGCACGTACGGACCGAGATCGCCGGGTACAAGGTGCCGCGCAGTCTCTGGCTCGCGGAGGAGATCGGGCGTTCGCCCAGCGGGAAGCCGGACTATCCCTGGGCTCAGCGCTATGCCTCCGAGCACGAGCCCATCACCATCCAACCGGCGTAAGGAGTTTCATGCGGACGTCTCTGTGCGACCGGCTCGGGATCGACCTGCCGATCGTCGGGTTCACCCCGTCCGAGCACGTGGCCGCGGCGATCAGCCGGGCGGGCGGTCTCGGCGTGCTGGGCTGCGTGCGGTTCAACGACGCCGCCGAGCTCGACGCCGTCCTGTCCTGGATGGACGAGAACACCGGCGGGAAGCCGTACGGCGTCGACATCGTGATGCCGGCGAAGATCCCGGCCGAAGGGACGTCGATCGATCTCGCGAAGCACATCCCGCAGGAGCATCGCGACTTCGTGGAGCGGACGCTGCGCGACCTCGCGGTGCCGCCGCTGCCGGACTACACCGACGAACGCGCCGGTGTGCTGGGCTGGCTGCATTCGGTCGCCCGGTCCCATGTCGAGGTCGCGCTGAAACACCCGATCCGGTTGATCGCCAACGCGTTGGGGTCACCGCCGGTGGACGTCATCGAGCAATGTCACGCGAAGGGCGTGCCGGTCGCGGCGTTGGCCGGCAAGGCCGAGCACGCCGTCCGGCACGTCGACAACGGCGTCGACATCGTTGTGGCACAAGGCTATGAGGCGGGCGGGCATACCGGCGAGATCGCGTCGATGGTCCTGCTGCCCGAGGTGGTGGACGCCGTCGGCGACCGGGTCCCGGTGCTCGCCGCGGGCGGGATCGGCTCGGGCAGGCAGGTCGCGGCCGCGCTAGCGCTGGGCGCGTCCGGGGTCTGGATGGGCTCCTTCTGGCTCGCCACCGAGGAATACCTCCAGACCATGGGGGAGTCCGAGGCGATGCAGCGGGCGCTGGTCGCGGCGGGGTCGTCCGACACCGTCCGCACGCGGATCTACACCGGCAAACCGGCGCGGCTGCTCAAGACGCGGTGGACCGAGGCGTGGGCCGCGCCCGGCGCGCCCGAGCCGTTGCCGATGCCGTTGCAGAACCTGCTGGTCTCCCACGCGCACAACCGGATCCACCACGCGGCGGATCCGAGCGTGGTCTCGATGCCGGTGGGGCAGATCGTCGGGCGGATGGACCGGGTGCGCCCGGTCGCCGACGTGATCGCGGAACTCGTTTCGGGGTACGAAGAGACACTGTCGCGTTTGGACAAGACCCGCTGACGCGTGTCAGGTGAGCTGAAGGGGACTTTGCCCGCGTGCGATGCGGGGAAAGTCCCCTTCGCTTCGACTCCGCCGGGTGGCGGTTCCGGGGAAGGGTTGCGAAAGCCACTTTCGCAACCTTGAACGTTGCGAAAGTGGCTTTCGCAACGTCACGTTCGCGGAGCGAGCTGAAGGGGACCTTGCCCGCGTGCGATGCGGGGAAAGTCCCCTGCACCCGCCCAGGCTCCCTGAAAGAAGAAAGCCCCCTCCACCACGCCGTTGTGGTGAAGGGGGCTTTCATGGCATGCCGTGCGGTGGAACTACAACCCGGCGGCCGCGTTCTTGATCGCGGTCGCGAAGGTGCTCACCTCGGTGTAGACGCCGGGAGCGTGCGCCCGCGCGCAGCCTTCGCCCCAGCTGACGATGCCGACCTGGATCCAGGCCCCGGCGCTGTCGCGGCGGAACATCGGGCCGCCCGAGTCACCCTGGCAGGTGTCGACGCCGCCCGAGTTGATGTTGCCCGCGCAGATCTCGGCGCTGTCGATCAGGTCGGCGTAGCTGCCGCCCTGCGCCTTGCAGGTCGAGTCGGAGACGAACGGGACGGTGGCCTTGAGCAGGTACCGCTGCTGCGCGCCACCCTCGGTCGCGGCACCCCAGCCGGCGACGGTGAAGGTGCCGCTGTTGTAGGCGGTCGAGGTGGCGATCGGCAGCGTCGGGATACCGCTGACCGGGCTGGCGAGCTTGATCAGCGCCCAGTCACCACCGGTGGAGGTGGGGTAGGTCGGCGACCGGTACACGTAGGTCGACTTGACCTTCTTGGCCGCCGTGCTCTGCAGGTCCACCACGCCGAGGGTGGCGGTGATACCCGTGTTGGCCCCGGTCCGCGACACACAGTGCGCGGCCGTCAGCACGATCTGCGGGGTGTAGAGCGCACCGCCGCAACCCATGGAAAGCCTGACCATCCAAGGGAATTCGCCCTGAGCGGCCCGGGTGCCACCGACCACGTCGGTGGACGGCGGCTGCGCGGCGGCGGCTTGCGGAGCCGTGGCGAGGCCCGCCAGGGTTCCGGCCGCCGCGACGGCGATCAGGGTCTTTTTGAGCAGGCTGAACCGACGCTTGATGTTCAAGGGTTCATTCCTTCCGGCTGTCCACAGTGGAGGCAGGGAGACTGACTGCGGCCAACTGACTACAGCAGGTGGGCACACACGGGGACAACCAACTTTCTTCGGATCTTTCGGCCGATGGTGGTGATTAACGGACGTCCGGTCCTGGTCGCCGACGAATGGCGTAGGCCGGAGCGCCCAACGCCCCTACTCCCGGACCGGTGATCGCCGGAACCGCCGGAAGGCTGAACGACCGCGGAGGGCTGCCCTTTCGGCCACGAGTGTGAGCGTGGCATGAACACTTCGTTCGGGTCAGTACAGGCATGGGGAATCGGGCCTAGGATCTGGATCGTGAAAGCGCGTTCGCCTAGACTGCATCCCCCCGCCGACGGCCCGGTTCGGGACGGAATTCCCGAGCACGGCCGCATTCCCCGCTATTACGCGGTCAAAGTCGATCTGCTCGACGTGATCTCCGAATTAGGCCAAGGGGCGGTACTTCCCACGGAAAGGGAGCTGTCCGAAAGATTCGAGGTTTCCCGTGCGACGGTCCGCCAGGCCGTCGGCGAACTCGTGCTGGAAGGGCGGCTGAGCAGGCGGCAGGGGAGCGGCACGTATGTCGCGGGCCCCAAGCTCGTCCAGCCGCTCGCCTTGGTGAGTTACACGGAAGGACTCAGGAGGCAGGGCATTCAGCCGGGCCGGAATTTGATCTCTTTGGAACGCCGTGAGGCGGGTCCGTCGCTGGCTTCGGAACTGGAAATCGATCCCGAAGACGACGTCATCCACATCGAACGGGTACTGCTCGCCGACGACGAGCGGGTCGGGCTGGAATCGACCTATCTCACCGCCGCGCGATTCCCGACGCTGATGGATGTGTTCGATCCCACACAGTCGCTCTACGCCTGTTTGCGGGAACGGCTGGGGGTGGTCTTCGACGGCGCCGAGGAGCGGGTCGAGACCGTGCTCGCCACGCCGCGGGAGGCCCTGCTGATCGGGACGAACCCAGCGCTGCCGATGCTGTTGATGCACCGGACCTCGTGGGGGACCGACGGGGTCCCGTTCGAACGTGTCCGTTCGCTGTTCCGCGGCGACCGGCTCTCCTTCGAGACCCGACTGGGCCGCGTGGAGTAGCCACCTTCCGCATTCAGTCCTCTGAACGCGATATTTGCGGATTCAACGACCGCATCCCGAGGACGAAACGCGGGGTAAAGTAACGCGAAGATAACAGGTCTGGTCCACATTTCGGAGGCACTTCACCTGGGGTTAGGGCGGGGGTCACGGAGCGTTGGTGCGCGCAGGCGAGCGTCTGCGGTGTGCGAATCCTCATCATCGGCGGCGGAGTGCTCGGCACCCAGCACGCCTGGCAGGCCGTCGAACGCGGCCACGACGTCGTCCAGATCGAACGGGAACCCGAGGCCAGGGGCGCGTCCGTGCGCAACTTCGGCCTGGTCTGGGTCGGTGGCCGCGCCGGCGGTCCCGAACTGGAGACGGCCGCCAGGGCGCGGGTGCTGTGGGAGCGCATCGGGGAACGCGTCGAAGGGATCGGCTTCCGGCCGAACGGCTCGCTCACCGTCGTCCGCACCGAGGCCGAACTCGCCGTCGCGCGGGCGGCCGCCGACGCAGTCGAAGACCGCGGCTTCAAACTGCTCGACGCCGCCGAGACCCGCGAGCTGAACCCGGCCCTGCGCGGCGAATTCCTCGGCGCGCTCTGGTGCGACCGCGACGCCGCCGTCGAACCGCGCGTCGCCCAGCCCGCCCTGCGCGCCGAACTCGCGAAAAGCGGCCGCTACACCTGGGTGCCCGGCCGCGAGATCCGCGACCTGACCGACCGTGGTGTCGTCGACGACACGGGCCAGGCCCACGAGGGTGACGTCGTGGTGCTGTGCACCGGCGCGTGGACCGGCGGCCTGGTCAAGGAGCTCGCCGGGGCGACGCCGGTCCGCCGCGTGCGGCTGCAGATGGCCCAGACCGAGCCGCTCGGGGAAGCCCTCACCACCACGGTCGCCGACGCGGACAGCTTCCGGTACTACCCGGCGTACCGTGGCGAGGCGCTCGACGGCCTCAACGCGGGCCAGCCGCAGGGCGAGGTCGCCGCGGCCGCCAAGATGCAGCTGCTCATGGTCCAGCGCCTCGATGGCTCGCTGACCATCGGCGACACCCACGAGTACGACGAGCCGTTCTCGTTCGACACCACCGAGGCGCCGTACGACCACCTCGCCGAGGTCGCCGGGGCGTTGCTCGGCCGGCCGCTGCCGCGGATCACCCGCCGCTGGGCGGGGGTCTACGCCCAGACCACCGACACCTCCCGGATCGTGCACCGCGCCCGCGTCGCGGACAACGCCTGGCTCGTCACCGGGCCGGGCGGCCGCGGCATGACCTGTTCCCCCGCCATCGCCGAAGACACCGCCGAGGAGCTGTCCTGGTGAACACCGAACTCGTCGTCCTGGACATGGCAGGCACCACCGTCGCCGACGACGGCCTGGTGATCCGCGCCTTCACCGCCGCGATCGCCGCCGCCGGAGTGTCCGAAAAGGACAGCCGCTTCCCCGGCATGCTCGACTACGTCGTCGAAACGATGGGGCAGTCCAAGATCGTCGTCTTCCGCGCCCTGCTCGACGGCGACGAGGAGCTCGCCCAGCGCGCGAACACCGCCTTCCAGGACGCCTACGGGAAACTCGTCGCCGACGGCCACTGCGAGCCGATCCCCGGCGCCGAGCAGACGATCCAGGAACTGCGCGCCCACGGCGTGAAGGTCGCGCTCACCACCGGCTTCGCGCCGGACACGCAGAACGCGATCCTCGACGCGCTGGGCTGGCACGGCCTCGCCGACGCCGTGCTGGCGCCGGGCGACGGGGTGCGCGGCCGCCCGTTCCCCGACCTCGTCCTCGCCGCCGCGCTGCGGCTCGAAGTCACCGATGTCCGCCGCGTCGCCGTCGCCGGTGACACCCCTTCGGATGTCCAGACGGGGCTGCGGTCCGGTGCCTCGCTCGTCGCCGGCGTGCTCACCGGGTCGGCGAAGAAGCCGGAACTCGAAGCCGCCGGCGCCACCCACGTCCTCGAATCCGTCCGCGACCTCCCTGCCCTGCTGTCCTAAAAGGAGCTTTGACGACATGAAGAAACTCGCGGCCACCGCCCTCGCCGGTCTGCTCGCCCTCACCCTGGGCGCCTGCGGCGGGACCGCCGGTGGCGCGTCCGGCGACCGGACCGTCACCCTGTACACAGTGGACGGTCTGGAGGACTGGTACGCCCAGCGCATCGAGGAGTTCAAGGCCAAGACCGGGATCACCGTCCAGGCGGTCACCGCCGGATCCGGCGAGGTCGCCTCGCGGGTGGAGAAGGAGAAGGCCAACACCCAGGCCGACATCCTGGTCACGCTGCCGCCGTTCATCCAGCGGGCCGCGTCGCAGGGTCTGCTCGCCGCCACGGCACCCGCCGGGATCGACCAGGTGCCCGCCGGGCAGAAGGACGGCCAGGGCCGCTACTTCGCCCTCATGAACAACTACCTCAGCTTCATCCGCAACCCGCAGGCCTCGCCCAAGACCTGGGACGACCTCCTGTCCCCGTCGCTCAAGGGCAAGCTCCAGTACTCGACGCCCGGCGAAGCGGGCGACGGCACCGCGGTCCTGCTGCAGCTGCAGCACGTCCTCGGTGATCAGGGCGCGCTCGACTACCTCGCCAAGCTCGAAGCCAACAACGTCGGCCCGTCGTCCTCCACCGGCAAGCTCCAGCCGAAGGTGGCCAAGGCCGAGATCCTGGTGGCCAACGGCGACGTCCAGATGAACCTCGCCGAGATCGAGAAGAGCGGCGGTTTCGAGGTCTTCTTCCCGGCCGACGCGCAGGGCAAGCGCTCCACCTTCGCGCTCCCGTACTACGCGGGTCTGGTGAACAACGCGCCGCACGCCGAGAACGCCAAGAAGTTCCTGGACTTCCTGCTCTCGCCCGAGGTGCAGGGCAAGGCCGTCGACGCCTTCGGTGCCCCGTCGCGGACCGACGTCACGCCGTCCGGCCCGCGCGCGGACAAGGTGAAGGCCGCCCTCGCCGGAGTCGAGATCTGGCAGCCGGATTGGGACGCCGTCCTCGCGAAGCTCGACGCAGACCTCGCCGCGTACAAGAAGGCCGTGGGCCGATGACCCCGGCGGTCGAATTCCGCGGCGTGTCGGTCCGCTTCGGCCGGACGACCGCCCTCTCGCCACTGGACCTCACCGTGGCGAGAGGGGAGACGCTGGCGTTGCTCGGGCCGTCCGGCTCCGGCAAGTCGACGGCCCTGAAGGCACTCGCGGGCTTCGTCGTGCCGAGCACCGGCCGGGTCCTGCTCGACGGCGAGGACGTCACCGATCTGCCGCCGCACCGGCGCGGCCTCGGCGTGGTCGTGCAGAGTTACGCGCTGTTCCCGCATATGCGGGTCGAGGCCAACGTCGCTTTCGGCCTCAAGGCACGGAAAACGCCCCGGGCCGAGACGGCGGGGCGGGTCGCCGAGGCACTGGAGCTGGTCGGGATGGGCGAGTACGCCCGTCGTTACCCGCGTGAGCTTTCGGGCGGGCAGCAACAGCGCGTCGCGCTCGCGCGGGCACTGGCGATCCGGCCGCGGGTGCTGCTGCTCGACGAACCACTGTCCGCTTTGGACGCCGCCCTGCGCGAGGACATGGTCGCGGAACTGCTGCGGCTGCGGGCCGAACTGCCCGACACCACGCTGATCTACGTCACCCACGACCAGGGCGAGGCGCTGGCGCTGGCCGACCGGATCGCCGTCATGCGCGACTCGAAGCTCGTCGAACTCGGCCCGAGCCGTGAGCTGTACCAGCGGCCGTCGACGGAGTTCACCGCGAGCTTCCTCGGCGCGTCCAATCTCATCCCGGTCGAGCTGATCCAGGCCGACGGCACCAGGGTCCGCCTCGGCGACCGCGAACTGGCGGCCGATCCGTCCGGGACCTTCCGGGCGGGCCAGCCGGTCGCGCTCGGCGTCCGGCCGCACCGGGTCGGGATCACCGCGGCGGACGCCCCCGGCGCGCTGCCCGCGGTCCTGCGCGGTGTCCAGTGGCGTGGCACGGGTTTCCGGCTGGACCTCGAATTCGCACACGACGGGAACGAGGTCCGCGCCGAGGTGCCGGACCTCGACGGCCTTCCGAACGTGGGGCAGCGGGTCGGAGTGTCCATTCCGGACGGTTGCCCGCTGGTGGGCGTCGGATGACCGGCCTCGCGCTCACCGCCGTGACGGCACCGGCGCGGCGGCGGGAGAAACGACCCGGCCGCGGCTGGCTCCTGCTGCCGCCGGTGCTCGTCCTGCTCGGCTTCTTCGGCTACCCGCTGCTGCTGGTCGTCCTCCAGTCCCTCGAATCGAAGACGGGTGAGTTCGGGCTTTCGGTGTGGCTGGACGTCCTGGGCTCGGCGGAATTCCGGGACGCCGCCTGGAAGACCGTCGCGCTCGCGCTCGGCGCCACCGCGGGCTGTGTGGTGCTGGGAACGTTCCTCGCGCTGGTGATCGCGTTCGTGCCGTTCCCCGGCGCGCGGACGCTCTCGCGGCTGGTGGACACCGTGCTCGCGTTCCCGTCGTTCCTCATCGCGCTCGCGTTCACCTTCATCTACGGCAGCGCCGGCATCTTGGGCGCGGGCGGATTCCTGTACTCGCCGTTCGGGATCCTGCTGGCGGAGATCACCTTCTACACGCCGTTCGTGATGCGGCCCGCGCTCGCCGCGTTCGGCCAGGTGTCGTCGGCGCAGATGGAGGTCGCGGCCAGCCTCGGCGCGAAACCCGGCCGCGTGCTGCGTCAAGTGATCCTGCCGGAGGCCTTGCCGTCACTGGCTTCCGGAGCATGCCTGACCATGCTGCTGGCGATGAACGAGTTCGGCATCGTGCTGTTCCTCGGCGCCAAGGACGTCACGACGCTGCCGATGCTGGTCTACGGCAAGGGGATCGTCACGTTCGACTTCCCGCAGGCCTGTGTCATCGCGGTGGTCAACGTGGTCTTCTCCCTCGCCCTGTACGGAACCTACCGGCGACTGACGAAGGGAGGCCGCCGTGCTGCTGTGGACCAGGCGTAGCCGCGTCCTGCTGTGGGCGGTGTTCGCGGTGCTGTTCACCGCGATCGTGCTGGCGCCACTGCTGATGATCGTGCTGGCATCGGTCGCCGGGAACTGGACGGGATTGCTGCCGGGCGCGCTCACCGGCTCGCATTTCGCGCAGGCGCTGTCCGGGGAGACGTTCGCGAGTCTCTCGGTGAGCATCCAGACGGGTGTCATCGCGTCACTGGTGTCGGTACTGCTCGGCACATGGGCCGCGCTCGCGTCGCGGTCGGCGCCGCCGAAGCTGCGCAAGGCCGTCGACACCCTGTTCCATCTGCCGATCGCGGTGCCGTCGGTGGTGCTGGGGCTGGCGCTGCTCGTCGCGTTCAGCCGTCCGCCGCTAGCCTTCAACGGCACGCGCTGGATCGTGCTGCTGGGGCACGTGATGATCCTGCTCCCGTTCTCCTACAGCACGGTCTCCGCCGCGATCGCACGGATGGATCCGCTGCTGGCACAGGCGGCGGCGAGCCTCGGCGCCTCCCCGGTCCGGGTGCTGCTGCGGGTGCGGCTGCCGGTGCTGCTGCCGTCGATCTCGGCGTCGGCGAGCCTCGCGCTGGCGATGTCGATGGGCGAACTGGGCGCGACGATGATGCTGTACCCGCCGGACTGGCGCACGCTGCCAGCGAGCATCTTCGCGCTCACCGACCGGGGCCAGGTGTTCCTCGCGTCGGCGAGCACCGTGCTGCTGCTGGCCGTCACGCTCGCCGGGGTGGTGCTCCTCGGGCTGGCGCGCGGCCGCGCGGCCCAGCGGTGATGCAACCATTCGTCCGCTTCGTTCCGTCTCGACACCATGATGAACGCAGCGAAGACGCTGGGTGCGGTGATCGTGCTCGCCGCGACGACGGCGGCCTGCGGCGCGGGCGGCCCCGGAGCTCCGGCGAACACGAGCACCCCTCCGGTCGTCACCACACCTTCGGACCTGCCCACCTCGCTCCCGGCGAGCCCTCCGGTCGCGAAACCGCCGATGTCACGGCCGACCGTCGGCCCGCCGCCCTCGGACAAGATGCTGCCGCCGTCCCAGGTCGAGACCGCACTGCCCGTGCAGGTCAGCGCCGAGAACGACGGCCTGGCCGTGCACATCGAACTGAGCGGCTGCGACGAGGCGAGGGCGAACCTCGCCGAAGAGAACGCGCAGCGGGTCGTGGTCACCGTGACCATCGACCACGCGAAGCCGGGGCAAATGTGCCCGCAGGTGATCCGCTACGCCGTCCTGCCGGTGAAACTCGCCCAGCCGCTCGGCACCCGGACCGTCGTCCTTTGACCGGGTTCGGGATGCAACCCGATGGCGGCTTCGTTCCGTCCCAGTCACATGAGGTACTTAACGAATGCCATCGGCCTTGGCCTGATCGTCGTTGCGGTATCCGCCTGCGGGGCGCAGAACCAGGCGGCGGAACCCGCGGCCGGACCCGGGAGCGGCACCCTGAGTACCGTGCCGCCGTCCCCGACCGCGCCGCCTTCGTCGTCGGCTCCCGCGCCGACCAGCAAGCCGGGAAGCCAGCCGGGTGTGCCCGGCGCGCCGCGCCAGGAGGTGCCCGAAGGCAGCACCAAGCTGCCGGACAAGCAGCTCGACGCGTCGGCATTGCCCGCGGACTATCCGCGTGAGGTGTACACCAGCAACGGCGGGACGATCCTGAACATCCGCGGCCAGGAAGGCGGCTGCGGGCACGCGACGGCGGAGGCCGCGCAGCAGGACGGGACCAGGGTCACCGTCAACCTGACCGAACTCAAGGGCCAGACCGGCCAGATGTGCACGATGGACATCCGGCATCCGGTGATCTCGGTGGCGCTTTCGGCGCCGCTGGGGGAGCGGACCGTGGTCCTGAAGCAGATGCGCTGACCCCCAACGCGCGCTATGAAAGGTCCTTTCCTTGCAAATTTTGCAAGGAAAGGACCTTTCATAGCGTCCTGCACCTGACGAACGTACATGAAGGCCCCCTTCACTGCGTCTAGCGCAAGGAAGGGGGCCTTCATGTACTGCGACATGGTGCGAAGGTCGAGTTTCCTCGGCTCAGCCGAGGGAAGGGGGCCTTCACGCGCAGCCGTTGCGACTGTTGGTGCGTTCGGGGCGAACGTGACGATCCACCGAGTCCGTGAAGGCCTCCTTCCCTACCTTGAAGGTAGTGAAGGGGGCCTTCACGGACAGGATCGTGGACTACCGGAAGCTGATCTGCAGCACCGGTTCCGACGTGGCCTCGAAGAAGTCGTTGCCCTTGTCGTCGATGACGATGAACGCGGGGAAGTCCTCGACCTCGATCTTCCAGACCGCTTCCATCCCCAGCTCGGCGTACTCGAGCACGTCGACCTTCTTGATGCAGTCCTGCGCGAGCCGCGCGGCCGGGCCGCCGATCGAGCCGAGGTAGAACCCGCCGTGCTCGTTGCACGCGGCGGTCACCTTCTTGGACCGGTTGCCCTTCGCCAGCATCACCAGCGAACCGCCCGCGGCCTGGAACTGCTCCACGTAGGAGTCCATGCGGCCCGCGGTCGTCGGCCCGAAGGAACCCGACGCGTAGCCCTCGGGCGTCTTCGCGGGGCCCGCGTAGTACACGGGGTGGTCGCGAAGGTACTGAGGCATCTCTTCACCCGCGTCGAGCCGCTCGGCGATCTTCGCGTGCGCGATGTCGCGGGCGACGACGAGCGGACCGGTCAGCGACAGGCGGGTCTTCACCGGCAGCTGCGAGAGCTGGGCGCGGATCTCGGCCATCGGCCGGTTCAGGTCGACGGTCACCACCTCGTCGGACAGGTCGTCCTCGGTGACGTCCGGCAGGAACTGCGCCGGGTCGCGCTCCAGCTGCTCCAGGAACACGCCGTCGGCGGTGATCTTCGCCTTCGCCTGGCGGTCGGCCGAGCACGACACGGCGACGCCGACCGGGCAGGACGCGCCGTGGCGCGGCAGGCGGATCACGCGGACGTCGTGGCAGAAGTACTTGCCGCCGAACTGCGCGCCGATGCCGAACTGGCGCGTCATCTCCAGCACCTGCTGTTCGAGGTCGACGTCGCGGAAACCGTGACCCAGCTCGGAACCCTCGGTGGGCAGGTCGTCGAGATAACGGGCGGAGGCCAGCTTCGCGACCTTCAGGTTGAACTCCGCCGACGTGCCGCCGACGACGATCGCGAGGTGGTACGGCGGGCAGGCCGCGGTGCCGAGGCTGCGCAGCTTCTCGTCGAGGAACTTCGCGAGGCGCTTCGGGTTCAGGACGGCTTTCGTTTCCTGATAGAGGAACGTCTTGTTCGCGCTGCCGCCGCCCTTGGCCATGAACAGGAATTCATAGCTCGGGTCACCTTGACCGTCTTTGTGATAGAGCTCGATCTGCGCGGGCAAGTTGGTGCCCGTATTGCGCTCATCCCAGAAATTCACCGGCGCCATCTGCGAATAGCGCAGATTCAACTCCTGATAGGCGTCGAAAATACCGCGCGAGAGAGCACGCTCGTCGTCGGCGCCGGTGAGCACGCCTTCGCCGCGTTTGCCGATCACGATCGCGGTGCCGGTGTCCTGGCACATCGGCAGGACGCCGCCGGCGGAGATCGCCGCGTTGCGCAGCAGGTCCATCGCGACGAACCGGTCGTTGCCACTGGCCTCGGGATCGTCGACGATCGCCCGCAGCTGCGCCAGGTGTGACGAGCGCAACAGGTGCTGGATGTCGGTGATCGCGGTCTTGGCGAGCTTGGTCAGCGCCTCGGGCTCGACCTTGAGGAACTTCCGGCCCGCGGCTTCGACGACCTCGACACCTTCGGTGCCGATCAGCCGGTACTCGGTGCGGGTGTCCTTGGCGAGCGGAAGGACTTCGGTGTGCTGGAACGTGGTGGGCGCCACTGCGCGGGCTCCTTTGCCGGCATCGGGAACCCGCTCACGGTACCCAAGCTCGGGCAAGACGTCCGCGAGGCCACGGCTGAAGTAACCGGGGCCACTGCCGGTGGGTGCTGGGTCCAGTGGGTCGTGAGTGGTAAGTGTCGTTAGAACGACACTTACCACTCACGACCCACGGGACCGACTGCAATTCCCGCCCTGCATTTTGTCGCCGCGCCCCACAAATAGTTCGGGAGGCCGGGCCCACCCCGACGGACCCGACCTCCCGGGGAAAGCGATCCGGGCGCGAACACCCGACCGCGAAGACTTTTTACCTGCTCGACGGTCTCGTGACGCAGGTCATAAGTCAACGCTGCCGAACGGGTGTTGCTTTTTCCGCGCCGAAAGGCTCTGTGGCACTACGAAGCGTAGGCGCGCAGGCGGTCCGCCCGCTCACCCTGACGCAGCTTCGACATGACCTCTCGCTCGATCTGCCGAACGCGCTCACGGGAAAGGCCGAAGTGCTTGCCGATCTGGTCGAGCGTGCGCGGCTGGCCGTCGTCGAGGCCGTAGCGCAGACGGATCACCTGGGACTCGCGGTCGTCCAGCGTCGCGAGCACGCGGCGCAGGTCGTCCTGGAGCAGACCGGAGATCACGGCGCTCTCGGCGTCGGTCGCCTCGGAGTCCTCGATGAAGTCACCGAGCGGGGCGTCCTCCTCGGTGCCGACCGGCATGTCGAGGCTCACCGGGTCACGCGAGTGGTCGAGCAGGTCGGAGATCTTGTGCGCCGGGATACCCGATTCGGCGGCCAGTTCCTCGTGGGTGGCGTCCCGGCCGAGCTGCTGGTGCAGGTCGCGCTTGATACGGGCCAGCTTGTTCACCTGTTCCACCAGGTGGACCGGCAGCCGGATGGTGCGTCCCTGGTCGGCCATCCCCCTGGTGATGGCCTGGCGGATCCACCAGGTGGCGTACGTCGAGAACTTGAACCCCTTGGAGTAGTCGAACTTCTCCACCGCGCGGATCAGACCCAGGTTCCCCTCCTGGATCAGGTCGAGCAGCGGCATCCCCCGGCCGGTGTAGCGCTTCGCGAGCGAGACCACGAGGCGGAGGTTGGCCTCCAGGAGGTGGTTCTTCGCGCTGTGGCCGTCACGCACGAGGGCGGACATCTCCGAACGCCGCTTCGGCGTGAGACCCTCGGCGGTGTCCAGCATGTGCTGGGCGAACACGCCGGCTTCGATGCGCTTGGCCAGTTCGACCTCGTCGGCGGCGGACAGCAGCGCCGTCTTGCCGATTCCGTTGAGGTACACGCGAACGAGGTCCGCGGCCGGGCTCTGGGCGTCGAGGTCGGCGTCGGTGAGCGCCCCCGTGCTCACCGGCTCCTGGGTGGATTGCGCCGGGATACGGCGCTCGCGAATCCCGCGCGCTTCGCGTTCGAGAGTCTGGACTGACATTCTGCCTCCCCGGTCACGGGCTGAACGTGCTGCGATGTGTCCGCCGGATCCGCCTCGGCGTAACAGGCCCTGTGGAAAACCCGCTACTCCTCGTCGGCCCAGCTTGGCTGGACACTTGGCTCAACGCCGGGAGGTCCGAAAACGTTCCCGGCCGCTACAGAGGAGACGGGCGGCTGACCTGGGGCGTTGCTCGACCAACCCTGAGCTTTTCCTGAGAATGCCCGTGCGGGGGAGAAAGAAACGTGGTCTAGACCTCTATGAGGAGGGTGAACGGACCGTCGTTCACGCTCCGGACCGCCATCATGGCCCCGAACCGGCCGGTTTCGACCCGGGCCCCGCGTTCGCGCAACGTGTCGACGACGGCCGTCACGAGCGGTTCGGCGACCTCGGGCCGGGCGGCGGCGGTCCAGGAGGGACGGCGGCCTTTGCGGGTGTCGCCGTAAAGGGTGAACTGGCTTACGACGAGAAGCGGGGCGCCGGTGGTGGCGCACGACTCCTCGTCGCGAAGTATGCGAGCTTCGTGCAGTTTGCGGGCCATCGTCGGCACCTTGGACACGTCGTCGTCGGCGTGGATCCCCAGCAGCACCAGCAAACCCGGCTCGTCGATGGCGCCGGTCACCTCGTCCCCGACGGTCACGCTCGCTTCCGTGACCCTCGCCACCACCGCCCGCATCAGACGGCGGGCAGCAGCATGCCGTGCCGGACCAGTTCCCGGACGACGGGCAGCGCGGCCTCGGCCAGCTCCTCCGGTTCCAGGCCCTGAGCGGCCGCCAGGAGCACGATCAAATCCTCCAGCGGCAAAGCGCCCTGGCAGCCGGCGAGCAGCCGTGTCGCGAGCTCGTCCACTTCGTGCGACCAACCGGGACCATCGGTGCGATGCAGCCGCTGGACGGTCGTGGCCCAGCCCTCTTCACCCGGCTCGGCGACGCTCTCCAGAAGAACGGTCTCCGGGACCCGGAACCGGACATCGAGGAGCGAATCCCCGTTGGTGCGAAGCCATTCCACCCGGTCCAGCCAGTTCGCGGCCTCGGCGCCCAGTGGGTCGTCGTAGGCCTGGCGCAGGTCCTCGCACACGATCGTCGGGGTCGCGCCGTCCGCCCGGCGCAGGGTGACGAAGCCGAAACCGATGCCCTGGACGTCGTTCTCGGCGAACCAGTCGAGCCACGCGCCCGATTTCGCGCGGCCTTCGGGGGAGCGGGGGTCGATGCCCGCGTCACGCAGCCACGTGCCGACGTAGAGGCCCGGATCGGCGATGTCCCGCTGGACGAACCACGCGTCGGTCTCGGCGGGCAGCCAGCGGGTCACCCGATCGCCCCAGTCCTCGCCCTTCACGTGCAGCCAGGACGCCAGGAGCTGGCCGGTGCCGCCGTCGTTGAGGAACCCGGGCAGCTGCCGCACCACGAGCGCGCTTGCGTCGTCACCGGCGAGACCGGAGTCACGGTAGGTGTAGTCGACACGCGGCGGGCCCACCACGAACGGCGGATTGCAGACGATCTGGTCGAACCGGCGCCGCGCGACCGGCGCGAACCATTCGCCCCGGACGAGTTCGACGTCCAGTTCGTTGAGCCGGAACGTCGCCGCGGCGAGCGCCAGCGCACGGGCCGAGACGTCGGTCGCGGTGACCTTCTTCGCGTGCCGGGTGGCGTGCAGCGCCTGGACGCCGTTGCCCGTGCCGACGTCGAGCAGGGTGCCGACTTCGCGGCGGCTGGTGGCCCGGATCAGGCTGAGGGAGGCGTGCCCGACGCCGAGCACGTGGTCTTCGGGCACGGTCCGGCCCAGGATGTCGGCGTCGAGGTCGGCGACGACCCACCATGAGCCTTCGTCGTCGCCGTGCGGGCGGACGTCGAGACCGGCGCGGTAGCCGTCGGCCGCGGGCACGAGCAGGGTGGCGGCGACCGCGTCATCGAGGGAAAGCGGCGCGAAAGCGGCCTCGACATCCTTCTCCGGTTCGGTCGAACCCAGGAGGAACAGCCGGATCAGTGTGCCGAGTTCACCCGCGTCGCGCGTCGCCCGGTAGGCGAGCTCGGGTTCGCCGCGTCCGAGTGCGCCGTGCGCGGAGCCGAGGGCGCCGACCACGCCGTCGGCGTCGTAACCCGTCCGGCGGAAGGCGTCACGCAGCCTCGCGCAGACGTCGTCGGACAGGTCGGGGAGGGCGGCTCGTGTGCTCACGGTGGGTAATTGTGACGGATAGGGTGTGACGGATCTTTTGCTCACGGTGGGTAATACTGCCAGGATGCCGCTGTGAGCCTCGAAAGTGTCCTGGCGCCGCTACAGGCGGCGCTGCCCGGACTGGAAGACCTGTACATCGACCTCCACCGGCATCCGGAGCTGTCGTTCGCCGAAACCCGTACCGCCGCCGAACTGGCGCGGCGCCTGGAGGCGGACGGTTACGAGGTGCACACCGGCATCGGGCGCACCGGCGTCCTGGGCGTGCTGCGCAACGGCCCCGGCCCGAAGGTGATGCTGCGTGCCGACATCGACGCGCTGCCGGTCGAGGAGACGACCGGCCTGCCGTACGCGAGCACCGCGCGCGGGGTCGACGCCGACGGCCGCGACGTCCCGGTGATGCACGCCTGCGGTCACGACATGCACGCCACCTGGCTTTCCGGTGCCGCGTCGCTGCTCGCGGCCGGCCGCGAGCACTGGTCCGGCACGTTGATGGTCGTCTTCCAGCCGGGGGAGGAGGCCGGGGACGGCGCCGCCGGCATGGTCCACGACGGCGTATTCGCACCCGCCGGGAAGCCCGACGTGGTGCTCGGCCAGCACGTCGTGCCCGGCCCCGCGGGCTGGGTGCTGACCAGGCCGGGCGTGATCATGGCGGCCACCGACGCGCTCCGCATCACCCTGCACGGCCGGGGCGGCCACGGCTCGCGCCCCGAGACCACGGTGGACCCCGCCGTACTCGCCGCGTCCGTGGTGCTCAAGCTGCAGACCATCGTGTCGCGGGAGATCTCGGCGACCGAATCGGCGGTGGTGACCGTGGGGTCACTGCACGTCGGCACCGCGCACAACATCATCGCCGACCACGCCGTCCTCGAGCTCACCATCCGGTCGTTCGACCAGGCCGTGCGGGAGAAGGTCGTCGCGGCGGTCGAGCGGATCGTCCAGGGCGAGGCGGCCACCGCGGGCGCGCCGAAACCGCCGGAGATCGAGCGGATCGGCGCCTTCCCGGTCACCGAGAACGACGACGCGGCCACCGAGGGGCTCACCGCCGCCTTCCGCGACCACTTCGGCGAGGGCCGGGTGATGCCAGCGCCACTGGTCACCGGCAGCGAGGATTTCAGCGAATTCGGCCGCGCCGCCGGGGTGCCGTCGGTGTTCTGGCTGGTCGGCGGCCTGGACGAGGACAAGGTGATCGCCGCGATGACCGCCGGGCGTTTCGAACAGGACATCCCGTCGAACCACTCGCCGCTCTTCGCGCCGATCCCGCATCCGACGCTTTCGGCCGGCGTCGAGACGCTCGTGGTCGCGGCTTTGCACCGGCTCACCCACCCGGGTGTCGGATGAGCCCGGCGAGTGGGACCATGGAAGCCGGAGGTGGTGCTGTGAACGCGCCCGCCCACGGTCCCGAACCGAGGGAACCCGCTCCGGTGCTGATCACCGAAGCCGCCCCGTCCTACGAAGACCAGCTGGCCAAGCGGAAGCGGAAGTACATCATCATGATGTCGTTCCGCATCCCGTGCCTGATCCTCGCCGGGATCTTCTACCAGACCTGGTGGCTCGCGCTGGCGCTGATCGCGATCTCGATCCCGCTGCCGTGGATCGCCGTGCTGGTGGCCAACGACCGGCCGCCGCGCAAGAGCGAGAAGGTCAACCGGTACCAGTCGGAGCCGACGCGCATCGAAAGCTCCGGTCACCGCGTCATCGACGGCGGCTGACTCGTTTCGCGCGTGCTATGAAAGGTCCTTTCCTGGCAAATTTTGCAAGGAAAGGACCTTTCATAGCGCTCGGTGAGGGGCTACGGCTGCGGCCCGACCTTCGCGACCGCCTGGGCACCCAGCCGCGTCCCGGCCCGAAGCACCTCCACCGTGGACTCGCCGCGCAGCCACGCCGCCAGCACACCGGCGTCGAAGGCGTCCCCGGCGCCGGTCGAGTCGACGCACTCCGCCGGCTGCGCGGGCACCGAGGTGATGGTGCCGCTCGCGTCCACCCAGCTGGCGCCGTCGAGACCGGCGGTGACCACGACCTCGCCGACGTAGTCCAGCAGTTCCTTCGCCGCCTCGGGATCACTCGACCCGGTCAGCGCGACCAGCTCGCTGGTGTTCGGCATCAGCAGGTCCACGCCGCGCACGTCGTCGAGGAAGGCCGCGGGATCGGTGATCAGCGTCGCCGCCTGCGGGTCGACCGACGTCGTCAGCCCGGCCTTCTTCGCCGCCGCCAGCGACGCGAGCGCCGCGGGCCGTGACGACGGGTACAGCAGGACGTAGCCCGAGAGGTGCAGGTGACTCGCCCCGGCCAGGGCCGCCTCGGTGATGTCCTCCGGGCTGAACTTCGCGTTGGCCGCGCGGTCGGCGAGCATGCTCCGCTCACCCGCCCCGTCGACGAGCACGACGACGCAGAACGTCGGTTCCGCGGGGTCCACCGCGAACTCGCAGCGGACGCCCGCCGCCTCCAGTTCGCTCTTCACCATGCGGCCGCCGGAGTCGTCCCCGATCCGCGCGACCAGCGTGGTCTCCGTGTCCTCGGCCCGCAGCCACAGCGCGGTGTTCGCACCGGCGCCGCCGCTGGTGAAGTGGACCTTCGCGCGGATGTCGCCACCGTGCGGGATGGGTCCTTCGTGCCGTGCGACGACGTCGAGACCGACGTCGCCCACGACGACAATGCCGCTGCTGCCGCTCATGCCGCGTTCCCGGCGAGCGCGACGGCGACCTCGGTGGCCAGTTCCGCGTTGGACAGCACCAGGGCTTCGTTCGCGTCGAGGCTCACGCCTTCGCTGGCGGTGTGGAAGTGCTCCAGCAGCACCGGCGTGACGTCCTTCCCGTGCACGCCACGGGTCTTGAGGAGTTCCAGCCCTTCGGCGAGCAGCCGGTCGTGCAGCTCCCGGTCCATTTCGGACGCTTCCGGGATCGGATTCGCCAGCAGCACACCGGAAGACGCGTGCGCCCGGTGCGCGGCGATGACCGCGGCGGCCTGCGCGGCGTCGTCGACCCGCCACGGCACCTCGAAACCTGACGAGCGGAGGTAGAACGCCGGGAACTCGCCGGTGCGGTAACCCAGCACGGGCACCGAGTTGGTCTCCAGCACCTCGAGGGTCGCGGCGATGTCGAGTACCGACTTCACGCCCGAGCAGACGACCGTGGTGGGCACCTTCGCGAGCACGCCCAGATCCGCCGACACGTCCCAGCTCTGCGCGGCGCCCTTGTGCACGCCGCCGAGCCCGCCGGTGGCGAACATGCCGATCCCGGCCGCGGCGGCCAGCGCCGCGGTGCTGGCGACCGTGGTCGCGCCGGAGCGGCCGAGGCCGACGGCCGGGCCGATGTCGCGCAGGGAGAGCTTGTCCAGGTCCGCGCCGGGCGCGCACACGCGTTCCAGCTGCTCGCCGGTGAGGCCGATCAGGGGGACGCCGTCGAGGACGGCGATGGTCGCGGGGACGGCGCCGCCGTCGCGCACGACCTTCTCCAGCCGCCGCGCGACGTCGAGGTTGCGACCGGGCGGGAGACCGTGGGAGAGGATGGTGCTCTCCAGCGCGACGACGGGGTCACCGGCGGCGAGGGCGGAGGCGACCTCTTCGTGAAGGGACAGTTGCGGAGTCACGAACGAACATCATCGGTGATGTGGGTCCGCGCCACGCCATCGGGTCAGTTCGTTCGAGAGGTTCTCGCGTGCCTTGCCCTCCCAGCGTGCCCGCGCGATGTCGCTGCGGTACAGCCGCGGCCTGGCCAGCAGGTTTTCGAGCACGGCCGCGCGGCCCGCCCGCCAGTCCTCGTCGGAGTAGATCGAGTACTCCTCCCGGACACCGTTCGCGTACTGCTCGTAGTCCTCCGGCGTGGCGCCGAGGATCGCGAGGTCGGCGTCCAGCAGTGCCGTGGCGAGGAGGTCTTCGTCGGGGGCGGCGTGGTGGATCGTGCTGAGGACCAGCTCGCCGGCACGTTCGACGTCGGCCGCGGGGACACCGGCGTTGGTGAGTTCGTCGCGGGTCCAGGCGGCGCTGGCCTGCTCGTCCTCGCCGGGGCGGGCGTCGTAGACGACGTCGTGCGTCCACGCCGCGATGGCGACGAGCGCGCGCTCGCGGGCGCCCAGGCCGAAGGCGACGGCGAGGGCCCCACTGTCCCGGGCGACGGCCGTGACGTGCCGGAGATCGTGGTAGCGGCGGTGTGGTTCGGCGTAACGGGTCTGGAGGTCGTCCCACGCGACGGCGGCGATCCGGTGATCGCCACCCAGCCGGGTGATCGCGGTCGGCCAGTCCATCAGTCGAAGATCCCGCGTGCCTTGGCCACCTCGTGCAGCCAGCCCTCGAGCTGAGGCTCCCACTTGACCCGTTCCACCGCGGCGTGGTCGACCTTGAACAGGCCGAGGAACTCCTGGCCGCGTCCGCCGAAGCCGCCGCTCTTGGACACCCGGACCCGTTTGGTCACCTCCAGCACGACCTGCGTCTCCGACGGCGAGGACAAGAAGGTCACCGCCACCGAGGTGAAGACGGGCGCGAACCGCGGCGAGGGGGTGAAGCGGATCTCCTGGAAGAAGGGAAGCTGCTGGACCGCGCCGTCGACCCGGCCGCGTTCCAGCACGGCCTCGCGGAAGACGAAGCCGATCCGGCTGAAGGCGTCCAGTATCCGTTTCTGCGCGGGCAGCGGCTCGATCGCGGCGGCGTCGACGTCGACCGGGTCGGTGACGGAGTTCGCGATGTCGAGACTGGTCTGCAGGCCAACGGCCATCCCGTTCAGCGGTTTGCCGAAGACGCTGGAGATCGGCGTTTCCCAGGGCAGGGCGACCTCGAACGGGATCCGGACCTGCTGGCCGGGCCCGATGCGCTCGTTGCCCGCGAGCTGCTGGGTGCCGAACTCGAGGTCCTCGACGCCGGGGCGGCGCTCGTCCGGGAGCGTGACCCTGGCGAGCAGCTTCACCGAGAGACCGTTGATCTCTTGATCGACTTCGCCGCCGAGCAGCAGGACCTCGCCGCGCAACGGGCGGCCGGGGGAGACAGTGCGGTCGAGCAGCCGGGCGTCGATCTTCGCCCCGCCCGAGCCGAACGTCGCGAGCACCTTCTGGAACATGGGCGAGATCCTGCCAGGTCGTCGGTGTGCGCAGGAGGATTTGGGGCATTATGGAGGGGTGAGTACACAGACCCTTCCGAAGCCGGATACCCGTCCCGAGGGCACCGACGGCACCGACGACGATTCGCCGAAGATGTTCCACTACGTGCGCAAGAACAAGATCGCCGAAAGCGCGGTCATGGGCACGCACGTGGTGGCGCTGTGCGGTGAGGTCTTCCCGGTGACGAAGTCGGCGAAGCCCGGTTCGCCGGTCTGCCCGGACTGCAAGAAGATCTACGACGGTCTCAAGCCCGGCGACTGAGTGTCCGTCCGGTGTCCGATACCGGACAAAATCTGAAAATCCTTCACATGGCGGCTGCCCGTCCCGGACTTCGCTGGTAATCAGTACCCGCCAGCGAAACTCAGCCGGGACGGAGCCTTCATGCGTAGAACCGGGATCGTGCTCGCCATCGCCGCGTTGGTCGCGGTGTTCTCACCCGCCGCCGCCCAAGCCGTCACCGGCTGGACCACGGTCGGTTCGGACAACGCCCGCCCGCTCGACGAGGGCCAGGGCCTCGCCACCATCGAACGGCCGTCCGGGACGATCTACCGCTACACCGGGATCGCGACCGTCCCGATGAGCCTCTCGACCCAGGGCTGGAACCACGTCGGCGACCCGGGCTCCGCGCAAGGCTGGTACGTCGAGCCGTACCAGCGCGACGACCGGGGAGCGAAGCTCTTCCGCGTCGAGTCGCCCGACGGGAAGTGGGCGAACTACACGCACACGCTGGAATCGTGGGAGGCGAACAACAACTCGTTCGCCGCCGTGACCCCGGACGCGCGCTGGATGGTGGCGGGCGAGTGGGGCACGATGGACCGGCTCCTCGTGCACCCGATGCCCGGCGTCGCGCACACGAACCCCTCGGCGAACCTGCCGTACTCGTCCGCGATCCGGCTCGACAAGCCGGTGCGAGACATCCAGGGCTGCGACTTCGTCACCGCGACCCGGCTGCTGTGCTCGTCCGACGACCCCGAGGGCTCGCTGTTCGGGACCACGAAGCCGCTGCTGCAGGTGGATCTTTCCGGCGCGCTGTCCGGTTCGGACGTGACCGGGCGGGTGACGTCGCTGGGGCAACTGCCCCTGAAGAGCACCTGCAGCGGGAACTTCGAGACCGAGGGCATCGACGTCGCCGCCGACGGGACCCTGCGGGTCGTCGTGCTCTCGCCTTCGTGGTGCGTGGCCTTCGACAGCAAGACGTGGCGGTTCCGTAAGGCGTGACTCGCTCGGGCTCGTGAGTGGTAGGGACGGTTCTAACCGTCCCTACCACTCACGAGACCCTACGCGCTGGGCTCCGGCGTCAGCGTTTCCGACGTGGGTGCCTCCGCAGGGGACCGGCGCGCCGCCTTCTTCGCGCGGCGCTTCTCCTTCCGCGTCTCGACCATCGTGTACAGCGTCGGCACCAGGATCAGCGTCAGCAGGGTCGAGCTGACCAGCCCGCCGATGACCACGATCGCCAGCGGCTGCCCGATGAACCCGCCCTGCCCGGTCAGCCCGAGCGCCATCGGGACCAGCGCGAAGATGGTCGCCGCCGCGGTCATCAGGATCGGCCGCAGCCGTCGCCTGCCGCCTTCGACGACGGCGTCGGCGACGCTCATCCCCGAAGCCCGGTACTGGTTGATCAGGTCGATCAGCACGATCGCGTTGGTCACCACGATGCCGACGAGCATCAGCATCCCGATCAGCGCGGGCAGGCCCAGGGCGGTCCCGGTGGCCAGCAGCAGCCCGATCGCGCCGGTCGCCGCGAACGGGATCGACACCAGCAGGATCAGCGGCTGGATCAGGCTGCGGAACGTCGCCACCATGATCAGGTACACGATCGCGACCGCGGCCAGCAGCGCGAGGAACAGGTTCCCGAACGCCTCCTGCTGATCCTCGCTGACCCCGCCGAGCTTGTACGCCGCGCCGCCGGTGAAGGTCAGTCCGTCCAGTTTGGACTGGATGGCCTTCGTGGTGGCCGCCAGGTCGGCGCCGGTGTTCTTGGCGGTGACCGTGGTGCTCAGCTCGCCCGAGGTGCGGTGCACCGCGGCCGGGCCGTCCACTGTGGACACGGTGGCGACCGAGTCGAGCCGCACCACGCCGGTCGCGCTCGGGATGGGCAGCGCCTTGACCGCGTCGACCGACACCGGCGCCGTGCCCGCGCGCAGCACGATGTCCGTGCGCTGACCGTCGACCGGCAGCTGGGTCACCGTGCGTCCGGCGATGGCCTGGTTCGCGATCTGGCCGATCGTGGTCGCCGAAAGCCCGCTCGCGGCGGCCTTGGCGGCGTCGACCTCGACCTGCACGCGCGGCGAGCCCTGCGCGAGGTCACTGGTCACCTCGGTGAGGTCCGGGACGCCTGCCAGCGCCTGGCGGACCTGCTCGGCGGCGGGCTTCAACGCCGCCTCGTCCGGTGCGGTGACGGTGATCGAGACCTGGTCGGAGTTGAACCCGCCGGCTTCCGCGCCGATCTTGACCTCGCCGAGTTCCGGCTTGTCCAGCTTGCCTCGCAAGCGATCCGACAGCGCGTCGAGATCGGTGTCCTTGGCGACGGTGACCTGGATGCTGGTCGCCGTCCCGCCACCGCCGAAGAAGTTCCCTCCGCCGATACTGACCTGATACGTCTCGACGGCCGGTTCGGCGGCGAGCGCCTGCTCCACCGCGCCCGCGGCCTTCTCCTTGGCCTCGGGGCTGGTGCCGGGCGGCAGCTTCTGCGAAAGGCTCAGCGTCGTCGAGCCGGACTGGTCGAGGAAGTTCGTGTTCAGCTGCGAGGCCAGCCCGACGGTGCCGCCGAAGATGATCAGCGCCAGCAGCACGACGGTGACGCGGCGCCGGGTCGCGAACCGGATCACCGGCACGTACCCGCGCTGCAGCAGCCCGCGGCGTTCCTTGTCCTCGGCGGCCTGGCGCGTGAGCTCGGCCTCGCGTTCGTCGGCCGGGGCCTTGGGCGGCTTGAGGAACCAGTACGCCAGCACCGGGACGATCGTCAGCGAGACCAGCAGCGACGCCAGCAGCGCCACGGTGACCGTGATCGCGAACGGTGAGAACAGCTCGCCGACGAATCCGCCCACGAAGGCGATCGGCAGGAACACCGCGACCGTGGTGAAGGTGGACGACGTCACGGCACCCGCGACCTCGCGCACGCCGTCGAGCACCGCGCGCTGCTTCTCCTCGCCGTAGGCCAGATGTCGTTTGATGTTCTCCAGCACCACGATCGAGTCGTCGACCACCCGCCCGATGGCGATGGTGAGCGCGCCGAGGGTGAGCAGGTTGAGCGAAAGATCGCCGGTCCACAACGCCAGCAGCGCCACGACCACCGAAAGCGGGATCGACACCGCCGTCACCAGCGTCGAGCGCACCGACATCAGGAACAGCAGGATCACCACGACCGCGAACGCCAGTCCCAGCAGGCCTTCGGTGGTCAGGCCGCTGATCGCGTCCTTGACCGGGGTGCCCTGGTCGAACACGACGCTCATCTCGGCGCCGATCTTCTTCGACAGCTCGGGCAGCTTGTCCCGTACCGCTTCGGAGATCGCGACCGCGTTCCCGTTCTCCACCATGGTGATCGAGAGCCCGAGGCTCGGCTTGCCGTTGGTGCGCGTGATCGACGTCGGCGGCGCGAAGCCGGCCTGGACGTCCGCGACATCACCGAGCTTCACCGGCTTGGCAGCCTGCGCCCCGGGACGGGAAGGCTGCGAAGGTGTCAGGTACAGGTTCTTGATCGTGTCCACTGTGGTCGGTCCGCCGCCGACCTGGACGGTGAGCGTCTTGTCGCCTTCGGTGAGCGTCCCGGCCGGGACGGCGGCACCGGCGGTCTGCAGCGTGGTGGCGATGGACGACGGGTCGACCCCCGCGGCCGCCAGCTTCGCGTAGTCCAGCGCGATGGTGACCCGCGGCTGCCGCACACCGGTCACGTCGACCTCGCGGACGCCGTCGATCTTGCGCAGTTCCGGCGCGACCTCCCCGGTCAGCGCGGGCGCGAGCGCCTGCGGGTCACCGGTGGTCCCGGCGGCGAGCAGGACGACCGGGAGATCGTCGGTGGACCCCGCGGACACCGTCGGCTCGCTGTTCTGCGGCAGGCGGGCCTTGAGCCCGTCGATGACGCGCTGGATCTGCCCCACGGCCGCGTCGATGTCCGTGCCGAACTCGAACTGCGCGGTGATGCGCGACAGCCCCTCCGACGACGTCGAGCTCAGTTCTTCGAGCCCCTTCAAACCCTGCAGCCCGCCTTCGAGCGGCTCGGTGACCTGACGGTCGACCGCGTCCGGCGACGCGCCCGCGTACGGCGTGATGACCTGCGCCTGCGGGAACTGCAGTGACGGGAACAGTTGCTGCTTCAGCTGCGGCAGGGCGAAGGCGCCGAAGCCGATCACCACCAGGGCGAGCAGCCCGATGAGACTTCGGTTGCGCAGGCTCAGTCTGGCCAGCGTGGACATGACGGGATCCCCCAGGAAGACAACTCGGGAACGTGCGGATTACCGCGAGCTTTTCATGGCGACGGGTGGACTGGATTCACACCACGGGTGGAATCGGAGTACGACTTCGGGATGAGGTTCCCTCAGCTTCGCCGTTCGGACACCTGATCGGCTTCGCCCTGCGTTTCCTCGTTCACCGATTGTTCTGATTCGGTATCGCCGTTCTGGCGGGGACGGCGGAGCGGGACGGTCGTCCGTTCCCACAGTTTGCGCCCCTCTTCGGCACGGATCCGTTCGCTGGCGCGTTCCATTTCCAGCCGCCGCCATTTCCGGCGCTGGCGTTTCGTCGCCTTGGCGGGCCACAGTTCCTGGATCGCGCTGTTGAAGTACGCGCCGCCGACCACCGCGAGCCCGATGAAGAACATCAGCAACAGGAACGCGATCGGCGCGGCGAGCGCGCCGTAGGTGTAGCCGGTCTTGGTGATCCAGTTCAGGTAGATCCGCAGCCCGATGCTGGAGAGCAGGAACACGACCATGGCGAGCATCGCGCCCGGCAGCCCGCGGTGCCACGGCAGCCTGCGCGGCAGGGCCAGCTTGTACAGCGTCGTCAGCGCCAGCACGATCATCACGGCCAGCACCGGGTAGTACAGCGTGCCGACCCAGTACGAGACCGTGCCGCGCCAGTCGGTGGGGAAGAACTGGGGGAGCAGGTCCGGTCCGATCGCCAGCAGCGGCAGCCCGACCACCAGGATGACCAGCCCGGCCAGGTACAGCAGGAGCGCGAAGATCCGCTGCCAGACGTCGTTGCGGACGCCGTACTGGTCGTGCGCGACGGTGATCGCGTCGACGAACGACGACATCGCCGACGAACCGGCCCACAGGGAGATCAGGAAGCCGACGGAGACGATCTCGCCCTTGCCGACGAACAGGATGCTGTTGACCGTGGGCTCGATGATGTCGTGGACGGCGTTGTCGCTGAAGATCGTCTTGCTGAAGGTGATGATCCGGTCGTGGACCGCGGTCACGACCTCCTGGCCGAACCAGTCGCCGACGAAACCGAGGCAACCGAGGAGTCCGAGCAGCAGCGGCGGCAGCGACAACGTCTGCCAGAACGCGGCTTCGGCGGCTTCGGAGAAGATGTTGCCGTCCCACGCCTTGCTGAGCGTGCGGCTGAGCAGGCGCAACGGCCCCCTGCGGCCCTTCGCGACCTCGGCGGCCGTGTCGGGACGGCCGTTCTCCTCGCTCATGCAGCTCCTCCGCCGGCGCCGAGCGCCCTTGACGGTGTCCAGCATGGTCCATGCCGCGCCATTCGGCTCGCCACCCCTGGGTTTTCGGGTGAGTAAACCGACAACGGGGGTGGCGCTTCCCGCGTTCCACGGGGCTCCGAGGTAGGCTCTTCGGAGTGCCCTCACCTCAGGCGCCGGCGTCGCGGCCGGATACCCAAGTGGGGGTTTTCGCTTGTGTCAGGGTGGATGACCAGGCGTTTCGAGTGAGGGAGGAGGGGGACCTGCATGTCGGAAACCGTTGAACGCGATCGAGGCGAGCTGGGCGCGCCTCCCGCCGCGAAGGACAGCACGGCCCGCCCGCTGCGTGCCTGGCAGCGGCGAGCGCTGACGAAGTACCTCACGAAGAAACCGCAGGACTTCCTGGCCGTGGCGACGCCGGGCGCGGGCAAGACGGTGTTCGGTCTCCGGATCGCCGCCGAGCTGCTGAGCGACCGGACCGTCGAGAAGATCACCATCGTCGCGCCGACCGAGCACCTGAAGCACCAGTGGGCCGCCTCGGCCGCGGCCGCCGGTATCGCGATCGATTCGAACTTCCGCAACGGCACCGGTGTCACCTCGCGTGACTACCAAGGTGTCGCGGTCACCTACGCGCAGGTCGCCGCGCATCCGACGCTGCACCGCGTGCGCACCGAGAACCGCAAGACCCTGGTCATCCTGGACGAGATCCACCACGGCGGTGACGCGAAATCGTGGGGCGACGCGATCCGCGAGGCGTTCACGCCCGCCGTCCGCCGTCTCGCGCTCACCGGGACGCCGTTCCGCAGCGACGACTCGCCGATCCCGTTCGTCAGCTACGAGGCCGACGGCTCGGGTTTCCAGCGCAGCAAGGCCGACCATTCGTACGGCTACGCCGACGCGCTCGCCGACGGCGTGGTCCGGCCGGTCGTCTTCCTCGCCTACTCGGGTGAGGCCTCCTGGCGCACCAGCGCTGGGGAGGAGTTCACCGCGCGGCTCGGCGAGCCGCTGACCGCCGAGCAGAACGCGCGGGCCTGGCGTACGGCGCTCGACCCGGCCGGCGAGTGGATCCCGTCGGTGCTGCAGGCCGCGGACACGCGTCTCGCGCAGCTGCGGGCCAACGGCATCCCGGACGCGGGCGGTCTGGTGATCGCCACCGACCAGGACTCGGCGCGCGCCTACGCCAAGATCCTGGAGCGCATCTCCGGCCAGAACCCGACGGTCGTCCTCTCCGACGACCCCAAGGCGTCCGGGCGGATCAAGGAGTTCTCCGACTCGACCGACCGCTGGCTCGTCGCGGTCCGGATGGTGTCCGAAGGCGTCGACGTCCCGCGTCTCGCCGTCGGTGTCTACGCCACGAGCGCGTCGACCCCGCTGTTCTTCGCGCAGGCCATCGGCCGGTACGTGCGTTCGCGCAAACCCGGCGAGACGGCTTCGGTCTTCCTGCCGAGCGTGCCGGTGCTGCTGGAACTGGCCAGCGAGCTGGAGGCGCAGCGCGACCACGTCCTCGGCAAGCCCCACCGCGAGAAGGAGGGCTGGGACGACGAACTCCTGGCCCAGGCCAACCGCACCGAGGACGAACCGGGCGAGGAGGAGAAGGCGTTCACCTCGCTGGGCGCCTCCGCCGAGCTCGACCAGGTCATCTACGACGGCAACTCGTTCGGCACCGCGGTGTTCTCCGGCTCCGACGAGGAACAGGAGTACCTCGGCCTGCCGGGGCTGCTGGAGCCGGACCAGGTCCGCGCCCTGCTGCGGAAGCGGCAGGAGGAGCAGCTCTCCGACGAGAAGCGGCGCAAGCCCAAGGCCGAGGAGGCGGCGCCGGTCGCGCGGCCGCAGTCGGTCAGCGAGCGGCTCGGCAGCCTGCGCAAGGAGCTGAACGCGCTGGTGGGCGTGCACCATCACCGGACGAAGAAGCCGCACGGCGCGATCCACAACGAACTGCGCCGCGTCTGCGGCGGTCCGCCGACCGCGATGGCTTCGGTGGAGCAGCTGGAAGAGCGGATCGTCACCCTGCGTTCCTGGTGACCGCTCTCGAGCAAGCGCTATGAAAGGTCCTTTCCTTGCAAAATTTGCAAGGAAAGGACCTTTCATAGCATTCGGGGGCGGAGAACCGGAGCTGCGCTGATCACGCTCAGTGAGTGGTGGCGGTCACACCGTCAGCGCACCTAGACTTCGTACGTCTTGCTACGGCCACGTTGCCAAACCGTGTCCATTTGATGAGGCTTAATCGATTCAGCCGTCTTCCGCGAAACCCGTTCGGCGGCATATGTTGTCGCCCACAACATATGCGCGATGGTGCGACCGGTCCTCCAGGATCGCCGCCCGCGAGCAAGATCCGGAAGGACAGAGGATGCGCAGCAGAACCCTTACCCTCCTCGCCGCGACGGTGGGCGCCGGCCTGGTGCTCTCCGCCTGTGGCGCCAACACCGCCGACTCGGGCAGTGGTAACTCCTCGCAGTCCGCACCCGCCCCCGGCGGTGCCGCCGCCGGTGGCAAGGTCGGCGTCATCCTGCCGGAGACCGCCACCTCCGCGCGCTGGGAGTCCTTCGACAAGCCGTTCCTGACCAAGGCGCTCAAGGACGCGGGCTTCGACGCCGACGTCCAGAACGCCCAGGGCGACGTCCAGAAGTTCACCACGCTGGCCGACGGCATGATCGCGCAGAACGTCAAGGTCCTGATCATCGCCGCCATCAACGGCGAGGTCGGCGGGGCGGTCGCCCGCAAGGCGCAGGCCGCGGGCATCCCGACGATCGACTACGACCGCCTCAACCTCGGCGGCAGCTCGGACTACTACGTCTCGTTCGACAACGAGAAGGTCGGCCAGCTCCAGGGCCAGGGCCTCGCCGACGCGCTGAAGGACAAGAAGGGCGCCGAGGTCGTCATGATCGAGGGTGCCCCGACCGACAACAACGCGACGCTCTTCGCCAACGGCCAGAAGTCCGTCCTGCAGCCGAAGTTCGCCAGCGGCGACCTGAAGCTCGTGCGCGAGCAGGCCATCGACAACTGGGACAACCAGAAGGGCGGCCAGACCTTCGAGCAGATCCTGACCGACAACAAGGGCAGGGTCGACGGCGTCGTCGCCGCGAACGACGGTCTCGCCGGCGCGGTCATCACCGTGCTGAAGAAGAACGGCCTCAACGGCAAGGTCCCGGTCACCGGCCAGGACGCCACCGCGGACGGCCTCATGGCGATCCTGCGCGGCGACCAGTACATGACCGTCTTCAAGCCCATCAAGGAAGAGGCCGAGGCCGCGGCGAAGCTCGCCGTCCTGCTGGCCAAGGGCGACAAGGCGGGCGCCGACGCGCTGGCCACCGGCAAGGCGAAGGACCCGAAGGGCAACCGCGAGGTCAAGTCCGTGCTCCTCGAGCCGAAGCTGACCACCAAGGAAGGCGTCAAGGAGGTCGTGACGCAGGGCTACGTCAAGGCGGCCGAGATCTGCGGCGGCGACCTGGCCGCGGCGTGCACGCAGCTCGGTATCTCCTGACCCGTTAAATCCAGACGACCGGGCCGGTGCGTTCCCCCGACGGAGCGCACCGGCCCGGTACCCAGCCGGGAGAACCCCCATGAGTGAACCCATCCTCGAACTGAAGCAGCTGAACAAGAGCTTCGGGCCGGTCCACGTCCTCCACGACGTGGACTTCAACGTGCGCGCCGGCGAGGTCACCGCGCTGGTCGGCGACAACGGTGCCGGTAAGTCCACTTTGGTCAAGTCGATCGCCGGGATCCACGGCTACGACTCGGGAACGGTGACGTTCCAGGGCAAGCAGGTGAACATCCACGGCCCGCGCGACGCCGCCGATCTGGGCATCGAGGTCGTCTACCAGGACCTCGCGCTCGCCGAGAACCTCGACATCGTGCAGAACATGTTCCTCGGCCGGGAACGCGGCAGCAAATGGCTGCTCGACGAGGCCAGCATGGAGAAGGCCGCCCGCGAGACGCTCGCCTCGCTTTCGGTCCGCACCGTGAAATCCGTCCGCACGCCCGTTTCGGCCCTCTCGGGCGGGCAGCGGCAGACCGTCGCGATCGCGAAATCCGTGCTGTGGGACTCGAAGGTCGTCCTGCTCGACGAGCCGACCGCCGCGCTCGGTGTCGCGCAGACCCGTCAGGTGCTCGACCTCGTCCGCCGTCTCGCCGAACAGGGCCTCGGTGTGGTGCTGATCAGCCACAACATGGCCGACGTCTTCGAGGTCGCCGACCGGATCGCGGTGCTCTACCTCGGCCGTCTCGTCGCCGAGGTGCACACCAAGGACGTCACCCACGGCCAGGTCGTGGAACTGATCACCGCCGGTCGCTCCGGCGACCTCGGCCTTGCCCGCCCCGAAGCCGCCGTCCTCTGAGCAGAGGCGAGAAAGAACCGGAAATGACTGAGACACCTGCAAAGCCCGCCTCGCCGGAGGGGGGCAAGTCGGCGGCCGCCGCGCTCAACCCGTCGGCGGCCATCACGGACTTCGGCATCGACACGACATCGATGTCGACGCGCGAAGCCGTCGGCGACTACTTCTCCCGGCTCAAGGCCGGACAGCTGGGTTCGCTCCCGGCGCTGCTCGGCCTGCTCGTGCTGGTGATCGTGTTCGCCTCGCTGTCGGACACCTTCCTGACGATGAACAACATCGCGAACCTGATGGCGCAAGGCGCCGGCAAGGCGATCATCGCGATGGGCATCGTGTTCGTGCTGCTGCTCGGCGAGATCGACCTGTCCGCGGGTACCGCGTCCGGCGTCACCGCCGCGGTGCTGGCGATGCACTACGTGCGCAACGGAAACCTGTTGGGCGGCATGGGGAACGGCGTGTTCATCGCGTTCCTGGTCGTCCTCGCCATCGCCGCCCTGCTCGGCGTGATCCTGCGGATCTGGGCGGGTGTCGGATTCGCCGTGCTCGCCATCGCGCTCGTGCTTTCGGGAACCGCGGCCAACGCGTGGATCGAGATGCTGCTCGCGATCTCCGTCGGCGGCGCGATCGGTGTCCTCACCGGCTTCCTCGTCTCGAAGATCGGCATGCCCTCGTTCGTCGTGACGCTGGCGCTCTTCCTCGCCTGGCAGGGTGTCATCCTCCAGTTCATCGGTGAGGGCGGCACGCTCGGCATCAGCACCTCCGACGTGCTGTTCAAGGTCGCCAACGGCAATCTGTCCACTGTGGGCAGCTGGGTCCTGTTCCTGATCGCCGCCGGTGGTTTCGCCGCGGTGACCTTGGGCCAGCACTTCTCGCGGCTCAAGCGCGGCCTGGTCACCCAGCCGACACCGATGGTGCTGTTCAAGGTCGGCGCGATCGGCGTGGTCGCCGCGATCGCGACCTATCTGCTCACGCTGAACCGCGCGCCGAACCCGAACATCGTCATCTCCGGCGTCCCGTACGTCGTGCCGATCGTGCTCGGCCTGCTGGTGCTCGGCACCTACGTGCTCAACCGCACGCAGTACGGCCGCCACATCTACGCCGTCGGCGGCAACCGCGAGGCGGCCCGCCGCGCCGGTATCAACGTCGAGAAGATCCGCGCCTCGGTGTTCGTCATCTGCTCGGCGGTGGCGGCGGTCGGCGCGATCGTCTACTCGTCGAAGGTCGGTTCGGTCGACCCGCAGGCCGGTGGCCTCAACACGCTGCTGTTCGCGGTCGGCGCCGCCGTCATCGGTGGTACGTCGCTGTTCGGCGGCAAGGGCCGGGTCGTCGACGCGGTGATCGGTGGTCTCGTGCTGGCGGTCGTCGAGAACGCGCTGGGCCTGCTGAAGCAGTCGGCGGCGGTGGTCAACATCGTCACCGGTCTGGTGCTGCTTCTCGCGGCCACGGTGGACGCGCTGTCCCGGCGCCGCGCGGCTGCGTCGCCGCGCTGAGTCCGCATGGAATGATGAAGCCCGTGACCAGCACACCCGTTGCACGACCAGACGAGGTGCGCAGGCACAACCGCACGACCTTGCTCCGGTTGCTGCACGTCAGCGGCCCGAGCACCAGGGCGACCCTCGCCACCGAGCTGGGGCTCAACCGCAGCACCATCAAGACCCTCGTCGACGGCCTCGCGGAAGCGGGGGTCGTCGAGGAGCGGGTCCCGAGGCCGGGACGAGGGGCGGGCCGCCCTTCGCTCCTGGTCCTGCCGCAGCCGCACGCGGCGGTGGTGCTCGCGGTCGATCTCCAGGTCGAACACGTGGCGATCGCGCTGGTCGGGTTCGGCGGCCAGATCCTCGGGCGCAACAGCTGGAACCTCCACGGCCGGATGCGCGAGGCCGACGAGGTGATCACGCACGTGATCGAGTCGACCACCGTGCTGGCCGGCGACCTCGGCGTACAGCCGATCGCCGCGGGCGTGTCCGTGCCCGGCGTCGTCCGCCGGGCCGACGGGCACGTCCACGAGGCCCCCAACCTGCGCTGGACCGACGTGGCGCTCGGGGAACGGCTCGGCGGTGTGCTGCGCATCCCCATCCTGGTCGGCAACGACGCCGAACTAGGCGCCATCGCCGAACACCTGCGCGGCGCCGCGCGGGGTTCCTCCGACGCCGTGTACGTCTCCGCCGACGTCGGTGTCGGGGGCGGGATCATCGCGGACGGCTCGTCGCTGCGCGGCGGCGCGGGCTACGTCGGCGAGATCGGGCACATGGCGATCCGGCCGGGCGGCCGTCCCTGCTACTGCGGGTCCAGCGGCTGCTGGGAGACCGAGGTCGGCGAGGCGGCGCTGTGCCGCGCCCTCGACCTGCCCGAGGACACCCCGCGCGGGGCGATCCTGTTCGAGCTGCGCGAGCTGGGCCGGGATCCGCACGCGGCCGAGGAACGGCTCTCGGAGTTCGCGGAATGGCTGACGCTGGGCCTGGTGAACGTGGTCAACCTGCTCGGCCCGCAGCTGGTGGTGCTGGGCGACCTGCTCACCGTGCTGCCCGATTCGGTCGTGAAGTCGGTGGCGGCCGAGGTCCGGCGGCGGAGCCTGGTCAGCCGGGCCGTCGGCGGGACGCAGATCGTGAGTTCGGCGCTCGGGGCGGACGTGAAGCTGCTGGGTGCGGCCGAGGCGGCGTTCGAAATGATCCTGGACACCGTGTAGTTCGCATTTAGTCCTCTGGATGCGGTAGTTGCACACGCAAGGACCGCATCCAGAGGACTAAATGCGTTCTGTCACGAGGCCGGACAGCAGGGCCACCAGGGCGGCCAGGGCTTTCTCCTTCGCGGCTTCGCGGTCTTCCGCGTGCGCGATCATCAGCGCGGCCTCCGCGCAGGCGCTCAGCACCAGTTGCGCCAGCTCCGGGATGGGCGCGTCGATCAGCAGCCCGTCCGCCGCGGCGGACTCCAGGATCTCCGTGATCAAGCCCAGCCCGTACCGGTTCTCCAGCTCACGCCATTCCTGCCAGCCGAGGACGGAGACGGCGTCGGTGAGCGCGATCCGCACCACCTCGGGCCGCAGGCACAGGTCCAGGAACCGGCTCAGCACCCCGAGCGCCCCCGTCCACGGGTCGCCCGCGGCGCCCAGGACGGTCTTCAGATCCTCGGTGATCTCCGTTTCGATCTGCTCGATCACGGCACGGAACAGCCCCTGTTTGTCCCCGAAGTGGTGATACAGCGCGCCGCGGGTGACACCCGCCGCCCGGACGATCTCGTCGGCGGGCACGGCGGCGTAACCCTGGTCGGCGAACAGCGTCCGCGCCGCCGTGATCAACGCGGCCTGCGTCGATTGCGAGCGTTCGGTCTGGCTACGTCGTGGCGTGGGCACGCAGGAATTCCACCATCATGCCGCTCAGCCGCTCCGGCTGGTCCTCCGGCACGAAGGCGTAGGAGTCCTCGATCGTCTCCAGTTCGGCGTTCGGCAGGACCCCGGCGAGCTTGCGGCCCAGCCACAACGGGAAGTGCCGGTCTTCGGGTGCCCAGGCCAGCAGTACGGGCTTGGTGAAGGCGGGCAGCCGCTCGGCGGCGGTCAGGGTGTAGCGGTTGTCGACGCTCGCCATGAACCGGCGCAGATCGTCGCGGATCTCCGCGCTCCGGCGGCTGGGCAGCAGATAGGCGTCGAGGATGTGGCCCGGGACCGGGTGTTTGGCCAGCCAGAGGAAGTCGGTCGTCTTCAGCAGCCACCGCCAGCGCAGCGCCGCGGTCACCAGCCCGACACCGCCGGGGATCCGGGCGAGCGGGCTCAGACCCGCGAACAACGGCGGCAGGAAGCGTTCGAAGGAGTCCGACGGGGTCAGCACGACCCGGCCCACCCGTTCCGGACGCGTGGTCATGAGCAGTTGCGTCAGCGCGCCGCCGGTGTCGTTCGCGACCACGGTGACGTCGGTCAGGTCGAGCGCTTCGAGGAACCGCGCGATGAGCGCCGCGACCCCGGGCGGGCTCAGGTCGGCGCGGGGGACCGGGATCTCGTGCGAACCCAGTGGCCAGTCCGGGGTCAGGCAGCGGAAGCCCACGTCGGCGACGGCGGGGGCCACCTTGCGCCAGAGCAGGCCGTTGGTGAGGAGTCCGTGCACGAACACCACGGGAGGGCCTTCGCCGCGGTCGCGGTAGCGGATGCGGGCGTCGCCGAGATCCACGTCGCGTGTCTCGCCCAAGAGGTCGTAGGTCGTCATGGCAGCCAACATACATTCTGTCTGTATGTTTTTGGAAGACGTCGAGGGCTGGCGCTCAGGTGAGTTTCTTGGTCCGGATGTCCCCAATGTCGCATTGGAGACGCTCAGCGACACCAATGCGACATTGGGGACACCGAGCGAGGCGGCAGCAGGCGGAAACCAGGGCGGCCGCAGGCAAAAACAGGGCGGCCGGCTCTCTCCCTGGGGAGTAGCCGGCCGCCGGTGGTCGTGGACTGGTGGGTTACCGCTGAATGTCCGCGGACATTTCCTTGAGCTTCGTCTCGTGTGCGCGGGCGTGGTGACCACAGAAGAGCAACTCGCCACCGGTGCTGAGAATGGCTCGAACCTGGGCTGCAGCTCCACACCGGTCGCATCGGTCGGCAGCGGTCAGTTCGGGGCGGGTGAGCGTCGGTGAAGTCATTGGAGTCTCCCTCCGTCCCGGCACCGGTGGCCCGGTGCCATCGATCCAGCTACGACCACTTCGGCACTGATGCCGGCAACGTTCGTTCCCGGCCCCGCCGTGTTCGTGCTTCCACTCTTCCAGACGTTTGGCGACCCGCAAGTGTTCCCGTGCGGGTGTCTCATTTGTCACTGGTAATTACCTCGGATGCCGTAGCGTAATCACGCAACGTGGGAGAAGACTCCCCGCCGAAGGCTCTTTTCCCATGTCAGGCACCATGCTGGGGTGGGAATCGCAGTCGTCCGGAACCGTCTTCCGAGCGTGCCGTCGCCGATCTTGTTCGTTCTCAGCGGAATTTCGATGTACGCCGGTGCGGCCGTCGCCGTAGGTCTCTTTTCGGTCGCCTCCCCCGCGGGGGTGGCCTGGCTTCGCTGTCTCGGGGCGGCAGTGGTCCTTCTCGCGTGGCGCAGGCCACCTCGCTCGGCGTGGACCGGCCGCACGTTCCTGCTCGCGGGCGCCTTCGGCGTCGTCACCGCCGGGATGAACGTGCTCTTCTACGAGGCGATCGCGCGGCTGCCGCTGGGCACCGCGGTCGCCCTCGAGTTCACCGGGCCCGTGGTGGTGGCCGCGTTCGGCTCGCGGACCCGCCGCGACGTCTTCGCGCTGCTGCTGGTGGTGGCGGGCGTGGTCGCCATCGCGGACGTCCGGCTCGAAGGCAGCCTGCTCGGCGTGCTGTTCGCCCTCGGCGCGGCGGCCGCCTGGGCGGGCTACATCCTGCTCGGGAAGCGGGTCGCGGTCGGCGGGAACGGGATCGACGGGCTGGCCGTCGGGTTCGCGGTCGGCACCGTGGTGCTGTCGCCGCTGGCGCTCGGCACCGGCGCGGTGTGGGGTTCGCCACGTTTGGTGCTGCTCGGTGTCGGGGTGGGCGTGCTCGCCACCGTCGTGCCGTACGCGCTCGACCAAGTGGTCCTGCGCAAGGCCGGGCAGGCCCGGTTCGCGCTGCTGCTCGCGTTGCTGCCGGTCACGGCGGGCGTCATCGGCTTCCTCTGGCTCCGTCAGGTCCCGGCGCTGCCCGAGGCCCTCGGCACGCTGGCCGTCGTCGCCGGGGTCGCGCTGCGCTCTCCGGGGAAACGTGATGACTCGGCGCCCCTCTGAGCGGGATACTGAGCGGTCTGTGGCGCTTTCAGCACCGGGAGGACACGTGGCCGAGATCCGGCGGGCCGGCACCGTCGAGGAGGTCGTCGCCGCTCAGCACCTGTTCGACGGCCCCGCGCACCGTGAGGCGTCCGAGAAGTTCCTCGCGGGGGAGGAGAACCACCTCCTCATCGCCTACGAGGACGGCGAGCCCGCGGGGATGATCACCGGTACCGAGGTGACGCATCCGGACAAGGGCACCGAGATGTTCCTCAACGAACTCGACGTCAGCCCGGACTACCAGCGGCGCGGGATCGGCCGCGACCTCGTCGACGCGCTGGCCGGGATCGCGCGGGAGCGCGGCTGCCGGGGGATGTGGGTCGGGGTCGAAACGGACAACAAGGCCGCGTTGGCGACCTACACCTCGGCCGGGGCGTCGAACGACGGCCCGTTCATCATGCAGTCGTGGACGTTCGAAGACTGATGTCCTCCGGAATCGACGGCGACCGGACGGGACTGTCCGATCGCCGCTGGCTGCCAGGGGGCGAGCACCTCGTCGCCGTCGCGCGGGCCGAACTCCCGCAGCGGGACGGGCTCGCCGGTCCCTTCACGGCGTTGGCCGCCCTCCGCGCGGCGGGTTTCGACGTCGCGGGCCAGGACGAGGTCGCGGCGCTGGCGGGCACCACGCCGGAAGGACTGGCACGGGCGATCGGGACGTTGTCGGGCGGACGGCTCGTCGCCGTGCCCGCCACCGGGAACTGGGCACCGCACTCGGTGTTCATGCTCCTCGCGGCCCTGTGGCGGCTGCCGAGGGTCGCGTTGATCGCGGAGGTCGACCCGGCCGAATTCGGCGCGCACGACACCCCGGCGCGAGCGCTGCTCGACTACCTCGACACCGGTATCCCGCCGCTGTGGTCGTCGCGCTGGCGCCCGCCCGAGGGGCATTTCGTGCTGGCGGCCGGGATGCGCATCGGGGCCGAAGGCACTCTCGTGTCCATTATGGACGGTTATCCGTCCTTGGGGGACAACGGTTTGCACGACCAGCCGGTGGAGTGGGTGGCCGCCGCGCTGAAGCGGATGCTGGTCGTGGTGGACGACGGCGACGCCGAGGCCGCCGTCGCCGCGATCACGACGGCCGGTCTGTGGAGCTGAGTTCGTCCTTCGCGAAGCGGGAATGCTTGCGTCCGTAGAAGAGATAGATCAGCATGCCGAGGCCCAGCCATGCGGCGAACCGCAGCCACGTCATCACGTCCAGGTTCAGCATCAGGTAGAAGCACGCCAGCGCCGCCACGATGGGCAGATACGGCGAGAACGGCACGGTGAACGGACGTTCCAGGTCCGGGCGGCGTTTGCGCAGCACCGGGACGGCCAGCGCGACGATGATCATCGCCGACAGGGCGCCGATGCTGACCATGTCGGCGAGTTCGGAGATCGGGACGAACGCGGCCAGCACCGCGATCAGCACCGCGCCGGCGATGGTCATCCGGTGCGGGGTGCCCCAGCGCGGATGCGCCGTGCCGAACTTCTTCGGCAGCAGGCCGTCGCGGCCCATCGCGAAACCGATCCGGCCGATCGTCACCAGTTCCACCATCATCACCGACGTCAGCCCGGTGACCGCGCCGAGCGAGATCAGCGCGCCCACCCAGTGCTGCCCGACGCGGTCGAAGGCGTCGGCGAGCGGGGCGCCCGCGTCGATCTCGGCGAACGGCACCATCCCGGTCAGCACCAGCGAGACCCCGATGTAGAGCAGCGCGCAGACGCCGAGCGCGCCGAGGATGCCGACCCGCAGATCGCGTTTCGGGTTCACGGTCTCCTCACCGAGGTTGGCGAGCGCCTCGAAACCGGTGTAGGCGAAGAAGACGACGGCCGCGGCGGTCACCATCCCGGCGACGCCGTAGACGGACTGTTCGAGCCCGAGCGCGGCTTGCACGATCGGCTGATGCAGGGTTCCGGCGGTCTCCGTCGGCGGCTGCGCGGCGGGGATGAACGGGGTGAGGTTCTCGCCGCGGATGTAGAACACGCCGACCGCGAGGATCAGCACGCACACCGCGACCTTGACCAGCACGAGAAGGTTCGTCACCCGCGCCGATTCCTTGATCCCGACGACGGCGATCACGGTCAGCACGGCGATGATCACGACCGCGCCTATGTTGACCTTCGCGTCTTCGCCGAACCAGTCGGGGGAGAGCCCCATCAGATTCGCGAGATAGCCGGACCAGCCACGGGACACGACGGCCGCGCCGAGGGCGAACTCGAGCAGCAGGTCCCAGCCGATGATCCAGGCGAAGGTCTCGCCGAGGGTGGCGAACGCGTAGGTGTAGGCGCTTCCGGCCGTCGGCACGCTGGACGCGAGTTCGGCGTAGCAGAGGGCGGCCAGCCCGGCCACGACGGCGCCGAGCACGAACGACAGCGTGACCGACGGGCCCGCGTGGGTCTTCGCCTCGACCCCGGCGAGGGTGAAGATGCCGGTGCCGATGATGATGCCGACCCCGAACCCGATCAGGTCGCGCCCGTGCAGGCGGCGTTTCAGCTCACCGGAATCCTGCCGTTTCAGGACCTCGTCCACGTCCAGAGTTCGCCGCATGAAGGGTCACGCTAGAAGATCGCCGTCGACCTCGCAGATCGGTGGGATCGGTACAGCTGGTCGTGAGACCGCACTCACGTGATCAGGCACGTAACTCGCGTGATCAGAGGCGGAACACCCCGAGTGCGGCGTCCAATCACGCGAGTCACGTGCCTGATCACGTGAGTCACGCCTTGGCTCACGCCGCGCCTGTGTGCCTAGGGCGTGTCCTGTAAGTGATCTAGCTGGGGTTCGGTTGGATTGCGGGTGTGGTTGGTCGTGGTGAGTTGACGGATAAGGCATGGGCGGTGATCGAGCCGTTGCTGC
>NZ_JBPQFM010000013.1:0-237540 GCF_051373225.1 Amycolatopsis sp. w19 | reverse complement strand
GTCCCGGGGCCGGGCGGGCGCCGCCCGTCGTGGCAAGGCGCGCGGCCGTGCGCGCCGCCGCTGAGGCACCGCCCGCGGCATCCGGTGAATCGGCCTCGTCCACCGGGTTCCGGCGGGCGAGGCCGTCCGGGGACGACGATCTGACGGCTTGGGTGCTGTCCCAGGCGACCAACGTGGAACGGCATCTGGAGGCGCTGCGGCCGTTCCGCTGGTCGGAGTTCGGTGACCCGGCCACCGGCCCGAGCCGGGCGCATCTCGCGGCGGTCAACCGGACGATGGCGACCTTGCGGAAGCCGTTGTACTCCGCGACCCGTGCGGTTCGCCGTGCCGCGGACGAGGCGGTGGAACGGCCGGAACGCGCCGAACTCGCCCGGCTGCTGCGGGCGAAATCCCGGGCACAGCGCTGGGTCAAGACCACCGAAGGGGTCTGGGACTTCTACCTGGATCTGTTCAACCAGCGGCAAGGCGCGTTCGCCCCGTGGCTGGTGGCGTGCGACCGGGTGGCGCTCGACTGCTATCAGTACGCCTACCTCGGGATCGGGCGCTGGCGGTCGATCCCGACCCCGCCACCGTTCTGCTACCTGCGCACCGGATCCGGCCCGGCCACCTCGCGCCGCGGGATTCCCTTGCGGCGGCTGGGGAACCGGCTCAATCCCTTTCCGCTGATCCAGCTTCCGTACCACCGGCTGGTGAACCCGTGGACGCTCGGCGCGGTCCTGCACGAGGTGAGTCACAACCTGCAGAACGACCTCGGCATCGCCAGGGCGATCCCGCTGCAGGTGGCGGCGAGGCTCGTCGAAGCGGGGGTGCCGCGGGAGGTGACCGGCATCTGGGTCAGGTGGAACCGGGAGACGTTCGCCGACCTGTCCGCGCTGCTGCTGGGTGGCCCGGCGGTCGTCGGTTCGCTGTTCGACGTCATCGGGCGCACCGAACTCGAAACGACGGGATTCACCCCGCGCGCGGTGCACCCGGTGCCGTACCTCCGCGCGAAGATCTCGGTGGAGCTGTTGCGCCGCATGGGTTTCACCCGGCACGCGGAGTCGTACGCGGCGATGTGGCACAAGCTGTACCCGCGGGCGAAGCTGGTGAACGCGCCACCGGCGCTGCTGAGGACGGCGGAGAAGGCAATCCCCGTGGTGGTGGACGCGATGTGCTTCACGTCGTTCCCCTCGCTGGGCCACCGTCCCCTGGCGAAGGTGCTGCGGTTCGAAGCCAAAGAACAAGCGATGATCGAAGAAGCCGCCGGAAGGCTGGCCGACGGGGTCTCCCCCGGCGTCGTGCCGGAACGGTTCCTGATCGGCGCGGTCCGGTTCGCGCTCGACGAACGGATGGCCCCGCCGAAACGGCTTTTCGGCTTCTTCATGGAAGAGCTCGGCAGGAGGGCGAGATGACGCTCGACACCGAATTCTCCCGGCTGGGCAAGGAAGTGAACCAGGTGGCGGCGTGCTGGCGGGCCTTGGAGATCAGCGTCGCCGAAGACCGGCCCGCCGGCGTCGGGCTGGCCGCGGCGGATCATCTCGCCGAGGTCGTCCTGGACGGCACCGGGGAGGTCGAGGCGGCCACACGCGCGACACAAGGCCCGGTGAGCGCGGAATCGTTGCACACCACGGCGTCGTCGCTGCTGAGCCTGCGGCGACGGGTCGACGGGCACTGCCGTTCGCACCACGCGGTCTCCGGGCTGCTGCGCGCGGTGCACGGACGGGAACAGGAATGGCGGGGCTGGGCGAAGAGCTTCCACGCCGGGGTGGACCACTGCGCCGCCGCCTTGTCCTCGGCGGAGGACGTGATGGTGCGGTGCTGGCGTGAAGCAGTGGAACTGGCCGAATTCAAGGGATGTGGGGCGACCCGATGACGATCAACGACGACCGCGGCGCGACATTGCCGCGCGCACAGGACATCGACAGCGCGTATCCGCTGTCGACCGGGCAGTACCCACCGCAGGCGGCGGCCCCCGGCAAACTCGCCGAACAGACGATCAGCGACATGCTCGGCTGGAAGTGGCGCGAAGGCGACACCAAGGGGTTCGTGGCCGCGCTGACCGGCAGTTTCGAACTGAACGAGGTCCAGGGCCGCACCGAGGCGAAATGGACTCCACGCGGATACGCGATCCAGGCCGACCTCGGCGCCGTCACCGGCGGCCAGGCCTCGCTCGCGGCGAGGGCGAGGAGCGCGGTCAAGGACTCCCTGGCGCTGCTCGATTCGCTCCGTCCACTGAGGACGGACGCGGATCCCGAGAACGCGGAAGGTTTCCGCGCGCTCGTCCGGCACGACCTCGAACAGATCCGGCAGGAGCTGGAGAGCCCGCTGATCCGCGTGGCGCGGGTCGATCAGCTCTTCCTGCTGCTGCTCGGCAACGGCGGCCTCGCGGTCGGCGCCGGAGACCGTACGCAAGGACATCTCGGCCAGCTGCGGGACGAGTTCGGCCTGGTCTCGGGCAAGGTCAACACGATCGAAGAGGAACGGATCCAGACCTCCTTCATCACGCTGACGGATTGGGTGGTCTCGTTGTTCAGGGGCTGGCAGGACGCACGCGACAAGATCGACCCGTTCTCGCAGCCGGCCGGCGGCCAGCCGTTCTTCGGTCCCGCCGTGGTCGCTCTTTCCCGGCTGCTGTCCGCGACCGCGTCGCAGGTCGACGAGGTGGTCGCGATGCTGCGGTCGGTGTTCGTCCAGCAGGAGGACCTCGAAGTGCTCCGCGTCCCCGATCCGCAGGGCGGGACCATGTCGCTCGGCGGGCTGCTGCGCTGGATCCGCGAGTTCGCCACCTTCGAGGGCGGCAAGCTGATCGAGTCGGCGGGCAAGGAAGGTGTCGGCACGTCGTTCCTGCAGATCGCGAAGCGGCTTCAGCGGATCGTGGCGAACCTTCCCCGGCAGAGCACCGGCGGTCCCAACGGCGACGTGCCTGGCAACTTCCGCGCGTCGCTTCCCCCGGGATTCTTCAGCTCCCGTGTGCAGCGGGCCATCGACGAACTCGACGACCATCTCCAGGAGGTCGTCCGGATCGCCGAGCCGATCGGGCGGGACGGCTCGCCGTCGTCGTCCGACCCGAATCCGCCCGCGCCGCCCACCCCACAGCTCACACCGCCGCCCGGCCGGACGCCGGCGGTGCCTTCGGTCGCCGAACTCCGCGAGGGGCACGGCGCCGGAGAAGGCCGGACACCACCCGAGGCGGAGGAACCGCCGAAACCCCGGACCACGCGCAAGCGGCCCGGGCAGTAGCCGGACCCGTACGGGAGGAAGACGATGGGCACGGAAAAGGAATACCGGGAACTCTTCGACCGGGTCGCGGCCTTGCGCGGCCAGGTCGCCGGGAAGCTCGCGAACGAACTGGGCAGCGATCCGAAACTCGGCGACGCGGTCCTCAAACAGCTGGACGACATGCTCACCGCCGTCGAGGCGGAACAGCGGGGCAAGCCGGGGCCGGCGGACGGCGGGATCGCGCAGCTCGTCGGGCTCGGCGACGGTTCGGCCGCGGACCTCGGCGCGACGGCGATGCCACCGGGTGTCGACGCCTACGACGAGACCGTCGCCTCGGAACGGGTCATCGCGGTCGGCGATCTGTACTACCTGTACCAGCACGAACGGATCGGCGTGTTCCGCGTGGTGCAGAAACTGCAGGAGCTGTTCCAGGGCGGCGCCATCCGGCTTTCGGACGGCCCCGGCGCGTTCGGCCTGTACCGGTTCGACCGGCGGGACGTCCTGCGCTACACCAGGCGGGATCGCGTCAGCGCGTACCGGCGCGTCCTCGGCTACGGCAAGGGGCTCGGCTCGGCGAACTCGCGGCCGAACACCGATTTCCACCAGCTGTTCACCCAGTTCAGCAACCAGGTCGCCTTGTTCTGGCGGGACAAGCGGATCTCCGACGTCGTCCGCGAACGCGCGTACGACCCGAGTTTCGGCAGTGTGGCGGTCGTCCGGCGCAGCGGTCTCGACCTGCGGAACAACCTGAAGTTCACCTCGTACGGTCACCTCAACGTCCTGCGGGTCGAGGTCATGCAACTGCTGACCGAGGCGTTCAAGATCCTCGGTTCGGAGGACGTGCTGGACCTGTTCGGCGCGGCCAACGCGTGGGACACCGTGGACGAAGTGCTGATCCGCTACTTCGACCAGCGGCTGGTGTCCTCGCCGCGCCAGCGGATGGCGGTCACCGGACGTCAGGTGCTGCGCTGGCTCGCGGCGCCGCACATCCTCGAGACCACCCGGTCGGAATTCGAGGCGCTGCTGCTCGAAATCGCGGAGCCCGCCGAGGAGTGGCTGACCTCGGCCCAGTCCCTGCGGCTGGCCGACCGGACGAACTCGCGAGAGGTCCTGCCGATCGATCGGCAGCGGCCCGCCGGGGTCGCGGTGTCCCGTGAACCGCGTCCGGTCACCCCGCGCCGGAACGGTCACCGTCCCGGCACCGTGATCACGCTGGACCGCAAGTAGCCACGTGCTGGGAACGATGGTCACGGAGTGGGACGCGAGGTAGCGTCGGGCGCGATGAGTGAACGCACCTGGGGCTTCCGCACCCGCGCCCTGCATGCGGGCGGGACGCCCGATCCGGCGACCGGCGCCCGCGCCGTGCCCATCTACCAGACCACGAGCTTCGTCTTCGAGGACGCGGCCGACGCGGCGAACCTGTTCGCGCTGCAGAAGTACGGCAACATCTACAGCCGCATCGGCAACCCGACGGTCGCGGCCTTCGAGGAACGCTTGGCCAGCCTCGAAGGCGCGATCGGCGGCGTCGCGACCAGCAGTGGCCAGGCGGCGGAGTTCCTGACGTTCTCCGCCCTCGCCGAGGCGGGCGACCACATCGTCTCGGCGGGCGGGCTCTACGGCGGCACGGTCACGCAACTCACCGGGACGCTGCGCCGCTTCGGGATCGAGACCACCTTCGTCAGCGGAGACCGCATCGAGGACTACGCGGCCGCCATCACCGACCGGACGAAGCTGATCTTCACGGAGGTCATCGGCAATCCGGGCGGCGGGATCGCCGACATCGCCGGGCTGGCGGAGCTGGCGCACGCACACGACATACCGCTGGTCGTCGACGCCACCTTGGCGACGCCGTACCTGTGCCGCCCGATCGAGCACGGTGCGGACATCGTGCTGCATTCGGCGACGAAGTTCCTCGGCGGGCACGGGACCACCCTGGGCGGGGTGGTCGTCGAGTCCGGGAAGTTCGACTGGGGCAACGGGAAGTTCCCCCGGATGACCGAGACCGTCGAGAGCTACGGCGGCCTGAAGTACTGGGAGAACTTCGGCGAGTACGCCTTCTGCACCCGGCTTCGCGCCGAGCAGTTGCGCGACATCGGCGCCGTCCTCTCACCGCACTCGGCCTTCCTCCTGCTGCAAGGGGTCGAGACGCTGCCGCAGCGGATGGACGCCCACGTCGCCAACGCACGAGCCGTCGCGGAGTACCTCGCGAACGACAGCCGGGTGGCGTGGGTGAACTACGCGGGCCTGCCGGATCACCCGCACCACGACCGCGCGAAGAAGTACCTGCCCGCCGGGCCGGGCGCCGTGTTCTCCTTCGGCGTCGACGGCGGCCGCACGGCCGGGGAGACGTTCGTGAACTCGGTCGAGCTGCTTTCGCATCTGGCGAACGTCGGGGACGCGCGGACGCTGGTCATCCATCCGGCGTCCACCACCCATCAGCAGCTCTCCGAAGATCAGCTGCGTTCGGCCGGGGTGGGCGCGGACCTGATCCGCCTGTCGGTCGGGCTGGAGGACGTCGACGACATCCTGTGGGATCTCGATCAGGCGCTCGGCAAGGCGGTGGCGGCATGACCTACGACGCCGGCGCGGTCGAGCGGCGCCGCATCCTCTCGCGGACGAGGTCGGTGACCATCGTCGGCGCTTCGAACAATCCCGCGCGGCCGAGCTACTTCGTCGCGACGTACCTGCTGTCCTCCAGCAAGTACGAGGTCACCTTCGTGAACCCGCGGCTGGACGAACTCCTCGGACGGCCGGTGTACCCGTCACTGGCCGACGTGCCCGGCGAGGCCGACCTGGTCAGCGTGTTCCGCAAGCACGACGACCTCCCCGGCGTGGCCGAGGAGGTCGTCGAGGCCGGAGCGCGCACGCTCTGGCTTCAGCTGGGCCTGTGGCACGAGCCCGTCGCCGACCTCGCCAAGGAGGCGGGGCTGGACGTGGTGATGAACCGCTGCGTGAAGATCGAGCACGCCCGGTTCGCCGGTGGGCTCCACCTCGCCGGGTTCAACACCGGCGTGATCAGCTCACGTCGCCAGTCCGCCCCCTGACCAGGGCCTGCCCGGGCCCGTGAGAGGGTGGCGGCATGGCCAAACCGACGCCGCTGCAGCTCAGGAACATCGTCATGGCACTGCTCATGGCGGGTGCCCTGGTGTGGAACCTGTCCATCGGCGGCGCTTGGTGGCTCACCGCGATCTTCTCGGTCGGTATCGTCCTTTCGCTGTTCTCCGCGTACCTGAACCGGCCCGGCGCCCGTCCCTGACCCCGCATTTCGTCCTCTAAACGCGGTAGTTCTCGATGCCAACTACCGCATTCAGAGGACGAAATGCGTCAGGAGCGGGCGGCCTCGAAACGCGACGCGACGTCGGCGCGGCCACGCTCCGAAAGTGCGCCGAAGAGACGTAGGCGCGCCATCCCGCCGTCGGGGTAGATGTCGAGACGGACTTCGGTCACCTCGGGTCCCGCGGCGAGCGCGAACCGGTGCCGCGTGTCCGGCTGCAACCGCGTCTTGGGCAGCAGCTCGACCCATTCGCCGTCGCCGTCCCGGCCGCTCAGCGCGGCCCAGCCCGGTGCGTTGCCCTTGAGGTTGCTGTTGTCGAACTCGGCGAACCGGACGACGCCCGCGCCGGCGAGGCGCACCGTGACCCAGTCGTTCCCGTCGTCCCGGCGGCGGGCGGTCTCCCAGCCCTCGGCCTGATGCGCGGCGAGCCCCGGCGAGAAGAGGTTGTTGGGCGAGGAATAGAACATGTTGCTGCACCCGGTGACCACCGCGCCGTTCTCCAGCGCGGCGAGGTCGAGCGCGCCGAGGTCGAGCAGGCGCGGATCCGGGATCGGCGTGCCGTGCACCCGCAGCCGGGCCACGCCGCCGTCCGGATGCATGGTCAGCCGGACGTGCGTGTAGCGCTTGCTCCCGCCGATCTCGAAGTAGTTCTCCGTGTGCCCCGCCGCCGCGCCGCGTTTCACCAGCACGTCCCAGTCCGCTTCGGCGACTTCGGCCGCGCTGGGATAGCCGTCGACGGCGCAAGCTTCGACCGAGACGAACGGCGGGTAGTTGCCCTTGAAGAACGCGGTGTCCACGATGACACCGGTGATCGCGCCCGCCAGGCCCAGCCGGATCACCGCCTGGTCGTCGCCGGGCTCGCGGTGCCGCCGGGTCTCCCAGCCGTCGTAGACCTGCCCCTTGGGGCCGAAGGTCTCCGTCTGATGCGCGGGCACCCAGGGATTGACCAGGTTCTCCTTCTCGGCGAACAACTCGTCCGTCGCCCACATCACGGTCCCGCCGAACTTGCGCGAAGCCAGGTCGGGCAGGGCTGTCCACTCAGGACGGTCGTTCACGGCATCCTCCATCTCAGCAATCACCCCGGGTCAGCAGAACGCCTGCCGGGTCTTCACCGGTGATCTCCTCGCCCCGCAACCACGTGCTCCGGACGACACCGGCCAGCGGCCGTCCGTGGTAGGCGCTGACCGGGTTGCGGTGCTTCAATTTCGCGACGTCGACGACGAAAGCCTCGTCGGGTGCGAACACACTGAAGTCGGCGTCGTAGCCCGGCGCGAGGTGCCCCTTGCGGCGCATCCCCGCCTGCGCGGCCGGATGTTCGGCCATCCAACGGACGACGTCGGTGAGCGCGAACCCCCGCTGCCGTGCCTGGGTCCAGACGGCGGGCAGGCCGAGCTGCAGGCCGGCGATCCCGCCCCAGGCGAGCCCGAAATCGCCGCTGTCGAAGCGTTTCAGCTCCGGCGTGCACGGCGAATGGTCGGTCACCACGCAGTCGATGACACCGTCCGCGAGGCCCTTCCACAGCAGTTCGCGGTTCCCGGCCTCGCGGATCGGCGGGCAGCATTTGAACTGCGTGGCGCCGTCGCCGATCTCCTCCGCGGTGAAACTCAGGTAGTGCGGGCAGGTCTCGGCGGTCAGCCGGACGCCGTCGCGCCGCGCGCTCTCGACCATCGGCAGCGCGTCCGAGGACGACAGATGCAGGATGTGCGCGCGGACGCCCGTCTTCCTCGCCAGCTCGATCACCTGCGCGATCGCCACGTTCTCCGCGCCACGCGGCCGCGAGTGCAGGAAGTCTTCGTATTTCTCGCCGTGCGGGTCGGGCGCGTGATCGATCGCGTCGGAGTCCTCCGCGTGCACGATGATCATGCCGTCGAACGTCCGCAGTTCGGTCATCGCCTCTTCGAGCCCGCGCGCGTCCAGCGGCGGGAACTCGTCGACGCCGGAATGCAGCAGGAAGGACTTGAACCCGAAGACGCCCGCCTCGTGCAGGCCGCGCAACTCCGCGAGATTGCCGGGGATCGCGCCGCCCCAGAACCCGACGTCGACGTGCACGCGCCCCTCAGCGGTCTTGCGTTTCACCTCCAGCGACGCGACGTCGACCGTCGGCGGCAGGCTGTTCAGCGGCATGTCCACGATCGTGGTGACCCCGCCCGCCGCGGCCGCGCGGGTCGCCGAAGCGAAACCCTCCCATTCGGCGCGGCCCGGGTCGTTGACGTGCACGTGCGTGTCCACCAGACCCGGCAGCAGCACGACGTCATCCCCGAGTTCGAGCACCCGGTCGCCGTCCAGATCGGCTCCGGCGGGCTCCACCGCGACGATGCGGCCGCCGTCGACACCGATGGTCGCGGATACCTCTCCGGCGGCCGTCACGGCTCGGGCGGCTTTGATCACCAAGTCCATCAAAAAGCCTCCAACTTCCACTCAGTGGAATCGAGGTTTCGCACTCCGACATTAACTCCGGCCACCCTGCTCGTCAACGAGCCCAAGCGGCGCTACCTTCGCTTCGTGCAGTTAGAAGCCGAGTTCACCAGCGAACCGTTCCACGGCGAGGGTCCGCCACCCGAACACGCCGTCAAAGCCCGCGACACCGCGGAGGACGCGGGCCTGTCCGCCGACTTCGGCCCGCTCGGCACCCTCGTCCGCGGCGACGCCGACACCCTCCTCGACGCGCTTCCCGCCATCGCCAGGGCGGCGCTGGACGGCGGCGCCACGCGCGTGACCCTCCAGCTCCGGCAGGTCGGCGACGACGCGGGCGAACCCGCCGTCGAACTGCACAGCGCCCTCGCCCGCCTCATCGGCGACGTCGAACGCGAACTCGGCGGGAAACTCGACACCCTCGACCGCGCCGCCAAGCAGCGCGCGGTGCGGCTGCTCAAGGAACGCGGCGCGTTCGGCCTCCGCAAGTCGGTGTCGACCGTCGCGGAGGCGCTGGGGGTCACGAGGTTCACGGTCTACAACTACCTCAACCGAGACCAAGACTGAAGGGCTGTTTCAACAAAATGTTGACGCGGCGGAATCGTCGCCGTACCGTCAGTTCCCGTGCCGCTCACCATTCGAGAGTTCAACGAGGCTCCCGCACAGGACGTCCGGCCGGCGCTGACCGCCTGCCTCGACGTCCCGCGCTGGGTGGAATCCCTGCTGGCCAGGCGCCCGTACGCCGACCTCGCCGCACTGCTCGCCGCGTCCGAGGCGCTCACCCCGTTGCGCCCCGAAGAGGTCCGGCGCGCCATGGCGGCCCATCCCCGGATCGGGGAGAAAGCCGGCGGCCAGAGCACCGAAGCGGGCTGGTCGCGCTCCGAACAGTCCGGAGTGGACGGTGACGCGGCGCGCGAGTTCGCCGCGGCCAACGCCGAATACGAAGCGACGTTCGGGCACGTCTTCCTGGTCTGCGCGAGCGGCCGGAGCGGCGCCGACCTGCTGGAAAACCTCCGTTCGAGGCTTTCGAACGACCCGGAGAAGGAACTCGAAGTGGCCGGTCAAGAGCTGGCCGCGATCGCCGCGCTGCGGCTGGAGAAGGCGGTGACGGCATGAGCCTCGTGACCACGCACATCCTCGACACCGCCGCGGGACGGCCCGCCGCGGACGTCGGCGTCCGGCTCGAAACCGGCGCGGGCGATCCCGTCGCCGAAGGCCGGACCGACGCCGACGGCCGGATCCGCGACCTCGGCCCGGACACCCTCGAACCCGGGGTGTACCGGCTGGTCTTCGACACCGGCGCCTACCTCGGCCCGGACTCCTTCTTCCCCGAAGTCACCTTGACCTTCCGCATCGCCGACGGGACCGAGCACCACCACGTGCCGTTGCTGCTGAGCCCGTTCGCCTATTCCACCTATCGAGGGAGCTGATCGCCCGTGGCCATCACCCTGGGCCCCAACCAGTACGGCAAGGCCGAAGTCCGGCTCGTCACCGTTCAGCGCGAAGGCACCGTCCACCACCTCAAGGACCTCACCGTCTCGACGTCGCTTCGCGGCGACCTCGCGGCCACGCACCTCACCGGCGACAACGCCGACGTCGTCGCGACCGACACCCAGAAGAACACTGTCTACGCCTTCGCCAAGGAAGCCCCGGTCGGCGAGATCGAGGACTTCGCGCTGCGGCTCGGAAGCCATTTCGTCGGCTCGTTCGAGCACATCACCGGCGCCCGGATCCTGATCGACGAACACGGCTGGAACCGCATCTCCGGCCACGACCACGCGTTCTCCCAGGCGGGCAGCGAAAAGCGGACGACCGCCGTGACCGTCCAGGGTGATCAGGCCTGGGTGGTGTCCGGTTTGGACGATCTCGTGGTGCTCAAGTCGACCGGCTCGGAGTTCCACGGCTTCCCTCGCGACGAGTACACGACGCTGGCCGAGACGAACGACCGGATCCTCGCCACCGCCGTCACCGCGCGCTGGCGCTACCAGGGCGACGGCATCGACTGGGCCACCAGCCACGCGGAGGTCCGGCGGATCCTGCTGGAGACCTTCGCGGACAAGCACAGCCTCTCCCTGCAGCAGACGCTGTACGCCATGGGAGAGGCTGTGCTCAAGGAACGCGAAGAGGTCGCCGAAGTCCGGCTCTCACTGCCGAACAAGCACCACTTCCTGGTGGACCTGTCACCCTTCGGGCTGAAGAACGACAACGAGGTCTTCTACGCGGCCGACCGCCCGTACGGCCTGATCGAGGGTGTCGTCCTCCGCGATGACGCCGAGGACGCGGGCCTGGCCTGGCACACCCTCGCCGCCTTCTAGGGCACCGGCAGCGGCATACCGGGGACGCTCTGGTCGGCGGGCACGACCCCGTCGACCAGGTAGGCGTCCACGATCTCGTCCACCTTGGGATTCCCGTCCGCGTAGAGCCCGTGGTCACCCTCGCCGGTCACGGTCAGCATCCGGGAGTTCGCGAACCCCGCGTGCGCCTTCCGAGCGCCCTCGATCGCCGTGGCCGGGTCGTGCTCGGAGTGCACGATCAGCACCGGCGGGACCCCCTTGCCGTCCATTTTCGGCAGCGGACGCGGCTCCTTGTCCCAGAACAGGCAGACCGACGCGTTCAGCGTGCCGCCACCCGCCAGGAGCAGACCGCGGTCCAGATTCCGCTGTGAAGCGCGGATCAGCGACTCGCGGGTGCCGGTGAAACGCCCTTCCCCGCAGAGGGTGTTCCAGAACGTCGCGTCTTGCGCGTCGGGATGGTCACCCGCGGCTTCGACGGCGGCCTTGGCGTCGGCCTTCGCCCCCGGGTTCTCCATCGCGTCCCGGACCTTGACCAGCAGTTCGGCCAGCGCCGGGAAGGTCGCCTTCTTGTAGAGCATGTAGATGATGGCGGTGTCGAGTTCCATCGGCCCGTTCCCGTCCATCGGGTTGCGGGACAAGGCATAGCGGACCCGCTCGTAGGTCTGCCGGACCTCTTCGCCGTTGGTGCCGAAGTGGTACTTGGCGTCGTACCGCGCCATCCACGGCAGGAAGTCCTGCCGCCAGCGCCGTTCGAAACCGACCGGCTGCCGGTCGAACGTCTTCTGCCAGTCCGTGGTGAACTCCGTCGAGGAGTCCAGTACGAATCGCCCGGTCCGCTGCGGGAATTGCTGCGCGTAGTGCGCTCCCAGCCAAGTGCCGCCCGAGTAGCCGACCCAGTTGATCTTCTCCCGGCCGAGCAGCGTCCGGAGCAGATCGAAGTCCCTGATCGTCTGGTGGGTGGTGATCAGCGGGCCGAGTTCGCCGCCTGCGCTCTGACAGGACCTGGCCACGTGTTCGGCGTTGGCCAGGATCTGGTTCAGATTGCGCGGGTCACGGTCGCGCGGATCCAGCTGCCGGATGAGGTCGGCCGCGCCCCGGCAGGTGACGTTGGTGCTCTTGCCGGTCCCCCGCACGTCGATCCCGATGATGTCCTGGTGTTCGCGCAGTTTCTCCTGCCCGCGGAAGGTCACCGGGAACCAGCGCCCGGGACCGCCCGGCCCGCCCGGGTTGGTGAGCAGCGAGGCGGTCGACGGCCCGGTGGACTTCAGCCTGCTGACCGCGATGGTCAGGTCCTGCCGCTCGTCCGCGCGATCCCAGTCGCGAGGCGTGCGGAACGTCGCGCATTCGAGCCCGCCGATATCGGTGCCCGGCGGCAACGTGACCAGTTCCTCCGCCGCGCAGGGATGCCAATCCAGTTTCTGGCCGGCGTAGTGCGCCGGGTTGCTCGCCGAAGCCGGACCGGCTCCGGTGAGCAACCCGCCCACGATCACCGGGAGCAACCCCACGGCCATGAGCCGTTTCATGTTCTTCCCCCTTCTTCCTTGGATTCCCAACGGCTCCAGACGCTAGGGCCGGGCACAGCACGCGAACATCGACCGCAGGTAGCGCCGGAAGGTGAACCAAGGTCGAAGGGACCACCGGAACTTGATAGAACGCTCTATCATGGAGAGCGTGACTGGAACGCGGGAACGCATCGTGAACGCCGGCGCCGAGCTGCTCCGGCGCAACGGGTACACCGGCACCGGGGTGAAGCAGATCGTCGAGGCGGCGAACGCGCCTTTCGGCTCGCTGTACCACTTCTTCCCCGGCGGCAAGGAACAGCTCGGAGAGGAGGTCATCCGCACCTCGGGGATGATGTACCTCGCGCTGTTCGAGATCTTCTTCGCCGACGAGCCGGACCTGATCCACGGTATCGAGGCCTGCTTCGCCAGCGCCGCCGAGACGCTGAAGGCGACCGACTACGCCGACGCCTGCCCCATCGCGACGGTCGCGCTAGAGGTCGCCAGCACCAACGAGAAGCTGCGGATCGCGACGGCCGACGTGTTCACCGCGTGGATCGAGACCGGGGCCGAGAAGCTCGGCAAGTACGGCCTCGAACCCGAGTCCGCTCGGCGGCTCACGATCGCTTTGGTGAACAGCCTCGAAGGGGCTTTCGTGCTGAGCCGATCGCTGCGTAACACCGAAGCGCTAGAGGTCGCGGGGGCGTCGTCCGTGGCCTTCGCGCGCACGCTGCTCCCTGATGCGTGAAGCACCGACGGCTGGCTTCTGAACACAGGGATTTCCCCGCAACGGACAACGGCTTCCGGCCGACCTAGCCGTCGCCAACACCGGAATCCGTTTGGGGAGCCCATGATCATCAGGAAGCTCGTGATCGGCACCATCGCCGCGGCCGCGCTGCTCACCGCGGGCGCGATGCCCGCGACCGCCGCCGAGGTGCAGCCGTCCACCCTCACCGCGACCACCAGCAGCACGAAGATCGACGCCGGGAAGACCGTCACGATCTCCGGGAAGCTCACCAAGGCCGACGCCACGCCGATCGCGGGCGCCGAGGTGGGCATCTCGTTCTGCTTCAACGGCTTCTGCGGTGAGGCGCAGGCCAAGCCGGTCACCGACGCCACCGGCGCCTACAGCGCCACGTTGACCCCGATCCGCACCGGCAACTATCACGCCGATTTCTTCTCCACCGACCCGTCGATCGCGAACTCGCGCGCCGACACCCCGAAGATCGTCGTGCTCCACCCGGTGGCGATCACGTCGTTCGCGGCGGGCCGCGGTGCGGACAAGGCCGTGACCGCGTCCGGCACGATCGAGTTCCCCGGCCGGTACACGGCGAACCCGATCCCGGTCGAGCTCCAGTATTTCTCGCTCGGCACCTACCGCTGGACCACGGCGGCGACGGTCGAAGCCACCTGGAACGGGACCACCTGGGCCTTCGCGGCTTCGGCCGAACACCGCAAGCCCGGCGTATGGCGGGCCTTCTACGCGGGCTCGCCCGAGATGTTCCACTCCGCGGCGAGCGATCTCGTCTTCGTGCTCTGACGTTCCGTGAAGGCCTCCTTGAGGGCCCCTGGGTCCCTCAAGGAGGCCTTCACGGACCACTAGCGGGACGCGAGATAGGCCCGCCAATCGCCGACGGAAGAGATGTCGGTCAGTTCGGGTGAGTCCACATAGGACGAACGCAGGACGGTGGCGAGGCATGCCGCGCCGTCCTCTAATTCGATGACGCCCAGCTCCAGTTCCGGCGGTTCGGCCGGGACCAGGTGATCCCGCAGCACCGTGAGCGGCAGGTCGTAGACCTCGCCCACGACGGACGCGGAGCCGCCCTCGTGCATCGCCGGGAACCGGTCGCCCACGGAGAAGTAGTGGTACTTGGGCGCGGAACGGGCCACGCAGCACAACAGCGCGCCCTGCAGCTGTTCGTGCAGCGGTCCGCCACGCATCCCGCCGCCGTTGAGGAACATCAGAACCACGACATGATCCCTTCGATCCCGAAGTACACCCCGAACACCGCGGCCAGGATCCCGAGGATCCAGCCGATCTCGCGGATCTTGCCCTTGCAGATCTTGATCAGCACGTACGCGACCAGCCCGGCGCCGATCCCGTTGGTGATCGAGTAGGTGAACGGGATCAGCGCGATGGTCAGGAACACCGGGATCGCGAAATCCAGGTCCCGCCAAGGGATCCGCGCGCATTGCGCCATCATCATCCCGCCGATGACCACCAGCGCGGGCGCCGCGGCCTGTGCCGGGACGATGGCCGCGATGGGCGTCAGGAACAGGGTCGCGGTGAACAACCCGCCGGTGACGATGCTCGCCAGCCCGGTCCGCGCGCCTTCGCCGACGCCTGCCGCCGATTCGAGGAACACGGTGTTCGGCGCCGATCCGGTGACACCGCCCGCCAGCGCGCCCGCGCCGTCGACCAGCAGGATCCGGCCCATCCCCTCGACCTTGCCGTTCTTGACCAGGCCCGCCTCCTCCGAGACCGACGTGATCGTGCCCATCGCGTCGAAGAAGCCGGAAAGCACCAGCGTGAACAGGAAGACCGCCGCGGTCACCGCGCCCGCCGAGCCGAATCCGCCGAAGAGATCGATGTCGCCCAGCAGGCTGAAGTCGGGATGCGCCACGACCTGGTCGGGCACCTTGGGTTCGACCAGGCCCCAGCCTTCGACGTGGAAGACGCTGTTGACCAGCACGGCGAGCCCGGTCGCGACCGCGATGCTGATCAGCACCGCGCCCGGCACCCCGCGGCTCACCAGCACGATCATCAGCAGCAGCCCGAGGCAGAAGATCGCGATCGGCCAGCCTTCGAGGTGACCGGCGATCCCCATCCGCACCGGCACCGTCGACTGCGCGGAATCCGGTGTCCTGGTCACGAATCCGGCGCTGACCAGGCCGACCAGCGCGATGTAGAGCCCGATCCCGACGGTGATCGCGACCTTGAGCGCCATCGGGATCGCGTTGATGATCCGTTCCCGTACCCCGGAAACGGCCATCAGAACGATGCAGAAGCCTTCGAGGACAACGAGCCCGAAGGCCTGCGCCCACGTCATGGCGGGAGCCATCTGGAAGGCGACCACACCGTTCACGCCGAGGCCCGCCGCGAGCGCCAGCGGCGCGTTGCCGACCAGTCCCATCAGGATCGTGGTGACGCCGGCCGCCAGCGCGGTCGCGGTGGTGATCGCCTCGGTGGTCAGCTTCGCGCCGGTGATGTCGGCCGACGCGCCGAGGATGAGCGGGTTGAGCAACACGATGTAACACATCGCGACGAACGTGGTGATCCCGCCGCGCACTTCGCGGCCGATCGTGCTGCCGCGATGGGAGATCTTGAACCAGCGGTCGAGCCCGGACAGCCGCCTCGGCTCGGACGAGGGCAGGTGGGGACGCTCAGTACCTAATTGGGTCATGCCTACTCCACAACGTTGTGGGGCGGGAAGAGACTAGTAAGCCTTCTTGTCGGGTTTCGACAGCCAGGCCTGGAAAGGCGCGAAAGAGTCCGGAAGGGACAGTTGGCCGACGGGTAGTGACCAGGTCTCGCGCGGGCGGGAAAAGAGGTCGTAGAACTCGCGATCGTCGAAGCCCGCCTCCGCCGCGTCGTGGCGGTCCGCGGCGTAGACGACCTTGCCGACACGCGCCCAGAGCGCGGCGGAAAGGCAGAGCGGGCAAGGCTCGCAGGAGGTCACGAGGACGCAGCCGTCGAGTTTGTAGTCTCCGATCGCCTGGCAGGCCGCGCGGATCGCGACCACCTCGGCGTGCGCCGTCGGGTCCAGCGTCGGGGTCACCTGGTTGGTCCCGGTGGCCAGCACCGAACCGTCGCGGACGATCATCGCGCCGAACGGGCCGCCGCCGTTTCCGACGTTCGCGGTGGCCAGCTGGACGGCCTCGGCGAGCCATTTCTGCTCGTCGGACTCCGAAATGGACAGACGGGTACCCACGGATGTGCTCCTAGCTCGAAAAAGTACGGATTATCAGGTGCCGGTGAGGTGTTCGGGACGCACCGGGACACGGGGCAGCGCGAGCCCGGTGGCCGCGCGGATGGCCGCGACGATCGCCGGGGTGGACGAGATCGTCGGCGGTTCGCCGACCCCGCGCAGACCATACGGGGCGTTGGGGTCGGGCCGTTCCAGGACGTCGATGTCCATCGGCGGCATGTCCAGCACGGTCGGGATCAGGTAGTCGGTGAACGACGGGTTGCGGATCTTCCCGCCGTCGGTCTGGATCTCCTCCATCACCGCGAGCCCGAGCCCCTGCGCGGAACCGCCCTGGATCTGGCCGAGCACCGCCTGCGGGTTCAGCGCCTTGCCGACGTCCTGCGCGCAGTCGAGCGCGACGACCTTGATCAGGCCGAGTTCGGTGTCGACGTCCACGACCGCGCGGTGTGCCGCGAAACCGTACTGGACGTGCGCGTTCCCTTGCCCTGTCTCGGGATCGATGGGCGCCGTCGGGCGGTGCCGCCATTCGACGGTCTCGTCGAACACCTCGTCGCCGAGGACGTCGGCGAGGTCCGCGAGCACACTGCCGTCGGCCGAGACGACCTTGTTCGCGAGGACGTTCAGCTTCCCGTCCGCGGCGAGTTTGCCGGCCAGATGCTTGTGCAGCCCGGAACGCACCGCGACGCACGCGGCCTGTACGGCGCCGCCGGTGACGTAACTCTGCCGCGAGGCCGACGTCGAACCGCCGTTGCCGATGGTGGTGTCCATCGGCAGGATCGTCACCTGCTCGATGCCGAGTTCGGTCCGCACGATCTGCTGCATGATCGTCACCAGGCCCTGGCCGACCTCGCAGGCCGCGGTGTGCACGGTCGCCGCGGGTTCGCCGCCGACGAGCTGCAGCCGCACGCGGGCCGTCGAGTAGTCGTCGAAGCCCTCGGAGAAGCAGATGTTCTTGATGCCGACCGCGTACCCGACACCCCGGACGACACCTTCGCCGTGCGTGGTGTTGGAGACGCCGCCGGGCATCCTGCGCAGGTCGAGTTCTTCGTGCGCGATGGGCAACGGCTTGGCGCGCAAGCGTTCCAGCAGTTCGGCGACCGGGGCGGCCGAGTCGACGATCTGGCCGGTCGGCATGACACTGCCTTCGGCCATCGCGTTGCGGATCCGGATGTCGACCGGGTCGAGACCGCAGGCTTCGGCAAGCTTGTCCATTTGGGACTCGTAGGCGAAGCCCGCCTGCACCGCGCCGAAACCACGCATCGCGCCGCAGGGCGGGTTGTTGGTGTACACGCCCCAGCAGTCGACCGACGCACTGTCCACATTGTACGGTCCGACGCCGAGGGTGGCGGCGTTCGCGACCACCGCGCCGGTGGACGAGGCGTACGCGCCGCCGTCCAGGTACAGCTTCGCCCGGACGTAGACGAGGCGGCCGTCCTTGTCGGCCCCGTGCTCGTAGTACATCTTCGCCGGGTGGCGGTGCACGTGGCCGTAGAAGGATTCCTCGCGGTTGTAGACCATCTTGACCGGCTTGCCGGTGTGCAGCGCCAGCAAACACGCGTGGACCTGGATCGAAAGGTCCTCACGCCCGCCGAACGCGCCACCGACCCCGCCGAGCGTCAGCCGGACCTTGTCCTTCGGCAGGCCCAGCGCGGCGACGATCTGCTGCTGGTCGACGTGGAGCCATTGCGTGGCGACGTACAGATCGACACCGCCTTCGGTGTCCGGGATCGCCATTCCCGATTCCGGCCCGAGGAAGGCCTGGTCCTGCATGCCGACCTCGTAGACGCCGGACACCACGACGTCGGCCTTCACCGACTGGTCGCCGTGGCGGATCTTGGCGTAGCGCACGACGTTCCCGCCGGGGTGCAGCTCGGCTCCCTCGCCGGCGGCGGCCTTCTCGGAATCCGTCACCGGTTCCAGGACCTCGTAGGAGACCTTGATCCGTTTCATCGCTCGGCGAGCGGTCTCGGGGTGGTCCGCGGCGACGAGCGCGACAGGCTCACCCTGGTAGCGAACGACGTCGACGGCGAGCACCGGCTGGTCGGAGTGCTCCAGGCCGTACTTGTTCACGCCGGGCACGTCTTCGTGGGTCAGCACCGCGTACACCCCTTGCACGGCAAGGGCTTCGGTGATGTCGATGCCGGTGATCCGCGCGTACGGGTGCGGGCTGCGCAGCGTCGCACCCCACAGCATGTCCTCGTGCCACAGATCCGAGGAGTAGGCGAACTCGCCGCGGACCTTGACCGTGCCGTCGGGCCGCCGCGGGCTCGACCCGACGCCGTTCTCAGTCTGCTTGGAGACTTCAGAGGTGGTCATACCGTCTCCCTCAACCGGGCACTGGCCACGGCCAGCTCACGGGCGATCTCGTCTTCGGATTCCTCGCGCAGCGTTCCGCCGTCGACGACGGTCGCGCCGCCGACGTACAGCCGCTCGACCGGCGGCGTCGCGCCGAGCACCAGGGCGGCGACCGGGTCGGTGATCCCGGCGTAGTTCAGGCCGTTCAGGTTCCAGACCGCGAGATCGGCGAGCTTGCCGACCTCGATCGAGCCCAGGTCCTGCTGCCTGCCGAGGCAGCGCGCGCCGCCCATCGTGCCCATCCACAGCGCCTCGCGCGTGGTCAGCCCGCGCGGTCCGCCGCGCTGCCGAGCCTGCAACAGCGCCTGGTGCAGTTCCTCGCCGAGGCCGCCGGATTCGTTGGACGCCGCACCGTCGGCGCCGAGCCCGACCGGCACGCGAGCGTCGAGCAGCTGCCGCACCGGGGCGATCCCGGCACCGATCCGCCCGTTGGACGTCGGGCAATGCGCCGCTCCGGTGCCGGTGGCGCCCATCCGCCGGATCGCCTCCGGGGCGAGGTGGATCGAGTGCGCGAGCCAGACGTCGTCCGCGAGCCAGCCGAGTTTGTCGGCGTATTCGGCCGGGGTGCAGCCCACCTCGGCGAGACACTGCTTCTCCTCGTCGACCGTCTCGGCGAGGTGCGTGTGGAGCCGGACGCCCTTGCGGCGCGCCAAATCCGCCGCGCCGGTCATCAGCCGCTCGCTCACCGAGAACGGCGAGCACGGGCCGGCCGCGATCTGCAGATGCGCGCCGGCGGAGGCGTCGTGGAACCGGTCGATCGCGGCTTCGGTGCCGAGCAGCGCGGCCTCGGTCTCTTCGACGAGGTTGTCCGGTGGCAGCCCGCCCTGGGACTCGCCCCGGTCCATCGAGCCGCGCACGACGTGCAGCCGTACGCCCACGCGGATCCTGGCGGCGGCGAGGGCTTCCACCTGGTCGCCACCGTCACGCGGGAAGACGTAGTGGTGGTCGGCGACCGTGGTGCAGCCTGTGGTCGCGAGCCGGGTGAGCCCGGCCGTGGCCGCCGCGTGCGTGATCTCGGCGTCGAGCCTGCCCCAGATCGGGTAGAGCGCGACCAGCCATTCGAAGAGCGTGTGGTCGGCGGCGAGACCGCGCGTGGCCCACTGGTAGAGATGGTGGTGGGTGTTGATCAGACCGGGCGTGACCAGGCAGCCGGAACCGTCGACGCGTTCGTCGTACTCGTCGTCGGGCGCCTTGCCCGCACCGACCGCCGCGATGCGGTCGTTCTCGATGACGACGTGACCCGAGGCGTGCTCGGTGCCCGCGCCGTCGACGGTGGCGATCGCGGCGTTCTCGATGACGGTCTTCACGCGGTCTCTCCCCTGGTCGCGGCCAACCGGACGGCGTCGAGGATCTTCTCGTATCCGGTGCACCGGCAGAGGTTCCCCGCCAGCGCCTCGCGAATCTCCTCGTCGGCGGGGTTTTCGACCCGGTTGAGCAGATCGTGCGCGGCCACCACGAGGCCGGGGGTGCAGAAGCCGCATTGGACGGCGCCCGCGTCCACAAAGGACTGCTGGACCCGGTCCAGCTTGTCGCCCTCGGCGAGCCCCTCGACCGTGCGGACCTCGCGGCCCTCGACCTGACCGGCCGCGACCAGGCACGAACACACCGGGACGTCGTCGAGGTACACCGTGCAGGAACCGCATTCGCCCTGTTCACAGGCGTTCTTGGAGCCCGGGAGGCCGAGCCGCTCGCGGAGCACGTACAGCAGGCTTTCGCCCTCCCAGACGTCGTCGGCCTGGCGGGACTCGCCGTTGATCGTCACGTTCACGCGCACTCGCGTTCACCCTTCTGGAAGTCGTTCCACGCCCAGGTCAGCGTCCGCCGCGCCAGGACGGACAACGCGTGCTTGCGGTAGTCGGCGCTGCCGCGGACGTCGTCGATCGGTGACGCCGCCTCCGACACCAGCTCGCCGAACCGGCGTTTGACCGAATCCGTGAGCGACGCCTTGGTGGACCAGGGAAGTTCGGTGCCGAGGTACTCCTCCGCCGCGGTCGCGCGACGCGGGGTCGGCGCCGCCGAGCCGACCGCCGCGCGGATCTCGCGGGTGTCGAGATGCAGCGCCAGCGCGAACGAGCAGACCGCGATGACCATCGCGTTACGCGTGCCGACCTTCGCGAACTGCTGCGGCCCGACCTCCGCGGGCAGGTGCACCGCGGTGATCAGCTCGTCGGGTTCGAGGGCGTTGCGCTTGACGCCGAGGTAGAACTCCTCGGCCGGGATCAGCCGGGTCCCGCGCACCGACGCGGCCTCGACCTCGGCGCCGAGCACGAGCAGCACGGGATGCGTGTCTCCGGCGGGCGAGGCGGCGCCGAGGTTGCCGCCGACGGTGCCGCGGTTGCGGATCTGGGGCGAGCCGACGGTGCGGGAGGCCATCGCCAGCGCGGGCAGAACTTCACCCAGCTCAGCGATCACCCGGACGTAGGGCACCGAGGCGCCGAGGCGGATCTTGCCGTCGGTCTCCGTCCACTCGGCGAGTTCGGCGACGCGGTTGAGGTCGAGCAGCGCGCCCGGGCGGCGGTGGTCGAAGTTGAGCTCCACCATGACGTCCGTACCGCCCGCGATGGGCACCGCGTCGGGTCGCTCGGCCTTGACGGCGAGCGCCTCGGTCAGCGAGCTGGGGCGCAGGAAATCCACTCTCGGGCTCCTCGGTTCGGCGGCGATGTGTGACGGCTGACTCAGTAGACGCCCTGCGCCCGTATGGCGGCAACGGTGCCGAAGCATGAAATCTCCCCTGCACGCGCCGGTCGTTTTGTGCTTTCCTACAAACCTGATGACGACCGTGAAAACTCTTCTGGCGCTGCCAGCCCTGCGCTTGCGCGTGCGCGCCGGGACGGCTCTGCTCGACCGGCCGGTGTCCCGGATCTACGTCACGGAACTGCCCGATCCCGGGCGGTACGTGTCGGCGGGCGAATTCGTCCTGAGCGGGTTGCTGTGGTGGCGCGGGCCGGGTGATTCCGAGGCCTTCGTCGCCGCGCTCGCGAAGGCCGGGGCGGCGGCGCTGGCGGCGTCCGGGGCGGATTCCGACGGCATTCCCGAGGACCTCGTCGAAGCCTGTACGCGACACGGGATCCCGTTGCTGGAGGTGCCGGCGGACCTGTCGTTCTCGGTCGTCACCGAGCGGGTCGTCCTGGCCCTCGCCGCGGCCGCGGAAGGCGCTCGCAAACGTTTGCTTTCAGCGGCGACGGAAGACGCGTCGGTGGAGACGCTGCTGGAGCGGGCGCGCGCCGAGATCGGTCTCCCCTGCTGGGTGGAACCCGCCGGCACGGGGTCGGATCTGGTGCGGCGGTTCGTCGCCGCGGGCGGGCGTTCCCTGGAGGCGGACGACGTCTCGGTTCGCCCCGTCGGCGGCAGGCACGCGTTGCCATGGCTGCTCGCGATCGGCGGCGCGCTGACCGCCGCCCAGGCGGAGATCGCCGAAGAGCTCGCCGGGCTGATCGGGCTCGCGCGCACGCGGGCGGACGAGGTGCGCGCCGTCACCGACAGGGTGCTCGAACCGTTGCTCGCCGCGCTCGACGAAGGAAGTGATCCGCACGCGGCGCTGACCGCGACCGGACTGCGCGGCGATCTGCGGTTCGTCGTCGCGCGCACCGAAGGATCCGAAGCGGCACGCGGCATCCTGACGGAACTCCTGCCGCCGGGCGCGCTGGTCGGCCCCGCCGGGGAAACCACCTGGGCGGTGGCCGAGGACGACGGCGAGTGGCCGGAAGAGTGGCCCACCACCGTGACCGCCACACTGTCCACAGTGGAGTCGTTGCTGCCCTGCCGCCGGGTGCTGATCGGGATCAGCGACCGTTCCCCGGTCTCCGTGCTGCGGGGTGCGAAGGAGGTCGCGCGCTACGCGCTGGCCGTGGCGGCGGAACGGCCGGGCACGATCGAGGTCGTCCCCGGCGGCGAGATCGGCATGCATCGGCTGCTGCTGGCGGGCACCCCCGACGACCTGCGGGCGGCGTTGCGGCGCCGGGTGCTGGGCCCGTTGCTGAGCTACGACGCCGAACAGGGCACCGATCTGGTGCACACCCTGCGCGTCTTCCTCGAATGCTCCGGCTCGCCGACGCGGGCCGCGCGGGCGCTGCACGTCCACGTCAACACGTTGCGGTACCGGATCGGGCGCGCGAGCGAACTGCTCGGCACCGATCTGACCGAGTTCACCGAACAGCTCGACGTCTATTTGGCCTTGTCGGCAGGGAGCTGAAATGGGCATCACCACGGCGAAAGAAGCCGCCTACGACCCGCGTGTGCTCGCCTTCGGCCGGATGATGGGCGCGGCGAACCGGCTCGAATACCTGCTCGGCCGCGCACTGGAGGCCGAATGCGGGATCTCGCACCTGATGTTCGAAGTCCTCTTGATCGTCGGCAGGTCGGGCGCGGCGGGGATGAGCATGCGCGCGATCGCGCAGGAGCAGGTGCTGACCACCGGCGGCGCGACGCGGCTGGTCGACCGGATGACCACGCTCGGCCTGGTCGCGCGGTCCTCGGATTCGCAGGACCGCCGCGTGCAACTCGTCCGGCTGACCGCGCAAGGCGAAGAGACGACCGTGCGGGCCGCGCGGGTGCATGTCGAGAACATCCAGCGGCTCTTCCTCGACCCGCTGCCCGCCGACCACCGCGACCGGTTCGCCCAGGACCTGCGGACGCTGAGCCACTCGGCACGTGACGCACTCCCCAAGCTCCGTTAGGAATACCTGACGAGTCAGATATCGTTGAGTCTCGACATGAAGCTCATCTATGTCTTCGACGCGTACTGCGGCTGGTCGTACGGGTTCGCCCGCACCATGGCCGACGTCGCGCACCGGCATCCGGATCTGCCGGTCGAAGTGGTTTCCGGCGGCCTGTTCCTCGGCGGGCGCCGGGTGCCGATCCGGCAGTTCGGCTACGTCCAGGGAGCCAACGCCGAGATCACCCGCCGCACCGGCGCGCCCTTCGGGGAAAGCTACGAACGGCTGATCGCGGACGGCGAGTTCGTCATGGACTCCGAGGCCGCCGCCTGCGGGATGGCGGCGCTGCGCGAGGTCGCGCCGGACCGCGCGGTGCGGCTCGCGGCCCTGCTACAGGAGGCCTTCTACCTCGACGGCCTGAGCCTGTCCGAGGTCTCGACCTATCGCGTCGTCGCGCAGCGAGCAGGCCTGGACGGGGATGCCGTCGAGGCCGCACTGGACCGGGTTTCCGCGGCGGACGACTTCCGGCGGGCGCGGGAACTGGGCGTCACCGGCTATCCGACTCTGCTGGCCGACTTGCCCGGGGAACGGATCGTGACGCTGGTCGCCGGGAACGCGAGCGCGGACGAAGTGGAGCGGCGGATCGGCGCGCTGGTTTCCTAGACTTCGCGCATGACCCTTCGACCGGCTACATCCGCGGACGCCGACGCCGTCGCGACGATCTGGTACCACGGCTGGCAGGACGGCCATCTCGGCAACGTGCCGGACGCGCTCGTCCGGCTCCGCACCCGCGATTCGTTCTGGACCCGGGCCGCGGACCGGGTCGGCGACACGACCGTCGCCGTACTGGGCGACGCGGTGGCGGGTTTCGTGATGGTCGTCGGGGACGAGGTCGAGCAGGTCTACGTTTCCTCGGACCATCGCGGGAGTGGAGTGGCCGGGGCGCTGCTCGCCGAAGCCGAACGGCTGGTGCGCGCGGGTGGGCATTCCCGCGCTTGGCTCGCGGTGGCGCCGGGGAATGCACGGGCTCGGCGGTTTTACGAACGGTGCGGGTGGGTCGATGAGGGCGAGTTCGACAATCGGGTGGCCGGGCCGGATGGGGTGGTTTCGGTTCCTTGTCGGCGCTATGCGAAGCCTCTCGTTTGAATTCCGCATTTAGTCGACTAAATGCGGCACGTGCTCTCTCCGCGTGGTCTCCGCGTATGACGGCATCACCCTTCAGTGTCGTTTGCGCGGTTTCGCTTGTTGCTTAAAATTACGAACACGTGTTCGATTTATTCGGGGTATTATGGAGTCGTGCCCGAGACCTTCCTCCCCGAGTTTCCGCAAGAACTGTGGCGCGCCGGCAAGCTGGAGCTTGCCCATGGCGTGCAGCAGTCCTTGCAGGTGATCCGGATCGCGACTGCCTGTCTGGGGCAGTTCCTGGCGGAGATCGAAAATCGGGGCGCGAAAGACTTGTACGGGCATGGCAGCACGGCGAGCTGGCTCGCCGAGATCGCGGGATTGTCACGTGGCGAGGCCAGTGCGGTGGTGAAGCGCGCGATCGCCTTGAACCCCACCCGCGCGTTGGACGGCACTGAGGTTCCGCCTATCGCGCCCGCCACCGCCGCGGTCGCCGCTCAGGGATTGGTCGGGGACGAGCGGATCGACCAGATCCTGGAGATCTTGAAAAACCTTCCCGCCGACATTTCGGCTGAGGATCGGGCGGGCGCGGAGCAGATCCTCGCCAATCTCGCTCCGAGCGCCGGTCCGCGGCAACTCGCCAAGGCCGAGGCGAACCTGCGAGGCTTGCTGAACCCTGATGGCAACGAACCCAAAGACCCCGAACCCAAGGAACCACGCCGGGAGATCACCCTGGAGCGGCGTAAGGATGGGTTCTGGAAACTGACCGGCCTCCTGGATGACGAGACCGGCGCCCGGACCGCGGCAGCGCTGGAAGCACACGCCCAGCCGCGGCCGGTGGATGAGTTCGGTCAGGCGGATCTGCGGATGAAGTGCGAACGCATGGGAGACGCCTGGGCCGAACTCCTCGACCTGGCCATCGCCTGCCCGGACCAACCGGGGACCAGCGGTTACCGGACTTTGGTGCATGTCACCATCGGACTTGAGGAACTCAAATCGGGTCTCGGGACCGCGTGTCTCGACTTCGTGGGGACCATGACCGCTCGGGAAGCCCGGCTCGCCGCCTGTGACTGCCTGATGGTGCCGGTCGTGATGAGCGCATCGGGGGAACCCCTCGATATGGGACGCCTGAGACGGTTCGTCACCCCCGGCCAGAGACGCGCGTTGAACATCCGAGACGGTGGCTGCGCTTTTCCAGGCTGCCATCGGAAACCCAAGAATTGCCACGCCCATCACATTCATCACTGGGCGGACGGCGGGCCGACGGATCTTCGGAATCTCGTGTTGCTCTGCGGTTTCCATCATCGGTTGATTCACCACGGTGACTGGGAAGTACGGATGGCCGCTGATGGTTTACCGGAATTCATCCCACCCCAATACAGGGACCCGCTTCGAAAACCTCGGCGTAACACCCTGCACCACGTCTGAACCCCGAAGAGCCCGTCGGCCACGCCGGCGACGGGCCCTTCGTCATGCCCGACGCCGATGACTGTGTGGATTTCAGGACATCTGACGTCCCAAAATCCACACAGTCCATCCCCACCGGACCGATCACGACCAAATCGAGATCCTCAGGACTCGTCCTCGGCGACGAACCGCAAGCACAAGACTCAAGCCGGCTCCAGATAAGCCAGAGCCATCTCGGTCGTCTCGCGCGCCCAAACATCCCAGCTCAGTCCATCGGACCAGAACCGGCCACTGGCGGCCCGGTGCACACAGGATCCGATGATGGTCCGGCTCATCATCCGGATCGCCACTTCCCGATCCGCCCGGTGGATCTCCTCAAGGCAAGGCTGAGCCGCCTCCCCGAAATCGCGCTGGATCGCAGCGAGCGCTTGAAGGCCACGATCCCGCCCCTCGGCTCGCTGGCTGTCGAGCAACTCGGAGAAGATCCGGTCGTGGCGGGCGAATGTCCCTGCCAGAGCGCGGGTGAACGCGCCGACGACCCCGCGCAGCCCGGGCTCAGCGGAGCCGAGCGCTTCGCCGACATCGGATTCCAGCTGTCCGAGCAGCTGGTCTTTCACGGCGTACAGCAGTTGGTTCTTGCCGGAAAACCGGCGATAGATCGCGCCCACCGACATTCCCGCCTGCTCGGCGACCGCCGCGACGGTGAACTCCTCGAAACCCTGGCTCGCCAGAACGTGCTCGGCGGCGGCCAGCACCTTCTGCAGTGACTCCCGGCTGCGGGCTTGCTGCGGCGGCCGGAAGCCCTGATCGGCGGATGGCTGACTCACCGGCCGGACGTTACCACAAACGCGAATGATAACTTCCGTTCGCATCTGCCGAGCGCGAGGAGGACTGCCCGTGGTGAGCATCGAAGTACAGGACGCCTACGTCGATTTCCCGATCTTCGACGCCAAGACCCGGTCGCTCAAGAAACGGGTGCTCGGCAAGGTCGGTGGCAAGATCGGCACCGGCGCGAAAGTCCCGATCATCGAGGCCTTGCAGGACATCTCCCTGTCACTGGGCGAGGGCGATCGCGTCGGCCTGGTCGGGCACAACGGCGCCGGGAAGTCCACTCTCCTGCGCCTGTTGTCCGGCATCTACGAGCCGACCAGGGGCAGCGCGCGGGTCGTCGGGCGGATCGCGCCGGTGTTCGACCTCGGGGTGGGGCTGGATCCCGAGGTCTCGGGCCACGAGAACATCCTGATCCGCGGCCTGTTCCTCGGCATGAGCCGCAAGAAGATGGAAAAGCGGGTCGACGACATCGCCGAGTTCACCGAGCTGGGCGACTACCTGCATCTGCCCTTGCGCACCTACTCCGCCGGCATGCGGGTGCGGCTCGCGCTCGGCGTGGTGACCACCATCGACCCCGAGATCCTCATTCTCGACGAGGGTCTCGGCGCAATCGACGCGGCATTCCTCACCAAGGCACGCGAACGGCTGGTCGACCTCGCCCGCCGCTCGGGCGTGCTGGTGTTCGCCTCACACTCCGACGAACTGTTGCGCGAACTGTGCACCACCGCCCTCTGGATGGACGAAGGCCGGATCCGCGCCCGCGGCTCACTGGACGAGATTCTCGCCCGATATCACGCGGTCCTTCGCGCGTAAGCGTCCAGCTCCGCCCGCGAAAACGAAAGCTCCCCCGCATCCACGGCACCGCAATCCAACCCCCGCAACAAGAAGCTCGCCAGAGCCTGCGCCGTCGCCGGTTCGTCCAGCACCCCACGCCCGGTCTGGTCCGCATAATCCCGCAGCCGGCCCAGCGCAGCCGGGAAACCCTCGCGGAAGAACGCGTACGTGGCGGCGAACCGGGTCGGCAGCTGATGCGGATGCAGATCCCAGCCCTGATAGAAACCGCGCTCCAGCGAGCGCCGTACCAAGCGCAGATGTTCGCGCCAGGCCGGGAGGATCGCGTCGCCGACGGGCAGTTTGTTCGTCGAGCCGTCCGAAAGCCGGACGCCGGTACCCGCGGCCGAAACCTGCATGAGCTGCTTGGCGAAATCGGCGGCCGGGTGCTCCATGCTCTGGTACTCGGCGCTGATCCCGAGCCCGGCGCTGTAGTCGTAGGTGCCGTAGTGCAGGCCGGAACAGCGGCCGCGCGCGGCTTCGATGATCCGCGGGACCGCCACCGTTCCATCGATGTCCACAATGGACTGCGCGGTCTCGATCTGGACTTCGAACCGCAAGGCGCCCTCCGCCAGGCCGTACGCGGATTCGAGACGCTCCATCACGTCCGCCGCCACCTCGACCTGTTCGACGGCGGTCACCTTCGGCAGCGTGACGACGAAACCGTCCGGCAGCGGTCCGCTTTCCAGCAATCCGGCCAGGAAGAGATCGAGCGTGCGGATGCCACGGCGGCGGGTCGCGGCTTCGAAGCTCTTGAACCGGATGCCGACGAACGGCGTGCCGCCCGTGACGGCGAGGGTCCGCCCCGCGGCGAGCGCGATGGCGTCCTCTTCCTCGTCGCCGGGCCTGCCGAGGCCGTCCTCGAAGTCGATCCGCAGGTCTTCGATCGGCTCCGTCAGCAATTTGGTCCGGACCCGGTCGGCGATGTCGGCGTCCAGGCCCAGCTGGTCCGCGTGTTCGCCGAAGACCCGCAGGGCCTGCTTGCCCCAATCCGCCACGAGCCGCGTCTTGTACTGCGACGCGGGCACGTACACGGTGTGCACGGGCTGGCGGCCGGGCGGCTCGCCGGGGTACTTGGCCTTGACGCGCGCGTCGGCCTCGGCGAGGCGCGCGTCAGCGGCGGTGTAGACGTCCTCGGTGAGCCGCCCGTTCCCCATTTGTCTACTTGATCCGTTCGTAGGCGGGCAGGGTCAGGAAGTCCGGGAACTCGTCGGCGAGCGCGACCTGCTCGAACAGCTCGACGGCGGGCTCCAGCAGTTCCGGCTTGATCTCCGCCGCGAGTTCGCCGCGGACCTCGGCCAGCACGCCGCGCACCAGTTCGGCGGTGACCTTGTCGCCGGTGTCGAGCTGCGTGCCGTTGCGCACCCACTGCCACACCTGCGAACGCGAGATCTCCGCGGTGGCCGCGTCCTCCATCAGGTTGTGGATGGCCGCCGCGCCGTTCCCGCTCAGCCAGGAGGCGATGTAGCGGATGCCGACGTCGACGGCGGCACGCAGACCGGCCGCCGTGGCGCCACCCGGCGTCGAAGCCGCGTCGAGCAGCTGGTCGGCGGTGACGGACACCTCGTCGCGGGTGCGGTCGAGCTGGTTCGGCTTGTCGCCGAGGACCTTGTCGAACTCCTCGCGGCAGATGTCCACCATGCCGGGGTGCGCGACCCAGGAACCGTCGAAGCCGTCGCCCGCCTCGCGGCTCTTGTCGGCGCGGACCTTGTCGAGCGCCGCGGCGGTGACCTCCGGGTCCTTGCGGTTCGGGATGAACGCGGCCATCCCGCCGATCGCGAACGCGCCGCGCTTGTGGCAGGTGCGCACCAGCAGTTCGGTGTACGCGCGCATGAACGGCGCGGTCATGGTGACCGAGTTGCGGTCCGGCAGGACGAACTTCTCGCCCGCGTCACGGAAGTACTTGATGACGCTGAACAGGTAGTCCCAGCGGCCGGCGTTCAGGCCGGAGGCGTGCTCGCGCAGTTCGTAGAGGATCTCCTCCATCTCGAACGCGGCCGGGATGGTCTCGATCAGCACGGTCGCGCGGACGGTGCCGTGCTCGATGCCGAGCGTCTTCTCCGCGTGGGTGAAGACGTCGTTCCAGAGCCGGGCTTCGAGATGGCTCTCCATCTTCGGCAGGTAGAAGTACGGGCCCTTGCCGCGGTCGAGCAGCTCCTGCGCGTTGTGGAAGAAGTGCAGGCCGAAGTCGACCAGCGCGCCGACGGCCTGACGTCCACCGAAAGAGAGGCCGCGCTCGTCGAGGTGCCAGCCGCGCGGACGGACGACGATGGTCGCGTGCTCGACGTCGTCCTTCAGCGCGTAGCTCTTGCCGCCGCTCTCCAGCGTGATGGTCTCGCGGACCGCGTCGTACAGGTTGACCTGGCCGGAGACGACGTTCGCCCAGTGCGGCGTGTTGGCGTCTTCGAGGTCGGCGAGCCAGACCTTGGCGCCGGAGTTCAGCGCGTTGATGGTCATCTTGCGGTCGGTCGGACCGGTGATCTCGACGCGGCGGTCGCGCAGGGCGGGCGGGGCCTCGGCCACCTGCCAGTCGCCCTCGCGGATCTCCTTGGTCTCGGGCAGGAAGTCCAGCTTGCCGGTGGTCCTGGCCTCCTCGCGGCGCTTGCTCCTGGCCTGCAGCAGCTCGTCGCGGCGGGCGGCGAAGGCCTCGTGCAGGCCGGCGAGGAAGGCGAGCGCCTCCGGCGTGAGGATTTCGTCCCCGCGCTCGACCGGATCGCCGAGCACCTGAGCTTCAGACATGAGTAACACCCCGAGTTCGGAAAGATAACGTCCCTACGGTTTTACATGACGGACTATAGTTTCTGCATAGCGGAACATCAACGCCGACGTAAGGAGTACCACGGTGGCAGCGGAGAAGAACGGGCGCGATGGCGGCGTCCAGTCCCTTCAGCGGGCCTTCGAGCTCCTCGAGCATCTCGCGGACACGGGCGGGGAGGCCAGCCTTTCGGAGCTGGCGACCCTGTCCGGGCTGCCGATGCCGACCATCCACCGGCTGATCAGGACCCTGGTGGATCTGGGCTACGTCCGGCAGAACACCAACCGCCGGTATGCCCTGGGCGCCAGGCTCATCCGGCTGGGTGAGAACGCCAGCATGCAGTTCGGCTCGTGGGCCCGTCCGCTGCTCGCGGAGCTGGTCGACGAGGTCGGAGAGACCGCGAACCTCGCCGTCCTGGAGCGGGACGAGGTCGTGTACGTCGCCCAGGTGCCGTCGAAGCACTCGATGCGAATGTTCACCGAGGTCGGGCGGCGGCTCCTGCCGCACGGCACCGGCGTGGGCAAGGCGATGCTCGCGCATCTGCCGTCCGAAGACGTCACGGCGCTGCTCGCCCGGACGGGGATGCCCTCCTACACCGAGCACACCTTCACCGACCAGGACGCGCTCCTGCTGGAGCTGGCGAAGATCGCCCAACAGGGTTACGCGCTCGACGAAGCGGAGCAGGAACTGGGCGTCCGCTGCGTGGCCGTCGCGGTCCCGGGCGCGCCGGTGCCGGCGGCGGTCTCGGTGTCCGGGCCTTCGGGGCGGCTCACGATGGAGGCCGTCGAGCGGATCGCGCCCGTCGTCCAGCGGATCGCGACCTCGCTCGGCTCGACCCTCTCGAAGGACGGCGTCACCGTTTGAGCCTGGTCTCCAAACCGTCGAGCATCCTGTCCAGCCCGTAGCGGAACTTCTCGTCGCGAAGCCGGACAGGATCGGCTTCGCCCTCTCCCCTGGCCAGCATTTCCCGCTGGTGCGGGTGTTCGCGCGCGGCCTCCTCGACGGCGGGACGCAGACGTTCCGCCCACTCGCGCTCACCCTGGCCACTCTTGGCGACGGTGGTGAGCCACGCGGCCTCCGTCGTCCCCATGCCGATGACATAGGAGATGACCGCGCTGATCGCCTGGTTCGCCTCGTCGCCGGGGAAGCCCGCGCTCACGAAGACACCCAGCAGCCGCTCGTTGAGCCGCATGACGTTCGGCCCGAGGTACGACAGGCCGACCGAACCGAGCAGTGACGCCACCCACGGGTGCCGCAGGATCATCGCGCGGACACTTTCCGCCCCCACGACGGCCGCTTCACGCCACCGCGCCGGATCATCGCCGTCCGGCACGGTGATCTCGCCGTAGACCTCGTCGACGACCAGTTCGATCAGTTCGTCGCGGTTGGCCACGTGCCGGTACAGCGAGGTCGCGCCCGCGTTCAGCGCGGTGCCCAGCCTGCGCATGCTCAGCGCGTCGACACCTTCGACGTCCAGGAGCCGGACGGCCTCGGCCACGATCTGCGCCTGACTCAACGCGGGCTGATCCCGCTTCCGGCGAGGGCGGGTCCACACCGACTGGATCGGCTGTTCATCGACTGACATGCCGCCCACTTTAGCGCACGAAGTACCCCCTTGCGTACGGCGTTTCGTTCTGCGTACAGTGTGCGCATCAGCCGAACAACGTACGCAACACTTCTGGGGGTTTCCCGATGAACGTGCCCGTCCGCGATCCACGCCGCTGGTGGATCCTGATCGTCCTTTGCCTGAGCACGCTCGTGCTGGTCGTCGACAACATGGTGCTGACCGTCGCCGTGCCGCCGCTGGCCGAAGACCTCGGCGCGAGTGCCCAGGACACCCAATGGATCCTGGACTCCTACATCCTGGTGTTCGCCGGTCTGCTGCTCACGTCGGGAAGCCTCGGCGACCGGTTCGGGCGCCGGAAGGTGATGATCATCGGCCTCCTCCTGTTCGGGGTGGCCTCACTCGTCGCGGCGTTCGCCACGAATCCGCTCGAACTCATCGCGTCCCGCGCGGTGATGGGTGTCGGCGGCGCACTGATCATGCCGAGCACCCTGTCGATCCTCATCACCGTCTTCGACGACGAAGAGCGCCGCAAGGCGATGGCGGCGTGGAGCGCGGTCGCGATGATCGGCCTGATCGGCGGCCCGGTGCTGGGCGGCGTGCTGATCGCGTGGTTCTGGTGGGGCGCGGTGTTCCTGATCAACGTGCCGATCGTCGTCATCGCGGTGATCGCCGCGCTCACGCTGATGCCCGAATCCCAGGGCCCGTGGCAGAAGCCGGACCCGCTCGGCGCCGTCCTTTCCGCGGCGGGCATGGTCTCGCTGGTCTGGACGATCATCGAGCTGCCTAAGCACGGCCTCGCCGAAGCCGGAACCCTGATCCCGCTGGCGATCGCGATCGTGTGCCTGACCGGCTTCGTGTTCTGGGAGCGGCACACGCCGTCGCCGATGGTCCCGCTGAAGCTGTTCCGCGAGCGCAACTTCAGCGGCGGCAGCCTGTCACTCACGCTGGTGCAGATCGGCAATGGCGGTCTGCTGCTGCTCCTGACCCAGTACCTGCAGTTCGTGCTCGGCTACACCCCTACCGAGGCGGGTCTCGCGTTCATCCCGATGGCCGTCGCGTCGCTGCTGTTCAACACCCTCGGCGCCACGTTGGGCCAGAAGATCGGCAACCGGGCGCTGACCACGGTCGGGATGATCGTGATGGCGGGCGGCTTCGGCCTGCTCGCGACGATGTCGGCGAACGAGGGCTTCCTGTTGCCCGCGGCCGCGCTGTTCCTGCTCGGCGCGGGCGGCGGGGTGGCGATGCCGTCGGCGATCGCGGCGCTGATGGGCGAGGTCCCGGAAGAGCAGGCAGGCGTCGGCTCCGCGCTCAACGACACCATCCAGCAGCTGGGCGCCGCGCTCGGCATCGCGATCCTGGGCAGCATCGTGTCGAGCCTGTTCACCTCGCACATGCCCGGCGACGCCCCCGCGCAAGCGCGGCTTTCGATCGGCGACGCCTTCGCGACCGGTAACGACGGCCTCATCGCCGCGGCCCGTGAGTCGTTCACCTCGGCGATGTCGACGACGTTCCTGGTGAGCGCGGTCGGTGTGCTGGCGGCGGCGGTGGTCGCGTTCCTGGTCATGCGGGACAAGAAGACCGCGCCGGTTTCCCCGGACGAGAACGTCCCTGTCACGGCCTGACGCGCGCTATGAAAGGTCCTTTCCTTGCAAAATTTGCAAGGAAAGGACCTTTCATAGCATCCGCTAGCTGCTGAGCAGGGCCTCGACGAACGCGCCCGGCTCGAACGGCGCCAGATCGTCCGGCCCCTCACCGAGGCCGACCAGCTTCACCGGCACCCCGAGTTCACGCTGCACCTGGAAGACGATGCCGCCCTTCGCGGTGCCGTCCAGTTTGGTCAGGACGATGCCGGTGACGTCGATGACCTCCGAGAACACGCGGGCCTGCATCAGCCCGTTCTGCCCGGTGGTGGCGTCGAGTACCAGCAGCACCTCGTCGACCTTGGCCTGCTTCTCGACGACTCGCTTGACCTTGCCCAGCTCGTCCATCAGGCCGGTCTTGGTGTGCAGGCGGCCGGCGGTGTCGACCAGGACCGCGTCCACGCCCGCCTCGGTGCCGCGTTTGACGGCGTCGAAGGCGACCGCCGCCGGGTCCGCGCCTTCCTTGCCGCGCACGACCTCGGCGCCCACGCGCTCGGCCCAAGTCTGGAGCTGGTCCGCCGCGGCGGCGCGGAAGGTGTCGGCCGCGCCGAGCACCACGGTGCTCCCCTGCGCGACGAGCACGCGGGCGAGTTTGCCGGTGGTGGTGGTCTTGCCGGTGCCGTTGACCCCGGCGACCAGCACGACGGCGGGCTGCTTCTTCCCGTCGACGGTGTGCGGCAGCGCGCGGACGGCTCGCACCGCGTCGGTCGACAGGGCGGCGGTCAGCACTTCCTGCAAGACCGTGCGCGCCTCCTCCGAGGTCCGCACGGCGCGGCGCTTCAGCTCGTCACGAAGACGTTCGACGATCTCGGTGGTCGTCGCGGCGCCCAGGTCCGCCATGAGCAGCGTGTCCTCGACGTCCTGCCACGAGTCCTCGTCCAGGTCGCCGGCGCCCAGCAGGCCGAGCAGGCTCTGCCCGAACACCGAACGGGATTTGCCCAGCCTGCCGCGCAGCCGCTCCAGGCGTCCGGTGGCCGGTGCGATCTCTTCGGCGGGAGCGGGCTCGGGGGCCACTTCCTCGGCGGGTTCGGGAAGTTCGACGTCGCGCACCGTGCGCTGCGCCGAATCCCTGGGCACCGCCGCGTCGTCCCCGACGGCGGGCTGGCCGTCGGTCTCGGGACGGTCCTCGACCGGGTGTTCCGGCTCCTCGGCCTCTTCGGTCTTCTCGCCACCAGGCGCGAGCGCGATCCCGCCTGTCGCGGTATAACCGCCGCCCTTCGGCTTCTCGACGACGTCGGCAGCCTTGGACTCGTCCAGGCTGATCCGGCGGCGGCGCGCGATGAGCAGCCCGGCCACCAGAACGGCGACCAGGACCACGACGGCAACGACAACGATCCAGAACCAGGGGGTACTCGACACGGCGCCATCCTCGCATCCGCACCCCGCCGCGCTCAGACGCCCCACGGGAAGGAAGCCGATCTTGTCAAGCACCCACTGGATAGGACTCATTTCGGACAAGAAGAAACGGTCTTGCTTGCGCGGTCTCCGGAACGAGGGCTAGACCACTTCGAATGACGGTTCTCTCCGGCACTGGGGTCCGGGTCATCGGGCTCATCTCCGGCACCTCGATCGACGGGATCGACGTGGCGGCCGCCGAACTGCGCGCCGACGGGGACACGGTGGTGCTCTCGCCGCTCGGCCAGCTCGAAGTCCCTTATCCCGAAACGCTCCGCGATGCCTTGCTCGCCGCCCTCCCGCCGAATCCCTGCGACGCCGAGCAGCTCACGAAACTCGACACCCTGGTGGGCCAGGCCTTCGCCGAGGCGGCCGCGCGCGGCGTCGAGGAACTGGCCGGCGGCGAAGCGGACGTCGTCGCCTCGCTGGGTCAGACGGTGTTCCACTGGGTCGAGGACGGCACCGCGCACGGCACCCTGCAACTGGGGAATCCGGCGTGGATCGCCGAACGCACCGGACTGCCGGTGGTGGCCGACCTCCGCGTCCGCGACGTCGCCGCCGGCGGGCACGGCGCACCGCTCGCCAGCACGATGGACGCGTTGTGGCTCCGGGAAATGGCCGCGCTCGGCCCGGTCGCGGCGCTGAACATCGGCGGGATCGCGAACATCACGGTGGTCCCCGCCGACGGTGATGTTCTGGCCTACGACACCGGCCCCGGCAACGCCTTGATGGACATCGCCGCGCACCGCGCCACCGGCCGTCGTGCCGACATCGACGGCGCGCTCGCCCTGCGCGGCACCGTCCGGCCCGACCTGCTGGCGAAGCTCCTGCTCGACCCGTATTACGCCGCGGCGCCACCGAAATCCACCGGCAAGGAACTGTTCCACGGCGCGTATCTCGACACTGCGCTGGACGGGCTCCCGCCGGTCGGCGCGGAAGATCTCCTGGCGACGCTGACCGAACTGACCGCGGTGACGATCGCCGCGGAATGCCGTCGCCACGACATCGCCACGCTGATCGTCTCCGGCGGCGGCGCCGACAACCCGGCGCTGATGGCCTCGCTCACCAGGAACCTGCCCGGTACGGCGCTGAAGACCAGCGACGACCACGGGCTGCCGCGTGCGGGCAAAGAGGCATACCTGACCATTCTGCTCGGCTGGCTGACGTGGTCCGGCGTCCCGGGGAACCTCCCGTCGGCGACCGGCGCCCGCGGCCACCGGTTGCTCGGCAGCATCACTCCGGGCGCGGGCCCCCTGCGGCTCCCCGCCCCGCATACCTCAACCGTGACCCGGCTACGGGTAGCGGCGAAGACCGGCGAGCGATAGGAGATATGGATGCGCGCACTTGACCTCGCGATCATCGGGCTTTTCCTGGTCGGCATGCCCCTGCTGGGCGTCTGGATCGGCGGCAAACAGAAATCGGGCTCCGACTACTTCGTCGGTGAAGGCAAGATCTCCTGGTGGGTGGCCTGCCTTTCGGTGGTCTCCGCGGAGACGTCCACCCTCACCGTGCTCTCCGTGCCGACGGTGGCCTACATCGCCACCCCCGGCGACGGCGGGATGACCTACCTCGCACTGGCCATCGGCTACATCGCGGGCCGGATCGTGGTGTCGATGGTGCTGCTGCCGCGTTACGTGGCGGGCAACCTGGTCACCGCGTACGCCTTCCTCGGCAAGCGTTTCGGCAGCGGGCTGCAGGGCACCGCGTCGGTGACCTTCCTGCTCACCCGCACGCTGGCCGACGGCATCCGGCTGTTCGCCACCGCGATCCCGATCAAGGTGGTGATGGCGGCCTACGGCCTGAACGTCTCGTACTGGACCATCGTGGTCGGCCTCGGCATCGCGATGGTGCTCTACAGCTTCTTCGGCGGTGTCCGCGCGGTCGTCTGGGTCGACGCGATCCAGATGCTCTGGTACATCCTCGGCGCGGTCGTGGTGATCTGGGCGATCTCCAGCAGGCTCCCGGACGGCTGGTTCGGCAAGGCCGTCGACGCGAACAAGTTCCAGATCTTCGACTTCTCCTCGAACATGCTCACCGGGCAGTACGCGTTCTTCACCGCTCTGATCGGCGGCGCGGTGCTTTCGATGGCCTCGCACGGCTCCGACCAGCTGATCGTGCAACGCCTGCAGTCCACCAACGATCTGCGTGCCGCGCGGAAGGCGTTGGTCGCCAGCGGTTTCGTGGTGTTCCTGCAGTTCGCGCTGTTCCTGTTCATCGGCGTCCTGCTGTGGGCGCTCTACAACGGGCTCGCCCCGACCAAGCCGAAGCCGGAAGGCCTCGGGCTGGCCAACAAGGACGAGCTGTTCGCGAACTTCATCGTGAACGATCTGCCGAGCGGTCTGTCCGGGTTCGTGATCGCCGGGATCCTCGCCGCCGCACTGAGTTCGTCGCTCGGCGCGCTGGCGTCGTCGACGGTGACCGACGTCTACGAACGGGTGATCGGCCGGGAACTCCCGGAAGCCGACCGGCTGCGGCACGGCCGGATCTGGACGATCGTCTGGGCGGGCGCGCTGATCCTGTGCGCGGGTTTCTTCGCCTCCTCCAACAAGACCTCGGCCGATCCGATCGTGGTACAGGCGCTCGGCATCACCGGGTACACCTACGGCGCGCTGCTCGGCGCGTTCCTGCTGGGCCTGCTTTTCAAGCGGGCGAGGCAGGCGGACGCGATCGTCGCGTTCGTGTCGACGGTGATCGTGATGGCGTTCATCATCCTGGGCGTCAAGTTCAACAAACCGGACGGCAGCCTGATCGGCGTCGACTTCGGCAAGGCGTCGGGGAACACGGTGGCGCTGGCATGGCCGTGGTACACGCTGTGCGGCGTGGTGATCACGCTCGTCGTGGGCGGGCTGCTTTCGCTGCGGCACGGGAGCGTGGACCCGCTGGCCGAACCGGACGTGAAGGAGCCCTCAAAAGTATGACCTGAGTCACACTTCTGAACCGTCTCTCCCTTTCCTCCGTGTCGGCTTCGGGACCCGCCCGAAGACGGCGGGCGAGGAGAGGGAGAGACGATGAAACGAGCAACCGTGGCCATCGCCGTCGGCGCATTGCTGATCGGCGGTGGCACGACCGCGTACGCCGCGACGAGCACCGGCGTGCCGGACGCGATCAAAGTGCCGGCGGGGAACAAGCGCATCGCCACCTACCGAGGCGAAGGCGTCCAGATCTACGGCTGCACCAACGGGTCGTGGGTGCTGATCCAGCCGGCCGCGACGCTGAGCCACCGCGGGCGGACGATCGCGCTGCACAGCAAGGGTCCGGTGTGGACGTCCACTGTGGACGGAAGCACGGTCGGGGCAGCGGCCGTTCCCGGCGCGTCCAACCCGAGACCGAACGCGGTGCCGGAACTGCTGCTGAAGGCCAACCTGAACAGCGGTGACGGGATCTTCGGCAAGGTCACCTACGTCCAGCGGCTCGACACCCGCGGCGGACTCGCTCCGGCGGGCACCTGCGCGAGTGGCACGCAGACGGCCGTCCGGTACTCGGCCGACTACGCCTTCTGGGTCGCGAAGTAGTGACGAGCGCGGTGGTCGTGAGTGGCGAGTGTCGTTCTAACCCCACTTACCACTCACGACCCCCTCGACCCGGTGCGGCCTGGCGGAAGGCGGCGTTGCGAAAGCCACTTTCGCAACCTCCGAGGCCGACCTGCGAGCGAGTGAGCATGGCACCTTGGCCGTGCCCCGCGAATAAACACTAGGCGGTGACCGGCTCTTCTTCGGACGTTCGCAGCCGCTGCGAGATCACCTTCGTGATGCCGTCGCCCTGCATCGAAACGCCGTACAGGGCGTCGGCGATCTCCATGGTCGGCTTCTGGTGGGTGATGATGATCAGCTGCGAGGAGTCGCGCAGCTGCTCCAGCAGCCCGATCAGCCGTCGCATGTTGGTGTCGTCGAGCGCGGCCTCGACCTCGTCCATGACGTAGAAGGGCGAAGGCCGGGCGCGGAAGATCGCCACCAGCATGCCGACGGCGACGAGCGACTTCTCGCCACCGGAAAGCAGCGAGAGCCGCTTGACCTTCTTGCCCGGCGGGCGCGCTTCGACGTCGACGCCGGTGGAGAGCAGGTCGTTGGGCTGCGTGAGCACCATGCGCCCCTCGCCACCCGGGAACAGCACGCCGAACACGGTCTCGAACTCGCGCGCGACGTCCTCGTACGCCGACGCGAAGACCTCGAGGATCTTTTCGTCGACCTGCTTGATGACGGCTTCGAGGTCCTTGCGGGTGTCCTTGAGGTCTTCGAGCTGGGTCGAGAGGAACTTGTAGCGTTCCTCCAGCGCCGCGAACTCCTCCAGCGCCAGCGGGTTGACCTTGCCCAGCAGGCTCAGGTCCTTCTCCGCGCGCTTCGCCCGGCGGGCCTGGGTGTCGCGGTCGAACGGCATGGGCGGCGGCGGGGTGACGTCCTCGCCGCGTTCCTTGGCGGCCTCGTACTCGGCCATCTCCCCCGCGCTCGGCGGCACGGGGACGTCCGGACCGTACTCGGAGACGAGGTCCTCGAGGCCGATGCCGAAGTCTTCGGCGATCTTGGTTTCGAGCTGTTCGAGCCGCAGCCGCTGCTCGGCACGCAGCACCTCGTCGCGGTGGACGGCGTCGGTGAGCTTCTCCAGTTCGCCGGTCAGCTCACGGACCTTGCTGCGGACCTGGGTCAGCGCGGTCTCCCGCGACTGCCGCTGCGCCTGCGCCTCGTCCCGCTCGTGGGCGGCGCGCTGCACGGAGACCTCGATGCGCTCCAACGCGATCTCGCCGCCGTTGACCACCGCGTTGGCGATCTCGGCGCCGCGTTTCCGCGCGGCCCTGGACTTTTCGGCCCGTTCGCGGGCCTGCCGCTCGGCGTGCGCCGCCCGGCGGAGCGATTCGGCCTTGCCCTGGATGCTCCGCGCGCGCTCCTCGGCGGTGCGCAGCGCGAGCCGGGACTCCATCTCCTCCTGGCGGACCGTGCCGAGGTCTTCGGCGGCCTGGTCGCGCTCGGCGGTGTCCGGATCCTCGTCGACTTCCTGTTCGGCGACGGCGGCCAGCCGCTCTTCCAGTTCGGCGAGCTGCCGCAGCGCCTCTTCGCGGCTCTGCTCGACCTTGGCACGCTGATTGCTCAGCCGGTCCATCTCGGCCTGCGCAGCACGCGCGGCCTGCTGCATCCGGTTGAGTCGCTCGGACGAGCGCGCCTTGCGGACCTTCGCGTCCCCGAGCGCATCCTTGGCCCTGCCGACCTCTTCGCGCCGGGCGGCCTGCCCGGCGCGGGCGCCTTCGAGCTCCGCGGCGGTGCGTTCCAGCGCGCGCTCGGCGGCGTTCAGGCGGTCGCCGGCCTCGTCGACCGCGGCCTGCACCTCGATGACACTCTCGCTGCGAGCCGAACCACCGACCGCCCAGCGCGCGCCGAAGACATCGCCCTCGGGCGTGACCGTGCTGACCTCGGGGTACACCTCGACGAGACGGCGCGCGGATTCCAGACCGTCCACAATGGCCACCCGGTCGAGCGCGTGCTCGACGGCGGAACGCAACGCGGGCGGCGCCGTGACCACTTCACGCGCCCAGCGCGCGCCCCCGGGCAACGACGGCCAGGTACTGGTGTCCACAGTGGATTCCAGCCCGCCGAGCAGAATGCCCGCGCGACCGGAATCGTTGTCCTTCAAGAACTTCAGCGCGGCGAGCGCGTCGGCGCCGCCGTTGACCGCGACCGCGTCGGCGACCGGGCCGAGCGCCGCGGCCAGCGCGACCTCGTGTCCGGCTTCGACGGTGAGCAGCGCGGCGACCGAGCCGAGCAGGCCCGGCAGTTCGTGCTGTGCGCCGAGCAGCGCGCCGGCGCCGTCCTTGCGCCGCAAGCCCATCGACAGCGCCTCGACGCGTGCCTTCTCCGACGCGATCTCGCGTTCGGCGGCACGCTCGGCCTTGACCAGCTCTTCGACGCGGGCCTTGGCGGCGTTGTTGGCCTCCACCGCGCGATCGTGGTGGGCCTGCAGGTCGAGGTCGTCGGACTCCTCGACACCGCCTTCGGCCTTGGCCTCTTCGAGTTCCTCGACGGCGATCTCCGCACGCTCGGCGGCCTCTTCGAGCGACACGGTGAGCCGGTCGATCTCGTCGGAGGTCGCGCCGTTCTTGCTGCGCAGCGCCTCGACCTGCCCGGTGAGCTTCGCGAGCCCTTCCCGGCGGTCGGCGATCGCGCGGACGGCGGCCATATGCGCGCGCTCGGCGGCCTGGACGAGGTGTTCGAGCTGCTCGCGCCGCTGGACGGTCTCCGAAAGCACCAGGCGTGCCTCGGCGACGGCTTCGTTGAGCTCCTGCTCCCGCTCGGCGACCTGCTCCGCCTCGGCCAGCAGCTCGTCGGGGTCGCGGCCGGTGCTCGCCTGCTGCACGTCGGACGACAGATGCCGCTGACGCTCCAGCGCGAGCCGCACCGTGCCGCGCAGCCGCTCCGTCAACGCGGACAGCTTGTACCAAGTCTCCTGGGCCGCGGCCAGCTTCGGCGCGTCCTCGGCGAGCGACGCTTCGAGCTCGGCCTCCTCGGCGGCGACGATCTCCAGCGCCTGCTCGACCTCGGCGCGACGCTGGCGGGCGACGCGTTCGTCGGCCTCTTCCTTGGCGATACCCGCGCGCTGGGTGACGAGGTCGTGGGCGAACAGCCTCAGCCGGGCGTCACGCAGTTCGGACTGCACCCACTGCGCCTTGCGGGCGATCTCGGCCTGCTTGCCCAGCGGTTTGAGCTGACGGCGCAGCTCGGTGGTGAGGTCGCCGAGGCGGTCGAGGTTGCCCTGCATGTTCGCGAGCTTGCGCAGGGTCTGTTCCTTGCGCTTGCGGTGCTTGAGGACACCGGCGGCCTCTTCGATGAAGGCGCGGCGCTCCTCGGGCTTGGATTCGAGGATCGCCGAAAGCTGACCCTGCCCGACGATGACGTGCATCTCGCGGCCGATACCGGAGTCCGACAGCAGTTCCTGCACGTCCATCAGACGGCAGCGGTCGCCGTTGATCTCGTATTCGCTCGCGCCGTCACGGAACATCCGGCGGGTGATGGAGACCTCGGAGTACTCGATCGGCAGCGCGCCGTCGGCGTTGTCGATCGTCAGGGTGACCTCGGCGCGCCCGAGCGGGGCACGGCCGGCGGTCCCGGCGAAGATGACGTCCTCCATCTTGCCGCCGCGAAGGTCCTTCGCGCCCTGGGTGCCCATGACCCAGCGAAGCGCGTCGAGGACGTTCGACTTGCCGGACCCGTTCGGTCCGACGACGCAGGTGATGCCCGGCTCGAAACGCAACGTCGTCGCCGAGGCGAAGGACTTGAAGCCCTTGAGCGTCAGGCTCTTCAGGTGCACGTCGTGCTGACCCCTCTGGCTGCGGGAACCGGTCGTTCAATCGGCCCAGGCTACCTGTGTGCTCACGGTGATCGTGGGACGCGGGGCCTCAGCGCTCCACGAACCCGCGGAGCCCGCCCTTCGCGGGCGACCAGCGTTCGACGACGTGGTCCACACTTCCGGGTGATTCCCCGGAGCGCAAAGCAGTCAAAAGCCGCTCACAGTGTTCACGAACACCCTCCGCTACCACCTCGACACGCCCGTCGGCCAGATTGCCCGCGCTGCCGACCAACCCCAGCTCAAGGGCCCTGCTGCGGGTCCACCAGCGGAAACCGACACCCTGCACCCGCCCGTGCACCCACGCGGTCAACCTGATGTGCGTTACTTCTTCACTCACGACCCCTATCGTGCACCATGTGGATGAACGCGGAGGGTGAACACGACGCTCGCTGTAGTTCGCAGACGGTGAAGCGGCGGTGATAATCTCCGCGCCGGGTCCCCACTTCGGGCTACCTCGCCCGGGTAGCCGAACTCCCCGAAGCCCCCCATCCGAGGAGCCAGCACATGCCCCGTCCCGACGGGTCTGATTCGAGCGCACGCGTGTCCGTGGCACCCCCGCGCGGCGCCACCGGCAAGCTCAACCGCGCAGGCTACGCCGTACTCGGCGTCAGCGGCCTCGTGGTGGCGACGGCCTTCGCCGCGATCGCCGAACTCGCGGGTCCCGGCGTGTCCGCCACCGCGGGCGGCACCGGTATCCCCGGCGGCGGACAGGGCGTCGCCCCCGCCGGCGTCCAGCTGGTGCCGGGCAACGCCGTCCCCGGCGGCCCGATGACCGTCAGCGGCTCACCGACCCCCGGCGCCCCGTCCAGCTCGACGGCTCCGCCGACCACGGTGACGTCGGTCGGCCTGGACGGCAAGGAGACGACGAGCGTCGTCGCCCCGCCGCCGCCCGCGACGACCCCGGGCGGAGGTGAGCCGACGCGTACGGTGCTGCCGCCGTCGTCGACCACTCCGAAGCCCACCACGCCGAAGCCGACGACGTCGAATCCGCCGACCACTACGACGCCGCCTCCCACGACAACTACGACAGGGGAAACCCCGCCGGGTGGCGGCTCGAGCTCCAGTGGCGCACCCGACTCCTCGTCGGCCCGGTCCAGCACCTCCGGCACCGACACTTCGACGAGCAGCGCCCAGTAGGCCTCACCACGTGCCATGAAAGGACCTTTCGTTGCAAATTTCGCAAGGAAAGGTCCTTTCATAGCGTTCGGGGGTCACGTCCGCGTGTCATGAAAGGGTCGTTCAGGACATCCGGGGACCACGACGGGCTCACATTTCGAAGCGGTACCCCATCCCCGGTTCCGTCAGCAGGTGCCGCGGCCGCGAGGGTTCCGGCTCCAGTTTCCGCCGCAGCTGCGCCAGATACACCCGCAGGTAGTGCGACTCCGTCTCGTAAGTCGGCCCCCACACCTCGTGCAGCAGCTGCTTCTGCGCCACCAGACGGCCGCGGTTGCGCACCAGCAGTTCCAGCACGCCCCATTCGGTCTTGGTGAGATGCACTTCCTTGCCGTCACGCCGCACCTTCTTCGCCGCGAGATCGATCCGGAAGGATCCCGTGTCCACCACGGCGTCCGCACCGTCCACACTGGACGTGGCCGACCGGCGGACGGCCGCGCGGAGCCGCGCGAGCAGTTCGTCCATGCCGAAGGGTTTGGTGACGTAGTCGTCGGCGCCGGCGTCGAGGGCCTGCACCTTGTCGGCCGAGTCGCCGCGCGCGGACAGCACGATGATCGGCACCGTCGTCCAGCCGCGGAGCCCGGCGATGACCTCGGTGCCGTCGAGATCGGGCAGGCCGAGGTCGAGCACGACGACGTCGGGTTTGGTCTCGGCGACGGCCTTCAGCGCGGCCGTCCCGTCGTGCGCGGTGATCACCTTGTAGCCGCGGGCGGACAGGTTGATCCGCAGGGCTCGCACGATCTGCGGTTCGTCGTCGACGACCAGCACGGTCGCCGACGCGTTGTCTGCGCTCATCGCACTCGCTCCTCCTCTTCGTTCTCGAGGCCCTCGTCGTCGAAGGCGAGGAGGCTCTTTTCCGGATCCTGACCAACATATGCGGGCAGTGAGATGACGACGGTGAGCCCGCCGCCCGGCGTGTCCTCCGCCCGGATCCGCCCGCCCATCGCCTCGGTGAACCCCTTGGCGACCGAAAGCCCCAGTCCCACGCCGGGCACGCTGTCCCGGTCTCCCCCGAGCCGTTGGAACGGCGCGAAAGCCGAGTCCGCGGTGCCCTTCTTGAGCCCGCGCCCGTGGTCGACGATACGCAGTTCGACGTGTTCGGAATGCGTGCTGGCGCGTGCCGAGACCGGCTCGCCGGACGCGCCGTGGCGCAGGGCGTTGTCGATCACGTTCGCCACCACTCGTTCCAGCAGGCCGGGGTCGGCGCACACCGACGGCAGCCGCGAGTCGATCGCGACCACGACCGAATCCGAGTTGTCCACATTGGACAACGCGTGCGAGACGACCTCGTCGTAGCCCACCGGACGCAGGTGCGGACGCACCGCTCCGGTCGCCAGCCGCGAGGAGTCGAGCAGGTTGTCGATCAGCCCGGCGAGCCGGTCGGCCGATTCCTCGATCGCTTCGAGCAGCTCGTCGGTGTCCTCTTCGGACAGTGAGATGTCGGTCGCGCGCAGGCTCCCGATGGACGCCTTGATGGACGTCAGCGGCGTCCGGAGATCGTGTCCCACGGCCGAAAGCAACGCCGTGCGCAGTTCGGTCGCCTCGGCCTTGCGCTCGGCCCGGATGGCCGCCTTCGCCGTCCGCTGCTGCCGCAGGGCCAGCAACGCCTGCCCTGCGACGGCTTCCAGCACTCCCCGGTCCGACGCGGGCAGCGCGCGGCCCCGCAGCGTCAGGTGGACGTCGGCGGTGACGGCGATGTCGGCGTCGGCCTGATCCGGGTCCGCGCAGGGATCCGTGCCGGCGTTCGCCACCCGTTTCCACTTCCCGTCCCGTTTTTCCAGCAGGGTCACCGAAGTCATCCCGAAGTTCTCGCGGACCTTCTCCAGCAGCCGCTCGATCGGATTGGTGTGGGTGAGCACGGTCCGCGCGTACGACGCCAGCAGCGCCGCCTCGGTCCGCGCCCGCGCGGCCTGCGTCGCGCGCCGGGCCGCGGTGTCGACGACCGCCGCGACGAGGATCGCCACCAGCACCATCGCGACCAGCGTGATCACGTTGCGCGGTTCGTGGACGGTCAGCGTGTACAGCGGCGGGGTGAAGAAGAAGTTCAGCAACCCGGCCGAGACCACCGCCGCGAGCAGCGCGGGCCCGAGCCCGCCCGCGAGCGCGACCAGCACCGTCGCGAGGACGTAGTCGACCACGTCGGTGGAGAAGTCGAGGTGATCCCGCAGCAGGACACCGACCAGCGTCGCCAACGCGGGCAGCACCAGCGAGAGCGCCCAGCCGGTCAGCCGCCGCGAAGCCGTGAGCGGGCTGCGGTTGAACCGGGCGCGCAGCCGTCCGCCCGCTTGGGCGTGCGTGACCATGTGGACGTCGATCGGGCCGGAGCGCTGGACCACGGCCGCGCCGATGCCTTCGTCGAACAGCCGCGCCACGCGTGACCGGCGTGAGGTCCCGACGACCAGCTGTGTGGCGTTCACCCCCTGCGCGAAGTCGAGCAGCGCGGTCGGCACGTCGTCGCCGACGACGGTGTGGAAGGTCGCGCCGACCTCCTCGGCCAGTTTCCGGTACTTGCCGACCGCCGTCGGCCCCATCCCGGCGAGCCCGTCGCCGCGCAGGATGTGCAGCACCTGCAGTTCGGCGCCCGCGCGGTTCGCGATGCGGCTCGCACGGCGGATCAGCGTCTCGCTCTCCGGCCCGCCGGTGATGGACACGACCACCCGTTCGCGGGCTTCCCACGTGTCGGTGATCTTCTGCTCGGCCCGGTACCGCTGCAGCGCGACGTCGACCTGGTCGGCGACCCACAGCAGCGCGAGCTCCCGCAGCGCGGTGAGGTTGCCGGGCCGGAAGTAGTTGCCCAGCGCCGCGTCGATCCGCTCGGCCGGGTACACGTTGCCGTGCGCCAGCCGCCGCCGGAGCGCTTCGGGGGTGATGTCGACCAGCTCCAGCTGCTCGGCCCGCCGCACGACCTCGTCGGGCACCGTCTCCTGCTGGGTGACGCCGGTGATCCGCTCGACGACGTCGTTGAGGCTCTGCAGATGCTGCACGTTGACCGTGGAGAGGACGTCGATCCCGGCGGCGAGCAGTTCGTCGATGTCCTGCCAGCGCTTCTCGTTGCGCGAACCGGGCACGTTGGTGTGCGCGAGTTCGTCGACCACCGCGACCTCGGGGGCACGGGCGATCAGGGCGTCGAGATCCATCTCCTCGAATTCGCGGTCGCGGTGCGCGGACCGGCGGCGCGGCACGGTCTCCAGGCCTTCGACGAGCTCCGCGGTCTTCTTCCGCCCGTGCGTCTCGACCAGGCCGACGACCACGTCGGTGCCCCGGTCGAGGCGGCGTCGCGCCTCGCCGAGCATCGCGTAGGTCTTGCCGACGCCCGGGGCCGCGCCGAGGTAGATCCTCAGCTCACCCCGGCGCGGCTTGGTCGTGTTCTCGTCCACGTCTGTCAGTGTGCTCCTCCGGCCGCGTCGCGCACGGCCAAGTTGACCTTCAGCACATTGACGCCCGGCACACCGATCCCGGCGCCGCTCGTGTTCTCCGCGACGAGCTGCCGGACCTTCTCCTCGGGCAGGCCCGTGTTCCTGGCCACTCGCGGGATCTGGAGGTCGGCATAGGCGACGCTGATCGCCGGGTCCATCCCCGATCCCGACGCCGTCACCGCGTCGGCCGGCACCTGCGACTCCTCGACGCCTTCGCGAGCGGCGATGAGCTTCTTGCGTTCGCCGATCGCGGCGACCAGGTCCTCGTTGTACGGGCCCTTGTTCGACGGGCCGGACGACGACGGGTCACCGGGGCCGAGGACGTCCTTCGAGCCCGCGGACGGGCGGTTGTGGAACCACGGATCCTTGGCGGGGTCCTCCGCGACCGGGTCGACACCGATCCGGGCCGAGCCGACGGCTTGCCCGTTCTGGGTGATGATCGAGCCCTCGGCGTTGCCTTCGAGGCCGGGGATGCGGGAGACCGCCCACACGCCGAGCGGGTAGACGACACCCAGCAGGACGGTGAAGACGAGCAGGACCCGCAGCCCGGCGAGGGTCTGTTTGAACAACGGTTTCACGAGGTCACCCGATTCCAGGGATGAGACGGACGAGCAGATCGATCAGCCAGATCCCGAGGAACGGGCTGACGATGCCGCCGAGGCCGTAGACCAGCAGGTTCCGGCGCAGCAGCGCCGAGGCCGAGGACGGTTTGTACCGGACGCCGCGCAGGGCGAGCGGGATCAGCCCGACGATGATCAGGGCGTTGAAGATGACGGCCGACAGGATCGCCGACTTCGGCGTCGCGAGCTGCATGACGTTGAGCGCGCCGAGCTGGGCGAAGATGCCGGTGAACATCGCGGGGAGGATCGCGAAGTACTTCGCGAGGTCGTTGGCGACGCTGAAGGTGGTCAGCGCGCCGCGGGTGATCAGCAACTGCTTGCCGATCTCCACGATCTCGATCAGCTTCGTCGGATCGGAGTCGAGGTCCACCATGTTCCCCGCCTCCTTGGCGGCGGAGGTCCCGGTGTTCATCGCGACGCCGACGTCGGACTGCGCGAGCGCGGGGGCGTCGTTGGTGCCGTCGCCGGTCATCGCGACCAGCCGCCCGCCTTCCTGCTCCTTCTTGATCAGCGCCATCTTGTCTTCGGGTTTGGCCTCGGCGAGGTAGTCGTCGACGCCCGCGTCCTGCGCGATGGCCTTGGCGGTGAGCGGGTTGTCCCCGGTGATCATGACGGTCTTGATCCCCATCGAGCGGAGCTGGACGAACCGCTCCTTCATCCCGGGTTTGACCACATCGGACAGCCGGATCACGCCGCGCACGAACGCTTTCGCGCCGTCGTACTCCGCGACCACCAGCGGGGTCCCGCCCTGCTGGCTGATCTCGTCGACGACGCTTTCGGTCTCGTCCGGCATGTCGCCGCCGCGTTCGCGGACCCACTCGCGCACCGCGGCGGTGGCCCCCTTGCGGACCTGGCGCTCGCCGATGTCGATACCGCTCATCCGGGTCTGCGCGGTGAACTCGACGAAGTCCGCGAGCTTCTCGTCGGCGGACGCGGTCTCCGCGAGCCCGTGCTCCCTCGCGACGAGTTCGACGATGCTGCGGCCCTCCGGCGTGCCGTCGGCGAGGCTGGAGAGCCGGGCCGCCTTGGCGATGTCGTCCACAGTGGACTCACCGACCGGGATCAGCTCGGTGGCCTTGCGGTTGCCGAAGGTGATCGTGCCGGTCTTGTCCAGCAGCAGTGTCGAAACGTCGCCCGCGGCCTCCACCGCGCGACCGCTGGTGGCGAGGACGTTGCGCTGCACCAGCCGGTCCATGCCCGCGATGCCGATCGCGGACAGCAGCGCGCCGATCGTCGTCGGGATCAGGCAGACCAGCAACGCGGTCAGCACGATCACCGACTGCTGGCTGCCCGAGTAGCCCGCCATCGGCTGCAGCGCCACGACGGCGAGCAGGAAGATGATCGTGAGCGTGGAGAGCAGGATCGTCAGCGCGATCTCGTTCGGCGTCTTCTGCCGGGAAGCGCCCTCCACCAAGGCGATCATGCGGTCCACAAAGGACTCACCGGGTTTGGTGGTGATCTTCACGACGACGCGGTCGGAAAGCACCGTGGTACCGCCGGTGACGGCGCACCGGTCGCCGCCCGATTCGCGGATGACCGGGGCCGATTCGCCGGTGATGGCCGATTCGTCGACGGTCGCGATGCCCTCGACGACGTCGCCGTCACCCGGGATGACCTGCCCGGCCTCGACGACCACCAGGTCACCGACGCGCAGGTCGGCTCCCGGCACGGTCTCCTCGTCGCCGTCCTCGGTGAGACGGCGCGCGACGGTCTCCTTCTTGCTGCGCCGCAGGGTTTCCGCCTGCGCCTTGCCCCGGCCCTCCGCGACGGCCTCGGCGAGGTTCGCGAACAGGACGGTGAACCACAGCCAGATCGTGATGAGGATGGTGAACACGCTCGGGTCGGTGAACGCGAAGACCGTGGTCAGCGCCGAGCCGATCCACACCACGAACATGACCGGGTTGCCGAGCTGGTGCTTGGGGTTGAGCTTGCGCAACGCCTCCGGGAGCGAGGTCAGCAGCTGGCGCGGGCTGAAGATCCCCGCGCCGACCCGGCCGGTGTTCTCCACGTGGTGCTGGGTTGTTTCTTCGGGCGTGCGTTCTTGGGTGACGGTCATGCGAGTGCCTCTGCGATGGGCCCGAGCGCGAGCGCCGGGATGAAGGTGAGGGCCGCGACGAGCACGATCGTGCCCGCGAGCATCGTGCCGAAGAGCGGCCCGGTGGTGGGCAGCGTGCCGGCGGTCTCCGGAACCTTCCGTTGGGAGGCGAGGGATCCGGCCAGGCACAGCACGGCCAGGATCGGGATGAACCGGCCGAGCAGCATCGCCACCGACAGCGAGGACTGGAACCAGTCGTTCGTCACGGTGAGCCCGCCGAACGCGCTGCCGTTGTTGTTGCCCGCCGAGGCGTAGGCGTAAAGGACTTCGGAAAGGCCGTGCGCGCCCGAGTTCGTCATGGCGGCCGGGGTGTCGGCCAGCATCAGCGCGACACCGGAGCCGAGCAGGACCACGGTCGGCATCGCCAGCATGGAGACGGCCGCGCAGGTGACCTCGCGTTTGCCGAGCTTCTTCCCCAGGTATTCCGGCGTCCGGCCGACCATCAGCCCGGCGAGGAACATCGCGATCACGGCCATCACGAGGATGCCGTACAGACCGGTGCCCACCCCGCCCGGCGAGATCTCGCCCAGCAGCATGTTGAGCAGCGCGCCTCCGCCGCCGAGCCCGCTGTAGCTGTCGTGCGCGCCGTTGACCGCGCCGGTCGACGTGCCGGTGGTGGCATTGGCGAACAGCGAACTCAGGCCGATGCCGAACCGCTGTTCCTTGCCCTCCAGGTTCGCCCCGGCGGCCAGCGACGCCGGTCCGCTCGCGTTGGCTTCGGACAGCCAGGTGACCGCGAGCATCGCAGTGAACAGCCCGGCCATCACCGAAAGCAGGACGTAGCCCTGCCGCGTGTTGCCGACGAGTTTGCCGAAGGTGCGGGTCAGCGAGACCGGGATGACCAGGATCAGGAAGATCTCGATCAGGTTGGTCCAGGCGTTCGGGTTCTCGAACGGGTGCGCGGAGTTGGCGTTGAAGATGCCTCCGCCGTTGGTACCGAGTTCCTTGATGGCCTCCTGGCTCGCGGCGGGCGCGAGCGCGATCTTGCTCGTGCTGCCGTCCGGATTGAGGACGTCGACGCCGCTCTTGAGGCTCTGCACGACGCCGAGCGCGATCAGCGCGATCGCCGCCACGAACGCGATCGGCAGCAGGATCCGGATCGTGCCGCGCGTCAGGTCCACCCAGAAGTTGCCGAGGCGGTCGGTCTTCGAGCGGACGAAGCCGCGGACGACCGCGATGGCGACCGAAAGGCCGACGGCGGCGGAAAGGAAATTCTGCACGGTCAGGCCGGCCATCTGCACGAAGTGACCCATGGTCGCCTCGGGGCTGTAGGACTGCCAGTTCGTGTTCGTCACGAAGCTGACGGCGGTGTTGAAGGCGACCGCCGGCGAGACCGGTTCCTTGCCGAGGCTCCACGGCAGGATCGCTTGGAGCCGTTGAAGCAGGTACAGGAAGACGACGGAGACGAACGAGAAGCCGATCACGGCGGACGCGTAGGTCTTCCAGTGCTGTTCCGATCCGGGGTTCACCCGGAACAGGCGGTACAGGCCGCGTTCGGCCTTGGTGTGCTTCTCGACAGAAGACACAGTGAAGACGCGCGCCATGTAATCGCCCAATGGCCGGTAGACCACGGCGAGCGCGACGAGGAGGAGGCCGGCCTGCAAGAGGCCGGCCATCGTGTCTGACATCAGAATTTCTCCGGCCTGACCAGTGCGATGAACAAATAGACGATCAGCCCCAGCGCCAGCAATCCGCCGACGACGTTGGCCACGGCTCCCGTGCCGGTCACAGCTTTTCCAGACCGCGAAGGGTCAGGGCGAGAACCACGAATACGCCGATCAGGAGCACGGCGTAGAGCAAGTCGGCCACTAGGCACCTCTCAGGACAGGTCACCCCATCGGCGACCAGGACCCCGCAACACTGCGCCAGGTCACGGCGCTTCCGGCCTCGGACTGACGGCCTCTTGATGCCCCGATCGGGTGCCTTTACGACTTCTTGATGCCCGGTGACGTGCCCCACAGACCGTGACGCACTGCGGACGGAGCGTGCAATTCGGGCAGACAAGCCGCACGAAGCGTGTTACACCAGTGTTACGGATAGTTGTATGTGCTAACTAATCACCAGGAGGTAGCGATGTGCGGAATCGCAGGGTGGGTCTCCTACGGCACGGACCTGACACAGCGTCGCGAGATCGTCGACGCGATGACCGAGACGATGGCGTGCCGCGGACCGGACGACTCGGGCACCTGGGTCCGGCCGAACGTCGCGCTGGGCCACCGGCGGCTGGCGATCATCGACCTGCCGGGCGGCAGGCAGCCGATGGCCGAGGCCGGGCTGGCCGCGATGGTCTACAGCGGTGAGGCGTACAACTTCACCGAGCTGCGCGAGGAACTTCTCAAGCGGGGCCACAAGTTCGAGACCGACAGCGACACCGAGGTCGTGCTCCACGGCTATCTGGAGTGGGGCGACGAGGTCGTCGACCATCTCAACGGCATGTACGCCTTCGCGATCTGGGACGAGCGCGACGAGAAGCTCGTGATGATCCGCGACCGCATGGGTATCAAGCCGTTCTACTACTACCCGACCTCGGGCGGCGTCCTCTTCGGTTCCGAGCCGAAGGCGATCCTCGCGAATCCCTTGGCGCGCAAGGTGGTCGACACCGACGGTCTGCGCGAACTGATGTCCATGACCAAAACCCCGGGCTGGTCGCTGTGGAAGGGCATGCACGAGGTCGGCCCGGGCACGATCGTCACGGTCGACCGCTCCGGGATCCGCACGCGGACGTACTGGAAGCTCGACGCGAAGCAGCACACGGACGACCAGGAGACCACGGTCGAGCGGGTTCGCGAGCTGATGACCGACATCGTGCACCGTCAGCTGATCGCCGACGTGCCCCGCTGCGTCCTGCTTTCGGGTGGGCTCGACTCCAGCGCCGTCACCGGTCTCGCCGCGGCGCGGCTGGCCGAACAGGGCGAGCGGCTGCGCACGTTCTCCGTCGATTTCCAGGGCCAGGAGGAGAACTTCAAACCGGACGAGGTGCGCGACACCCCGGACTCGCCCTTCATCCGCGACGTCGCGCAGCTGGTCGGCTCCGACCACAAGGACGTCGTGCTGAACCCGGCCGAGCTCAGCGACCCGGAGGTCCGCCGCAAGGTGCTGGCCGCGCGGGACATCCCGGCCGGGCTCGGCGACATGGACACGTCGCTGTACCTGCTGTTCAAGGCGATCCGCGCGGAGTCGACGGTGGCGCTGTCCGGTGAATCCGCCGACGAGGTCTTCGGCGGCTACCGCTGGTTCCACGACGAGGCCGCGGTGAACTCGGGGACGTTCCCCTGGCTCGCCTTCCGGATGGGGCTCACCAGTGAGCGCGGCGCCCTCCTGCGCGGTGAGGTCCAGAAGAAGCTGGACCTGCCCGGCTACATCGCCGACCAGTACGCCACCGCCGTCGCGCAGGTCGAGCACCTCGACGGCGAAAGCGAGCAGGACCGCAAGATGCGCACGGTCTGCAACCTGCACCTGAGCCGGTTCGTGCGGATGCTGCTGGACCGCAAGGACCGGGCGTCGATGGCGGTCGGGCTCGAAGTGCGAGTGCCCTTCTGCGACCACCGCCTCGTCGAGTACGTCTACAACACGCCTTGGTCGCTGAAGACGTTCGACGGCAGGGAGAAGAGCCTGCTGCGGCACGCGACCGAACACGTGCTCCCGGCCTCGGTGCGGGACCGGGTCAAGAGCCCGTATCCGTCCACTCAGGACCCCGGCTACGCGGCGGCGTTGCAGCAGCAGGCCAAGGAGGCCCTGACCGAACGGGACAACCCGGTGTTCGAGCTGGTCGACCGCGACTGGCTGCACCGGGTGTCCGAAGTGGACCCGGCGACGATGTCCTCGGCCCAGCGCTCCGGGATCGACCGGGCGCTGGACCTCTACCACTGGTTCGACCTGTACCGGCCCGAACTGCAGCTGGACTGAGGTCTCGGTCCGCCGCCGTCTCAGCGACGGCGGCGGACCGTGCCCCCTGCCGCGACACCCCCGAGCACCGCGGTCGCGGCGAGCAGAATGCCCGCCTCGGTCCACTGGAACCGCCAGAACCGGCCGGCGGGCTGGTAGACGGTGAAGTCCCGGTAGCCCGCCGCCTCGACACAGGCGTTCATCCCCTTGCCGCGAGGACATTCGGGCACCTCGTCGAGCAGGCGCAGCTCCCGGCCGTCCGGCGCGACCCGGCCCGCCCGCACGATCAACCCGTCCTTTGTGGAGGGATCGACGCCGACCGTCCGGACCGGCTCGGCGTAGTGCGGCCGCAACAGCATCAGGGTGATCGAGGCCGCGACGAACACCGCGGCCGTGATCGCGATGGCGGGCAAGGTCTTGCGCACCAGCACCCCCGCCGCGGTACCGAGGACGAACGCGAACAACCACCACGCGGCGGGCGCGACGCCGACAGCACCGAAGTACGACGTCTCGTTCAGCGTCTCCGCCTTGCCGGGAAAGATTTCCAGCCACCGGCCGAACATCTGTCCCGAAGCGAGCCCGGCGAGCGCCGCGGCCACCGCGAGGACGCCGAACTTGGCGGCCAGCCAGCGCCCGCGGCTCACCGACTGCGTCCAGACGAGCTGATACGTGCCGCGTTCGTATTCCTTGGCGAGCAACGGCGCGCCCCAGAAGACACCCGCCAGCAACGGGACGAACGGCAGGATCACGATCAGCGGGTAGACCTTCTGGTAGAGGTCTTCCAGCCCCGCGTCGTACTCGCGGCAGGGCACGCCGCCGCCGTAGCAGTACGAGGCGATCTTGCCGCTCGCCGAGCCGAGTGCGGCTTGTCCGGACAGGAGCAGGATCCCGCCGATCACGGCGAGGAACCCGAGGGTGACGAGCAGCTGGGTGCGGTGCTGCCGCCAGGTGAGCCAAAGCAACGAGAGTGCCTTTCTAGGAGCGGCGAAGGTCGCGTGTCGTCTGCCTGGACACGCGTGTCGTCCGTCTGATCACGTGTGTCGTCCGTCTGATCACGCGTGTCGTCCCTGCAGTCACGCGAAACCGCCCGACCGGCAAGACGCGAAGGGGCCCATCACCGCATCAGACGCAGCGAAAGCCCCCTTCAGCCCAGCTGACGAATACGCCACCTTTGCCTTACCACTTTTTAGGAGCGGCGACGGACGGCGAAGGTCGCGGCGACGGCGAGCAGCAGCGAGAACCCCGTCAGGATCGCGGCTTCGGTCCATTGGAAACGCCAGTACCAGTCCTGCGGCAGGACCTTGAGCGCGGTGATCTCCCCGGCGGCGTCCCTGATCATCTCCACGACCCGGCCGACGGGCTCCTTGCCGAGCGGGACGAGTTCGGGTTCCGCGTAGCCGTCACGGACGTTGCTCAGGCCGATCATCAGGCCGACGGCCACCGCGATGGTGACGGCGATGGCGGGCAGGGTCTTGCGGATGAGCGCGCCCGCGGCGGTACCGAGCACGAACCCGAAGAGCCACCACGCGCCGGGCGCGACGCCGGTCATCGTGAACAGGACCGGGTTGTCGAAGCGGCTGGTGAAGGCGATGTCGCCGCGATCGGTGGGGAAGGCCTCCACCCAGCGCTGCATCATCGCGCCGAACGCGAGCCCGCCGAGGGTGGCGAGGACGGCGAGGAAACCCAGCTTCACGCCGAGCCAGCGGAACCGCGAGATCGACTGGATCCAGGCGAGTTTCGTCGTGCCGCGCTCGTATTCGGCCGCGACGAGCGGGGCGCCCCAGAAGACACCGATCGCCACCGGGACGACCTGGAGCCAGGAGAGATAGGTGTACAGATCCTTGAAGAGTTTCGCCGGATCCGGGCTGTCCGCGGCGGCGTTCCCGTTGACCAGCAACAGGATCCCGACGGCGGCGAGCAGACCGGCCGTGATCAGCAGCTGCATCCGGTGCTGGCGGTAGGTGAGCCAGAACATCGTTCCCCCTTACGCCGAAGCCAGTGTCGGGCGAGGCAGGCTCGCGGATTCGGGGCGCCGCAGGTACGCGAGCACCAGTTCTTCGAGGTTCGCCGGTCGTTCGCTCCACTGTGGACCGAGCGGAACCGGCTCGGTGCGGGCGAACACGGTCGCCTGCCTCCCGGCGCGGGCTTCGTCGACGACCGTGACGCGCTTGGCCAGCGCGTCGGCCTCCTCCACCGGTCCGGTGAGCGTGCGGTGCCCGGCGACGAGTTCGTCGATGTCGCCGCTGACCTGGACGCGGCCACCGTTGAGGACGATCAGCCAGTCGCACGTGTTCTCCAGGTCGGAGACGACGTGGGACGAGAGCAGCACGGTCATGCCGGTTTCGGCGACCGCCTCCATCAGCCCGCGCATGACCTCGTGACGGGCCAGCGGGTCGAGGTTCGCGAGCGGCTCGTCGAGTACCAGCAGGTCCGGGCGTTTCGCGAGCGCGAGGGTGAGCGCGACCTGCGCTCGCTGCCCGCCGGACAGCTTGCCGACCTTGTGGTTCAAGGCGAGCCCGAGCGAATCGATGCGCTTGAGCGCGAACTCGTCGTCCCAGCCCGGGTTGAGGCGCCTGCCGAACTTGAGCATCTCGGCGATGCTGAAGCCCGGGTACAACGGCTTGTCCTGCGCGAGGAAGGCGGCGGTTCCCTGGATCGAGACCGAGCCGAGGGTCGCGTCGAGCAGCCCGACGGCCAGGTGGAGGAAGGTCGTCTTGCCGGCGCCGTTGGGCCCGACCAGTGCGACGACCCGTCCTTTCGGGACGGAGAGGGAGCAGTCGCGCAGCGCCCACTTGCGGCGATAGCGCTTGGCGAGGCCGGTCGCCTCGAGGTCGGGTTTCTCAGTCACGCGGTCCGCTCCCCTCGAAAGCCGTCGACCACCACGGAGGTGAACAGCGCCTCGACGTCTTCCTGATCCAGCCCCGATTCCCGCGCGTCGCGGACCCAAGCCCCCAGGCTTTTCCGCAACCGCGTGCGCTCCGCGAACGAAGCGCCTCCGAGCGTCTTCTGAACGAAGGTGCCGAGGCCCGGCTTCCCTTCGACGAGCCCTTCGCGCTCCAGTTCGCGATAGGCCTTGAGGACGGTGTTGGGGTTGATCGCCAGCTCGGCGACCACCTCCTTCGCCGTCGGCAGCCGGTCCCCCGGCTCCAGCAATCCCAGGCGCAGGGCGTTCTTGACCTGCTGGACGAGCTGGACGTACGTCGCGACGCCCGAGCCCTTGTCCAGGTGGAAGGTGACCACTGGCAACACCCTTTCACTAATTAAGTAGTGAAAGGGTGCAGGCAGGCGTCCGCGCCTGTCAAGTGATCACGTGGAAAAGACGTGAAGGCCCCCTTGAGGGACTCTGGATCCCTCAAGGGGGCCTTCACGGAAAACCCCAGCCCCAGTCAAGAAGAAGTGCCAGTTCGACGACACGGGGGAAGACGTCGAGCTGGCACTACCCCCAACCCCCACCGCCGTCAGATGGCGGTGCCTGTGCAAGTTGAAGGTGCCCACCGTCGTACCGGAACCGAATGGGGGGTCCTGCCCGTCTGGTTGGTTGGGCACGGTTCCGGCGACGGGTCCTCGGTGGACACCTGGCAAGGATCACGCCGTCCGGATGCAGGGCGCTTGCACTACGCTTGCAGGCTCTGACGAGGGTGAGCGGAGGTGGCCGGGTGGAGTTCCGCGTCCTCGGCGCCGTCGAGGCGTGGGCCGGTGGCGTTCCGGTCGATCTCGGCTCGCCCAAACAACGGCTCGTGCTGGCGGTCCTGCTGCTGGAAGCGGGCAAGCCGGTGCCGCGCGACCGGATCATCGACCTGCTCTGGCCCGAAGAACCGCCCGCCAGTGCGCGGAACACCGTGCAAGCGCTGGTGTCGAGGCTGCGTGCGGTGTTCCGCGGCGCGGGCGGGCCGGAGATCGTCTCCGAGGGGACCCGGTACCTGCTCAAGGTCGACGCGCGCCAGGTCGACCTGCACCGCTTCACCGAACTGACGGCGCAAGCCCGCGACGCCGACGACGAGACGGCCGTGGAACTCCTGGACGAGGCCCTCGGCCTGTGGCGCGGCGACGCGTTGTCCGACGTGGTGAGCGGCGAGGTCGCGCAACGGCTCCGCGGCGGCGTGCACGAGGCACGCTGGACGGCGCTGGAGGATCGGGCCGAGGCGCAGCTGCGGCTCGGGCGCGGCAGGCAGGTCCTCGCCGAGCTGACCGAACTGGTCGCCGCGCATCCCCTGCGGCAGCGGTTCGTCGGGCAGCTCATGCTCGCGCTGCACCGCGAAGGCCGCACCGACGACGCCCTCGAAGCCTTCCGCGCCTTGCGGGACCGGCTCGGCTCCGAGCTGGGGCTCGACCCGTCCCCGGAGCTGCGGCGACTGGAAACCGCCATCCTCGGCGCCGATCCTGCGCTGGAACCGGCGACCAGGGCCGAGCCGGTCCGCCCCGCCCAGCTGCCGCACGACGTCCGCGGGTTCGCCGGGCGCGCGGCCGAACTGGAGCGGCTCGACGAGGCGACCCGGCACGCGGGCGAGGGCACCGACATCTGGGTCATCAGCGGGACCGCAGGGGTCGGCAAGACCGCGCTCGCGGTCCGGTGGGCCCACCACGTCCGCGACGCTTTCCCCGACGGCCAGCTCTATCTCGACCTGCGCGGTTTCGATCCCGACCACGAACCGCTCACCCCGGCCGTCGCGCTCACCCAGCTCCTGCAGGCGCTCGGCACCGCGCCCAAGGCGATCCCGCCGGACATCGACACGCGGGCCGCGTTGCTCCGTTCCCTCCTCGCCGACCGGCGGGTGCTCCTGGTGCTGGACAACGTGCGCGACAGCGGACAGGTGCTGCCGCTGCTGCCGCCGTCGGGCACCGTCCTGGTCACCAGCCGCCAACGGCTCGGCGACCTCATCGCCCGCACCGGCGCCCGCGCGCTCCCGCTGTCCGTACTGCCCGCCGAGGACGCGCGGCATCTGCTGGAGGCCGTGCTCGGCAGCGAGACCGTCGCCGCCGAGGAAGGCGCGGCCGCGGAACTGGCCCGGCTGTGCGGGCATCTCCCGCTCGCCCTCCGGATCGCGGCGGCCAACCTCGGCGCGAGCGGCGAACCCGAGATCGCCGAACTCGCCCGCGAGCTGGCCGGTGGCGACCCGCTGGCGGAACTGACCGTCGACGGCGCCGAGGAAAGTGCAGTGACCACGGCGTTCGGCGTCTCCTACCGGGCGCTTCCCGAGGAGCATCGCGAGCTGTTCCGCCGTCTCGCGCTCGTCCCCGGACAGACGTTCACCGCCCCCGCCGCCCAGGCGCTGACCGGCGTTCCGCATTCGAAGGCGAACCAGCAGCTCAAGGCGCTGGCGGCGGCGCATCTGGTCGAGCGCTACACGCCGGGTCGCTACCGGTTCCACGATCTTCTCCGCAGTTTCGCGGCGGGCCGCACGCTGTCGGAGGACACGAAGGCCGAACGGGAGGCCGCGGAGAGGCGGCTCTTCGAGAGCTACCTGACCACGGCCGACGCCGCGGGCCGCGCCCTCATCCCGCATTTCCTGCGCCTGCCGCGCGAAGAACCGGCGGACGCACCCTTCGCCGACACCGACGAGGCGCTGGCGTGGCTCGACGCCGAGTGGCCGAACCTCGCCGCCGCCGTCGAGCACAGCGCCGAACACGGCCCGGCCGAGTTCTCGTGGCATCTCGCCGACGCGCTCCGCGCCTTCTTCCACCAGCGCGGTCATCACGCGGAATGGATCGACACGGCCTCGACGGCGCTCAAGGCCGCCCGCCGCAGCGAAGCCGGGCAGGCACAAGCCGCGATGCACCTGAGCATCGCGCTCGCCTGCGTCAACAGCGGCCGCTACGACGAAGCGCGCGAGCACCTCACCAGCGCCCTGCGCGGCGACCTCCTCGACGGCTGGGACGCCGGCCGCGCGGCCGTGCTCAACAACCTGAGCGCGGTGCACCAGCGGCTCGGCGACCCGCAGGAGGCCATCCGCTGCGGGCTGGAATCCCTGCGGCTGTGCGAAGAACTGAACATGCCCGCCGTCTCGATGGCGCTGGCGAACCTCGGTTTTCCGTACTGGCAGACGGGTCAGCTCGACGAGGCGCTCGCCAACTTCACCCGCGCGCTGGCGGTCTCCGAACGGGACGGCGCGCGGTTCAGCGTCGCGGTGCTGCTGGTCGACCTCGGCAACGTGCACCGTGACCTCGGCCTTCCCGACGACGCCTACGACTTCTACACCCGCGCCCTCGCGGCCAACCGCGAACTGGGCTACACCTACGGCGAGGCGACCGCGCTGTCCGGCAGGGCCGTCCTCGAAAGCAGGCGCGACCCGAGCGAACAGAACCGCACGGACGCGCTCGAAGCCGTCGAACTCACCCGCAAGATCGGCGACCGGGGCACCGAAGCCTGGACGCTCGTCGGGCTCGGCGAGGTCTGCCTGCGGCTCGGCCAGCCCGAGGAGGCGGCCGAGCACTACCGGCTCGCGTTGTCCATCGCGCGGACGACCAGTTTCTTCTGGTGTGAGGCCGCCGCGCGGACCGGGCTCGCGGAAACCCTGCTGAAACTGGGGAAGCTCACGGAAGCCCGGACACACGGTGAGCTGGCCCTCGAACTCGCCGCGCGCTCCGGCTACCGGCTCGTCGAAGAACGCGCGAAGCTGATCCTGGACGAGCTTTAGCTCAGGCAGGACAAACGTGGGCGGAGTGGTGTGGGCTGAAGGCTCCCTTCACCGAGTCTGACGCGACGAAAGGAGCCTTCGCCCCCGGTTGGCTACGGGGAGCGGCGGTTCGGTCGCAGGTGCCGCCTCGTGAGTGTTTCGGGTCGTTAGAACGACCCGAAACACTCACGACCCGGCGTGCCCTGGTCCTGGGCACTCCGCCTGTCAAGACACATCCGACCTTCGGCTCTAGCTCTTCGTCCCGGACGACTTCACGCTGCCGGCGATCGCCGCCGCGACCGCCGCGAGGACACTGAAGACGATCATCAGCGCCATCGCGGTGCTGTCGCCGTCGTCGAAGCTGAAGAGCCACTTGACCTGGCTGCTCAAGGGCGTGCCCCAGACGAGCGGCATCCCCACGAACACGGCCACCACGTAGAACACGCAAAACCCGAACAGCGTCCACACACCGGGAATCCTGCGAGCGAACGTGAATCCCCCCGCGACCACCAGCACGACAGCGGACAGGGTGCCGCTGACCATGTTCTGCACCGTGATACCCGACAAGCCTCCGTTCGCCTCCGTGGCGACGAAGACGTTGTAGAGCGCGAACCAGACGAGCATGGCGGCGGCGAGCAGCGCCAGGACACCGGCGATCATCGCCGCCGGGGCGTTGGCCCGCGGCTTGGGCCGTGCCGCCGGAATCGGTCCGGCGGCCATCGGCGGCTGACCGTACTGAGGAAAGCCGGGCCCCGGTGGATTCGGCTGCATCCGCTCTCGCTCTCCTCGCGCGTTCGGTCCCTGTCGTTCGCGACCACCCTAGCGATCTGGACGGTTCGGTGGTGGCCGATGGCAGGAAGCTGTCGAGGTTCGGAACGGATCTTCATACATTGCCAAGTACATGAAGGGGACCTTCACTGCGCTGGGCTCCAGGGTCCCGGCAAAGTCGCATAAGTGCCGGCCAGTACCACTCTCGGCGAACGGCGGATGACAGGAGGTTCACCCTGTTTCCGTCCACAAAGGACACCGAAAGTCGGGTAAATGTCCGTTTGATTCTTATTTGTACGGTTTCCGAGTGGGGTCGTGAGTGGCGATTGTCGTTAGAACGACCAAAAACACTCACGACCACCCCGAACGTCCAAACCGGGCAAGACCGCCTTGGCAGTGTCCCCTGTGGACGGTCGAGCAATGTGGGGATCAAGCCCCCTGGTCGCCGCTTGACCAGCGCTTATGCGACTTTGCCGGGACCCTGGCGCTAGGCGCAACGAAGGGGGCCTTCCGGACCGTTGGAGGGACTACGCAATCGGCGGTTTCGCGTGACTGGATGGACGACACGCGTGCCTGGGCGGACGACTCGTGGCGACGACCGTGTCTCAGACGCGGACCTCCTCAACCCGCACCGGGCGGCGTTCGCGGCGCGAGACCTCGCACGCTTCGGCGATGTAGAACGCCTCCAGCGCATCAGCCGCACCGCACGGGCTCGGCGCGCGACCGGCGGCGACGTCGAGGAACGCTTTCAACTCGCTGACGTACGCGGGGCGGAAGCGTTCCATGAACCCGGGGTACGCCGGGCCGGGCAACGGCTGGACACCGGGTTCGACCGAGGTCAGCGGCGCTCGGTCGTCCAGGCCCACGACGACGTTGCCCGCCGAGCCGAGTACTTCCAGCCGGACGTCGTAGCCCGCGCCGTTGTAGCGCGTCAGCGAAACCACCGCGAGCGTTCCGTCGTCCAGCGTCAGGGTCGCGGCCGCGGTGTCGACGTCGCCGGCGTCGACGAAGAAGCGCTCGCCCTTGTTCGTCCCCACGGCGTAGACCTCGACGACCTCGCGGCCGCTCACGAAGCGGACGACGTCGAAGTCGTGCACACCGCAGTCGCGGAACAGGCCGCCGGAGTGCGCGACGTACTCGGCGGGAGGTGGTGCCGGGTCGAGCGTGGTCGCGCGCAAGGTGTGCAGCCAGCCGAGGTCGCCCGAAGTCACTGCCGCGCGTGCGGCCGCGTAGCCCGCGTCGAACCGGCGCTGGAAACCGATCTGCACCGGGACGTCGGCCCCGGAGATCTTGTCGATCACCGCGAGTGTTCCCGGGATGTCGGCGGCGACCGGTTTCTCGCAGAACACGGGGATCCCCGCGTCCACGGCCGTGAGGATCAGCTCCGGATGCGCGTCCGTCGCCGCGGCGATCACCAGTCCGTCCAAAGAGGACGCGAACAGCGAAGGGATGTCCGCCGCCGCTTCGACGCCGAGTTTCGCCGCGGCGGCCTGGGCGCGGGCGGCGTCGACGTCGGCGACGACCACGGACGAAACCTCGTCGAAGCTCTTCAAGGTCTCGGCGTGCGAAGTGCCGATCCGGCCGGTGCCGGCGAGTCCCAACCTCATGTGGTTACCTTTCTGGAGCGGCGGTGGTCGATCGGACCACCAGCGACGGGTGCAGCAGATGGCGGACCGGTTCGGCGCGTTCACCCCGGATCCGTTCGAGCAGTGCTTCGACGGCCAGCCTGCCCATCTCCGTACGCGGCTGGTCCACAGTGGTCAGTGACAGATGGCGCAGCGCGGCGAGCGAGGTGTTGTCGTAGCCGACCACGGAAACGTCTTCCGGCACGCGCAGGCCCACTTCTTCCAACGCGGAGATCGCGCCGACGGCGTTGAAGTCGTTGCCCGCCACCAGCGCGGTCGGCATTCCGCCTTCCGGAGGATCGCCGATCAGTTCGTGCACGGCCTTCTCCCCCGCGGTGTCGGTGTGCTCGCTGTGCACGATGACCGGATGCAGCCGATGCCGGCGCATGGCCTGCAGGTATCCCCGGCGCCGGGCCGCCGCGCCGGCGGCGAGCCCACCGTCCAGATGGGCGATCCTTTTATGCCCCAAGGAAACCAGGTGATCAACGGCTAGGGAGGAACCGGCCTCGCCGTCGTCGTTCACCGTGTCCACGCCCGCCGCGCGCGATGTCCGCGACACCAGGACGACGGGACTTTGCGCGGCGGCCTCCTCGATCGCCGACGCGGGGACCACCGGCGACAGCAGGATCACCCCGGCAGGCCGGAAGGACAGCAGGCTCTTCAGCGCGGCACGCTCCCGGGCGGGACTCCGGCCGCCGGTGTTGAGGATCAGATGGAACCCTGCCGCTTCGGCCGCCGCGTCGAGCCCCTCGACGACGTCGGCGAAGAACGCGTTGCGGAGATCGGAGACCATTACACCGAGGACCGTCGACGTCCGGCTCGCCAGCGACCTGGCCATCGCGTGCGGCTCGTAACCCAGTTCGTGCGCCGCGCACAGCACGCGTGTGCGGCGCTCGTCCGAGACGTTCGGCGCGTTCCGCATCACCAGCGACACGAGCGCACGGGACACCCCCGCTTTCGCGGCGACATCCTCCATCGTCGGTCGCGCCATTTCCCTCGTCCCCCTGCCCTTGACTTTACTGTGACGGACGCTACATGATTAGAGCGCTCTAATCAATAGAGCGCTCTAAACCCCGATCCCCGGAGGCCGCCGATGACCGTCACGACACCCCGGATCCGCGTCGCCGCCGCCCCGATCTCTTGGGGCGTATGCGAAGTCCCCGGCTGGGGCCGTGTGCTCGACGCGGGGACCGTACTGGGCGAAATGGCGGAGCTGGGAGTGCGCGCCACCGAGCTCGGCCCGCCCGGATACCTGCCGCGAGACCCGGCCGAGCTGCGCGAACGACTCAACGGCCACCGGCTCGAACTGGTCGGCGGCTTCCTCGCCGTCGTCCTGCACGAGAATCCCGAAGCCGCGCTGGCGGAGGCCGAAGAATCCGCCGCGTTGTTCGCCGCCTGCGGTGGCGGCATGCTCGTGCTCGCCGCCGCGACCGGGCTCGACGGTTACGACGATCGGCCGGAGCTGAGCGACGCCGAATGGGCGACCCTCGTGAAAACCTCCGGCGAGATCAAGGAAATCGCCGCGCGGCACGGCCTCCGCACCGTGCTGCACCCGCATGTGGGGACGCATGTGGAGACCGAGCGGGAGGTCGAGCGTTTCCTCGCCGACTCCGATCTCCCGCTGTGCCTGGACACCGGGCACCTCCTGATCGGCGGGACCGATCCGGTCGCGCTGGCGAAACGCCATCCCGGGCGGGTCGGGCACCTGCACCTCAAGGACGTGCGTGGCGAACTCGCCGAAGACGTCCGCGCCGGAAGGCTTCCCTACGCCGAAGCGGTGGGCAAAGGTCTGTATGTCCCCTTGGGCGACGGGGACGTCGACATCGAAACGATGGTCAGGTCCGTCCACGAGGCGGGCTACGACGGGTGGTACGTGCTCGAACAGGACACCGCGCTGAGCGAGGGGAGCCCGGAGGATCTGCCGAAGCGGGACGTTGCCAGGAGCCTGGCGCATCTCGACGGAATCGTCAGCCGGCTCCCGGCTGCCAGGTAACGGAAGAAGCGAGGAGAGACGACGATGTCCCATCGCTTGAAGAAATGGCGGCGCAACAGTGCTTGCGAAGAGGAACCCAAACGGGAACCCGCTCTGTCAAAGCAAATCCGGTCGCGGGTTCCCAAGACGACACTGAAAAAGGTCTTGGTGGTCGTGGCGGGGCTGCTGCTCCTGTCCGCGTGCACCGGGCCGAAGGCCGAGGAGAAACCCGCCGCCGGCGCGGGCCCGGCGACGACACAGCCCAGCGGGCCGCTGCGGGTGGCGGTCATCTCGCACGGCACCGCCGGTGACGCGTTCTGGAACGTGGTCAAGAACGGCGCCGAAGAGGCGGGCAGGCAGCTCGACGTCCAGGTCGAATACAACTCGGACGGAGACCCCGGCAACCAGGCCAAGCTGATCGACAACGCGGTCGCCCAGCGGGTCGGCGGGCTCGTGGTGTCGATGGCGAACCCGGAGGCGCTCAAGACCTCGATCGAGAACGCGGTCCGCGCCGGGATCCCGGTCATCACCATCAACTCCGGTGAGGACAAGAGCGCGGCGTACGGCGCGCTCACCCATGTCGGGCAGAACGAGACCATCGCGGGTGAGGAGGCCGGGAAGAAGTTCCGGGAGCTCGGCAAGAAGAAGCTGCTTTGCGTGGTCCACGAAGCGGGCAACGTCGGGCAGGCGCAACGCTGCGACGGCGCCAAGACCGGCTTCGCGGGCGACGTGCAGACCCTGCAGGTCGACATCAGCAACCCCACCGACGCCGAATCCCGGATCAGGGGCGCGGTGCAGACCGACTCCTCCCTCGACGCCGTCCTGACGCTGAACTCGCAGGTCGCCGCCCGTGCGGTGAGCGCGATCAAGGCGGTCGGCTCGAAGGCCCAGGTCGGCACGTTCGACCTCAACACCGACGTGGTCGGCGCGATCAAGGCGGGCGACGTGGTCTTCGCGGTCGATCAGCAGCAGTACGAGCAGGGCTATCTGCCGGTGCAGTTCCTCAAGCTCTACCGGGACAACGCGAACGTCGTCGGCGGCGGGAAGCCGGTGCTCACCGGGCCCGACCTGGTCGACAAATCCACTGTGGACACCGTCGGCCAGTACGTGCAAAGGGGCACGCGATGACAAGCACCACCCTCGACGAACGGATCGCGAAACCGCGGCTGATGGACAGGCTGGTCGTCCGGCCCGAGATCGGCGCGCTGCTCGGCGCCGTCGTCGTCTTCCTGTTCTTCACCGTCGTCACCGACCAGTTCTTCAGCGGCAGCGGCGTGGCGACCTGGCTGGACGACGCCTCGACGCTCGGCATCATGGCGGTCGCGGTGTCCCTGCTGATGATCGGCGGCGAGTTCGACCTCTCCGCCGGCGTCATGACGGCGTCCACCGCGCTCGTCACCGCGACACTGGCGACGCAGGCGGGCTGGAACGTCTGGCTCGCGCTGTTCGCTTCGCTGGTCTTCGCCCTCGCGGTCGGCGCGTTCAACGGCTGGCTGGTGATGCGCACCGGGTTGCCCAGTTTTATCGTCACCCTGGGCACCTTCCTTGCCTTGCAAGGTCTCAACCTCGGCGTCACCAGGCTGGTCACCGGTACCGTCCAGGTGTCCGGGATGCGCTCGACCGACGGCTACGAGTCCGCCGGTTTCGTCTTCGCGTCCACTGTGGACATCGGGGGCACGGCGTTCCAGATCTCGATCCTCTGGTGGATCGGGTTCGCCGTGCTGGCGGCCTGGCTGCTGGTGAGGACCCGCTTCGGCAACTGGATCTTCGCCGTCGGCGGCTCCGCGCAGAGTTCCCGCGCGGTCGGGGTGCCGGTGGTGCGCACCAAGATCATGCTGTTCATGACCACCTCGCTCGCCGCGTGGCTGGTCGGCTCGATCAACATCCTGCGGTTCGCGAGTGTCCAGGCGAACCAGGGCATCGGGCTGGAGTTCCAGTACATCATCGCGGCCGTGATCGGCGGCTGCCTGCTGACCGGCGGGTTCGGTTCGGCGATCGGCGCCGCGATCGGCGCGCTGATCTTCGGTATGGCGCGGCAGGGCATCGTGTTCGCCCGCTGGGACAGCGACTGGTTCATGCTGTTCCTCGGGGTGATGCTGCTGTCCGCGGTCCTGGTCAACAACGCCTTCCGGCGGCGAGCGGAAAGGGTCCGGCGATGAGTCGTCTCCTCGAGGTGAAGGACGTCGGCAAGACCTACGGCAGCGTGATCGCGCTGCGCGACGTCTCCACCGTGGTCAACGCGGGCGAGGTCACCTGCGTGCTCGGCGACAACGGCGCCGGGAAGTCCACGCTGATCAAGATCCTGGCCGGAGTCCATCAACACGACAGGGGCGAGTTCCTGGTCGAGGGCGAGCCGGTCAAGTTCGCCTCGCCGCGTGAAGCGCTCGATCGCGGCATCGCGACGGTGTACCAGGATCTCGCGGTCGTCCCGCTGATGAGCGTGTGGCGGAACTTCTTCCTCGGCTCCGAGCCGACGGTGGGTTTCGGCCCGTTCCGCGCGCTGGACCGGAAGAAGGGCCGCGAGACGACCAAGAAGGCGTTGTCCGACATGGGCATCGACCTGCGCGACGTCGAGCAGCCGGTCGGCACGCTCTCCGGCGGCGAGCGGCAGTGCGTCGCCATCGCGCGGGCCGTGTACTTCGGCGCGAAGGTGCTGATCCTCGACGAGCCGACGGCCGCGCTGGGCGTCAAGCAGGCGGGGGTCGTGCTCAAGTACGTCGCGCAGGCCCGTGACCGCGGGCTCGGCGTCGTGCTGATCACGCACAACCCGCATCACGCCTATCCGGTGGCCGATCGCTTCCTGCTGCTCAAACGGGGCGTTTCGCTCGGCGCCTACGAGAAGTCCGAGATCGACCTGGCGGAGCTGACCAGGCAGATGGCGGGCGGCGCGGAACTGGAAGCCCTGGAACACGAATTGCGAGCCGCGGAGTCCCCTTCATGACCGTTCTCGAAGCACTGACCGTCGGCCGGGTCGGGGTGGACCTCTACCCCGAGCAGAGCGGCGTGCCGCTGGCCGGGGTCAGCACCTTCGCCAAATCGCTCGGCGGCACCGCGACCAACGTCGCGGTCGCCGCCGCGCGGCTCGGCCGCTCGACGTCGGTGCTGACGAAGGTCGGCCCGGACGGCTTCGGCGAGTACGTGCGGCAGGCGCTGCGGGAGTTCGGTGTCTCCCCCGCGCACGTCGGGACGTCGGAAGGGTTGCAGACGCCGGTGGTGTTCTGCTCGCTGGACCCGCCCGCGGATCCGCCGCTGCTGTTCTACCGGTCGCCGATCGCCCCGGATCTGACCATCGGCGAACACGATGTGCCCTGGGACGTCGTGGAATCCGTTCCCCTGCTGTGGGTCACCGGGACCGGTGTCTCGGTCGAACCGGCGCGCTCCACCCAGCGCCGGATGCTCGAACGGCGCGGCCGCCGGTCGCATACCGTGCTGGACCTCGACTTCCGGCCGATGTTCTGGCCGGACACCGCGACGGCACGCGCGGAGATCGGTTGGATGCTCGACCACGTCACGGTCGCGGTCGGCAACCGCGCCGAGGCGGAGGTCGCCGTCGGCACGGCGGATCCCGACGAGGCCGCGTCCCGGATGCTGGCCAGGGGTGTCGAACTGGCGGTGATCAAGAAGGGCGCGGAGGGTGTGCTGGTGGCGACCGTCGAGGGCCGTTGGACGGTGCCGCCCCAGCGGGTCGAAGTCGTCTGCGGGCTCGGCGCCGGGGACGGTTTCGGCGGCGCGCTGATCCACGGCCTGCTCTCCGGCTGGGATCCGGTGCGCATCGCCACCTACGCCAACGCGGCGGGCGCGCTCGTCGCCTCCCGGCTCGCCTGCGCCGACGCCATGCCCACCGCCGACGAGATCGAGGAGTTGCTGTGAGCAAGCTGCACCGTCCACTCGGGACGCTTTCGGACGAGCGGGATCCGGTCCGGCTCACCCCGGACTCGGCGGGCTGGACCTACAGCGGTCTGCGGGTTCTCTCGCTGGCCGCCGGGGAAACCCGGCTGGTGCGCACCGGCGAATACGAAGCGTTCGTCCTGCCGCTGGCGGGATCGTGCACGGTCCGGGTCGACGGGCAGGTCTTCGAGCTGGCGGGGCGGGATTCGGTGTTCACCCGCGTCACGGATTTCGCCTATGTTCCGCGCGACGCCGAAGTCGAGTTGTCGACAGCGGCGGGGATCGAGGTCGCGCTGCCGATGGCCCGCTGCGGCCGCCGTCTCGAAGCGCGCTACGGACCGGCCGAAAACGTGCCGGTGGAGGTGCGCGGGGCGGGCCAGGCGACCAGGCAGGTCACCAACTTCGGTGTGCCTGGCGTCTGGGACCACGCGGACAAGCTGAACGCGTGCGAGCTGATCACCCCGGGCGGCAACTGGTCGTCGTACCCGCCGCACAAACACGACGAGGTGTCCGAATGCGAAGTGGTCAACGAGGAGATCTACTACTTCCGCATCGCCGGCCGCGACGGGGTGACCCCTTCCCGCGAAGGGTTCGGCCTGCACCGGACGTACACCTCCGACAGTGAGCTGGACGAGGACGTCGCGGTCCGGGACGGGGACGTCTTCCTGATCCCGCGCGGCTTTCACGGTCCTTGCGTCGCAGCGCCGGGCTACCCGATGTACTACCTGAACGTCCTGGCCGGGCCCGCCGACGAGCGGTCGATGGCGTTCTGCGACGACCCCGCGCACGGCTGGGTCCGCGACACCTGGGACGACCAGGAGCTCGACCCGCGCTGCCCGGTCACGAGCCATGAAGGGCGGGTCTCATGAAGCTGACCACGGCACAGGCCCTGGTGCGCTGGCTGCTCGCGCAGCGGTCGGAAACCCTGGACGGGCGGGAAGTCCCGTTGTTCCCCGGCGTGTTCGCGATCTTCGGGCACGGCAACGTCCTCGGTCTCGGCACCGCGCTGGAGGAGCACCGCGACGAGCTCCCCGTATGGCGCGGGCAGACCGAGCAGGGCATGGCGCTCGCGGCGGTCGGCTACGCCAAGGCGACACATCGGCGCCAGGTGGGCGTGGTGACGTCGTCGATCGGGCCCGGCGCGCTGAACATGGTCACCGCGGCCGGGGTCGCGCACGCGAACCGGCTGCCGGTCCTGCTGCTCCCCGGCGACACCTTCACCAGCCGCGCCCCCGATCCCGTGCTCCAGCAGGTGGAGCATTTCGGTGATCCGACGGCCACGGTCAACGACGCCTTCCGCGCGGTGAGCCGGTACTTCGACCGGATCACCCGGCCGGAGCAGCTGCTCTCGACGTTGCCGCAGGTCGTCAGGGTGCTGACCGATCCGGCGGACGCGGGGCCGGTGACGCTGGCGCTCCCCCAGGACGTCCAGGCGGAGACCTACGACTTCCCGGAAGCGTTGTTCGCGCCGGTGACCCATCGCCCGCAGCGGCCGCGGCCCGATCGCCGGGCGCTCACCGAAGCGGCGGGCGTGCTGCGGGCCGCGCGGAAACCGTTGCTGGTACTCGGCGGTGGCGTCCGGTATTCCGGCGCGGGTGAGCGTGCGCTGGCCTTCGCCGGGCGGCACGGTATCCCGGTCACCGAAACCACGGCGGGACGCACGCTCGTCCCGCACGGCCATCCCCTGCACGCCGGTCCGCTCGGCGTCACGGGCTCGGCCTCGGCGAACGTGCTCGCCGCCGAGGCCGACGTCGTGCTGGCCGTCGGCACGCGGTTGCAGGACTTCACCACGGCGTCCTGGACGGTGTTCTCCCCCGATGTCCGGCTGATCACCTTGAACGCCGCCCGGTTCGACGCCGTCAAGCACGGCGCGCTGGCCGTCGTGAGCGATGCTGACGCGGGTCTCGTGGATCTGTCGGCCCAGCTCGAAAACTGGCGAGTCGATCCACTGTGGACAGAGCGAGCCGCGGCGGAGAGAAGCCGTTGGGACACGCATATCGACACCCTGCGCGCAGTTTCCGGCGAAGTGCCGACGTATGCCCAGGTCGTCGGCGCGGTCAACGATCTCTCCGAGCCGCACGACTACGTGATGACCGCTTCCGGCGGGATGCCGGGCGAACTCATCGGCGGCTGGCGCGGATCGGGCTCGATCGGCATGGACGTCGAGTACGGGTTCTCCTGCATGGGTTACGAGCTCGCTGGCGCGTGGGGTGCGGCGATGGCGCATACCGAGGGCCTGGTCACCACGATGCTCGGCGACGGTTCGTACCTGATGCTGAACTCGGAACTGTTCTCGGCCGCCTTCGCCGGGCATCCTTTCGTGGCGGTGGTCTGCGACAACGACGGTTACGCGGTCATCGCGCGGCTGCAGGAGGGGCAGGGCGGCAAACCGTTCAACAACCTCCTCGGAGACTGCCGGAGCGCGCACGCCACTCCCCCTCGGGTCGACTTCGCGCGGCACGCGGAGTCGCTGGGGTGCGCGGTGTTCCCGGCGTCCACTGTGGACGACGTGCGCGCGTCCTACGCGAAGGCACGGGAAGCCGCGGTGGCCGAAAAGCGACCGGCGGTGGTCGTGGTGCGGACCCGGCCGGACTCGTGGACCGAGGCCGGTGCCTGGTGGGAAGTCGGCGTTCCGGAACACCTCTCGGGAAGGGAGGGAATCGAGCGCGGCAAGGCAGCGCAGGTGCGGTACCTGTCCGACCGCATTTAGAGGACTAAATGCGGTCGGTGAAGCTGGCGAAGTAGCCGGCCGCCATGTCTTCGTCGCCGTGTCCGGCCTCGGACGCGCGCGCGAAACGGGCTCGCCCGGCTTCTACGGCGTCCATCCGGACGCCGGCGCGGGCCGCGGCGGCCAGCACCAGCCGGGCGTCCTTCTCGGCGTTGTCGACCGAGAAGGCGGTGGTGTAGTCGTCGTTGAGGATCGCGGCGGATTTGGCCTGGAAGTAGCCGTTGTCCATCGGGCCGCCGGTGACCACGTCGACGAAGTGCCGCGGGTCGACACCGAGCCCTTCGGCCAGCGCGAGCGCCTCGCCGACGCCGTGGGTCAGCGCGATCACCCAGGTGTTCAGCACCAGCTTGAGCCTGCTCGCCGCGCCGGTGCGGCCGTCTTCGCCGACCCACAGCGTGCGCTTGCCGATCGCGTCGAACAGCGGCTGGACGGTCTCGCGAACGTCGGCCGCGCCCGCCGCCAGCACGATCAACTGGCCCTGTTCGGCGGGCTGGCGGGTGCCCTGCACCGGCGCGTCGACGAAGACGAGACCCTGCTCGTCGGCGTACTCGACCAGATCCTCGACGGCGTCGCCGACGGTGCTGAGCTGCACCCAGATCGTGCCCGCGGCGGGGGCGGCCGCGCGGATCGTCTCCAGCACCGCCTGGCCGTCCGTGAGGACCGTGATCACGACACGCGCGCCTTCGACGGCTTCCGCGGCGTTCCCGGCGACCTCGACACCATGCTCGGAGAGGGCTTCGGCCTTGGCCGCGGTGCGGTTCCAGGCCCGGACCGCGAACCCGGCCTTGCTCAGGTTGCGCGCGACCGGGGCGCCGATGATTCCGGTGCCGAGCACCGCGACGGTCTCCGTCATGAGTTGCCTGCTCCTTGCCGATAGTGGAATGCTCGTTAAAGAACTCGAGTAAAAGAAATCCGTGTGAGCGCGGGGGTTCTGTCACGAAACCTGGAACATCACAACGCCTGGATGGTGGTTTCGACTACTTGGATGAGCGCCTGCCTGTCGGCGGTCTTGCCCAGCACTCGCAGGCCGTACATCGCGGTGAGGGTGAACCGTGCCAACGCCCGCGGATCGCCGCCGATCTCACCCTGCTCCCGCGCGGCGGCGAACTCGGCGTGGAACGCGTTCTCCACCCGCTCGAAGTTGTGGCGGACCCGGGCGGTGACCTCGTCGTCGATGCCGCCGAGTTCGAGGGCGGCGTTGACCGCCAGGCAGCCACGATGCGCGTCGGACGGGTCCAGCTCGTCGTCGACGACGTCCATCAGGACACGTCTGATCCGTGCCCGGATGGTCCCCGGCGCGGCCAGCATCTCCTCGACCCTGGTCGAGGACGTCTCCTCGTAGCGCCGAAGCGCCTGGCTGAACAGCTGCTGCTTGCCCGAAAAAGTGTTGTACAGGCTGCCCCGCCCGAGCCCGGTGCCGTCGACCAGGTCCTGGGCCGACGTGGCGGCGTATCCCTTGCGCCAGAACGCGCCGACCGCGGCGTCGAGCACCTCGGTGGGATCGAAACCCTTGGGGCGGGGCATACCGTCCAGCATCCCACGTTCTGTAACGATCAGTCAAATACCGGTCAGTGCTCCGCCAGCAGGGAGCCGAAGCCACGCACACGATCGGCGACACCGTTCTGCCGCAGGGCGTGCCAGTACAGGACGACGTTGTTCGAGAGGACCGGTTTGCCGAGCCAGAACTCGGCGGTCGCCGCGAGCCGCGCCATGGCGACGTTGGTGCCGACCTGGACGATGGCCTCGACGTCGGCGCAGTCGACCTCCTTGACCGCGTCACGGAGCGCGGTCTCGGAGATGTGCGAGATCTTGGCCGGGCTGGGCATGCCGAGACCGTGGACGCGCAGCAGGTCGTAGCCGTTGTCGCCGAAGAAGCGGCGCACCGGATCGTCGCCGACCGGCAGGTACGGCGTGATGACCGCGATCCGGCGGACGCCGTGCGCCACGAGCGCGGCGTTGAGCGCGTCCGGGCTCATCGTCACCGGCCGCCCGCCCGCGGCCGCCCGCATCGCGTCGAGCACGCGGCCGTGCGCCTTCGTTCCCTCCCAATGACTTTCCGGGGAGACCCCGATGATCACGCAGTCGGGGTCGCAGCCGACGACACCGCGGATCGCCGGCCGCGTCGACCGCCGGATCCCGTGCATGACGTGTTCGAACCCGGGTTCGTCGACCATCGGGTCGTCGGCGATCACCATCCGGCCGGTGTGGTTGGTGACGCCGTCGGGGCGCAGCGCGTCCAGTTCCGGCTGTGCCGAGGTGTTGGTGGACGGGACGACGACGCCGACCTTGAGGCGGGGACCGAGGGAGTCGGGCACTGGCGCTTCTCCTTAGCTCAGCCGGGCACGGATCGCCGAAACCAGTTCGGCGACCCCGTTCTCCTTGAGGACGCTGTAGTGATCGCCTTCGAGCGTGACCACTTCCGGTGGCGCGGCCGAGTACCCGGAGCTGTTCTCGACGAACGAGTAGTCGTCGCCGTCGGCCTTGAACAGCGTCACCCGGGCCGCGATCCGCCGCCGCGCGAGTTCACGGAAGGTGTAGTCGAACTCGTAGGTCTCCTCGACGATCCGGACGATCCGCCGGATCAGCTGCTCGCCAAGTGCGGGAAGCAGCTTCGCCACGAAGGCCACGAAGCCGTCTTCGTCGCGGACCGTTTCCCGGCAGGCCACCGTTTCCGGCCCGGAGATCGAGCCGAGAAAGACCGACAGCAGGATCGTCAGGTACGCCGGGTTCGAGTAGCTCGCCACCCGCTCGCCGCCGACCTCGGGATTGCCCGGGCAGATCAGCAGCAGATCGGTCACCCGCTGCCCCTGCTGTTCCAGCTGCCAGGCCGTTTCGAAGGCCACCCGCGCGCCGAACGAGTAGCCCCACAGCGTGTACGGCCCCTCCGGCTGGACGCGCCGGATCTCGGCGACGTCGGCCTTCGCCATCTCCTCGACGGTGGCGTACGGCGTCTCGCCCGCGTTGATCCCGTGGGCCTGCACGCCGTAGAACGGCCGCCCCAGGCCGCTTTCCGAAGCCAGCGACCGCAGGTTCATGGGATAGCCGCCGAGGCCGGGCCAGCAGAACACCGGACGACCTTCGCCGGTCGCCAGCGGGACCAACCGTGACGACGGCCCGGCGGAGTCCTCGCCGATGCGGGCGGCCAGATCGGCCAGCTTCGGGCATTCGAGGACGACCTGCAACGGCAACCGGGTACCGTACTCGCGATTGATCCGGTTCACCAGGGAGACCGCGGTCAGCGAGTTCCCTCCCGCGGCGAAGAAGTCGTCGCGCGCCGAGACGTCGTCGTAGTTCAGCGCCTTGCCCCACACCCCGGCCAGCCACCGTTCGTGGCTCGTCGCAGGCGCGACATAGGGCGCGCCCGTACTCGCCGAGCGGACGGTGTCGGTCTCCGCCAGCGCGTGCGCGTCGACCTTTCCGTTGGCGGTCAACGGCAACGCGTCCAGTACCAGCACCCGGTTCGGGATCATGTAGTCGGGCAGGGTGGTCGCGAGTTCGTCGCGGATGATCTCCGCCGGGCCCTTCATGTGCACGGCGTCTTCGCGCATGCCCTCGCTGAGCGCCTGCTCCGGGCTCACCTTGCCGCCGACGAAGAAGTACGACGGCCCCGGAGCGATCCCCTGTCCGGCGAGGATGTCGTCGATCCGCCGGGCGGCGGGCAGCGGGTGGCCGCTCTTCGAGCTGTAGCCCGATGACATGAAACCGAACCCCGAACCGTTGCGCTGCAAGTGATGCAGCTTCGCGCCGAGACCGATGTACGCCAGCCGCTCGTCGGCGGTGCGGCTCACCGCGGTGATGCCGAAGGCCGCGCGCCCGTACACCTGCTGGTTGATCGCGATCACGTGCTTGGCCTCGATGAGCTTGCCGGAGATCCGTTCGAAGTCCCCGCCGCGCCAGCGGTAAGTGCCGGCGGGCAGGCCCTCGATGCGACCCGGATGCGCTTGGACGAACAGCTCGACGTCGTCCCGGCGGCGCTCGCCATCGTTGGCGTGCAAGGAGAACGTGCCGAGGTAGTGGTCTTCGGCGGCGGCACCGGCCCGCGCGGCGACCGCGGGATCGGACGCCGCCGGGCTGATCGTGAGGCCGTATCCGGGCAGGATCTCCTCGAACACCCCGACCATGTGTCCCGTCTCGAACTCGAGGACCTCGCGGATGTTGTTCTTGTAGACCGGCTCGATGGCGCCGTTACGCCCGATGAAGTGCACCGAGTGCCCGGTACCCGCGCTCTCGCCGATCCGGACCAGCGTGTGGTCGATGGGGTGGTGGTAGTACAGCCCGGCGCCGAGACCGTCGAGACCGCTGGTCTCCAGGTAGAGCTGCGTCGCGTACAGCGCGCCCGGTGAGGCGTACGCGTACTTCGGCAGCAGCCGCTCGTCGCTGTGGAACCGGCCGAACCACCGGAGCAGCTCACCAAGTTCGGCGAACGCGAGCTCGCCGGGTTCGCGCGAATGTGTGCGAACCGGTTCCGGTGCCAGGAGCGCGGCGAGGTCGTCGCGGGTGACCGCGCCGCCCTCGTAATAGCGATACGTCTTGCGGGCGAAGACGTCCCGCCGCTGACGACCGGTCTCCCGTTTGCCCGGCAACGCGACGGCGGGGCGGTCCGCGAGGTCGCGGACACCGGGATTCGACAGCTGCGCCTTGACCTGCAGTTTGCCGGCCTTCGACTGGTGGTGCCCGCCGTGGTTGCCCTGATCCATCACCGCGGCTTCGCGCGGATTCAGCTCCACGCAGGCGACGAGCGCCTTCGAACCGGTCCGCGCGTCGTCGGTCACCACCGCCGCGGCCCGGCGCACCCAGGTGTGTTCCTCGATCGCCACCGCGATCTCGTCCAGCTCGACGCGGTAGCCGCGCAGCTTGACCTGGTTGTCGGCACGGCCGACGAACTGGAGGGTGCCGTCGGGGTTCCACTGGACGAGGTCACCCGTGCGGTAAAGCCGTCCGGTCGGCACGAACGGATTCGGCACGAACTTCTCGGCCGTCTGCTCCGGCCGGTTCAGGTAGCCCCGCGCGAGCTGCACGCCGCCGATGTACAACTCGCCCGTCTCCCCGATGTCGACCGGGGAGAGGGCGTTGTCGAGCACGAAGCACTCGGTGTCGTCGACCGGCACGCCGATCGGGACCGTTCCGGCGCGCTCGTCGATCGTGTCCGGGTCGACGACGTGGGCGGTCGCGTTGATCGTGCATTCGGTCGGCCCGTAGAGGTTGATCAGCCGTGCCGACGGCAGCTCACCGGCGAGGTCCTTCGCCAGCCGCCGCGAAAGCGCCTCGCCTCCGGAGAACAGTTTCCGCAGCGTGGCGCAGGTCGCGAGGCGTTCGGTGTCGAGCAACGCCTGCAGCAGCGTCGGAACACACTGCAAGGTCGTGACGCCGTGCTTCACCACCGTGTCGATCAGGGCTTCGGGATCTCGGAAACTCCCCGGCGCGCTCATCACCACGCGGGCGCCGGCGGCGGGCGCGAGGATCTCCCATTGCGCGGCGTCGAAGCTCATCGGCGTCTTCTGCAGCACCGTGACGTCCGCGTCCAGGTGGCCGCAGGCCCGCAGCCAGCGCAGCTGCGACACGACACTGTGGTGCTCGATCATCACGCCCTTCGGTTTCCCGGTGCTGCCGGAGGTGTAGATGACGTACGCGAGCGACTCCGGCCGGGGGCCGCGCGGTACGCCGGTCGCTCGGGAGTCGGTCACCGAGACGATCCGGGTCCCGGCGGGCACCAGCCCGGCCAGGCGCCCGGCGAGATGGGGCTGCGTGACGACGACGCCGGTCCCGCTGTCTTCGAGCATGTACCGCAGCCGGTCTTCCGGATATTCCGGGGACAGCGGCAGATAAGCCGCGCCGGAGGCGAGAATTCCCCACGCACCGATCATCAGGTCCGCGGAGGGCTCGACGTGCAGGCCGACGGTGTCGTCCACCCCGATTCCCAGCTCGGCGAGATACGCGGCGAGTCCCGCGCTCGCTTCTTCCAGTCCGCGGAAGGTCATTTCCCGGTGGCCGTCGACGACGGCCACCGCCTCCGGCCTTGTCTCCGACCAATACCCGAGCAGATCCGTGAGGCAGGTGCCGGAACGGACGCGATGCGGCGGTGCGAAGTGGTCGATCGGTGGCATGGTCATCCCCCAGTGCGAATTCCGTGGTTTTCGTTTCCACTGCCAAAGGAGTGATGCGCTCTTCGCGAGATACCGGCCGATGAACGAGAACGCCCCGCCGTCCCTTCTTTGCCACCCTTTGGGGCGACCGCCGGTTTCGTGCGTTCGATTCCGCCACAATCGAACGCATGATTCCCACTTTCGTCTTCGTGCACGGTTCGGGAAGTTCGGCACACGCCTGGACGGCCACTCAGCGGGAAATGGCGCTGCGCGGGCATCGGACGCTCGCGGTCGATCTCCCCGGCAGGGGCGCGGGATTCACCAGGGCCTATCACGAACAGGACCTCGAAACCTTCGCGGCCGAGCCTTCGGTGATGAGCGACGTGACCGCGGCCGACTTCGTCCGGCCGGTCGTCGAGGCGGTCCAGCGGGTGCGCCACCACGGCCCCGTCGTCCTCGTCGCGCACAGTTTCGGCGGGCTCCCGGTGACCGCCGCCGCCAACGCGATCCCTGAGCTGATCGACCGGGTCGTCTACGTCGCCGCGCAGTGCCCGGTGGACCGTCGTCCCGGCGAGTACGCGATGTCGCCCGAATGGGCGTCCGGCGACTTCTTCTCCGCGATGGCGCCCCTTTTCGTCGGTGATCCGGCGCGCCAGGGATTCGTCCGGATCAACTGGCGTGGCGCCGACCGCGCGCAACGCGAGGCGCTGCGGAAGGCCATCGCCGCCGAACTCACTGAGGAGCAGTTCCTCCAGGTCGTCGTCACGAGCCAGCCCGACGAGGTGTCCTGGCTGACCGGTCAGCAGTGGGACCACCGCGCCGACAAGGATTCCTGGGGCCGGATCCCGCATTCGTTCGTGAGACTGACCGGCGACCGGTCGATGCCGCTCGCCGTGCAGGACCGCTACATCGCCGAGGGCGACGCGCTCACACCGGACAACCCGTTCGACGTCCACGATCTCGCAAGCAGCCACGCCGGTTTCTTCCGGCGGCCCGCCGGCCTGGCCGCGATCCTCGACCGCCTCAGCGTCCGAGCAGGCGCCGGATCTCGGTGACGGCCGTGCGGCCCGCCCGGTTCGCGCCGACGGTGCTGGCGGACGGGCCGTAGCCGACCAGGTGCAGCCGCGGTTCGGCGACGACGCGAGTGCCGTCCATCCGGATCCCGCCCCCGGTGGCGCGCAAGTGCAGCGGCGCCAGATGGTCGATCGCGGCCCGGAATCCGGTGGCCCACAGGATGACGTCGGCGGGCTCGAAGGTGCCGTCCGCCCACTCCACGCCGTCCGGCGTGAACCGCTGGAACATCGGGCGACGGTCGAGGACACCCGCGTCCAGCCCCGCGCGCACTTCGGGGGTCACGGCCAGATCGGTCACGCTGACGACGCTTTCGGGCGGCAGGCCCTCGCGGACGCGCCTGTCGACCTTCGCGACGGCCTCACGGCCCCAGTCCTCGCTGAACGGCTCTTCGCGCCACACCGGCGGACGCCGGGTCACCCAGCGCGTCGACCGCGCGAACGGCGCGATCTCCAACAGCAGCTGGACGGCCGACGAACCGCCACCGACCACGACGACCCGCTTCCCGCGGAAAGCCTCGACGCCGGTGTAGTCGGCGGTGTGCAGCTGGCGCCCCCGGAAGGTCTCCTGCCCGGGATAGTGCGGCCAGAACGGCCGGTCCCAGGTGCCGGTCGCGCTGATCACCGCCCGCGCGGCCCACGTTTCCGCCGCGCTCGCCACCATCAGCCGATCTTCCCCCGCGCTCACCGACAGGACATCGACCGGACGATGGACAGGGAGGTCGTAGGTACGTTCGAAGCGGCCGAAGTACTCGGAGACGACGTCGGCGGCGGGCTGCTTCGGATCCGGGGTGCCGAAGGCCATCCCGGGGAGGTCGTAGATGCCGTGGACCTTCTCGACGATCAGCGAAGGCCACCGGTACTGCCACGCGCCACCGGGCCGTTTGCCGTGGTCGAGCACGACGAAACCCGCCTCGTTGGCGAATCCCGCGCGGCGCAGGTGATACGCCGCCGACAGACCGGCCTGGCCCGCCCCGATCACCGCCACGTCGACTTCGTGATCCGCCTTCATACCCGGTTCAACGGTGGCGGCCCCCGACTATTTCGTCCGCTGCGTCACAGCCCTGACGATGGCGACGATCAGCAGCACCCCGGCGACGGCCACCAGCACCGGAGCCACCCGTTTGACCACGGATTCGCCCGCGTACTCCATCAGATCGATGGCTTCGCCCTCCGATACCGGCTTCACCGCTTTCAACGGCGGGCGTTCCTCGGTCTTCTCGGGCTCGGGCGCGGTGGCGAGTTTGCCGGACAGGCACTCCGCGAACGAGTCGAGGATCTTGCCGCCGACCTCGGAGATCATCCCTCGTCCGAACTGCGCCGGCTTACCGGTGACGGCCAGTTCCGTGGCGACGGCGCCGTGCGTGACGCCGTCCTTCTCGGTCAGGGTGAGCGTCACGGTCGCCGACGCCGTGCCCGCCCCTCGGGCGTCCTTGCCCGCGGCCTTGATCACCACTTTCTTCGCGTCGGCGTCCTTCTCGACGAAATGGCCGGTTCCCTTGTAGAGCAGGGAGATCGGCCCGAGCTTGACCTTCACCGTGCCTTTGAAGGCGTCCCCGTCGACTTCGGTGACGGTGGCGCCCGGCATGCACGGCGCCACCCGTTCCGGGTCGACGACGGCCTTCCAGACCTCGCCGACCGGGGCGGGAACGGTGAATTCGTGGTCGAGCCGCACGGGCCGACCTCCCTTCTGTGTCTTAGCCACCCGCGGCCGCGAGGACCGCCCGGCCGGTCAGCACCCGCGCGAGGTGCTGCCGGTACTCGACGTCGGAGTTGCCGTCGGCCGTGGGGTTCGTGCCCTCGGCCGCGCGTTCGGCCGCGCCGCGGATCGCCTCGGCGGTGGCCGCGCAGCCGACCAGCGCCTCCTCGACCCCGGCCGCCCGTACCGGGGTCGAGCCCATGTTGGTGAGCGCGACCCGCGCCTCCTCGATGGTGCCCGCCTCGGTGCGGACGCAGGCCGCGACCGCGACCATCGACCACGCCTGCGCGACCCGGTTGAACTTCTCGTAGTGGGCGTGCCAGCCGGTGTGCTTCGGCACCCGGACCTCGACCAGCAGTTCGTCCGCGGCGAGCGCGGTGGTGAACATGTCCTGGAAGAAGTCCGCCGCGGCCACCGTCCGCCGCCCGCCCGGCCCGGCGACGACGAGTTCGCAGCCGAGCGCGAGCACCGGCGCCAGCAGGTCACCGGCGGGATCGGCGTGCGCGATGGCGCCGCCGAACGTGCCGCGATGGCGGATCTGCGGATCGGCCACCGTGTCGGTGGCGGCCTTGAGCAGCGCGGCGTGCTCGGCGACCAACGCGTCCCGCTGGACGTCGTAATGCGTGGTCATCGAGCCGATCACCAGCGCGTCGCCGTCCTCGCGGACGCCGCGCAGTTCGGCGACCTTCCCGAGGTCGACCAGCGTGGTCGGCGTGGCGAGCCGCATCCGCAGCACCGGCAGCAGGCTTTGCCCACCCGCCAGCACCTTGGCGTCCTCACCGGCTTCGGCGAGCGCGGTGATCGCCTCGTCCACTGTGGACGGAGCGACGTAGTCGAACGGGGCCGGGATCATTGGGCACCTCCGGTGGCGTCGATCGAACCGAGACCGCCACCGGCTTCCGAGCCCAGTCCGCCCGCGGCGGCCGACCCGTGCTGGATGGCGTGCCAGACCCGCATCGGGGTCAACGGCATTTCGATGTCGTTCACCCCGAAGTGCCGGACGGCGTCGACCACGGCGTTGACCACCGCCGGGGTCGAGGCGATCGTGCCCGCCTCCCCGACTCCCTTGGCACCCAACGGGTTCGTCGTCGACGGGGTTTCGGTGCGGTCGGTGGTGAAGCTGGGCAGATCCGCCGCCGACGGGAGCAGGTAGTCGGCGAACGTCCCCGTCGTCAGGGTGCCGCCTTCGTCGTGGACGGCCTCCTCGAACAACGCCTGCGCGATGCCCTGCGCGAGCCCGCCGTGCACCTGGCCTTCGACGATCAGCGGATTGACCGCGACACCGACGTCGTCGACGCAGACGTAGGAGCGCAACCGCACGCGCCCGGTCTCCGTGTCGACCTCGGCCGCGCAGAGATGCGTGCCGTGCGGGAAGGAGAAGTTCTCCGGATCGAACGTGTCCGACGAGTCGAGCGAGGGCTCGACCCCGTCCGGCAGGTTGTGCGCCGAGAACACGGCCCACGCGATGTCCTGGATGGACGTCGAGGAATCCGTGCCCTTGACCGAGAACTTGCCCGCCGAGAATTCGAGGTCGTCCTCGGCGCATTCCATCAGATGCGCCGCGATCGGCTTGGCCTTGGCGAGCACCTTGTCCGCCGCCTTGACCACCGCGATCCCGCCGACCACCAGCGACCGGGAGCCGTAGGTGTCCATGCCCTTGTGCGAGGACTGGGTGTCGCCGTGGATGACCTCGATGTCCTCGAAGGGGACGCCGAGTTTGTCGGCGACGATCTGGCTCCACGCCGTCTCGTGGCCCTGTCCGTGCGCGGAGGCGCCGGTGATGACCTCGATCTTGCCGGTGGGCAGCACCCGGATCTCCGCGTGCTCCCAGCCGCCCGCCGCGTAGTCCAGCGAGCCGAGCACCCGCGACGGCGCGAGACCGCACATCTCGGTGAACGTCGAGATGCCGATGCCGAGCTGGACCGGGTCGCCCGATTCCCGCCGTTCCTTCTGTTCACGGCGGAGGCCGTCGTAGTCGAAGAGCTGTTTGGCCTTCTCGGTGGCCGCCTCGTAGTTGCCCGAGTCATAGGTCAGCCCGGCGATCGTGGTGAACGGGAACTCCTCGTGCTTGATCCAGTTCTTCTCGCGGATCTCCATCGGGTCCATGCCCAGCTCGACGGCGAGTTCGTCCATCATCCGCTCGATCCCGAACGTGGCCTCCGGCCGCCCGGCGCCGCGATAGGCGTCGGTGAGCGTGGTGTTGGTGAACACGTTGGTGCAGGCGAAGTGGTACGCCGGGAACTTGTAGATCGCGTTGAACATGAACGCGCCGAGGATCGGCACGCCGGGGCCGACGAGCCCGAGATACGCGCCCATGTCGGCGAGCAGTTCGACCTTCAGGCCGGTCACCGTGCCGTCGCGGTTCGCGGTGATGGTGAGGTCCTGGATCTGGTCGCGGCCGTGGTGCGCGGCGACCATCGTCTCCGAACGGGACTCGTTCCACTTCACCGGTTTGCCGAGCCGCTGCGCGATGAGCGTCGCCATCATCTCTTCGGGCAGCACGGCGATCTTGCCGCCGAACCCGCCGCCGACGTCCGGCGCGATCACCCGCACCTTGTGCTCGGGCAGGCCGAGCGTGGCCGCGGTCATCGTCTTGAGGATGTGCGGGACCTGCGTGGCCGACCACATGACCAGCTGATTGCCCGTCGGGTCCACGACGCACGCCCGCGGTTCCATGAACGCCGGCACCAGGCGCTGCTGACGGAACCGCCGTTTGAGGACGACCTCGGAGTTCGAGATCGCGTCTTCGACACTGGAACCCGTTCCCGCGTCGGCGGAATCGAAGACCCACACCGCGTTCTGGTTGGTGCCGAGCTCCTCGTGCACCAGCGGCGCGCCCTCGGCGAGCGCGTTCTCCAGACCGAGGACGACCGGCAGCTCGTCGTAGTCGACGTCGATCGCTTCGAGCGCGTCGTGCGCTTCGGCCGACGTGCGGGCGACGACCACCGCGACACCCTCACCGGCGAAGTTCACCGTGTCCGAGGCGAGGATGGGCCGCCTCGGCGATTTCATGTCCGGGGTGATCGGCCACGCGCACGGCATGCCGATGGCGCCCTCGGGGTCGAGGTCCTTCCCGGTGAAGACCGCGACCACCCCCGGCGCGGATTTCGCCTCGGTCACGTCGATCGAGACGATCTTGGCGTGCGCGAACGGGCTGCGGAGCACGGCGAGGTGCAGCATGCCGGGGAGGGTCAGGTTGTCGGTCCAGCGGGTCCGGCCGGTGATGAGGCGCTCGTCCTCCTTGCGGCGGCGGGACTTGCCGACCTCCGGTTCGATCGTGGAGGTCATCACTCACCACCCGCGCCGACACGGGAGGCGGTGTCCGAGGCGAGCCGCTCGGCTTCGGGACCGGCGCCGGGCCGCATCTCGTGGGCGGCGTCGCGGACCGCGCGGACGATGTTCTGGTAGCCCGTGCACCGGCACAGGTTGCCTTCGAGTCCTTCGCGGACGGCTTTCTCGTCGGGGTCGGGATTGTCGGCGAGCAGGTCGATCGACTGCATGATCATGCCGGGCGTGCAGAAACCGCACTGGAGCGCGTGATTCTCGTGGAAGGCCTTCTGCACCGGGTGCAGTTCCCCGTCGCGGGCGAGTCCCTCGATCGTGGTGACCTCGCAGCCGTCGGCCTGGACCGCGAGCACCGAACAGGATTTCACGCTGTGCCCGTCGAGGTGGACGGTGCAGGCGCCGCAGTTGCTGGTGTCGCAGCCGACCACGGTGCCTACCTTCCCGAGCCGTTCGCGCAGATGATGCACGAGGAGGGTCCGGGGCTCGACGTCGTCTGTGTAGCTGGTGCCGTCGACGGTGACGGTGATGCGCATCAGGCCTCCAAAGCAAGAGAAACCCCGCGCTGGTCCGGGGTCGTTCGGGAGCGGCCGGTCATTCGGTTGTCACGGACCGACCCCGGAACGACCGTGATCGGACTCACAGTCGAGCGTGCTACGTCACTCCTGCCAGGGCAACCCCCACCAGGGGGTGACTCGCGAACGGGTCCGCAGATGCGTTGGTGGCAGCAGAAAACAGACGCAAGTGCGGAGAAAGCGCGAGTGTCCTTTAGGTACAGCGTGTTTGAACGGACGACACGTGTGATCCGACGGACGACACGCGTGACCAGATGGACGACACGACCGCGGCGAAGCCTCCACCGCGAGTCGGCCGTCCAGACACACGTGTCGTCCGTCTGATCACGTGTGTCGTCCATCCAGTCACGCAGGACCGCCAGTAGGTCTCCAGGACACGGTTGGCGGCTAGCCCGAACGCCACTCACGAAGACAGAGCACCGCACTCACGTGATCGAAGCCGGAACTCGCGTGATCAGAGGCGGAACTCGCGAGTGCGGCCTCCAGTCACGCGAGTCGCGCCCAGGATCACGCGAGTCACGCCTTCAATCACGCCGCGCCTGTGCCCAACCCGAAACGCCACTCACGACCACGCCGTCGGTGAGACCGCGTTCGCACCGGTGATCACGGTGGCGACCCGGTCCCCCGGGATGTCGTGCACGGTCAGCGCGGCCAGGCCCGCGGCGCCCGCGGGTTCGGGGAGGACGCCGAGAGTTTCCGCGCCCAGCCGCATGGCCGCCCGCAGATCGTCGTTCCCGACCAGCACGAAATCGTCCACGAGCGACCGCAGCCGCCGGATGGATTCGGGTTCCGGCGTGCGGATCGAGATACCGCCGGCGAACGAGTCGGCCCGGTCGACGGTGATCGGCTCACCCGCCAGCCAGCTCTTCGCCATCGCGGGTGCCGACGTGGTCCCGACGCCGACGATCCGGACGTCCGGCGTATGCGCCTTGAGCCACAGCGCGACCCCGGCGATCAGCGCGCCGTCGCCGACCGGGAGCACGACGGTGTCGATCCCGTCTTCCCGCGCGAGTTCCAGCCCGATCGTGCCCGCGCCTTCGGAGATCGCGGGCTCCCGGCCGTCGACCACGAAGACACGGTCGGGGGCTTCGGCGGCGAAGGCGGCCGCGGCGGTCTTCGCCTCGCCCTCGACCCGGCGCACCCGCGCGCCCAGCGTCTTCATCCGCCGCAGTTTGACCGGGGAGATGTCGGCGGGGACGAACACCTCGGCCCGCAGATCGTGCTTCCTGGCGGCGAACGCGACGGCCTGCCCGAAGTTGCCGCTGGTCCCGCACACCATCGTGGTGCCCGGCTCCAGCCCGGCGGCGAAGTAGTCCGCGCCGCGGCCTTTGAAGCTGCGCAACGGGTTCAGCGTTTCGATCTTCACCAGCACCTGACGGCCGAGCCGTCCGTTCAGCTGTTCGTCGCTGTATTGCGGGGAGTCGAGGAAAACGGGGTCGATCACCTTCGCCGCCTCGACGACGTTGTCCAGCTTCAGGTCCATGACACTCAAGCTAGGCCGGGAGCCGATCACGCCGATTGTAAATTTTCCCGCCCGCGTGCAAGATTCTTGCGTGCCTCTCGACGAACTCGACCACCTGCTGCTCGACCTCGTCCAGGCCGACGCGGCCCGCCCCCTGCACGACTTGGGCGACGCCGTCGGCCTCTCCCCCAGCGCGGTCCAGCGAAGGCTGACCCGGCTGCGCGCCGACGGCGTGATCCGCGCCGAGGTCGCCGTACTCGATCCGGAGGCGCTCGGCGCGGGGATGACGTCGGTCATCCTGGTCGCACTGACCGACGACGACGAGAAAAGCCACGCGGCCTTCCGCGAGCGCATGCTGGCCGAGCCCCGCGTGCAGCACTGCTACAGCATCGTCGGGCAGTGGGACTACGTCGTCGTGCTGCTCACCCCGGATCTCAAGGCGAGCCGGTACCTGTCCAGGAAACTGTTCGACGAGCACGTCAAACGGTTCGAAACCCTGCCCGCCTTCGAGGTGGTCAAGTCGAGCCAGGCGGTCCCGGTGCCCGGCGTCAGCCGTGGATCCGGCCGCTGAGTTCGGCGAGCCGCGATCCCGAACCGCTCCAGCGCAGCGCGATGATCTCCGCCGCGATCGACACCGCGGTCTCCTCCGGGGTCCGCGCGCCGAGGTCGAGCCCGATCGGCGAAGAGAGCCGTTCGAGTTCCGCCTCGGTGACCCCGGCTTCGCGAAGCCGCGCGAACCGATCGTCGTGGGTCTTGCGTGAACCCATCGCGCCGACGTAGCCGACGTCGAGACGCAACGCGACCTCCAGCAGCGGCACGTCGAACTTCGGGTCGTGGGTGAGCACGGCGATCGCGGTGCGGCCGTCGATCCGGCCCGCTTCGGCTTCCGCCTTGAGATAGCGATGCGGCCAGTCGACGACGACCTCGTGCGCGTCCGGGAAGCGGCTCTTCGTCGCGAAGACGGGCCGCGCGTCGCAGACCGTGACCTGGTAGCCGAGGTACGCGCCCATCTTCGCCATCGCGGCCGCGAAGTCGATCGCGCCGAAGACCAGCAAGCGCGCGGGCGGCTCGAAGGAGTTGACGAAGACCGTCATCCCCTCGCCGCGCCGCTGCCCGTCCGGCCCGTAGTGCAGCGTGCCAGTGCGGCCGCCGGCGAGCATGCCGCGCGCGTCGTCGACGACCGCGTCGTCCATCCGCGACGAACCGAGCGAACCGGCGACGCGATCCGGCCAGACGATCAGGTGCTCCCCGACCATGCCCTCGCGTTCGTGCTCGATCACCGTGACCACGGCGACCGGCTGTCCACTGTGGACCGATTCGACGACGTCGCCGAGCTCGGGCATCGAGTCGCGGTCGATGTGCTGGACGTAGATGTCGATGATCCCGCCGCAGGTCAGCCCGACGGCGAACGCGTCGTCGTCGGAAACGCCGTAGCGCTGCAACACGGGCGAGCGTTCGGCGACCACCTGCTGCGCGAGTTCGTAGACGGCACCTTCGACGCAGCCGCCGGAGACACTGCCGGTGACCGTGCCGTCCGGGGCGACGAGCATCGCCGCGCCGGGGCTTCGCGGCGCCGACGAGAACGTCGCCACCACGGTGCCGACCCCCACCGTCTCGCCTGCCGCCCAGCGGCGGTGCAGTTCGTCCAGTACGTCACGCATCGGCGATCTCCACGAGAAGTCGTTCCAAGGTGGCCAAGCTGTGCCCGGCGAGCAGCCGATCGAGGTACGGGAGCGCGGCCACGATGCCGGACTGCACGGGAGCGTAACCTGCCCGCCCCGCGTGCGGATTCACCCAGAATACGACGTGCGCGAGCCGCCGCAGCCTGGCGAGCTGCTCGCCGAGCAGGGCGGTGTCGCCCCGTTCCCAGCCGTCGGAGAACACGGTGACCACGGATCGTCTGGCCACGCCGCGTTGTCCCCACCGGTCGAGGAACGCCCGCAGGGTCTCGCCGAGCCGGGTCCCGCCCGCGAAATCGGGGACCGCGGCGGCCGCGGCGAGCATCGCGTGCTCGGGATCGCGCAGCCGGAGCTGGCGGGAGACCCTGGTGAGCCGGGTGCCCAGCGTGAACACCTCGACCCGGCCGGGGGCGCGCCGGGCGACGACGTGCGCGAACCTCAACAGCGCGTCGGCGTACGGCCCCATCGAGCCGGAAACGTCGATCAGGAGGACGAGGCGGCGCGGTTTGGTGCTCCGTCGCCGATACGCCAGGCGGACGGGCTCGCCGCCGCCGGCCAGCATCGCCCGGAGCGTGCGTGACGGGTCGAGTGCGCCCCGCCGGGCGGCGCGACGGCGCGGTGACGAGCGCGGCGGGAGCGCCGGCCGCAGTTTCGCGAGCAGTTCCCGCAGGTGGGCGCGTTCGGCGACACTCAGCTCGGCGAGGTCTCGGTGGCGCAGGATCTCTTCTTCGCTCGCCGCCACGCGGAGTTCGTCGGGTTCCGCGCCGGATTCGCCCTGGCCCGCGTGCGCGAGCGTCGCGATCCTGGCTCGCTTCGGCGCCACTTCCCGGCTTCGCCGCCGCGGTGCGGCTTCCTTTTCGGTGAACCAGCCGTCGAACGCGGCGTCGTAGCGCGGGATGTCGTCGGGATCCGCGCACAGTGTCAGCCGTCCGGCCCAGTACAGCTGTTCGGGATCGGCGAGGTCGATCGCGCTGACGGCTTCGAGATACGCCTGGGTTCGGTGTGCGTCACACGGCAAACCGGCTTCGCGCAATGTCTCCGCGAAGCCGACGAAGCCGGCCAGTGGATCGCTCACCCCTCCATTATGAGCCTCGTCGGGCGAAGGCCGGGGTCTTCTCGCGCAAGGGGCCGATGCCGCCCATGAACACCGCCAAGGCGGTGAGCTGCGGAAACCGGTCCGAAATGCGGAGCGGAAGCGGCACCGTCCGCTCGTTCAGAGTCCCGTCCAGAGCGGGTTCGATGAGCATCTTGTGCTCCTCCAATTGCTGCTTCTGGGCGAGCGTGACGGCCACGGCCCGCCGGCGCTGCACGCGGGCGAGGTCCCGGGCGGTCAGCGTCCCGCGCAGCAGCGGGGCGGCGAGGATCCGCGCGGCCGCCACGGCGTCCTGCACCGCGATGTTGACGCCCATCCCGCCGACCGGTGACATCGCGTGCGCGGCGTCGCCGATGCAGAGCACGCGGTCCGAGTACCAGTGCGGAAGCTTGGACATCCGCACGTTCAGCAGTTTGACGTCGTCCCAGCCGCGGATCTCGCTCAGCTGCTCGTCGTTCCAGCCGAACAGGCCGCCGATCCGCTCCCGGAACTTCTCGATCCCTTCGGCCCGTTGCGCGGCGTCCTGTCCCTTCCGGATCAGGTACGAGGTCTGGAAGTAGTCGCCGCGGTCCATGGTCACGCCCGCGAGGCCGCCTTCGAAGCGGCCGAACACCTGGGCCTCTTTGCCGGTGTCCTCGAGTTTCGGCACCCGGACCCACCAGACGTCCATCGGTACCTCGTACTCCTTCGGCACGAGCCCCGCCTCCGCGCGGATCAGCGAGTCCCGGCCGTCGCAGCCGACCACGAGCGACGCCGCCAGTTCTTGCTCCTCACCGTCGGCATCGCGATAGCGCACGCCGCCGTCCTCGCGCAGACCGAGCACCTCGGCACCCATCTCCAGGGTGAACGTCGGCTCCTCGGCCGCGGCTTCGGCGAGCAGATTCAGGAAATCCCATTGCGGGACCATCGAGATGTACTTGTGCGGCCCGGGGATCCGGCTGAAATCGGCGGCGACGATGGTCGCGTCACCGATCAGCATCCGCATCCTCTCCAGCCGCCGCGAAGGCAATTCCGCGAAGCGATCGCCGAGCCCGAGTTCGTCGAGCAACATCAACGTCGGCGGATGCACCGTGTCACCGCGGAAATCACGGAAGAAGTCCTTGTGCTTTTCGAGAACGGTGACCTCGACCCCGGCCCGCGCCAACAGGAGTCCGAGCACCATCCCCGCCGGACCGCCCCCCACCACACAACACCGTGTACGTCCCATAACCGAGTTGTAGCGCGCGGAATGGGCCGTCGCCATGGATCCGGGCGAGAAGGGGACCTAGGTCCTGAGGCCCGCGATGAGGACCTCGACCATCTTGCGCGCGTTGTAGCGCGGATCGTTTTCGGCGCCGATACAGAGGTTCCCGACGCCGCGCATGACTTCGAGCGCCTGCAGATCGGAGCGGATCTCGCCCGCCTCCGCCGCCGCGTCGAGCAAGCGGGCGCACACCGGCAGGAGGGTGTCGAGGAAGTAGGCGTGCAGCGTCTCGAACCCGGCGTTGTCCGACTGCAGGACCGCCGCCAGACCGTGTTTGGTGACCAGGAAATCGACGAAGAGGTCGATCCAGCGCCGCAACGCCTCGTACGGGGAATCGCTCGACGCCAGCAGTTCCGGTCCGGCTTCGGCGCACGCGTCGACCTGATGCCGGTAGACGGCGATGATGAGGTCGGCCCTGGTCGGGAAGTGGCGGTAGATCGTGCCCATCCCGACGCCCGCCTTCGCCGCGATGTCGCGAACGGGCGCCTCGACGCCTGACGTGACGAAGACGGCCGCGGCGGCGTCGAGCAGGGTCTTCTCGTTGCGCCGGGCGTCGGCGCGTTTGGCCTTGGTGCCCTCGTCACTCATCACGCACTCCTCCACGAGCTTGCCAAACGGAACACCGCTCCGTATCGTTAGCGGAGCAACGTTCCGCTTGTTCATCTTGCCATGGAGGACCTCGTCATGCAGTACCGCACCTTGGGCAGGACCGGTGTGCAGGTCAGCACACTCGCGCTGGGCGCGATGAACTTCGGCGCGATCGGGCGCACCACCCAGGACGAGGCCACGGCCATCGTCGACGCCGCGCTGGCGGGCGGCGTCAATCTCATCGACACCGCCGACATGTACAGCGCCGGCGAGTCGGAGACGATGGTCGGGAAGGCCATCGCCGGCCGCCGCGAAGACATCGTGCTGGCCACGAAGGCAAGCATGCCGATGGGCGAAGAGCGCAATCACCAGGGCGCTTCTCGTCGCTGGCTGGTCACCGAGCTGGACAACAGCCTGCGCCGCCTCGGGGTCGACCACGTCGACCTCTACCAGATCCATCGCTGGGACCCGAAGACCAGCGACGAGGAAACCCTTTCCGCGCTCACGGATCTTCAGCGCGCGGGGAAGATCCGCTACTTCGGTTCGTCGACGTTCCCCGCGTATCGCATCGTGCAGGCCCAATGGGCCGCTCGCGAGCACCGGCTGAGCCGGTACGTCACCGAGCAGCCCGGCTACTCGATCCTGCAGCGCGGCATCGAAACGCATGTGCTGCCGGTGACCGAGGAGTACGGGATGGGCGTGCTGGCGTGGAGCCCGCTGGCGTCCGGCTGGCTCTCCGGCGCGGTCCGGGAAGGCCGCGAGATCAGCACGAACCGTTCGGCCGTGCTGCCGCAGCGTTTCGACCTGACGCGGCAGGTCAACCGGACCCGGATGGAGGCCGTCGAACGGCTGGCCAAGGTCGCCGACCAGGCGGGGCTGAGCCTGATCCAGCTCGCGCTCGGCTTCGTCGTCGCGCATCCGGGAGTGACGAGCGCGATCATCGGGCCCCGCACGCTGGAACACCTCGAGTCGCAACTCGCCGCCGCGGACACGGTGCTGCCGTCCGACGTCCTCGACGCGATCGACGAGATCGTCGACCCGGGCACCGACCTCGCCCCCGAGGAGAAACACGACACCCCGCCCTCGCTGCTCGACGCGTCGCTGCGGCGCCGCTGAACCTCAGGCGAGCAGCTTGTCCAGTTTGGCCCGGACCCTGTCCAGGTCTTCGCTGTACTTGAGCACCGAACCGAGTGTCCTGGCGGCGGCCGCGGCGTCCAATTCGGACATCCCGAGCGCGAGGAGCGCCTGAGCCCAGTCCAGGGATTCCGCCACCCCGGGCGGTTTCAGCAACTCCATCGCGCGAAGCCGGTGCACCGCCGTCGCGACCTGGGCCGCGAGCGTCTCGCCGAGACGCGGGATCTTGCGGCGCAGGATCTCGACTTCACGGCCGAGGTCCGGATGTTCCAGCCAGTGATAGAGACAGCGGCGTTTCAGCGCGTCGTGCACCTCCCGCGTCCGGTTGGAGGTGAGCACCACGAGCGGCGGGTGCTCGGCACGCACCTCGCCGAACTCGGGGATCGTCACCGCGTTCTCGTCGAGGAGTTGCAGCAGGAAGGCTTCGAACTCGTCGTCGGCCCGGTCGATCTCGTCGACCAGCAGGACACACGGCGCGGTCTGCAACGCCTTCAGCAGCGGCCGGGAAAGCAGGAACCGTTCGGTGTAGAGGGACTGTTCGGCGGCCTCGACGTCGAGGCCGCCGTCACCCGCGGCTTCCAGCGCCCGCAGGTGCAGCAGCTGACGGGGAAAGTCCCATTCGTACAGTGCCTGCGCCGCGTCGATCCCCTCGTGACACTGGAGACGGATGAGCGGCAGGCCGAGCGCTTCGGCCAGTCCCAGCGCGAGCGAGGTCTTGCCGGTACCCGGTTCGCCCTCGCAGAACAACGGGCGGCCGAGCGCCACGGCGAGGAACCCGGCCGTGGCGATGCCGTCGTCGGCGAGATAGCCGACCGCTTCGAGGGCTTCGGCCAGTTTCTCGGGCGATTCGACGGTCACGGTCTCGATCGTAAGCCCCGGTGAGCCGGAGATCAGCCTGGAAGATCCTCGCGACGGTCCACGTCGTGCCCGGTGCCGAGGTCACCGCATTCGACGAGCCTCAGGTCTCGGCGCGCGCGGAGCCAGTCGCGGGCGCCCTTGTCCCCGGACGCGCCCGCGACGATCTCCGGCCACCAGCGACGGCCGAGAACCACGGGATGGCCGGGAACGCCGTCGTAAGCGGCACGCGCGACGGTGTTCTCATCGGCTCCGTCGGCGACCCGGCGGACCACTTCGGCGCCGACCCCGGGCAGATCCACGAGATGGACGACGGCGGCTTCGGCATCGGTTTCGGCGAGCGCGCGCAGACCCGCGCGCAGTGACGCGCCCATGCCGGACTCCCAGTCCTCGGCCACGACGGCGGCCTCGGGATCGGGCAGCAGCGCGCGGGCTTGCGCGGCCGAGGCGCCCAGCACCACCCGGACCGGGACGCAACCCGCTTCGGCGAGCACCCGCAGCGACCGGACGACGAACGGCTCGCCGTCGAGGACCGCCAGTGCCTTCGGACCACCGAACCGGCGCCCGGCCCCGGCAGCGAGGAGCAGCCCCGCGACCTCAGCCATGCCTCGCCCTGGTCGGCGGCGCCGAGGCAAGGTCGGCTTCGATGGCCCGCGCAGCCGCGAGCAGTGACGGCAGCAGTTCCTGCTCGACCGACTCCGGCGTCGTGCGGCTGGCGTGCGTGGAGAGGTTGACCGCGGCCACGACCTTCCCCCGCCGGTCCCGGATCGGCGCGGCGATCGAGCGGAGACCCTCTTCGAGTTCCTGGTCGACCATCGCGTAGCCCTGCCGGTACACCTTCTCCAGCTCGGCGAGCAGATCCTTTTGCCTGGTCAGCGTGTGCGCGGTCAGCTTCTCGAGTTTGGCCGCGTCGAAGTAGCCGTGCAGGTCGTCGTCCTCCAGGCCCGCCAGCAGGACATGCCCCATCGACGTCGCGTGGGCCGGGAAGCGGGTCCCGACGTTGATGCTGACGGTCATGATCCGCGAGACGGCCACGCGGGCGACGTAGACGATGTCCGGGCCTTCGAGCACTGAGATCGAACTCGACTCGTGCACCTCGGCGGAGAGCCGTTCGAGATGAGGCTGGGCGACCTCCGGCAGCGACAGGCTCGACAGGTACGAGTAGCCGAGTTCGAGGACCCGCGCGGTGAGCGAGAAGTACTTGCCGTCCGTGCGCACGTATCCCAGGTCGACGAGGGTGAGCAGGAACCGGCGGGCGGCCGCCCTGGTCAGCCCGGTCGCCCGGGCGACGTCGCTCAGCGTGAGTTCGGCCGCGTCCTCGTTGAACGCCTTGATCACGGCCAGCCCGCGCTCCAGCGACTGGACATGATGCGCCCCGCGCTCGGTCACCTCGCCTTCGTCCATGGGAGAACCCTAACCGCCGCCCTCCTTCTGGGCCGCAGGCTCACCGAGTTCGGCCAGTACCCGCTGGGCCACCGCGAACGCCGCGTTGGCGGCCGGGGCGCCCGCGTAGACGGCGGTGTGCAGCAGCACCTCGGAGATCTCCTGCGCGGTGAGTCCATTGTGGACGGCGGCGCGGACGTGCATCGCGAGTTCGTCGTGGGCGTGCAGCGCGGTGAGCGCGGCCAGGGTGACGCAGCTGCGGGTCTTGCGGTCGAGCCCGTCCCGCGACCAGACCGATCCCCAGGCGCCCCGGGTGATGTAGTCCTGGAACGGGCGGCTGAACTCCGTGGTGCGCGCGACGGCTCGATCGACGTGCTCGTCCCCGAGGACCTCGCGGCGCACCCGCATGCCGGTCTCGTAGGGGTCTTCGCTCATCGGGCGGCCTCCAGATGTTCGAGGATCAACGCGCTGAACCGCTCCGGCTGCTCGAAACTCCCCAGATGCGCGGCGTCTTCGACGACTTCGATCCGCGCGTCCGGGATGCCGCCGGCGATCACCTCGGCGTGCTCGACCGGGGTGGCCGGATCCTGGGCCCCGGCGATGACCAGGGTCCGCGCCGCGATCTTGGGCAGATCGCCGACGAGGTCCATCCGTTCGATGGCCTGGCAGGACGCCGCGTAGCCCTCGGCGGGGACGCCCGCGATCATCTCGCGCAGGTACTCGGCCTGTTCCGGATACGCGGCGGCGTACCCGGTGGTCAGCCAGCGGCCGACCCCGGCCTGGGCGACCGCCGCGGTGCCGCTCTCCCGGACCGTCTTCGCCCGGTCCGCCCACATACTCGGCGGGCCGAGCTTCGCGGACGTGCAGCACAGCACGAGACTCGCGATCCGGTCCGGCGCGTTGGCACCGAGCCACATCCCGGTCATCCCGCCGAGCGACAGCCCGACGACATGGGCCCGTTCGGCACCGTGCTCGTCGAGCAGCGCGAGCAGGTCACCGCCGAGATCCGCGAGCGTGTACGGCCCGGCAGGGACCGGGGACGCGCCGTGCCCGCGGGTGTCGTACCGGATCACCCGGAAACCCTGCGCCACCAAGGGTTTCACCTGCGGTTCCCACATGCGGTGATCGCTGCCGAGCGATCCACTGAACACCACGACGGGGCCGTCGGCAGGCCCCTCCGCGACGCTGTGCACCTTCACCGGCTCGGACCTCGAAGACCTAGACATCGAAGAACACCGTCTCCCCTTCGCCCTGTAACCGGATGTCGAACCGGTAGCCGTCGCCGGTCTTGGTGGCGATCAAGGTGCCTTGGCGCGCCTCCGGGACCGACGCGAGCACCGGATCCCCGGAGTTGTCGTTGTCCTCGAAGTAGATCCGCGTGACCACCCGGTGGAGGAGCCCGCGTGCGAACACCGAGACGTCGATATGCGGCGCCTGCTCGCCGCCCGCTGGTCCGGGCAGCGAGCCGGGCATGATCGTCCGGATCTCGTAGTCGCCGTTCGGGTCGGTGGGACAGCGGCCGAAGCCCCGGAACCCGCTCGCGACCGCTCCGCGCGGGTCGTCGGGGTGGTCGAACCGGCCGTCGGCGTCGGCCTGCCAGGTCTCGATCATCGCGTCCGGCACCGGTTCGCCCGCGCCGTCGAGGACACGGCCGTGAATGCGGATCGCGGCCGGTTCGTCCGCGGGGACGACGTCCGGCCCGTCCGCCCAGGGCAGGCCGATCGACAGGTACGGGCCGACGGTCTGGGAAGGCGTCGTCTCCGGCATCAGTGCTCGTCCTCCTCGTCTTCGAAGACCGAAGCCTCCCGGCCGCGCACGACGATGTCGAACTGGAAGGCCAGCGCCCACTCGGCCTCCGTGCGGTCGAGGTCGAAGCGCGCGATCATCCGCTGCCGCGCCTTCTCGTCCGGGATGGAGTTGAAGATCGGGTCCTGCGAGAACAGCGGGTCTTCCGGGAAGTACATCTGGGTGACCAGCCGCTGGGTGAACGCGCTGCCGAAGACGGAGAAGTGGATATGCGCCGGCCGCCAGGCGTTGTCGTGGTTCTTCCACGGATACGCGCCCGGTTTGACGGTGGTGAAGGTGTAGCGCCCTTCGGAGTCGGTGAGCGTCCGGCCCGCGCCGTCGAAGTTCGGATCCAGCGGCGACGGCCAGCGATCGCCGGTGTGCCGGTACCGGCCGCCCGCGTTCGCCTGCCAGATCTCGACGAGCGAATCGCGGATCGGCCGCCCGTCGCCGTCGAGCAGCCGCCCGGTGACGATGATCCGCTGGCCCTGCGGCTCCCCCGCGTGCCCCTTGGTGAGGTCGTTGTCGAACTCGCCGATCCGGCCAGGCCCCAGCGCGGGCCCGGTGACCTCGGTCAGCAGATGCGGGAGCACGATCAACGGCTCCTTGGGGTGCCGCAGCGCCGTCGACCGGTAGCCGGCGGAATCGAGCGGCGGATGCGTGCCCTCCGGATCGCGCCGGTAGCGCGGGAGCCTCAGTTCTGCGGGTGCCGACATGCTGTTCCCTCCAGCGCGGGTCAGTGGGTCACTGGGCTTCGACGACGATGGCCAGCCCCTGGCCGACGCCGATGCAGATGGCGGCCAGACCCCATCGGCCGCCGGTGCGGCGCAGGTGGTGGGCCAGGGTGCCGACGATCCGGCCGCCGGAAGCGCCCAGCGGATGCCCGATCGCGATCGCGCCGCCGTTCACGTTGACGATCTCCGGGTCGAGCTTCGACCAGTCCCGCAGACAGGCCAGCGACTGCGCGGCGAAGGCCTCGTTCAGCTCCACCGCGGCCAGGTCTTCCCAGCCGATCCCGGCCCGCTCCAAGGCGATCTCGGCCGCGCGTACCGGGCCGATGCCGAAGACGTCCGGATCGACACCCGCCGCGCCCCGGCCGGCGATCCGGGCCAGCGGCGCCTTGCCGATCCGCTTGCCCGCCGCCTCGTCGCCGAGGAGCAGAGCGGAGGCGCCGTCGTTCAGCGGTGACGCGTTCGCGGCCGTGACCGTCCCTTGTGGACGGAAGACGGGCTTCAGCTTCGCGAGCTTCTCCGGGCTGGAGTCCGGCCGGATACCTTCGTCGCGGGTGAGTTCGACCCCCTCCACCGGGACGACGTGGTCGTCGTAGAAGCCCTCGTCCCAGGCGCGGGCGGCGTTGACGTGGCTGCGGACGGCGAACGCGTCCTGCTCGTCGCGGCCGATGCCGTAGCGCTCCGCGAGCTGCTCGGTGGACTCGCCGAGCGAGACCGTCCACTGCTCGGGCATCTTCGGGTTGACCATGCGCCAGCCCAGCGCGGTGGAGTACAGCGTCTGGTTGCCCGCCGGGAAGGCCTTCTCCGGTTTCTGCATGACCAGCGGCGAGCGGCTCATCGACTCGACCCCGCCGGCGACCGCGAGCGAGGCGTCGCCGACCTGGATCGTCCGGCTGGCCTGCATGACGGCGTCGAGGCCCGAGCCGCACAGCCGGTTCACCGTGGCGCCGGGCACGGTGGTCGGCCAGCCCGCCAGTAGCGCCGCCATCCGCGCGACGTTGCGGTTGTCCTCGCCCGCGCCGTTGGCGTCGCCGAGCACGACCTCGTCGACGGTGGCCGGGTCGAGGTCGTTGCGCTCGGCCAGCGCCCGCAGCACGGTGGCGGCGAGGTCGTCCGGGCGCACCCCGGACAGGGCGCCGCCGTATTTGCCGAACGGGGTACGGATGGCGTCGAACAGGAAGACGTCGGTCATGCGCTCGCCCTTTTGAGGTCTCGGAGGATGCGGAGTTCTGCCTCGGTCGGCGCCGGGGTGGTGCCCAGGTCGCCGGACACCTTCAGTTTCCACCCGGTCGCTTCGACGACCTGATCGACCTCTACCCCGGGGTGCAGTTCGGTGAGCGTGAGCTCGGCGGTCTCCGGGTCGGGCCGCATCAGGCCGAGGTCGGTGACCACCAGCGTCGGCCCGGCGCCTGGGAGGCCGAGGCGTTCGCGATCGCCCTTGCCGGTGCCGTGGCCGAACGACGTCACGAAGTCGACCTTCTCGACGAACGTGCGGGGGCTCTGCCTGAGCACCACGAACACCTCGCGACAGGAAGCGGCGATCTCCGGCGCCCCGCCCGCGCCCGGGAGACGCACCTTGGGGTTGGCGTAGTCAGGGCCGATGACGGTGGTGTTGATGTTGCCGAACTTGTCCAGCTGGGCGGCGCCGAGGAAGCCGACGTCGATCCGCCCCGGCTGGAGCCAGTAGTTGAAGACCTCGGGGACGCTGACCACGGCGTCCGCGGTGTCGGCGAGTTCGCCGTCGCCGATGGACAGCGGGAGCCTGGTCGGTTTGGCGCCGAGGCAGCCGGATTCGTAGATCAGCGTCAGGTTCGGCGCGTGCCCGCGGCGAGCCAGGTTGGCGGCCGTGCTGGGCAGGCCGATGCCGACGAAACAGGACATCCCGTCGCCGAGCGCGCGGGCCGCGGCGACGCTCATCATCTCGTCGGAGGTGTACTCGGTCATGCCTTCACTCCCGTCAGCTCGTCGAGCCAGCGGGTGAAACTCTCCCTGTCCCGGCCGATCGCGTCCCATGCCTGGTAGGCGTCGTTGTCCCGTTCGTAGTAGCCCGCCGCGTACGACGGCCTCGCTCCGCCGGGCACCTCGGCCACGGCGGTGACGGCCCACGACGGAAGGACGATCGCGCCCGGCCGGGGCTCCAGCTCGTCGACGACCTCTTCGACGGTGACCAGCGACCGTTTCGCCGCGAGCACCGCCTCCTTCTGGACGCCGGTGATGCCCCAGATCTGGACGTTTCCGGCCCTGTCCGCGCGCTGGGCGTGGACGATCGTGACGTCCGGGTTGAGCGCGGGGACCGCCGCCAGCCGCTCACCGGTGAACGGGCAGGTGATGGGTTTGATCGTGTCGGTCTGCGCCGGGAGATCGGTTCCGGTGTAGCCGCGCAGGACGGCGAACGGCAGGCCCGAAGCACCGGCGACGTACCGATTCGCCATGCCCGCGTGGCTGTGTTCCTCTATCTCCAGTGGCACCGGCCAGGAGTGCTGGACCGCGTCACGGAACCGGTGCAGCGAGCCGACCCCGGGGTTGCCGCCCCACGAGAAGATCAGCTTGCTCGCGCAGCCCGCGCCGATGAGCTGGTCGTAGACGATGTCCGGCGTCATGCGGACCAACGTCAGGCCGGTGCGGCCCTGGCGGATGATCTCGTGGCCGGCGGCCACGGGGATGAGGTGCGTGAAGCCCTCGAGCGCGACGGTGTCACCGTCGTGCACCAGCCGTGCCACGGCTTCCTTCAACGACAGCAGCTCCGCCATCCCCACCCTCCCAGGCCGTCCGCGATGCTGTTCGGATCGCGCACACATGTTCTGCATATGAACATAGCATGCAAGGGGAAGTTTCGCAGCCTTGGCCATGGCGATGCCCAACAAGTCCTACCGGGCTTTCGCGATGGTTGGAGCACTCGGCCTCAAACGAACGCCTTGCGCCTAGCAAGGAGGAAATCTTGCAAACCTGACACGCGGCAATGCAACCGATCTGCGCAGAGCAGGGCTGCCCGACGGACATGAATCCGATCAGATTCACCACGGCTACGACGCGCAGTCATCAAGCAGGGCAACGCCAGAGCCCGTCAGAGGGGACACCACCCGCGGAGAACAGCGCCGAACGGGGTGGGTCAGCCGCCCTGAGAGGCCGAGCCACGGGCGGCATTCACCGCAGTACGTCCATCAGGATCCATTCGTCCCTTAAGCTTCGCCGAGTAGGAATCTTGCAGCGCTTCAAACCGCTCAGATTCGGGGAGGTCGTCACGACTGTTGACCTCAACCACGGCATCCAAGGCAAGAGAGAACTTTTCCCCCAGCGTTGCATGCACGTCCACACGCTTCAGCTCATCGCTACCCTCGGTAACCGCCACGCCTTCACCCGTGTGCACGTACCACCCAGATGGCTCTACATCGGCGACATTAACCATGTCGGTAGCAGCTGAGACCAGCTTACTTCTGGCCCGACCAATCCGGCCCGAGCTGTCGCGCCTAGACGTGCGTGGTTTCACTGATTGAGCTTCTGTCAGTTGCTCAGCCATGTCAACTCCCCTAATGCTCCGACGGACCATCTCGATATTGATCATCTGGCCGCTGAGCAAGCCAGTAGTAGGCCAGCGTCCTCGCCAGCCAGGTATATGCCGCATACAAGGCGTTAAGCAGGGCGACAATCGTTACAATCTGCCACCAAGTGTCACGAATACCGAATACACCATACTCGGCTGGCTCTCGCAATACGCGCGCCTGCTGGGCCATAAAGAGACCGCTCGCCGCCAAGGACAATGCGACTGTTATCATGGATGATAGCTTTGCGGAAAGCATCCCACCAACAAGTGCAGCACTTCGGTTATCGTAACCAACAAACGCTCCAGCGATTGCAGGAAATGCAAGGACAAGAGCCGGAAAATCACTACCCAGAGGGTTATCCGCCGCAGGATTGAAAGTATAGGCACTAGGAATAATCAATGAAATCAGGAGCACCAATGCAAAGTTAGCCGCCGCAGCCAGAGCCGCCCCGGCCATCGAGCCAGGCGGCACCTCGAAAAATTTGATGTCAAGGCGAAGCTTCCTGGCAACCTTCGACGGGACCGAGCGCAAATATAGATGCAGATATCTTTGACCCAAGCGCCGCCGGAGGCGACTATAGGGACGAGTCAATTTTTCCCTGGAGGAGCCCGACTCCATTAAGCCTGTACCATCGGTTAGGTTCTGCCAGCCAACGTACGTTCCCTCCGGACCCATCACCAAAAGATGATAGCTATGCGCCGTCGCTGCCACACTCAAGTCGAGACTCACATGCTTCGGTCGAGCACCCAGCAGTAAGCCCAGAAGAGCCTTCAGAGACCCGAGTTTAAGACTCGGTATAATGTATCTGCCGTAACTCAAGGACCGATTCGCACGCTCCTCACCACCAGCCGGCAAGATGCCAACTATTACATAGTTATTAGCGAGCCGCCGCAAGAGAACAGCTGCCAATACCAGCGACTCTCCAGCCCTTGGCGCTAGCCTAGTGATACGTTTGGCACATCTGTTCACTTTCTTGATTTCGTCCCCATTAAGACTTCTTCGCGTCGCCACCAACTTAAGGGCGACTTTGGCGTTCCTCCTCAGATTCCCTACCTCTTCAACCGTCAGCGTCGCAGGTGCTGGTGTTAACAACGCATCCATGATCATGGTGATCATGATAAGGTATTCACGGTAAGTAAGAGTGGCCATAGGCTCGCCGTCAAGCATGACAGTGAGATCGTCCTGCAGCTCACCTTTACTCGGCCTCAACACTGGAATCAGTAAAGTTTTTCCAATTTTCTCCGCTGGAATATCTAGACTGACAACAACGTTTTGCCGAAGAACACGTCTACGCACTTCGATCTCTTCGTTTACGCGCCCCCTAAAGGCTCGCGGATCGAGAATCAATTCTACGAAGCTGGCTATCTGCGCAGAGTCGAACCGCTGCCTGAAATCCTTATATTCTTTCCGTATTGAACTTAGGTTAACCTCGCCACCATTAAATTGACGAGTCAAGCCGCGACGCGTTGAGACGCGATGAGCTATCAACATATGAAGAGGCAGCGAAATTAGTAGTGCCACGACCGCTACACTCGTAGACACATAGCGCAGGAAGTGACTTTCTTTTAGAATCCCAGCGGTGCTTGCAAGTATCCACCCCAAAGACCCGATGATCATCGTCACCAGAACGAGACGCACAACGGGTCGCCGCCAGGCCGATTCCGATCCACCACTCCCCACAGCGTGCCCCTTGTCTCATCATGGACGCCCTACGCGTCCGCCACGCCAACCAGATGGCTGATGTGATTCAAAGGGTCGAGGTCATACAGCGCACCGTTACAGGAACAAGTGAATTAACATCAAAGGCGGAGCACCTGAACCGGATCGCAACTCGAGCTTGACCAGCTCGCAATCTAGTGAAAAATTGGCGTAGATCTTTGATAAGCAGGATGACACGTCGAACAACTATCAGGTCGAAGATCTCATAGGATGCGTCGCCCAGCCTTGCCACCATCATGAGATCGATCGGCGGGAGTGACAGAACTACTCACTCTTCGGAGACAGACAGTCGAGCACAGCAAGGAAGCCTCCTGACCGCAAACGACACTAGCGAGTGGCCCACGCGACAATGGCCCAATCGCATGTGAAGGCCCCGGCCGCGTATCGATACTTCCGGGGCAATGAAGGATCAAGCCGATCTCGACATCTTCGGCCGCGCCAACGAGGGACGGAAACACCGTCATCTTCGACCGGATCGGCGTTGAGTACGGCAACAGCCAGCCAGCTTCGCCTGGTGAGCACCTGGTCACCGAGTGACCACAAGGCCGGATCCGCTGACCGACGGGAGAATTAGGTTCCGTTCCGGCTCTGCGCCGTGATCGCGAGCATGCTCAGCATCTGAGATCCTCGCCGAACTACGGTGACGACTCCCCCGCGCAGGGGAAGCACCTCCCTCATAACGGGGATTTCCACATTTGGGATACCAACCGCCGCCCACTAGGCTGGGCGCGTGACCTCGACGATCGCGGTGACCCGGTGGATTCCCGACGAAGCGCTGAAAGTGCTCGCCGAGGCCGGGGAGGTGAAACTGTCGCGCGCCGACCGGCCGCTGACGCCGGACGAACTGCGTGAGTTCGTCCGCGGCTCGTCCGCGATCGTCGGCATGCTGCACGACCGGATCGACGGCGAGGTCGCCGACGCGGCGGGCCCGGACCTGAAGGTCGTGGCGAACGTGGCCGTCGGCTACGACAACATCGACGTCCCGGCGCTGGCCGGCCGCGGCATCACCGTCACCAACACCCCCGGCGTGCTCACCGACGCCACCGCGGATCTGGCGTTCGGGCTGATCCTCGCGGTCACGCGACGGCTCGGCGAGGGCGAACGGCTGATCCGCTCGCGCACGCCTTGGTCGTTCCACCTGGGTTTCCTGCTTGGCTCTTCACTGCAGGACAAGACTCTCGGGATCGTCGGGCTCGGACAGATCGGGCAGGCGATCGCGCGGCGGGCGCTCGGTTTCGGCATGCGGATCGTCTACTCAGGACGATCGAGGGCCGCCGAAGACGTCGAGAAGACCTTGGGCGCGAAGTACGTGCCCTTCGACGAACTGCTGCGAAGCTCCGACGTCGTGTCTCTGCACTGTCCGCTGACGCCGGAGACCCGGCATCTCGTCGACGCGGACGCGCTTAAGGCCATGAAACCGGGCGCGTACCTGATCAACACCACACGCGGCCCCGTCGTCCACGAGGCCGCGCTGGCCGACGCACTCGAAGCCGGGGAAATCGCCGGGGCAGGCCTCGACGTGTTCGAAGCCGAACCCGAGGTCGAACCACGCCTGCTGGATCGCGAAAACGTCGTCTTGACGCCGCATCTCGGATCGGCGACGGTCGAGACCCGTACTGCCATGGCCGTACTCGCGGCCGAGAACGTCGCGTCGGTACTCACCGGCGGAAACCCGCTGACGGAGGTTCGTCCATGACTCGTGTGGTCATCGCGCCCGACAAGTTCAAGGGAAGCTTGACCGCGGTCGAGGCCGCGGAGGCGATCGCCCACGGCGTCCGCGACGCGCTGCCCGAAGCCGAGGTTTCATCCTGCCCGGTCGCCGACGGGGGCGAAGGAACGCTCGACGTTCTCGTCGCGGCGGGTGGCCGTCTCGTGGAACTCCCCGTCCGCGGGCCGCTCGACGACACCGTCGACGCCCGCTACGTGACCCTCGACGGCACGGCCTACATCGAATCGGCCCGTGCCTGCGGGATCGAGTTCGTCGAGCCGAGCCCGGAGGTGGCGCTCGCCGCGCACACCTGGGGCGTCGGGGAACTGCTCGCGCACGCGCTCGACAACGGCGCGCGGCGGCTGGTGCTGACCGTCGGCGGGACGGCGAGCACCGACGGCGGCGCCGGGATGCTGGCGGCGCTGGGTGCCGGGGTCTTCGACGCGTTCGGCGCGCCGGTCGGGCTCGGCGGCGGCACGCTGGGCCGGGTCGCGCTGGCCGAACTCGGCCCGGTGCGTGAACGGCTCGGCTCCGTCGAGGTCGCCGTCGCCACCGACGTCACGAACCCGCTGCTCGGCCCTCGTGGCGCGGCCGCGATCTTCGGCCCGCAAAAAGGCGCGGGCCCGCGCGAAGTCGAGCAACTGGACGAATCCCTGGCCCGCTGGGCGCAGGCGTTGCGGAACGCCGGTGCGCCCGATGTCTCCGACGTTCCCGGAGCGGGCGCGGGCGGCGGGGTCGCGGCGGGCGCGATCGCGGGACTCGGCGCGAGCGTCGAATCCGGTTTCCAGCTCATCGCCGGGCTCACCGGAGTCGCCGGCGCCATCGAACACGCCGACCTCGTCATCACCGGCGAAGGCTCGCTGGACGAGCAGAGCCTCGACGGCAAGGCACCGGCGGGCATCGCGGCCCGCGCACGGGAACACGCGGTACCGCTGATGGTGCTGGCCGGACGGATCCAGCTGGACGAGGGCCAGCTCACCGGCCTCGGGGTCGTGGGCAGCGCCGCCCTGATCGACCACGCGCCTTCACTCGACCACGCGCGTGCGCACGCGGCGGAACTCCTGCGCGAGCGAGCCGGCGAGCTGGTCCGCGCCTGGGCCCGTACTTGAGCCTGGGCAGCGACGCCTGCCCGCGGGCTCAGCTACCGGGCTGGGGCTGAGCCTGCGGGAGTACGGCGAAGGCGACTTCGCCGGTTTCGTCCTGCTGGACGTCGAGGACCTTGTCGTCGAGCAACGCGGCCGCTTCCGGCTCCAAGAACACCTTCGGGCCGCCGTCGGCGCCGAGGACCTTGTCGCCGCTTTCCGGCTCCGGAGCGACGGAAACCGCGAGCTGGGGACTGTCCCCCTGCTGGGAATGCATGGCGAACCGCAGCCCGCCTCCGTCCTGGCCGTTCTCCTGCCCGGTCAGTGCGGTGATCGCCTCGGCGGCGGCTTCGGTGACTGTCAGCATCTCTGCCCTTCCTTCGTCGCGGTCTTGCACTTGACCGACCACGCTAGGGGGTGTCGGCATGGCCCGCCGTCTGAGTGAAGATCATTTTTCGCCGACGTCCGGCTCCTCTTCGGCCAGCCGCATGGCATGCGACTCCCCTTCGCGGATCTCCGCCGGCGTGGTCCCGAACCGGTCGGCCCCGCTCCAGTGCTCGGGCGGTTCGACGCCTTCTTCGAGCGGGTCGACACGGAGTTCGTCCTCGTCGAGCGCTTCGCTGGGATCCAACGTTTCCGGCTCCGCGGTCTCACGGTCGCTCATCGGCCGCTCCCTCCTGGTCGGACGTTGACGGGGGCGTGCTGTACTCGACCCCGTCCCTGTGGCTTACCCGGCGTCTCCGCAGGCCAAACGGCGGCGCTGTCGCGGGGATCACAGTTTCTCAGGCGGTTCATTAGCTTCACAAGTTTGTGAAACAAGGAGTAGCGTCGTCGGTATGACCACCACCAGGTGGGCGCCAGGGCACCGGATCATCCGGCGCGCGCCGGAGCGGCACCACGAACTCGGCAACCACGCCGCTTGGTACGTCGTCGCCGGCGTCGCCGCCACCGGCCTGCAGGCGGTGCTGTTCCTTCTCCTTCAGCCGATCCTCGGACCGCAGCTGGCCAATCTGGTCGCGCTCGCGGTCACCACCGTCGGGAACACCGAGTTCCACCGCCGGGTCACCTTCGCCACCCGCAAGAGTCACGCGGGCAAGCGGCATTTCCAGGATCTGGTGACCTTCGCCTTCTACGCCGTGTACGGCTCGATCGTGCTCGCGTCCCTCGACGCGGTGATCACCGAGCCCACCGCACTGGAACAGACCGGCGCGCTGCTCGCGGCCAGTGTCGTGGGCGGCGTCGCGCGCTTCGCGGTTCTTCGCTGGTGGGTCTTCGCGCGGCGGAACGCCTAGGCGGTGTCCGGCCGGCCGGACACCGCCTAGTCTTCATCGCGTGGCAGAGATCAACGGCCCGCACGACGGCGGCTCGGAACCCGACTACCGCTTCACGCTCGCCAACGAACGGACCTTCCTCGCCTGGCTCCGGACGGCGCTGGGCCTGCTGGCCGGCGGTGTCGCCGTCCATCAACTGGTCCCCGACCCGAACGCGCTGAGCACCGTCCTGGCGGGGCTGTGCGTCGTGCTGGCCGCCGTCCTCGCGGCGAGCGCCTATCCGCGCTGGCGTCGGGTGCAGACCGCGATGCGCGCGGGGCAGCCGCTGCCGAAGAGCGGGATGCTGCTCCTGCTGACCGCCGGAATCCTCGTGATCACCCTGACCGCCGCGGCGCTGGTCGTCTTCTCGTGAGCCCGGCCGATCACGGAGCGCAAGCGGAACGAACGGGGCTCGCCTGGCGCCGGACCGCGCTCGCGGCTACTGCCTGCACACTCCTGCTTTTGCACACCGCGGACCGGCGAGGATGGGGCACGGCGGTCATCCCGGTCGCCTTCGCGGGGGCCATGGTGATCACCTTGGCCGCCGTCGGCGCGATCCGTGAACGAGCACTGCGCCGTCCGGAAACCCCGAAACCTCTTAACCCGATCCTTGCTGTCACAACGTCGGCACTCGTCGTAGCGACGGCGGCCGCGCTGATCGCGGTGCGCTAAGTCCCGCGCACATCCAGCGACGCCGACGCCTCTTTTCGCGACACAGAGTCTCGGTTGTATTAAGCCGACTCCGGCGAATGGGCTATCTCTAGTTGAAATCTTTACTGCCGTCCGATCGGCGCTTACGATTACGCTGCGTCGCAACGGCGGCAGATGAATCTGATCTTACGGAGCATCTGCCGCCCTCAATCGTTACGGAGTGTTGACCCCTCGACAGCGACGGTCGCAGGGTCGGCCGGGGAGGACGACCATGCAAGCAACTTCAAGCGCGTCCAGAACCGTCACCCCCGATGCGGTCCCCGGATACACGACTCCGGAGCACCTGCCTCGACCGGGCGGACGGCTGACGAAGGAGGACCTCGATCCCCTCGTCAAGGACGCGGGCGACGGGAATCCCGCCGCGATCCAGTCCCTGCTGCGGATGATCGGCCCCGTCGTGGTCCGGTACTGCCGCGCCAGAATGGGCGGCCGCGACCTGTCCTACCTGTCGGCGGACGACGTCGCGCAGGAAGTGTGCATGGCGGTGCTGAAGGCACTGCCCGGCTACCAGGATCGCGGCGGTTCGTTCCTCTATCTCGTGCACGCCATCGCCGCCAACAAGGTCGCCGACGCCTACCGCGCCGTCTCCCGCGACCGGTCGGAACCGGTACCGGAACTGCCGGAGCGGCCCATCGGCGACAACGAGCCCGAAACCCACGCCCTGCACCTGGACCTCGGTGCCCGCCTCAACCGCCTGCTCTCCACCCTCCCGCGGGTGCAGCAGGAGATCCTCGCCCTCCGGATCGCCGTCGGCCTGTCCGCCGCCGAGACCGCCGAGGCACTCGGGATCTCCGCCGGCAACGTGCGCGTGACGCAGCACCGCGCACTGGCCCGCCTGCGGACGATGGTCAAGCAGGACGAGTTCTGATCTTTCCTCCCCCTGCCGCAGGTCGTCGATCGGCGGTTCTCAGGCGCCCGGACCCCGCGCCGCCCACTTTCTTCCTTCCCCCGGTTTCCCGCCGGGGTTTCGTCGTGTCTTGTGAAGGCGCCTGATGGACTGAGGGGAGCTTTCGCTGCGTCTAATGCGGGGCGGGCGTTGCGAAAGTGATTTCTTGACGCCGTCCTGGCGGAGCCGAGGCCGGTGAGCGGGGAAGATTTCGGACGTTCAGCGTCCCGAATCCTCCCCACTCGGCCAGACGTCCTTGCCTCTCACGTAAGGCGATAAGCCCGCCGCGCCGTCCCGTCGAAGAAGTCCAGCCGCTCGGCGTCGCTCAGCGAACCCGTGAGCGAAAACGCCGTGTCCACGACGACCTCGTACGCGGCCGCCAGTTCGCACACCGGCCAGTCGGAGCCGAACATCAGCCGCGAAGCCCCGAACGACTCCAGCACGTGCTCGGACCAGCGCGCCAGCTGACCGACCTTCCACCGTGCCCAGTCCGCCTCGGTCACCAGCCCCGAAAGCTTGCAGTACACGTTGTCCAGCTCCCCCAAGGCCGCGACACCGTCCGCCCACGGCTGCCATTCGCCCGAGGCGATCGGCGGCTTCGCGGCGTGGTCGACAACGAAAACCTGATCCGGCAACGCTTTCGCGGCGGCGAGGGCCGCGGGAAGCTGTGGCGGCTTCACCAGGAGGTCGTACGCCAGCCCGGCCTCGCCGAGGGCGGCGAGGCCGCGCAGGACCTCGGGCCGCGTCAGCCACGACGGATCCGGCTCGTCCTCGACCTGATGCCGGATTCCCACCAGAGGCCCGGAAAACGCGGCCACGCGCTCGGCGACGTCGGGAGCGGTGAGATCGGTCCAGCCGACGACGCCGGTGATCAGCGGTTCGGCCCGCGCCGCCGAAAGGAACTCGCGCGTCTCCTCCTCCGACGAGACCGTCTGCACCAGCACGGTCCCCTTCACGCCCGCCGCCTTCGTCACCGCGCGGAGATCGTCCACTGTGTACGGACGCCGGATCGGTTCCAGCGCCGTGCCGGTCATCCACGGGTAGTCCCGCCGCGACGGGTCCCAAAGGTGGTGGTGCGCGTCGATCACGGCTGTCCTTCCTCCCGCAGCACGGTGTCCTCACGCAACAGTCCCGCACGGATCAGGTCCGTCCACAACTCGCGCGGCACCGGCCGTCGGAAGCGTTCGGCGTTGAGCCGGACCTGACCCGGATCGTGCGCGCCGACGACGACGGACACCACCGACGGATGCGCGGCGGGCAACGCCAGCGCGGCTTGCGGGAGTTCGACACCGTGCCGCGCGCAGACCTCGGCGATCAGCTGGGCGCGTTCGACCAGCTCAGCGGGGGCCTCGGCGTAGTCGTACATCGTGCCCGGCGCCGCGGTGGCGAGGATCCCGGCGTTGAACGCGCCGCCCGCCACCACGTCCACCCCGCGTTCCGCGCACAGCGGGAGGAGATCGTCGAGGGCGGGCTGGTCGAGCAGGGTGTACCGGCCCGCCAGGAGGATCACGTCGAGATCGAAGCGGCGGACGAACTCCGCGAGCATCGGCGCCTGGTTCATCCCGGCGCCGACGGCGTCGACGACACCCTGCTCGCGCAGTTCGAGCAGCGCGGGGAAGGCTCCGTCGACGGTGTCCTCGAAGTGCTCGTCGGGGTCGTGCACGTAGACGACGTCGACGCGGTCGAGCCCGAGCCGCTCCAGACTGTCCTCAAGCGACCGGAGGATCCCGTCGCGGCTGAAGTCCCACCGTCGTTTGTACGCGGCGGGAACGACGAAACCTTGCGAGTCGGTCCGCGAAGCGCCGTCGGGATCGGGCTCGAGTACCCGGCCGACCTTGGTCGACACCACGAAGTCCGCGCGGGTATACGCCGAAAGCGCCGCGCCCAGGCGTCGTTCCGACAGCCCGAGACCGTAGTGCGGGGCGGTGTCGAAATACCGGATGCCTTCGTCCCACGCCTGGCGGACGGTCGCTTCGGCCGTCTCGTCGGTGATGGCGTGGTACAGGTTGCCCAGCTGCGCGCAGCCGAGCCCCAGCGGGGACAGGGGAATCTTCACGGAAGCTCCCAGACGAGGCCGATACCCGAATCCTTGCCCGAGTAGTCGTCTTCCACGTCGAGCAGTTCGGACATCCGCGCCTGCCACGGAATATTGGCCGGGTGATCGCGCAGGACCGCGCGCATCTTCGCGTAGTCCTCGACCTCGACCACGTGGAACAGGTCGAGACCGTCCCGCCAGATCCGCCACGAACGCACACCCGCACCGCGCAGGGCTTCGTCCAGGTCGGGCGGGATGACGGCGTGGACCGACTCGTATTCGGCCTCCTTGCCCGGCTTCAGCCGGGTGTGGAGTGCCACTCTTTGTAGTGCGACACCGTGGGTCACCGCGCCTCCTTCATTCGAAACATGGCACTCTGTCAACTAACACTCAAACATCCGAGGTCTTCGGGGAGGGCGGTGGAACATGCCGGTCACCGATGTCGCGATCGACAAGATCAAGGACATGATCATCTCCGGCGAGCTTGCTCCGGGCGACAGGCTGCCGAAGGAGGCCGAACTGGCCCAGCGGCTCGGCCTGTCCCGCAGTTCGCTGCGCGAAGCGGTGAAGGCGCTGTGCCTGATCCGCGTGCTCGACGTCCGCCAGGGCGACGGCACGTACGTCACCAGCCTCGAACCGAATCTCCTCCTCGACGCGATGACGTTCGTGGTGGACTTCCACCGCGACGACACCGTGCTGGACTTCCTCGCCGTCCGCCGGATCCTCGAACCGGCGGCGACGGCGCTGGCCGCACTGCACATGAGCGACGAGGACATCGCGGAACTAGGCCGCCTGCTCGACGAGCTGGCCGATTCGCCGACGGTGGAGGCGCTGGTCGCGAACGACCTGCAGTTCCACCGCAAGATCGCCGACGGCTCCGGCAATCCGGTGCTGTGCTCGCTGCTGGACAGCCTGTCCGGCCCCACCGCGCGCGCCCGCATCTGGCGCGGGCTCACCCAGGAGGGCGCGGTCGCGAAGACCCGCGAGCAGCACACGGCGATCTACGAGGCCATCGCGGCCCGTGAGCCCGAACTCGCGCGTTCGTGGGCCACCGTGCACGTGGCCGGGGTGGAGCAGTGGCTCCGCAACGCGCTCGGCACCGCCGACGACCCCACCACGGCCGCCGAAGCTTCCTGACACCGCTCTCTCCTCTCTCACGTCCTCTAACCGGCCCTTCGCGCGCTAGGAACGGTCCTTTCCTCGCAAAATTTGCAAGGAAAGGACCGTTCATCGCATCGGCGAGGGGGCTAGGTCTGGGCCTTCCCACCGGCATAGCGGGAAATGATCAACGCGACCAGGATGATCACGCCGTAGATCGCCTTGAGCCATTCCGGCGGCACCTGCGCCACCTGCAGCAGGTTGGTGACGGTCTGCAGCAGCAGCACACCGGTGAGCGCCCCGACCAGGGTGCCCTTCCCACCGTCCAGTGAGACACCGCCGATCACCGCAGCGGCGAACACCTGAAGGATCAATCCGTCGCCCTGGTCCGCGCCGAGCGCGCCGACGTAGCCGGTGTACGCGAGCCCGCCCAGCGCGGCCAGCACACCGGCCACGACGAAGACGCCCCACGAGATCCGGTCGACGCGGATACCGGCGGCCCGCGCGGCTTCGGAGTTGCCGCCGATGGCGTACAGCGACCGTCCGATCCGGTGATACCGCAGGCCCAGCCCGAACGCGGTGAACAGCGCCGCGGCCAGCCACACCGACATCGGCAGCCCGATGAACGTCGTGGTGGCCAGCGCGGTGAACACGTCCAGCTGGTCGAAGAGCGTCTTCCCCTGGGTGGAGCCGATCTGCGTGCCGCGCAGCACCGTCAGCATCGCGAGCGTGACGATGAAGGCGTTCAGCTTCAGTTTGACGATCAGGAAACCGTTCACGAAGCCGACCGCGGCACCGGCCACCAGCACGGCGAGGATGCCCGCGAATCCGGGGATCTCGGTGCCGAAACCCGAAGAAGCCACCGGGATGACCAGCATCGCGCCCAGTGCGGGCGCCATGCCCATGGTGGATTCCAGTGACAGGTCGAACTTCCCGGTCAGCAGTACGAGCGATTCGCCCAGCACCACCATCGACAGCGCGGCCGAGGCGGACAGGATCCCGACGATACTGCCGAAGGTCAGGAACGTGTCGCTGATCAGTCCTCCGATGATCAGCACCACGATGAGCGCCGGCACGAGCGCGAGTTCACGCAGCCAGCGGAACTTCCGGCGCTTCGGCGGGGCCGCGAGCGTCGAAGTCTTCGGATCGGTCATCAGCTCGGTCACCGCTCGACTCCTTCGATGTCGGCCACCAGGTCGCCGTCGGACCAGCCCGCCCGGTGTTCGGCGACCACGGCGCCGGCGCGCAGCACCAGTACCCGGTCGCTCAGGCGGAGATCGTCCAGCTCGTCGCTGACGATCAGCACCGCCTTGCCCTCGGCCCGCACCCGGTCGACGACCGCGAGCAGCGCCTCCTTCGATTTGACGTCCACGCCCGCGGTCGGGTTGATCAGCACCACCAGGCGCGGATCACCGGCCAGCGCGCGGGCCAGGACGACCTTCTGCTGGTTGCCGCCGGAAAGGTCGGACACCGGCTGGTCCGCGTCGGCCGCGACGATGTCGTAGTCCTTCAGCGCCTGGGCGGCCCGGCCGTACCGCGCTGCCGGTGCCGCGAGTCCACCCTTGCCCATGCGATCCAAAATGGACAGTGTGGCGTTGTCGGCGATGGAGTGCTCCAGCACCAGTCCTTCGTGATGACGATCCCTCGGCACACAGCCGATCCCGGCGCGGATCGCGGCCGGGATGTCACCCGGTTTCAACGGTTTCCCGTCCACCCGGACCGTGCCGGACGACGGCGGACGCAGTCCGTACACGGTTTCGGCGACCTGATGCTTGCCGCTGGCGTTGCTGCCCGCGAGCCCGATCACCTCGCCGCGGTGGATCCGGAACGTCACGTCGTCGAAGCCGTCACCGGAAAGCCCGTCGACGGCCAGGACCTCGGTGGCGTCCTCGTCCAACGCCTCGCGCGTGGAGGCGTCGCGGACGGAAAGCCCGCCCTGTTCGCCGGTCATCGCGTCGATCAGTTCGGCACGGCCGACCTCCGCGACCGGCGCGGTCAGGATGTGCTTGGCGTCGCGCAGCACGGTGACCGCCTGGCACACCTCGTAGACCTCGTGGAGGTGGTGCGAGATGAACAGGAACGTCACCCCGTTGGCCTGCATCTGACGCATCCGCGCGAAAAGCCGGTCGATCGCCTGGCTGTCCAGCTGCGCCGTCGGCTCGTCGAGCACGATGAACCGGGCGCCATAGGAAAGTGCCCTGGCGATCTCGACGAACTGCCGGTCCTCGACGGAAAGCTCTCCGGCCGGAGTGTCGACGTCGACACCGACGTCCCAGGAGTCGAGCAGTTCCCGTGCCTGACGGCGCAGCCGCTGCCAGCCGATCACGAAACCCTTGCCCGATTGCCGATTGAGGAACAGGTTCTCCGCGACGGTCAGCTGCGGAACGACCATCGCGTGCTGGTACACGCAGGCGACCGCGCGTTTCCAGTCGTCCTGTTTGGACAAGGGCGGCGCGGGGACGCCGCCGAACTCGACGTGACCGGTGTCCGTTTTGGACAGTCCGGTGAGGATGGAGACGAGCGTCGATTTCCCCGCACCGTTGCGGCCGACGAGTGCGTGCGACTCGCCGGGGTGCACGGTGAGGCTGACGTCGGACAGCGCCACGGTCGGTCCGTAGCGTTTGCCGACACCCTGTGCGCTGACCACCGGCACGGCGGCGGACCCGGCGGGCAGCGCGCTCACAGGTTGTTCCCCCAGAGTGCCTTGTCGTCCACGTTGTCCTTGGTGACGACGGGCGCGGGGAGCTGGTCTTCGAGGATCCCCGGCCGGACCTCGACGACGGTGCTGCCGTGGTCGGTCGGCCCCGCCTTGAAGGTCTCCCCCGCCATCGCCTTCTTGATCCAGTACATGCCGTACTTGGCGTAGTCGTCTGCGGGCTGCGAGACCGTCGCGTCGAGTTCGCCAGCGCGGATCGCGGCCAGCTCCTGGGGAATGCCGTCGTTGCTGACCAGCACGACGTGCTTCGGGTCGCCGACCGGGAAGGAGAGGTTCTTGCGTTTGAGCGCCTGCTGCGTCGGCGCCAGGTACACCCCGCCCGCCTGCATGTACACGGCCTTGATGTCCGGGTTCGCGGTCAGCAGGCTGTCCAGGCCGGAAGATGCCTTGTCCGCCTTCCATTCGGCGGCGACCTCCAGCACCTGGACGCCCGGGAACTTCGTCTTCATGCACTGACGGAACGCTTCGGAGCGGTCGCGGCCGTTGACCGAGGCCAGGTCTCCCATGACCTGCACGACCTTGCCCGAAGTGACCTTCGCGCCGATCGCCTCGCAGGCCTTGGTGCCGTACGCCTTGTTGTCCGCGCGCACCACCATCGCGACCTTGCCGCCCTCCGGCGCGACGTCGACGGCCACCACCGGGACCCCCTTGTTCTCCGCCGCCTTGAGGCCGGCCACGACGGCGGCGGAGTCCAGCGGCGTCACGACCAAACCCTTGATGCCCTGGTTGAGCAGGGTGTTGATGTCGGTGATCTGCTTCGCCGGATCGCTGTCCGCGTTGACCGTGGGCAGCGCCTCGACGCCCTGCTCCTTCGCCTTCAGCGGTACGTAGTTGTTGTAGGCCTGCCAGAACGGCGAGGTCAGCAACGGGATCGTCGCGCCGACCTTGCCGCCCCCGCCCTGGGGAGCAGTGGCTGCGTTGTTCTTAGTGGACCCACAGGCCGACAGCGCCAGCCCGAGCGCGGTGGCCGCGGCGGCCACCTTGATCACCCTCGTACGCACCGCATCCTCCTTGATGGCAGCGAAACTACTGGTGGTGGACCGGGCCGCGCGGACGCAACCCGTACATCCCTCCGTCGACCGCGAGCGCCGTGCCGGTGGTCGAAGCCGACAGCGGACTGGCGAGATACACGACCGCGTTCGCGACCTCGTCCGCCGTGACCAGCCTGCCCATCGGCTGACGGGCGGCCAGCGCGGCGCGCTCGGCCTCCGGATCGCCCGCGGCGTCGAGCAGCCTGCCGACCCACGGCGTGTCCGCGGTGCCGGGGCAGACGCAGTTGACGCGGATCCGGTCGGCGAGGTGATCGGTCGCCATCGCCAGGGTCAGCGAGAGCACCGCGCCCTTGCTGGCCGAGTACAACGCGCGGTTGGGCAGGCCTGCCCAAGCGGCGATCGAACAGGTGTTGACGATCGCGGCCGACGGCGAGTTCTTCAGATGCGGCAACGCCGCCCGCGCGAGCCGCACCATGCCGACGACGTTGATGTCGAGCACCCGGTGCCATTCGTCGTCGCCGTTGGCGGTGACGTCGCCCTGCGCGCCGATACCCGCGTTGTTGACCAGGACGTCGAGCCTGCCGAACCGCTCGGCGACCGCGGCGATCGCCGAACGGACCTCCTTGTCGGAGCCGACGTCGCAGCGGAATCCGGTGAGGCCTTCGGGAAGGTCGCCGGGATTCAGGTCGAGCACCGCGACCTTCGCCCCTCGCGCGGCGAGCAGGTCGGCGGTGGCCCTTCCGATTCCCGAGGCACCGCCGGTGACGGCGGCGACGAGGCCTTCGAACTCACTCACTGGTTTGTCTCCGTCCACTCTGGACCGTCGGGGAAGGTGAACCGGCGCAGGGTCGCGTCGTGCATCCGGGCCGAGAAGCCCGGCGCGGACGGGGCGACGTAGCGGCCGTCGACGACGGCGGCCGGGTCGGTGAAGTGCTCGTGGAGGTGGTCGACCCATTCGATGGACCGGTCGGTGTCGCTCCCGGACACGGCCACGAAGTCGAACATCGACAGGTGCCGGACGAGTTCGCACAGCCCGACGCCACCGGCGTGCGGGCAGACCGGGACGTCGAATTTGGCCGCCAGCAACAGGATCGCCAGGTTCTCGTTGAACCCGCCGACCCTGGCCGCGTCCAGTTGCAGCACCGAGATCGCGCCTGCCTGCAGCAGCTGCTTGAACACCACGCGGTTCTGGACGTGCTCGCCGGTGGCCACCCGGATCGGGGCGAGCGCCTTGGCGATCGCGGCGTGCCCGAGCACGTCGTCCGGCGAGGTGGGTTCTTCGATCCAGTACGGGTCGTACGGTGCCAGCGCGGTCATCCAGGTGATCGCGGTCGAGACGTCCCAGCGCTGGTTCGCGTCGACGGCGACCCGGATGTCCGGGCCGACGGTCTCGCGGGCGAGCTTCATCCGGCGGACGTCGTCCTCGAGATTCCCGCCGACCTTCAGTTTGATCATCTCGAAGCCGTCCGCGACCGCCTGTTCGGCGAGCCGGACCAGTTTCGCGTCCGAGTAGCCGAGCCAGCCGGGGGAAGTGCTGTACGCGCGGTAGCCGTCGCGCTCGATCTTGGCGATCCGCTCGGCGCGGCCGGGTTCGGCGGCGCGGAGGATGTCGAGCGCCTCCTGTTCGGTCAGCGCGTCGGAGAGATACCGGAAATCGACGAGGGAGACCAGGTCCTCCGGCGACATCTCGGCGGCGAACCGCCAGACGGGGAGACCGGCGATCCGCGCGGCGAGATCCCACGCGGCGTTGACCACCGCGCCGATCGCCATGTGCGCGACACCCTTTTCCGGGCCGAGCCAGCGCAGTTGCGAGTCGCCGACCAGCGCCCGCGAAAGGTCGCCGAGCGCGGCCGCGTCGGTGGGCACGTCCCTGCCGACGACGTGCGGTTCCAGCGCGCGGATCGCCGCGGCCTGGACGTCGTTGCCGCGTCCGATGGTGAAAGCGAGCCCGTAGCCGTCCGGGCCGCCGTCGGTGTGCAGCACGACGTACGCGGCCGAGTAGTCCGGGTCCGGGTTCATGGCGTCCGAACCGTCCAGCTCCCGCGAAGTGGGGAAGCGGACGTCGAGCACCTCCATGCCCACGATCTTCGCCATCACGCCTGCCTGACGTTCTGACGCTGACGGCCGAGGCCGTCGATTTCGAGCTCGATGACGTCACCCTCGGTCAGGTAGGGCTTCGGCTCGGGCTGGCCGAGCGCGACGCCCTGCGGAGTGCCGGTGTTGATGAGGTCCCCGGGGCGCAGCACCATGTACTGGCTCACGTAGTGCACGATCTCCGCGACCGAGAAGATCATGTCCTTGGTCGACGAGTCCTGCTTCTTCTCACCGTTGACCCACAACCGCAGGCCGAGGTCCTGCGGGTCGGCCACCTCGTCGGCCGTGACCAGCCACGGGCCGAGCGGGTTGAAGTTCTCGCACGACTTGCCCTTGTCCCAGGTGCCGCCGCGTTCGAGCTGGAACTCGCGTTCGGACACGTCGTTCGAGACGGTGTAGCCGGCGACGTACTCCAAGGCCTCTTCGACGCTTTCGAGGTAGCGCGCGGTCTTGCCGATGACGACGCCGAGTTCGACCTCCCAGTCGGTCTTGGTCGAGCCGCGCGGTACGAGCACGTCGTCCTCCGGGCCGACGACGACGTCGGGGGCCTTCATGAAGACGACGGGTTCGGTCGGGACCTCGGCGCCGGATTCCTCGGCGTGCTGCCGGTAGTTGAGGCCGATGCAGACGACCTTGCCCGGCCGCGCGATCGGCGAGCCCACCCTGGCTCGCGCGAATTCGGGGCCCGCTTCGGGCAGCTCGCCGGCGGCCAGCGCGGCCGCGACCCTGGCGACGCCGTCGCCCGCGAAGAAGCTGCCATCGATGTCGGCGGTCAGCGCCGAGAGGTCGCGCAGCGTGCCGTCCCCGGCACGTACGAACGGACGCTCACTTCCCGGCTCCCCGAGTCGCAACAGCTGCACGGATTTTCCCTTCCAGCCGAACCGTCAACAATCAACGGCTCCCACAGCAACGAACAGACATCCGATGTATACCCGAGGACCTCCGACGAGATCTAGGGGCCACTCGGATTTGTCCGGAAAATTGATCGGATCAGTCTTGCGAAGTCCGGGTGGCGAGACTCACAGCGGGAATAGTTACCTACTCTAAGCAAGTTGTTCCTCGCGGAACCATCACTGGGGAAGGAACGAGCATGACCATCGCGCCCGAGCGAGTGGAAGAACCCGTCGCGCGCCCTCTCACGACCGGACGCGCCCGGTTCGTCCTGATCCTCGGCGGCCTGTCCGCCTTCGGGCCCCTGTCCATCGACATGTACCTGCCCGCGTTGCCGCAGATGGCGGGTGAACTGCGCGCGGCGGACGCGACCGTGCAGCTCACGCTCAGCGCGTTCATCATCGGGCTCGCCCTCGGCCAGCTGATCCTCGGACCGCTGTCCGACGCGATCGGCCGCCGCAAACCGCTCGTCGCCGGGCTCGCGCTCTACATGGTCGGCTCGATCCTGTGCGCCGTCGCCCCGACCGCCGAACTGCTCATCGCCGCCCGCGGGGTGCAGGCCTTCGGCGCCGCGGCCGGCATCGTGATCGCCAGGGCGACCGTGCGCGACCTCTACTCCGGCACCGCGATGACGAAGTTCTTCTCGCTGCTCATGCTGGTCAACGGGCTCGCGCCGATCCTGGCGCCGATCATCGGCGGCCAGATCCTGAACTGGACGTCGTGGCGGGGCGTGTTCGTCTGCCTGACCGTGTTCGGCGCGGTCCTGCTCGCCGTCGTCTTCTTCCTGCTGCCGGAACCCCTGCCCGAGGAACGCCGCACCCCCGCGCGGTTCGGCTCGGTGCTGCGGAAGTACGCGAGCCTGTTCCGCGATCGCGGCTTCCTCGGCTACGCGCTGGCCTCCGGGCTGATGTTCGGCAGCCTGTTCGCCTACATCTCCGGCTCCTCCTTCGCGCTGCAGGGCGTCTACGGGCTCAGCCCGCAGGCGTACAGCCTGGTGTTCGGCCTCAACGGCATCGGCATCGTGGCCGTCGGGCAGCTGAACGGGCGCATCGTCGGACGTTTCCCGGAGCGGACACTGCTGACCGTCGGCCTGCTCATCGCGGCGGTGGCGGGCTTCGGCGTGCTGGCCGCGACGGTGCTGGACCTCGGGCTGATCGGGCTGCTGATCCCGTTGTTCATCCTGGTGTCGAGTATCGGCATGGTGGCGCCGAACGCGAGTTCGCTGGCGCTCGCCGAACAGGCGCGGTCCGCCGGTTCGGCGTCGGCGCTGCTGGGTGTGCTGCAGTTCGTCGTCGGCGGGCTGGCGACGCCGCTGGTCGGGCTGGGCGGCCCGGGCACCGCGGTCCCGATGGGGATCGTGATGGCGGGCTTCGGCGTGCTCGCGCTGCTGGCCTTCGGGACCATGACGCGGCCTTCGCGCGCTTCGGTGCCTCTCGTGGCCGTCCCCCAGGAGGCCTGACCCCGTCACGCGCGCTAGGAAAGGACCGTTCCTTGCAAATTTTGCAAGGAACGGTCCTTTCCTAGCATCCGGAGGGGTCAAACGAGCGAAGTGAGATCGGCAGTCCTCAGCTGCTCCGCGGTCACCGCCGCGCGTCCCTCGACCAGGGCCTTCAAGGCGTCCCCGTCATCCCATTGGTTGACGTTCATCGCGGCGGCCACCTGCCCGTCCCGCAGCCAGAACGCGGTGAAGTCCCGCGCCGCGAGATCGCCCCGCACCACGAGTTCGTCGGTCTCGGGATCGGCGAGGCCGCGGTACTCGCATCCCAGGTCGTACTGGTCCGAGAAGAAATACGGACTCCGCAAGTACGGCTCGTTCTCCCCCAGCAGGTTCCCGGCGACGTGCTCCCCCTGCCACTTCGCGTTCGACCAATGCTCGACGCGGACACGTTTTCCGTAGCGGGGATGGAAATGCGCGGCGATGTCGCCGATCGCGTAGACATCGGGCGCGGCCGTCCGAAGGCCTGCGTCGGCGCAGACACCGCCGTCATCGGACAGTTCCAGTCCGGTGGCGTGTGCGAGATCGACCCGCGGCGCGGCGCCGACGGCCACCAGCACGACGTCGGCGGGGAGCTCGTCACCACTCTGAAGGCGGACACCGGTCACCCCGTCCGGGCCGCCGGTGAAGCCTGCGACGCCTTCACCCAGACGCCAGTTCACCCCGTGCTGGGTGTGAAGGTCCTTGAAGACGCCGGACACCTGATCGCCCAGTACCGCGAGCAACGGCGAGCCGACCTGGTCGACCACGGTCACCTCGGCGCCGTGTTCCCTGGCGGCCGCCGCGGCCTCCGTCCCGATCCAACCCGCGCCGACGATCACCACCCGCCGTGCGTCCTTGAACGCCGAGCGGAGCGCCAGCGCGTCGTCGAGGGTGCGCAGGGTCCGCAGCCCCGGCAGGTCCCCGCCGGGCACCGGCAACGAACGCGGCCGGGAGCCGGTCGCGAGGACGAGCCGGTCGAAGCGGTGTTCGCCGCCCGCGTCGTCGTGCACGAGCCGTGCGCCGAGCTCGATCCTGGTCGCGGTCACCCCGCTCCGGAACGCGATGTCCTTCTCGCCGTAGAAACCTTCGCCGTGCACCCAGTCGGGTTCATCGGTCTTGCCCATCAGAAGCCCCTTGGACAAGGGCGGTAATTCGTACGGGCGATGCGTGTCGGTGCCGAGAAGCGCGATCTCGCCCTCGTAACCGCGTTCTCGCAGCGTCCCGGCGGCCGTCGCCCCGGCGAGACCGGCGCCGACGATGACGATCTTCCTGGGTTCGGACATCCATGACCTCCCAAGCAGTCCCTCCCCCGGACGCTACTCCCGTCCGTCCCCTTCCGGCCTAGCGAGAGCGGAAGTCGATCACGATATGCAGGATCGGTTAACCCATCAGTAGGAACATGGGGTAATCGGCGTCACGCCCCCGAAAGCGCCTCGTCCCAGCCTCGGACGAGAAAGGGAGATCATGGGATACGGGAGGATGAGGACGTTGGCACCCCGGGACGAATGGTCGGTCGGCTGCCGGGATCTCGCGGGCAGGCGCAGGGACGTGACGGTGTTCGTGAGCAGCGACAAGATCGTGCTCGTGGCGCCGCCCGGAGAGGCCGCCGTACTCGGGCCGCTGGACGTGGGGCGCCTGCGCGCCGCGCTCCGCGACGCCGTGGTCGCGGTGGCCGAACATCCGGACCACAGTGAATGACAACTACCGTTCCTACTTCTGAGTAGGTAGAGTCGGCCCCGTTCGGAAGGAGCCGGCCATGACCACCTACTTCGTGACGGGCGCGACGGGTTTTCTGGGAAAACGCCTGGTCGCGCGCCTACTACGGCGACCGGAGACCGTAGCCGTCCATGTTCTCGTGAGGGAGACCTCACGCGGGAAGCTCCCGAGCCACGAGAAGCTCGTTCCCGTCACCGGCGATCTGACCGAACCCTCGCTGGGCATCGATCCCGCCCGCGTGGGACCCCTCGACCACGTCGTGCATCTCGGCGCGATCTACGACCTCACCGCGGACGAAGCGGCGAACCGCGCGGCCAACGTCGACGGCACGCGCAACGTCCTGGAGTTCGCCGCGGCCGCGAAGGCCGGGCTCTTCCACCACGTCTCGTCGATCGCGGTCGCGGGACAGTACGCCGGACGGTTCACCGAGGCCGACTTCGACCTCGGCCAGGGTTTCGCGTCGCCGTACCACGCGACGAAGTTCGAGGCGGAGAAACTCGTGCGACGGCACGGGAAAACACCGTTCCGCGTGTACCGGCCGTCCGCCGTGGCCGGTGATTCGCGCACCGGTGAGATGGACAAGATCGACGGTCCGTACTACTTCCTTCCCGCGATCTCGCGGCTCGCCGCGCTGCCCCGCCGTCTTCCGCTGGCCGCCCCGGATCTCGGCGCCACGAATCTCGTTCCGGTCGACTACGTCGTCGAAGCGATGGAACACCTCATGCACGTCGACGCGCCCAGTGGCAGCACGTACCACCTCGCGTCGCCCCGGCCACAGCCGCTTCACGAGGTCTACAACGCGTTCGCGCGGGCCGCGGGCGGGCCGAAGATCTCCGCCGTCCTTCCCGCCCGGCCTTCCGGAGCGCTCAAGCGCGCGGGAACCCGGCTGGCGAAATCCGCGGCCGCCGGCTTCGACCGCGTCCCCGGCGGACGGTCGGCCCGCGCGGCGGTGCTCGCGGAACTCGGCATCCCGCTCGAAGTCCTGCCGCATCTGAGCATGGAGGTCGACTTCGACACGAGCGCGACCACGGCCGCGCTCGAAGGCAGCGGGATCACCTTGCCCCCGTTGAAGGAGTACGCCGGTCCGCTCTACCGGTACTGGCTCGCGCACCTGGATCCCGATCGCGGCCGCCGTCGTCCCGGGCCGGAACCGCTCGACGGCCGCAAGGTCCTCATCACCGGCGCGTCGTCGGGTATCGGGCGCGCGTCGGCGCTCGCCGTCGCCGCGAAGGGCGGCGAAGTGATCCTCGTGGCCAGGCGCGCCGACGAACTCGAAGAGGTCCGCGAGCAGATCGTCGCGGCGGGCGGCAAGGCGTCCGCGTATCCGTGCGACCTCACCGACGGCGGCGCCGTCGACGCTCTGGTCAAGGACGTGCTCGCCGCGCACGGCGCCGTCGACATGCTGGTCAACAACGCGGGCCGCTCGATCCGGCGGTCGCTTTCGCTGTCCACCGAACGGTTCCACGATTTCGAGCGCACGATGGCGATCAACTACTTCGGGCCCGTGCGGCTGACGCTCGGCCTGCTGCCGTCGATGACCGCGCGCGGTTTCGGCCACGTCGTCAACGTGACCACCCAAGGACTGCAGACCGACACCCCGCGGTTTTCCGCTTATCTGGCTTCGAAGGCCGCGCTGGAGGAGTTCGGGCTGACCGCCGGGCGGGAAACGCTTTCCGACGGCGTCACCTTCACCTCGGTCCGGATGCCGCTGGTGCGCACCGACATGATCACCCCGACCGGTTCCTATCGCGGCATGCCGTCGAGCTCCCCCGAACGCGCCGCCGCGCTCGTGGTGAAGGCACTGGAGAAACGGCCGGAGATCCTGAACCTGCCCGAGGGCACAGCCGCCGAACTGGTGACGCTCGTCGCACCGAAGACGGCCCGGTTCTTCGCCCACCTCGTCTATCGCGCGATGCCCGAATCCGCGCCGGAATCCCGTGGCCTGCCCCGAAAGGCGCCGCTCGCGTCGGTGGCGGGCGCGGTCACGAGGCTGGTCTGGCGCCGTCGTCCCTGACGTCCCGCCGCCGGGGCTCGATCGGGGGACGCCCCCGGCCGCTACCATCGGTTTCCGATACGCCGGGGGTCGGCGGGCACGGGCCGAGGTAGGGACGACCGGGAAGGGGCAGTGTGGACGTCGCCAGTCCCCCGCTGTCGACCGGACCGGACGCAGCGGTGGTACGTCCGTCCAGGACAGTGCTGCGGCTGTCCCTGCACGCGGCCTGGGTGCTCGCGCTCGCCGTCGCCACCGAACTCCGGGTGGGGCGCTTCGGTTTCCACCCGTCGGACCAGGGTTTCATCCTCGCCCAGGCCTGGCGGGTGCGGCACGGGGAGGTGCCGCATTCGGACATCATCTCCGCGCGGCCGCTGGGTTCGGCGTACCTGCACATCGTCGACTTCCTGCTGCCGGGGCCGCTGTTCTTCGTCTCCAGTGTGCTCAGCATGCTGGAGATCATCCTGGCGACCATCGCGTTCGCCGTCCTGGTCACCCGTCGCCGCGTGCGTGACTGGGGGCCGGGGCTCACCGGGCTGACGGCGGCCGCGTCGCTGCTGAACCTCAACGCGTTCCCGCTCATGGCGTGGCACACGATCGACGGCATCTTCCTGACCGCGTGCGGCGCTTGGGCGCTGGATTCGGGACTGCGCAACGGCAAGGCGTGGCCACGACGGCTCGGCCTGGTACTGCTGGGCACCTCGGTGTTCGTCAAACAGAGTTTCGCGCCGGTGCCGCTGATCGCGCTGTGCTGGCTGCTGCTGCACCCGTCGCTGCGCGAGGGAGCGTTCCGCACCGGCCGCTGGTGGGGACGGCTGGCCTGGGATCTGCTGGCGCTGGGCGCTTTCCTGGTCTTCTACGTCGGAATCGTCACCCTCGACGGCGGGCTCGGCGCGATGGCCGAGCAGCTCACCGGCGGGCTGCCCGCGTACGGCGAGCGGCTTCTCGGGCTGTGGCTGGAAAATCCCGCGTCCCTGCTGCGTCCACCGGTGCGGGGCTTGACGTTCTTCCTGATCGCCGGGGTGTTCCTGGCCCTGCTCGGGACCTTCCGCGACCGCGCCGGTTTCGCCGGGGCGGTCCTCGCCCGGCTGCTGCTCCTGGCGGGGGTGGCGGTGGTGGTCGGCACCGTCGTCGACGGGCATTTCACCGGCGCGTCGCGCTGGGCGGACGTCCTCTGGTGGATCCTCGGTGTCGCGCTCCTGGTGAACTGGATCGCGACGCGGCGATTCCCGAGAATGGCCGCGCTGGTCTTCGCGACCGGCTTCATGACCAGCCTGTCGTGGGGCAACGACACCCCGACGTTGTTCACCGGAACACTGGCGCTGACGGCGATCCTGCTGCTCGCGGACGCGCTGCCGCCGATGCCGGAACCGCCCCGCCGGGTGCGGCTGGCGGGCGCGACAGCGATGGGCCTGGTCGCGGTGCTGGTGTCGGGCTGGGCCGTGGTCGCGCATCACGACGAAGCCGCGTACCTCGACATGGCGCACGAGAAGCTGACGGGCGACCTCGGCACGGTGACGCCGTCGATGCGCGGCATCCGGACGAATCCGAGTACGTACACCTACATCTCCCAGATCCACGACTGCGTCACGCGTTTCCCCGCCGGGCGCACGGCCGTCCTGCCCGACAACCCGTTCGCGTATCCCGCCTTCGGCCTGCGCAACCCGTTCCCGCTGGAATGGCCGCTGCCGCTGGAGATCGTCGCCGACGCCCCGGAACGCATGCTCGCGGCGGCCGACGGGCTCAACCGCGACGGCGACTACCTCGTGCTGTTCCAGACCGTGAGCATGCCGGTGCTGGCCAAGGGCGGCCCCGTGCCCGACCAGGTCGCCGGGGACGCCCCGATCTTCGACTACCTCGGGCTGGAGAACGCGCTGCGGTCACGGCTCACCGGGCAGACCGTCACCTGCGGCAGCTTCATCGGCAAGTGGGCACCCCGCCCCTGACGCGTTTCGTCCTCTGAATGCGGTAGTTCGCGCTGCCAACTACCGCATTCAGAGGACGAAACGCGTTGGGGTCAGTCGACGCCGGCGTCCTCGGGGCGGCCGGAGGCGAGTCCGGCGAGGACGTCCAAAGCGGCCGCGAGCGTTTCGAGCGGCGGCGACGAGACGGCGAGCCGCACCGCGTTCGGGGCGTGCCCGGGGACGACGGCGAACGCGGCCGCCGGGGTGACCGCGATCCCGCGGCGCGCGGCCGCGGCGACGAAGGTCTCGGCGCGCCAGTGTTCCGGGAGTTCCCACCAGCAGTGGTACGCCTGCGGATCGGCGCGCAGGGTGAACCCGGCCAGGCGTTCCGCCGTCAGCCGCTGGCGTTCCGCGGCGTCGAGCCGTTTCGCCCGTTCGACGGTTTCCAGCGTGCCGCCGGTGATCCACCGGGTGGCCGCTTCGACGGCGAGCCGGGGCGCGACCCAGCCGCCCGACCGCACGGCCGCGGCGAGCCGTTCCGTCCATGCCGCCGGGACGGCGAGGAATCCGGTGGTCAGCCCCGGCGCGAGCCGTTTGGACATGCTGTCGGCGAACACCGTGCGTTCCGGCGCGTACGCCGCGAAAGGACGGACCTCGGGCCGCAGGAAGGTGTAGATCCCGTCCTCGATCACCGGGATGTCCATCCGGCGCACGGTTTCGGCCAGCTCGACCCGGCGTGCTTCGTCCATTGTGGACCCGAGTGGATTGTGCAGCGTCGGCTGGACGTACAGCGCGCGGACGGACGCGGCTTCGAGCGCCTCGGGAATGAGACCCCGGTCGTCGGTCTCGATGGGCACCAGTTGCACACCTAGCCGCCCGGCGAGCGCCTTGACCACGGGGTAGGTGATGGCTTCGACGGCGAGCCGTTCCCCCATCGGCACGAAGGCGGCGATGGCGGCCGCGATGGCCTGGCGCCCACTCCCGGCGAAGAGGACTTCGGGCGTCCAGCCGTCCTTCGCGATCAGCCCGGCGACGGCGTCACGCGCCTGCTTCGAGCCCGAAACGCTTCCCGGCCGCAACGCCGCTGTCAGGACGTCCTCGCGCAGAAGCGGCTCCAGCGCCTTCCCGACCAGCGCCGACTGTTCCGGAAGGACGGCGAAGTTGAGCTCGAGGTCGACCGTCGCACCGCCGGGCTCGGCGAGCGCGGTCTCCAACGGCGGCCGGCCGGCGCGGACGAACGTGCCCCGGCCGACCTCGCCGACCACGACACCCCTCCGGACGAGCTCGCCGTAGACCCGCGCGGCCGTCGAGTTCGCGATCCCGCGTTCCTTCGCGAACCGCCGCTGCGGCGGCAGCCTGTCGCCCGGCCGGAGCCTGCCAGCCTCGACGTCGGCGGAGATCTCGTCCGCGACTATCCGGTAGTCCTCCATGCCGTCCTTCGATCGCACCGAGTGCATTCACGCGATTGCACTGGGGATGATGCCATCGAAGCACGTGGTGAGCCGACTGCGACCTACGGAACACCACAACGGCGACGTCCTAGGTTAGCCTAACCTGCGTGGAGACCGTGGAAACCCTCACCGAGCAGAGCACGACGTCCCGTCTGCACGCGGACGCGCTGACGCTCGCCTACGACGGCCGGACCGTGGCCGAAGACCTCGGGGTGGTCATCCCCGACCGGTCGTTCACCGTCATCGTCGGGCCGAACGCCTGTGGCAAGACCACCCTGCTGCGCGCGCTCGCGCGGATGCTCAAACCGCGCCAGGGTTCGGTGTTCCTCGACGGCCAGGTGATCAGCTCCTTCCCCGCCAAGGAGGTCGCCCGGCGGCTCGGCCTGCTGCCGCAGAGCTCGATCGCGCCCGACGGCATCACCGTCGCGGACCTCGTCGCGCGCGGCCGGTACCCGCACCAGCGCCTGCTGCGCCAATGGTCCCGTGAGGACGCCACCGTGGTCGCGGAGTCCATGCGCGCCACCGGCGTCGACGATCTCGCCGAGCGGCTGGTCGACGAACTGTCGGGCGGTCAGCGGCAGCGCGTGTGGATGGCGATGGCGCTCGCGCAGGAGACCGATCTCCTGCTGCTCGACGAGCCGACGACCTATCTGGACATCGCACACCAGATGGACATCCTCGACCTGTGCGCGGAACTGCACCAGAAGCAGGGCCGGACGCTGGTCGCGGTGCTGCACGACCTCAACCACGCCGCCCGCTACGCGACGCACATGATCGCGATGCGCGGCGGAGAGGTCCTCGCGACCGGCGCGCCCGAAGAGGTCGTGACCGCCGCCAACGTCGAAAAGATCTTCGAGCTGCCCTGCCGGGTCATGCCGTGCCCGGAAACCGGTACCCCGCTGGTGATCCCGAAAGCCGGACGCCGCGCAGCCTGATCTCCTCGGATTTTGTTGGCGGAGCTGAAGTTGGATCCGAAAGGCGACCGAACGTGTGAACCCGCCCCGGCCGAAGGCCCCGCTTTCGCGGTGGCAGGGCGCCCTGTTCACTATCAGGACACGGAAGACCAGGTGGCGCCCTGCCGACGTCGATCGCGGACGCGGGTTCACCAACAGGCACTCGGAGTAAGTTGGCCGCGGAGGTGCCATGTCACAGCAACTGTGGTCCGAAGTGGACGACTATCTGTCCGGGGTGCTCGTCCCGTCCGATCCCGCCCTCGAAGGCGCGCGGAAGGCGTCGGACGAGGCCGGGCTGCCGTCGATCGCCGTCGCGCCGAACCAGGGCAAACTGCTCAACCTGATGGCGCGGATGATCGGCGCCCGGTCCATCCTGGAGATCGGCACGCTCGGCGGGTACAGCACGATCTGGCTCGCCCGCGCCCTGCCGCCGCAGGGCAGGCTCGTCACCCTCGAATACGACCCGAAGCACGCCGAAGTCGCGCGCCGCAACATCGACGCGGCCGGGCTCGGCGGGCTGGTCGACGTCCGCGTCGGCAAGGCGCTGGACCTGCTGCCGTCGGTCGACGGCCCGATCGACCTGGCGTTCATCGACGCCGACAAGGCCAACAACCCGGCCTACTTCGAGGCGTCGCTGAAGCTCGTCCGGCCCGGCGGCGTGATCGTGGTCGACAACGTCGTCCGCGGTGGCGCGGTGACCGACGCCGCCAGCGAGGACCCGAACATCCAGGGCATCAGGCGGCTGCACGAGATGATCGCCGCCGAACCCCGCGTCGACGCGACGGCGATCCAGACGGTCGGCAGCAAGGGCTACGACGGCCTGACCGTCGTGCTCGTGAAGCCCTGACGGACATCGCTCGGCCCGCCGGGTCGTGGGTGTTTCGGGTCGCTAGAGCCAACGGTGTCTTAGGTACCTACGCGGATCGCGGCTGAGCCAACCTGCGCCAGTAGGCACGTCAGCGCGTGAAGCTTCGGGCAGGTCCGTGAATCGCCACACTCGACCCAGGCACTCCAGCCGCCACTGTGGTCACAGGCGCCGCGCGTGAAGGTCCCTTGCCTCGGCTCAGCCGAGGAAACTCGACCATGCCAGTACATGAAGGCCCCCATCCTTGCGCCTAAGTACAGGAAGGGGGCCTTCATGTACAACCCGGCTCGTGAGTGGCGTTTCGGGTTAGAACCAACCGTGTCCTGAGTACCTACTGGCGGTCTTGCGTGACTGGATGGACGACACACGTGATCCGACGGACGACACGCGTGTCTGGACGGACGACTCACGGCGAAAGCTTCGCCGCGAGCGTGTCGTCCATCTGATCACGTATGTCGTCCGTCGGATCACACGTGCCGTCCGCCCAATCACGCGAAGCCACCGTCTCAGTACAACCCGGCTCGTGAGTGGCGTTTCGGGTTAGAACACGAACGCCACTCACGACCCACTGGACCGAAGCATCACCGCGGCGCAGTCGTGGCGGGACGCGGTTCGGAACCGTCCGGCCACCGCGCCGGCTGTCCTCGGTGGACACCGTTCATGAAGCGCTGCCACATGTCCGACGGCAGTGTCCTGCCCGTCAGTTTCTCCCCGGCGGCGTCCCGCATCCGGCGCGGCTCGTCGGAGCCGACCCAGACCGCGGTCGCGAGCTGCGGCGTGTACCCGACCGCCCAGCCACCCGCGTTGTCGTCCGTCTCGTCGAACCGGAAGTCGCCGGTCTTCAGCGCCGCCGGACGATCCTTCAGACCGGTGGCCAGCACCTGGCTCATCGTGCCCGCGATCCGGCGGCTCAGCGCCTCGTCGCCCTGGAACGCGGGCGTCTTGTCCGGCGGCCGTTCCCACACGATTTCGCCGTTCTCGTCCCGGATCTTCGACACCAGATGCGGGGTGGCGCGCATGCCGTCGGCGGCGAAGGTCGCGTAAGCACCGGCCATATCGCTGGGGCGTAAGGGATACCGGCCGACGGCGATCCCCGGGCCGATCAGGAATCCGTCCTTCTCCCGCAGGGTCACCGCACCGTCGACGGACTCGGGGATCCCGGCCGCGCGGGCGCCTTCCCGGACCGCTTCGGCGCCGAGCTTCTTCGCCAGGTCGACGAACGGCCCCTGAGCGCCCCGCCCCATCGCCTCGCGCAGCGTGCACTTCCCGCCTTCGCCGCATTGGTCCTGGAACTCGAAGGTCTCGCCGAGGAAATCGACCGACGCGGCCGCCTTCAGCGGTTCGTCCACGTTCACGCCCCGTTCGAGACCGGCGGCGAGGAGCAACGGCTGGAACGCCGAGCCGGTGCCGTACGGGGTGCCCGCGTAGTCGTGCACGCTCCAGCCACCGCCGTTGTAGGCCCGGATGGCCCCGGTCCCGGGTTCGACGGCGACCACCGACGCGCGGAAATGCTCAGGCTGGCCCTTCAACTGCTCTTTGACCGCCTTCTCGGCTTCGGCCTGGGCACGCGGATCGATGGTCGTCTCGACCTTCATCGCGCCGCCGCGCAGCCGGTCGAGCGGGTAGCCGACCTGCTCGAGTTCGGCGAGGACCTGCTGCTTGATGTGGTACTGCTCGTAGGTGACGCGGCCGGCGCGGGTCTCCGACGGCGCCTGGATCGCGTCCTCCGGATAGGTCATGGCGACCGCTTCGGCCTGGCTCACATAGCCACGCGCGACCAGTTTGTTCACCACGTAGGACCAGCGCTTCATGGCGTGCTCGTGGCTGGAGGCGTACGGGTCGTGCACCGAAGGCGACTGGATCATCCCCGCGAGGAAGGCCGCCTCACTCCAGGTCATCGAGTCGTCGAGTTTGCGGCCGAAGTAGGCGTTCATCGCCGAAGCCGGGCCGTAGGTGCCGCGGCCGAACGAGATGATGTTGACGTAGCTTTCGAAGATCTCCTTCTTGGTCTGCTGCTGGGTGATCTTCGTGGCGAGCACGAGTTCGGAGAACTTCCGCGTGAGGGTGGCGTCCTCGTTGCCGGTGGACTTCTTGATGTACTGCTGGGTGATCCCCGAGCCGCCGCCGACACCGGTCACCAGCGCGCGGCCGAGCCCGGTGAGATCGAAACCCTCGTTGTCCCAGAAGGTCGGGTCCTCGGTCGCGACGATCGCGTCGCGCAGTTTCGCGGGGACGGCGTCGTAGGGCACGAACAGCCGGTCGCCGCCGGGCGGGACCACCTTGAGCAGTTCGGAACCGTCGGCGTTCTGCAGGACGACGGTCTTGTCGAGATCGGCGAGCACCTCTTGCGGGCTGCGGACGTCGAGCAGGACGTACGCGAGCCCGAACGCGACGACCGGGATGCCGATCACCAGGCCGAGCGTCCAGGCGACGATCTTGCGCCACCTGCGCTGCTTCGGTTTCGGCTCCGGGGTGGCCGTGGTCTCCGACTCGGGTGCGTCTGCCTCATCCGGGTTTTCCACGCCAGGTTAGACGCCCGAACGAGTGAAAAGGTTGTGGGAAAGTCACCAAACCGCCTCCTGTTCACGACTTGAAGAATTCTTCATTTGATAATGTGCTCAGATGCCCGTCCCCCTGTACCAGGCCAAGGCGGAGTTCTTCCGCATGCTGGGCCACCCGGTCCGGATCCGTGTACTGGAGTTGCTCGCCGAAGGCCCGAAGGCCGTCCGCGAACTGCTCGCCGAGATCGAGGTCGAGGCCTCCAACCTCTCCCAGCAGCTGGCCGTCCTGCGCAGGTCGGGAATCGTCACTTCGACCCGCGAGGGCTCGACGGTGGTGTACGCGCTCGCCGGCGGCGACGTCGTCGAGCTCCTGCGCGCGGCCCGGCGCATCCTCACCGAGCTGCTGGCCGACCAGAACGCCCTGCTCGCCCAGCTACGCGACGCGGAGTGACGGCGTGGCAGGTCTGAAACTTTCGGAACTGCGCTCACTCCTGCCCGGACGTGACGACCTGCGGACGCTCAAGCGCGCTCCCCGGCGCGACCTCACGGCGGGCCTGACCGTCGCGATCGTCGCCCTGCCGCTGGCGCTGGGCTTCGGCATCTCGTCCGGCCTCGGGGCCGAAGCCGGGCTGGTCACCGCGATCGTCGCCGGCGCGCTGGCCGCGATCTTCGGCGGCTCCAACCTCCAGGTGTCCGGGCCGACCGGCGCGATGACCGTGGTGCTGGTGCCGATCATGGCCACGCACGGTGCGGGCGGCGTGCTGACGGTGGGCCTGCTCGCCGGGGTCTTGCTGCTCCTGCTCGCGGTCGCCCGCGCCGGCCGGTACATGCGCTACGTGCCGACGCCGGTGGTCGAGGGCTTCACGCTGGGCATCGCCGGGGTGATCGCGTTGCAGCAGGTTCCCGCCGCGCTCGGCGTCGCCACGCCGGAAGGCGAGAAGGTGGCCGTCGTCGCGGCGAAGGCGGTGGCCGATTTCGCCGGGCATCCCGCCTGGCCCTCGATCGCGATCGCCGCCGGGGTCGCCGCCCTGATGCTGCTCGGCGCGAGGTGGCGGCCGTCGATCCCGTTCTCGCTGGTCGCGGTGGCCATCGCGACCCTCGTGAGTCATTTCGCGCAGCTGCCGGTCGCTCGTATCGGCGCGCTGCCCAACGGTCTTCCCGCGCCCTCGCTGGACTTCCTGGATCTGTCGACCTTGGGCGCGCTGGCTCCCTCCGCCGTCGCGGTCGCGGCGCTGGCCGCGCTGGAAAGCCTCCTGTCGGCCACGGTCGCCGACGCGATGAGCGTCAACGAACGCCACGACCCGGACCGGGAGCTCTTCGGGCAGGGCCTCGCGAATCTCGTCACCCCGCTGTTCGGCGGCGTGCCCGCCACCGCGGCGATCGCGCGCACCGCGGTCAACGTCCGCGCCGGGGCGAAATCGCGGCTGGCCTCGTTCACCCACGCGATGGTGCTGGCGGTGATCGTCTTCGCGGCGGCGCCGCTCGTGGCCACGATCCCGATCGCGGCGCTCGCCGGGGTGCTGCTGGCCACCGCCGTCCGCATGGTCGAGGCGGGCTCGGTCCGCGCGCTCCTGCGTTCGACCCGGCGTGATGCGCTGGTCCTCGTGCTCACCGCGGCGGCGACACTGATCCTGGACCTGGTCACCGCGGTCATCCTCGGCCTCGTCGTGGCGGGCGCACTGGCCCTGCGGGCGATCGCCAAGGCGGCTCGCATCGAAGAGGTGGCACTCGATCACGCCGATCATGTGGCCGAGGAACGCGCGCTCCTCGACGAGCACATCGTCGCGTTCCGGCTCGATGGACCGCTGGTCTTCGCCGCGGCACACCAGTTCCTGCTGGAGCTGTCCGAGGTGGCCGACGTCCGGGTGGTCATCCTCCGGATGTCACGGGTGTCGGCCATCGACGCCACCGGCGCCCTCGTCCTGCGCGACGCCATCGAACGCCTCGAACATCGCGGGATCACGGTCCTGGTGTCGGGGATCAAACCCGGCCACGAGAAGGTGCTCGACGAACTCGGCGTCGCGGACCGGCTCCGCGCGGAGGGCCGGGTCTTCCCGGATACGCCGCACGCGATCGATTTCGCGCACGCGCTGCTGACCTCAAGCGAGGAAAGCGCGAAGCAGTGACGCGGTCCCTTCGACGTGTTCCGTCATCGCCCGGCGGGCCGCCTCGGAGTCCCCGGCGAGGATCGCGTCGACGATGGCCTCGTGCTGGGCGTTGGAATGCTCCAGGTTCGGTTCCAGCAGCGGGATCATGTCGAGCAGCTGGTTGACCCGCATCCGCGCGTCGGCCATCGCCGTGGTCAGCGAGCCGGACGCGGTGACCTCGGCGATCGCCAGATGCAGCCGCGAATCCTTGCGCCGGTAATCGCCGACGTCGGCCGCCGCGGCCTCGGCGAGCGTGCTGGTCAGATGCTGCCGGTCGGCCGGGCTGAGCGAACGCGAGGCCGCCATTTCGGCGGCGCCGGTCTCCAGGACGTGCCGGAGGCCGAGCGCGTCCTCCAGCGTGGCGTTGTCGACCTTCCGGCCGTCGGCGGCGGGCGGGTCGGGCAGGACGTCGTTGACGAACGTGCCGCCGTAGCGTCCGCGCCGCGACTCGACGTAACCCGCGTCGGACAGCGCGCGGATGGCCTCTCGCAACGTCACCCGGCTGACCCCGAGCCGCTCGGCGAGCTCGCGTTCCGAGGGCAGCCGCTCCCCCGCGCCCACCACGCCCAGCCGGATCGCCTGGAGCAGCCTTTCGACGGTCTCCTCGAAGGCGTTGCCCGCGCGCACCGGGCGGAACAGCGCGTCACCCGCGTTCGCGACCGTGCTCGACTCCACCCTTCGAGTTTAGGCGGCCCGCAATTCGTCCTCTGGATGCGGTACTTGCGTGTGCAACTACCGCATCCAGAGGACTGAACGCGGGGACATCAGCATTCGATGACGTTCACGGCGAGGCCGCCGCGCGCGGTCTCCTTGTACTTCACGCTCATGTCGGCACCGGTCTCGCGCATCGTCTTGATCGCCTTGTCCAGCGTCACGACGTGCGAACCGTCGCCGCGCATCGCCATCCGCGCCGCGTGGATCGCCTTCGACGCGCCGACGGCGTTGCGTTCGATGCACGGGATCTGCACCAGCCCGCCGACCGGGTCACACGTGAGCCCCAGGTGGTGCTCGACGCCGATCTCGGCAGCGTTCTCCACCTGCGCGGGTGAACCGCCGAGGACCTCCGTGAGCCCAGCGGCGGCCATGGCGCTGGCCGAACCGACCTCACCCTGGCAACCGACCTCGGCGCCCGAGATCGACCCCGTCTGCTTGAGGATCGAGCCGATCGCGCCCGCGGTGAGCATGAACGTCACGATGCCGTCGTCCGACGAACCCCGGATGAACCGCTGGTAGTAGTGCAGAACGGCCGGGATGATCCCCGCCGCGCCGTTGGTCGGCGCGGTGACGACGCGGCCACCCGCGGCGTTCTCCTCGTTGACCGCCAGCGCGTACAGGCTCACCCAGTCCATCGCGTACAACGGATCGCCGACGCCGTCCTCGGCGAGCAGCTTCTCGTGCAACGCCTTGGCGCGACGCGGAACCTTCAGGCCGCCCGGCAGGACGCCCTCGTGCTCGCAGCCGTTGCGCACGCATTCCGCCATGACCTGCCAGATCTCCAGCAGCCCTTCGCGGATCTCCTCGCGGGTGCGCCACGCGAGTTCGTTGCGCAGCATGACCTCGCTGATGGACAGCCCGGTGTCCTCGCAGTGCTTCAGCAGGTCCGCGCCGGTGCGGAACGGGAACTCCAGCTTCGTCGAGTCCTCGACGACGACGGTGTCGGTCTCGTAGGACTCGTCGCGGACGAACCCGCCGCCGACGGAGTAGTAGGTGCGCTCGCGCAGCACCTTCCCGTCGGCGTCGAACGCGCGGAAGATCATCCCGTTCGGGTGCGCCGGCAACGACTTCCGCCGGTGCATGGTCAGGTCGGTGTCCTCGGTGAACACGATCTCGTGCTCGCCGCGTACCTTCAACCGGCAGGATTCGCGGATCGCCGCGATCTTGCCGGGCACGGTGTCGGTGTCGATCTCCTCCGGACGCTCCCCGGACAGCCCGAGCAGCACGGCCTTGTCGCTGCCGTGCCCGAACCCGGTCGCGCCGAGCGAGCCGAAAAGCTCGCTCTGCACGCGTGCCGTCGCGGTGAGGTCACCGTCGGCCGCCAGACCGTCCACAAAGGTCAGTGCGGCGCGCATCGGGCCCACCGTATGGGAGCTGGAGGGGCCGATGCCGATCGAAAACAGGTCGAAGACGCTGATCGCCATTGATCTGCCCTCCTTCCTATCTGGCCAGCAGTGAGCTGGCCTCTTGGGCCGCGGGCCCTTCGGCGGCGAGATGGGCCAAATTCTCCGACAGCGCTTCGCCGCGGTGGGCCTTCGTCTGGGCGAAAAGGCGACCGGCCCGATACGACGAGCGTACGAGCGGCCCGGCCATCACACCAGCGAAGCCCATCGCTTCGGCTGCCTTCGAATGCTCGACGAACTCTTCGGGCTTGACCCAGCGGTCCACCGGGTGGTGACGCGGCGACGGGCGCAGGTACTGGGTGATCGTGAGGATCTCGCAGCCCGCGTCGACCAGGTCCTTCATCGCCGGAGCCACCTCTTCCGGCGTCTCGCCCATGCCGAGGATCAGGTTCGACTTCGTCACCAGACCGGCCTCACGAGCCTTCGTGATGACCTCCAGCGACCGCGCGTACCGGAAACCCGGCCGGATGCGCTTGAAGATCCGCGGCACGGTCTCGACGTTGTGCGCCAACACCTCCGGGCGTGAACCGAACACCTCGGCCAGCTGCTCCGGATCCGCGTTGAAGTCCGGGATCAACAGCTCGACACCGGTGCCGGGGTTCAGCGCGTGGATCTGACGGACGGTCTCGGCGTACAGCCACGCACCACCGTCCTCCAGATCGTCGCGCGCGACACCGGTGACGGTCGAATAACGCAGGCCCATCGCCTGGACGCTTTCGGCGACCTTGCGCGGCTCGGTCCGGTCCAGCGCCTCCGGCTTGCCCGTGTCGATCTGACAGAAGTCACACCGGCGCGTGCACTGGTCGCCACCGATCAGGAACGTCGCCTCACGGTCTTCCCAGCACTCGTAGATGTTGGGACAGCCGGCTTCTTCGCAGACGGTGTGGAGGCCTTCACGCTTGACCAGTCCCTTGAGCTCCGTGAACTCCGGACCCATGCGCGCACGGGTCTTGATCCACGGCGGCTTCTTCTCGATCGGGGTCTGCGCGTTGCGGACTTCCAGCCGGAGAAGTTTGCGCCCCTCGGGGAGCGCGCTCATCGGCTGAGGTCCGCGTACAGCGGGTGCTTCTTGGCCAGCAGTTCGACCCGGGCGGACAGCGACTGGCGCAGGTCCTCGTCGAAGTCCGGGCGCAGCGCCTCGGCGATGATGTCGGCCACCTCGGCGAAGTCCTCGGCGCCGAAGCCGCGGGTCGCCAGCGCCGGGGTGCCGATCCGCAGGCCGGAGGTGACCATCGGCGGACGCGGGTCGAACGGGACGGCGTTGCGGTTGACCGTGATACCGACCGAGTGCAGCCGGTCCTCGGCCTGCTGACCGTCCAAAGTGGAGTTGACCAGATCGACGAGCACCAGGTGCACGTCGGTCCCGCCGGTCAGCACGCGGACGCCGGCCTCGCTGCAGTCCGTGCGCGACAGGCGGTCGGCCAGGATCTTCGCGCCTTCGAGCACGCGCTGCTGGCGCTCGCGGAACTCCTCGCTCGCGGCGATCTTGAGCGCGACGGCCTTGGCGGCGATGACGTGCTCCAGCGGGCCGCCCTGCTGGCCGGGGAACACCGCCGAGTTGATCTTCTTGGCGAGTTCCTGGCGGGACAGGATGATGCCGCCGCGCGGACCGCCGAGGGTCTTGTGCGTGGTCGTGGTGACGATGTCGGCGTAGGGCACCGGGCTCGGGTGCAGCCCGGCCGCGACCAGACCGGCGAAGTGCGCCATGTCGACCATGACCTTCGCGCCGACCTCGTCGGCGATACGGCGGAACTCGGCGAAGTCGAGCTGACGCGGGTACGCCGACCAGCCGGCGATGATCAGCTTCGGCTTGTGCTCCTTGGCGAGGCGCTCGATCTCCTCGATGTCGACGATCCCGGTCTCTTTGTCGACGTGGTACGCGACGACGTTGTAGAGCTTGCCCGAGAAGTTGATCTTCATCCCGTGGGTCAGGTGCCCGCCGTGGGCGAGGGCGAGACCGAGGATGGTGTCGCCGGGGTTGAGCACCGAGACCATCGCGGCGGCGTTGGCCTGCGCGCCCGAGTGCGGCTGGACGTTGGCGTGCTCGGCGCCGAAGAGGGCCTTCGCGCGGTCGATCGCCAGCTGCTCGATGACGTCGACGTGCTCACAACCGCCGTAGTAGCGGCGGCCGGGGTAGCCCTCGGCGTACTTGTTCGTCAGCACCGAACCCTGCGCCTCGAGCACGCCCACCGGGGCGAAGTTCTCCGAGGCGATCATCTCCAGGGTCGACTGCTGCCGGTCGAGTTCGGCCGCGACGGCGGTGGCGACCTCGGGGTCCACTTCGGACAGGGCAGCGTTGAACATCTCAGTTCTCCTGGGTCAGGACGGCGTATGCCTGGGCGTCGAGCAGGGCGGGCACGTCGCCGGTCAGACGCACCTTCAGGAGCCATCCTTCGGCGTACGGGTCCGAGTTGATGAGCTCGGGGGTGTCCGTTGTGGCCTCGTTCACCTCGACGACCTCGCCGTCCACGGGTGCGTACAGCTCGCTGACCGATTTGGTCGACTCGACCTCGCCGAACACCTCGCCCGCGGTGACGGTGTCGCCGACCGAGGGGAGCTGGACGAACACGATGTCACCGAGCGACTCGGCGGCGAAGGCGGTGATGCCCACGGTGGCGACGCTGTCGGCGACGTTCAGCCACTCGTGTTCCTTCGTGTACTTCAGGTCCTGGGGGATGCTCATGATGTCGGAAGGGCCTTTCAGGCGCGGGAGTAGAAGGGCAGGGCGACGACCTCGACGGGCTCGATACGGCCCCGGATGTCGACGGAAAGCTCGGTGCCGGGCTCGGAGTGCTCCCGGTCCACGTAGGCCATGGCGATCGGGTAACCCAGCGTCGGCGAGAGGGCACCGCTGGTGACCTCGCCGATCTCGGTCTCGCCCGCCAGGACGGTGTAGCCGTGACGCGGCGCGCGGCGGCCGGAGCCCTTGAGCCCGACGCGGACCCGGGGAACGTCCTTCTTGGACAGCTCTTCGAGCGCGGCCTTGCCGACGAAGTCGTTCGGCTTCTCGAACTTGACCACACGGCCGAGACCGGCCTCGAACGGGCTCAGCTGGAGGCTGAGTTCGTTGCCGTACAACGGCATTCCGGCTTCGAGACGCAGGGTGTCGCGGCAGGCGAGGCCCGCTGGGAGCAGGCCGTGCGGCTCGCCGGCCTCGGTGAGGATGCGCCAGACGGCGGGAGCCTCACCGGCCGGGACGTACAGCTCGAAGCCGTCCTCGCCGGTGTAGCCGGTGCGGGCCAGCAGGACGTCGTGACCCTTCACCACGGCCGGGACGCTCGCGTAGTACTTGAGCGCGCCCAGGTCGGCGTCGGTGACGGCGCCGAGGATCTCGACGGCCTTCGGACCCTGGACGGCGATCAGCGCGACGTCCTCGGACTTGTTCTCGACGACCGCGTCGAAACCCGAGACCCGCTCGGCCAGCGCTTCGGCCACCACGGCGGCGTTGCCCGCGTTGGCCACGACCAGGAACTTCTCGTCGGCGAGGCGGTAGACGACCAGGTCGTCCAGCACGCCGCCGTTCTCGTCGCAGATCATCGTGTAGCGCGCCCGGCCCGGCTTCACGCCGGACAGGTTGCCGACCAGCGCGAAGTCGAGGGTGTCGGCGGCCTGCGGGCCGGTCACCTCGATCTCGGCCATATGGGAGAGGTCGAACAGGCCGGCTGCCTCGCGGACCGCCTTGTGCTCCGCCAGTTCGCTGGAATAGCGGATCGGCATCGACCAGCCCGCGAAATCGGTGAACAGCGCACCCAGTCCTTTGTGGACTCCGTGCAGGGACGTCTCTTTCGACATCAAGTGCCTCAGTTCTCGTAGGCGTTGAGCGGCGGGCAGGAGCAGACGAGGTTACGGTCCCCGCGCGCACCGTCGATGCGGCGCACCGGAGGCCAGTACTTGGACTTGCGGTTCACTCCGGCGGGGTACACCGCCAGTTCGCGGTCGTAGGGCAGGTCCCAGTCGCCGACGAGGGTCTCGGCGGTGTGCGGGGCGTTGCGCAGCGGGCTGTTGTCCGCGGCCCACTTGCCCTGCGCGACGGCGTCGATCTCCGCGCGGATGGCGATCATCGCCGCGATGAAGCGGTCGATCTCGCCGAGGTCCTCGGATTCGGTCGGCTCGACCATCAGCGTGCCCGCGACCGGGAACGACATGGTCGGAGCGTGGAAGCCGTAGTCGATCAGGCGCTTCGCGACGTCGTCGACGCTGACGCCGGTCTCCTTGGTGAGCCCGCGCAGGTCGAGGATGCACTCGTGCGCGACCAGGCCGTCCTGTCCGGTGTAGAGCACCGGGTAGTGCTGGTTGAGGCGCTTGGCCACGTAGTTCGCGGCGAGCACGGCGACCTGCGTCGCGGCGGTGAGCCCGCCCGCGCCCATCATGCGGACGTACGCCCACGAGATCGGCAGGATCGACGCCGAGCCATACGGGGCGGCGCTGATCGGGCCGACACCGGTTTCGGGGCCGGCCTTCTCCAGCAGCGGGTGGTTCGGCAGGTACGGCGCGAGGTGCGCGCGCACCGCGACCGGGCCGACGCCGGGGCCGCCGCCGCCGTGCGGGATGCAGAAGGTCTTGTGCAGGTTCAGGTGCGAGACGTCGCCGCCGAACTCACCCGGCTTCGCGAGCCCGAGCAGCGCGTTGAGGTTCGCGCCGTCGACGTAGACCTGGCCGCCCGCGTCGTGGACGATCTTGGCCAGCTCGTCGATGCCGTTCTCGTACACGCCGTGCGTGGACGGGTACGTGACCATGATCGCGGCCAGCGTGTCGCGGTTGGCCTCGACCTTGGCCCGCAGGTCTTCGAGGTCGACGTTGCCCTCGTCGGTGCACTTGACCACGACGACGCGCATCCCGGCCATCACCGCGGAGGCGGCGTTCGTGCCGTGCGCGGACGACGGGATCAGGCAGACCTCGCGTTCGGTCTGGCCGTTGGCGTGGTGGTACGCGCGGATCGCGAGCAGACCGGCGAGCTCGCCCTGGCTGCCCGCGTTCGGCTGCAGCGACACCTTGTCGTAGCCGGTGACCTCGGCCAGCCAGCCCGACAGCTGCTCGACCAGGGTGTGGTAACCCTCGGCCTGGTCGGCGGGGGCGAACGGGTGGATGCCCGCGAACTCGCGCCAGCTGATCGGCTCCATCTCCGTGGTGGCGTTGAGCTTCATCGTGCAGGAGCCGAGCGGGATCATGCCGCGGTCGAGCGCGTAGTCGAGGTCCGAAAGGCTCCGCAGGTAGCGCAGCATCGCGGTCTCGGAGCGGTGCGAGTGGAAGACCTCGTGGGTGAGGTACTCGCTCTGGCGGCCGAGGCCCGCGGGCAGGGCCTGGGCGTCGGCCGCGGGGGTGTCGACGCCGAAAGCGTTGAGCACCTTGGCGATGATCGCGGGCGTGGTGACCTCGTCGACGGCGATGCGGACGTGGTCGGCGTCGACCGGGCCGAGGTTGATCCCGTTCTCGCGCGCGACCGCGACGACCGCTTCGGCCTGACCGGGCATGCGGGCGAGGACGGTGTCGAAGAAGCCCTCGTGGACGACCTCGACGCCACCCTCGCGCAGCGCGGCGGCCAGTCCGGCGGCGCGTTCGTGGACGCGGGTCGCGATGCGCTTGAGGCCGTCCGGACCGTGGTAGACCGCGTACATCGCGGCGAGCACGGCGGGCAGGACCTGCGCGGTACAGATGTTGGAGGTGGCCTTCTCGCGGCGGATGTGCTGCTCGCGGGTCTGCAGGGCGAGGCGGTACGCGGGGTTGCCGTCGGCGTCGACCGAGACGCCGACCAGGCGACCCGGCAGCGAGCGCTCGAGCCCGGCGCGGACGGCCATGAACCCGGCGTGCGGGCCGCCGTAGCCGAGCGGGACACCGAAGCGCTGGGTGGAACCGGCGGCGATGTCGGCGCCGAACTCACCCGGCGCGGTGATCAAGGTGAGGGCGAGCAGGTCGGCGGCGACGGTGTACAGCGCGCCGGCGGCCTTCGCGGTCTCGGAGATGGCGGAGTAGAAGCCCGCGCCGCGCAGCACACCGGAAGCGCCCGGGTACTGGACGACGACGCCGAAGAACTCCTCCGGCAGGCCGGTGAGCAGGTCGCGGACCTCGACCTCGACGCCCATGGCCTCGGCGCGGGTGCGGACGACGGCGATGGTCTGCGGCAGGCACTCGGCGTCGAGGACGACCTTGTTCGACTTCGCCTTCGACGCGCGGCGCATCAGCATGACGGCCTCGGCGACGGCGGTGGACTCGTCGAGCAGGGAGGCGTTCGCAGTGGCGAGACCGGCCAGCTCGGAGACCATGGTCTGGAAGTTGAGGAGGGCTTCGAGACGGCCCTGCGAGATCTCCGGCTGATACGGCGTGTAGGCCGTGTACCAGGCCGGGTTCTCCAGCACGTTGCGGCGGATGACCGCCGGGGTGACCGTGTCGTGGAAGCCGAGGCCGATCATCTGCGTCATCGGCTTGTTGAGCGCGGCGAGCGCGCGAAGCTCGGCGATGGCGTCCTCTTCGGACGCGGCGGGGGGAAGGTCGAGGTCACGGGTGACCCGGATCGCGGACGGGACCGCGGCCTGCACCAGGGCATCGAGACTGCCGTAACCGACCTCGGCGAGCATCTTGGCCTGCTCGGACTCCGAGGGGCCGATGTGCCGGTCGTCGAAGGACGTACTGGTCAAGGGAGCTCCTTGGGTCAGGCGCCGGATAGACCGGTGCGCTGGGAACTCCCCCTCTGTCATGGCACCTGAGAGTTTCACCACCGATGAGGGTGGCTTTCACCTTGGGTGAGGCGCACTTGCGCGCCTGCTTTCCAGAGTGGCCTCGCGTGAAGCGGTAGTGGGTACCTGAGAGATTCCGGGGAGTTTGCTCCTTCGGTGCCCCACCACGTTCGTGGGGGCTCTCCCGCTCCAGCTCGACGGCCCGATCTGCAGTTGTGCGCACACCGTACCTGGCCTGTTCAGCGCGCGTCTACTTCCCACCGACCACGTCACTTGCGAGTTCCGGCTCTGATCACGCGAGTTCCGCCTCCAAGCACGCGAGTTACAGCCCCGATCACGCGAGTTACGCGTTCTCCATCATCATCTCGGCGCACATGCGGGACATGTCCGCGCAGGTCAGCGGGTTGTAATCCCAGCCGCCGGGACGTGTGACGGCCCGCATCAGAGGACTAAATGCGCCGGGGCGCGGCAGGGCCCGGGGTGAGAGGGCCCTTCACCGCATGAGACGAGGGGAAAGCGTCCTTCGGCTCCCTACCCGGGCGCGACGGCCGGCCCGAGTACATGAAGGCCCCCTTCCTGTACATAGGCGCAAGGAAGGGGGCCTTCATGTACCTCAACCGCATTCAGAGGACCAAATGCGCTGGGGCGCGGCAGAGCCCGGGGGTGAAAGGGCCCTTCACCGCACGAGATGAGGGGAAAGCGTCCTTCGGCTCCCTGCCCGGGGCGCGACGGCCGGCCCGGAGGCCGTGAAGGCCTCCTTGAGGGACTCTGGGTCTCTCAAGGAGGCCTTCACGGACAGACCAACCGCATTCAGAGGACTAAACGCGGGCAGGGGTCAGAGCGGCGTGACGTAGGCGCCCGAGATGCCGCCGTCCACCAGGAACTGCGAAGCGGTGATGAACGAGGCGTCGTCGCTCGCCAGGAACGCGACCGCGCCCGCGATCTCCTCCGGCTCGGCGAACCGCCCGACCGGCACGTGCACCAGCCGCCGCGCGGCCCGCTCGGGGTCCTTCGCGAACAGTTCCTTGAGCAGCGGCGTGTTCACCGGACCCGGGCACAGCGCGTTCACCCGGATGTTCTCCCGCGCGAATTGCACACCCAGTTCCCGGCTCATCGCCAGCACCCCGCCCTTGGACGCGGTGTACGAGATCTGCGACGTCGCCGCGCCCATCACCGCGACGAACGACGCCGTGTTGATGATCGAGCCCTTCCCCTGCCGCCGCATATGCGGCAGGACCGCCTTGCAGCACAGGTACACCGACGTCAGGTTGACCTTCTGCACCTTCTCCCACGCGTCGATGCCCGTGGTGAGGATCGAGTCGTCCTCGGGCGGGGAGATACCGGCGTTGTTGAACGCGACGTCGACCGAGCCGAAGGTGTCCACAGTGGTCTGGAACAGGGCCTCGACCTGCTCGGCGTCGGTGACGTCGGCCTGCACGAACAGGCCGCCGACCTCGTCGGCCGCGGCCTTGCCCGCCTCGGCGGAGATATCGCCGATGACGACCTTCGCGCCTTCGCTCGCCAGCCGCCGCGCGGTGGCGAGGCCGATCCCGCTGCTGCCGCCGGTGATGACGGCGACGCGGCCTTCGAAACGCTGAACCATTCCTATTCCTCCGTGCTGATGAAGACGTTCTTGGTCTCGGTGAAGGCGTCGATGGCGTCCGGCCCCAGCTCACGGCCCAGCCCGGACTGCTTGAACCCGCCGAACGGCGTCCAGTACCGGACGGACGAATGCGAGTTGACCGACAGGTTCCCGGCCTCGACGCCGCGCGCGACGCGGAAGGCGCGGCCGACGTCGCGGGTCCAGATCGAGCCGGACAGCCCGTACTCGGTCTGGTTCGCCATGGTCACCGCGTCCGACTCCCCGTCGAACGGGACCACGGCGACGACCGGGCCGAAGATCTCGTCCGAGGCCAGCGGATGCCGCAGATCCGGCGGGGTGACGACGGTCGGCGCGAACCAGTACCCGGGGCCGACGGGCGCGTTGCCCCGGAAGGCGACCGGCGCGGAATCGTCCACATAGGACGACACCTTCGCGTGATGCCCCGCCGAGATCAGCGGGCCCATCTCGGTGACCTCCAGCCGCGGATCCCCGACGACGACGCCGTTCACGGCGGGTTCCAGCAGCTCCATGAACTTCTCGTACACGCTCGACTGCACCAGGATCAGCGACCGAGCGCAGCAGTCCTGTCCGGCGTTGTCGAAGACGCCGTACGGCGCGGTGGCCGCGGCCTTCTCCAGGTCGGCGTCGGCGAACACGATGTTCGCGTTCTTGCCGCCGAGTTCCAGGGTCACCCGCTTCACCTGCGCGGCGCAGCCCGCCATGATCTGCTTGCCGACCTCGGTGGAGCCGGTGAACACCACCTTCCGCACCGCCGGATGGTCCACGAAACGCTGCCCCACCACGGATCCCTTGCCGGGAAGCACCTGGAAGACGTCTTCGGGGATCCCGGCCTCGCGGGCGAGTTCGCCGAGGCGGATCGCGGTGAGCGGGGTGAGCTCGGCGGGTTTGAGCACGACGGTGTTCCCGGCGGCGAGCGCCGGCGCGAACCCCCAGCCAGCGATGGGCATCGGGAAGTTCCACGGCACGATCACCCCGACCACGCCCAGCGGCTCGTGGAACGTCATGTTCACGCCACCGGGCACCGGGATCTGCTTGCCGCTCAGCCGTTCGGGCGAGGCCGAGTAGTACGTCAGCACGTCGCGGACGTTGCCCGCCTCCCAGCGCGCGTTGCCGATCGTGTGGCCGGCGTTGGCGACCTCCAGCGCGGCGAGGTGCTCGATGTCGGCGTCGACGGCGTCGGCGAACCGGCGCAGCAGCCGCGCCCGGTCGCCGGGAGCCACCGCGCGCCAGGCGGGGAACGCCGCGTGCGCGCGGGCGATGGCCGCGTCGGTCTCCTCGGCCGAGGTCGGTTCGACCGACCTCACCACCTCCTCGGTGGCGGGGTTGATCACCTCGAACGTGGTCATTCGCGCTCCTTCGCAGCTTTCACCAGCGCTTCGAAAAGCCTGATGTCGTCGGGATTCTGTTCGGGATGCCATTGGACGCCGAGTACGAACCCGTCGCCGGGCAGTTCGGCCGCCTCGATGGTCCCGTCGGCGGCCCAGCCGACCGGGACCAGCCCGTCACCGAGCTTGTCGATCGCCTGATGGTGGTAACACGGCACCTTGGTCTCGGCGCCGAGGATCGACGCGACGCGGCTGCCCTCGGCAAGCGTCACCGTAGTGGTGCCGAAGATCCCCGGCGAGGGCTGGTGATCCGCATTGTCCACCGTCTCCGGCAGATGCTGGACGAGCGTGCCGCCCAGCGCGACGCTGAGCACCTGCAGCCCGCGGCACACGCCGAGCACCGGTTTCCCACTGTCCAAAGCGGACCGCAGCAGGCCGAGCTCGAACGCGTCCCGGTTCGGCCTCGTGTACGTCGTCGCGTGCTGTTCCTGGCCGTAGCGCTCCGGGTCGACGTCCGCGCCGCCGACCAGCACGAGACCGTCCACGGCGGAGATCAGCCGATCGTGTGCCTCACTCACCGGCGGCAGCAGGACCGGGATCCCGCCCGCCGCGACGATCCCGTCGACGTAGACCCGGTGGAGCAGCGCCGCTTCGGTCTCCCACACCAGGAACTTCGCTGGTTCCAAATAGGACGTGAGCCCGATCAGGGGTTCAGAGGCGTTCGAAGCCACGGATCCTCTCCCAGTCGGTGACGGCGGCGTCGTACGCGGTGAGCTCGACCTTCGCCGCGTTCAGGTAGTGGTCGACGACCTCGTCCCCGAACGCGGACCTCGCGAGTTCACTCCCGTCCAGCAGCGCCGCCGCGTCCCGCAGCGTGGTCGGCACGGTCGGCTTGGCGGAACCGTAGGCGTTGCCGTGGAACTCCGGCTCCAGCTCCAGTTCGTTCTCGATACCGTGCAGCCCGGCCGCGATCAGCGCGGCCACCGCGAGGTACGGGTTCACGTCGCCGCCGGGCACGCGGTTCTCCGTGCGCAGCGAATCCCCGTGCCCGACGACGCGGAGCGCGCACGTGCGGTTGTCCGTACCCCACGCGACGGCCGTCGGCGCGAAGCTCCCGGGCACGAACCGCTTGTAGGAGTTGATGTTCGGCGCGAAGAAGTAGGTCAGCTCACGCAGTCCGGCCAGCTGGCCGGCGAGGAAGTGCTCCATCAACGGCGAGAACCCACCTGGGCCATCTCCGGCCAGGACGGGCTCGCCCGCGGCCGAGCGCAGGCTGATGTGGATGTGGCAGGAGTTGCCCTCGCGTTCGTTGTACTTCGCCATGAACGTGATGCTCTTGCCCTCCTGCGCGGCGATCTCCTTGGACCCGGTCTTGTAGACGCTGTGGTTGTCGCAGGTGGTCAGCGCGTCGGCGTAGCGGAACGCGATCTCGTGCTGGCCCGGATTGCATTCGCCCTTGGCGGACTCGACGTACAGCCCCGCACCGCCCATGTCGTTGCGGATGCGACGCAGCAGCGGTTCGATCCGGGCGGTGCCGAGCATCGAGTAGTCGACGTTGTACTGGTTGGCCGGGCGAAGGTCCTGATAGCGCTTGTCCCAGGCCGATTCGAAGGTGTCGTCGAAGACGATGAACTCCAGCTCGGTGCCGACGTAGGCGGCGAGACCGCGCTCGGCGAGCCTGTCGAGCTGGCCGCGCAGGATCTGGCGGGGCGAGGGGGCCACCGCGCCGCCCTGCACCCGTTCGAGGTCGGCGAGGACCAGCGCGGTGCCCTCCTGCCACGGAAGCAGGCGCAGCGTGTCGAAGTCCGGGCGCATGACGAAGTCGCCGTAGCCGGTTTCCCAGGACGACATCGCGTAGCCGTCGACGGTGTTCATGTCCACGTCGACGGCGAGGAGGTAGTTGCACGCTTCGGTGGCGTGCTCGACGACCTCGTTGAGGAAGTACTCGGCGGCGCAGCGTTTGCCCTGCAGCCTGCCCTGCATGTCGGTGATCGCCACCAGCACCGTGTCGACGGTGCCGTCCTCGACCAGTTCCCGGAGCCGATCCAGCGTGAGCATGCCGCGCCTGTTCGCCATCAGCCTCACCTAAAGGTTCGAAGCGGTACCTTTGCGGCTTCTTCCTACCGGGTCGACCCGACCGGGTCAACTCAGCCAATGGTCTGGTTCGTTATCCATTGCTCACCGTAGTTGATCCCTGGGCGGATTGTCTGTGATGCCCGGCTGAGAAGATGCTGTGAATCCCGCCGCACCGGGAGGAGATCCGCGCATCCGGGACGTTGTACGGATCAAGAGAGGTGAGAAGGAATGACACAGGCATTCACGCAGCAGACCACGTTCACCGAGCCCCAGGGGCGGGCTCAGCTCCCGACGCTGCCCAGCGGGTGGCCGATCGGCTCCTACGAGTCCTACTCCGAAGCGCAGCGTGCCGTCGACCACCTCGCGGGAACGGACTTCCCGATCACGGACGTCACGATCGTCGGTGTCGAGCCGATCCTGGTGGAGCGCATCGCCGGACGCATGGGCTGGAGCAAGGTGCTGACCAGCTCGGCGCTGTCCGGCGCGATGTTCGGTGTGTTCCTCGGGCTCGTGCTGAGCCTGCTGAACCCGGGCGCCGGGCTGGTGCCGATCATCGTCGGCCTGGTCGGCGGTATCGGGTTCAACCTGCTGTTCGGCGCGCTGGGGTACGCGTCGTCGAAGAACAAGCGAGGGTTCATCTCGCAGAGCCAGCTGGTCGCCCGGCGTTACGACGTCCTGGCCCAGCCGCGCAACGCCGAGAAGGGCCGCGCCCTGCTGGCCGACCTGGCCGCCAGGAGCGCGTTCAACCACTGAGCCCCACCCCACGAGGCGCCGCGTTTCGTCCTCTGAATGCGATCGTTGGCATCGCGAACCACCGCATCCAGCGGACGAAACGCGGGTGGAGGCGGCCCCCGACGTCCGCCTCCACCCGGGCCACCTAGCGCGTCGGCTGGGTGGAGTTCGACGGCGGCGCCGGGGAAGACGGCGGCGCCTGGGCGGTCGTGGAAGGCGGCGCCGGGGTGATCTTCGGGATCGCCGCACTGAACGGCACGTCCGTCCTTTCCAGACAGTAGCTGCGGTAACCGTTGTAGCCGTTGAGGTTTCCGTCGTTGTCCCGGACTCCCCGGTCGAGCCGCGGCCGCGGATAGCGGTTGTCGTCGCCGATCTTCCGCTTCTCGCCCGTGCTCTGCTCGCAGGCGTACCGGGTCGTGCTGAGCGGGCGGCCGTTCTCGTCGTAGAGGTAGATCTCGGTCAGCGGTTTGCCTTCGGCGTCGAACGCGTAGATGTTCTCCACGTCCTGGCTGCCGTACGTCAGCTGCGGGTTCCCGTAGCTGTCGTTGTAGCTCGGCCCATAGGGGCTGTTGTAGGAACCGCCGCCATAGGACCGCTTCGCGATCAGATCGACCGCCGCGCCCGCCCCGCCGAGCATGCTGCCGATGACGAACGCCGAGATCGGCACGGCCAGCCACAGCAGCCGCCGGTCGGTCTTCAGCTTCGGCCCCGCCCAGACCACCGCGACGGCGGCCAGCAGCATCAGCGGCAGCAACAGCACGGCCTCGGTGTCGCGCAGCACGAGCAGCAGGCCGAAGATGACCAGCACCGCCGCGCACAGCACCCACCACGCCGGCTTGAGTGTGCGGAAGTAGTTGACCCCCTTGCTGTTCCGGTTGTTCTGGAACGACGTCGCGATCTCGCGGAGCTTGACCACCTCGGGCAGCTCGACGATCGGGGCGACCCCCTTCCGCACCACGTAGGCGACGCTGATCGCGAGCACGGGCGCGACGAAAAGCAGGCCCAGCAACGGTTCCACCCGCACCCACACCGCGGCCGCGAAACCGAACAACGCGAAGCCGCCGACTGAGAACACCAAGCCCCAGAACGCGAACCGCGCCCCGCCGATCCCGGTCTTGACCTTCAGCACGGTGGTCTTGCCGCCCGCGTCGGGCGGACGCGGCGGATAGCCGCCGGACGCCCGCAATTCGGCGGCATAGCCTTCCGGGCTCCCCAACCGCTCGATCAAGGCGTCGACCTTGGGGTTCTCCCCCAGTTCCGCCTCCATCTCGGCGAGATGCGGCCGGACGTCTTCGAGGATCTCCTCGACTTCGCTCTCGGGCAGGTCGGCGAGCGCGCTCCTGACCCTCGCCAGATACACCCGCACGGCGGTCGGATTCTGCGTGCTCATGCTGCCTCTCCCAACAGGCTGTTCATTGTCGTGGCGAAAGTCCGCCAGGTCTGCCCCGACTCTTCGAGGCGCTGACGACCCGGCTCGTTGAGGCTGTAGTACTTGCGGTGCGGGCCTTCCTCACTCGGCACCACATAGGACGTCAGCAGGCCTGCCTTGTACAGCCGCCGAAGCGTCCCGTACACCGAAGCGTCGCCCACTTCCTGCAACCCCGCGATACGGAGTCTTCGGAGCACGTCGTAGCCGTAGCCGTCCTCTCCGCGAAGCACCGCGAGAACGGCGAGGTCCAGCACGCCTTTAAGTAGCTGACTGATCTCCACAGTCGCGTCCCTCCCAGTCTTACGCAACAGAGGGTACCACGCATTGCACAGTAGTGCGCACGGCGGAAGCCACTTGCGCCGAAGAGGTGGTTCATGGGTTACTTAGTCCAGTAATGAACCACCGCACCCCGAGCGGGTGCTCGAAGACTGGGGACGGAGGTGTCGTGCTCGACGAAGGAACACCCCTGTTCGTGCAGATCGCCGAACAGATCGCCGACGACATCGCCGAGGGAAGCCTGGCCGAGGGGGAACGCGTGCCGTCAACCAACGAACTCGCCGCCTTCTACCGGATCAATCCGGCGACGGCGGCCAAGGGGATCAACGTGCTGGCCGACGACGGCCTGCTCGAAAAGCGACGGGGTATCGGCATGTTCGTCGCCGCCGGCGCGCGGCAGAAGCTGCTCACCGACCGGCGGCAGCGGTTCGCCGAGCAGTACCTCGACCCGATGCTCATCGAAGCGAAGCGCCTCGGCATCGACGACGAAACCTTGATCTCGCTCATCCGCGGGAACGGACACCGGAACGGAGGACCCGCCGCATGACGCCGACCATTTCGACCACCGGCCTGACCCGGCGCTACGGCGACCATCTCGCGCTCGGCGATGTCTCGGTCGACATCGGAGAAGGAAAGATCACCGGCCTGCTGGGCCGCAACGGCGCGGGCAAGAGCACCTTCCTGCGCATCGTCACCGCGCAGGAGTTCGCCAGCGCGGGCTCGGTCCGTGTGTTCGGCGAGACCCCGGTCGAGAACGAGCGGGTGCTGCGGCGCCTGGTGCTCGTCCGCGAAGACCAGCAGTTCCCGGACTTCAAGGTGCGGCACGCCCTTTCGGCGGCGTCGTGGTTCTACCCGAACTGGGACGCGGAACTGGCCGAAGACCTGCTCCGCGACTTCGATCTGCCGACGAAACGCCCGATCAAGAAGCTCTCGCGAGGGATGCGTTCGGCGCTGTCGATCACGATCGGGCTCGCGGCCCGGGCGGAGCTCACGCTGCTCGACGAGCCGTACGCGGGACTCGACGCCGTCGCACGCCAACTGTTCTACGACCGGTTGCTCGACGACTATTCGGCCCATCCCCGCACGATCCTGCTTTCCACGCACCTGATCGACGAGGTCGCCGATCTGCTGGAGCACGTGGTGATGATCGACAAGGGCCGCGTCGTCCTCGACGCGCCCGCCGACGAACTGCGCGGCACGGCCGTCACGGTTTCCGGCCCCGCCCTCGCGGTGGACGACTTCGTCGCCGGCCGCCGGGTACTGCACCGCCGCAAGATCGGGTCGCGTGCTTCGGTCACCGTCGCCGACGCGCTCGGCCCCGCCGACAAGGCGAAGGCGAAGGCCCTGCACCTCAAGCTGGAGCCGCTTTCCTTGCAGCAGTTGATGGTGCACACCTCCAACGGACAGACCGCAGAGGAGGCGTCCGCATGAACACCCTGGTCAACGTCGCGCGCTACCACCTGGTGGACCGGCTCCAGTACGTCGTCCTCCCGGTCGGCGTCACGTTCTTCGCCTTCGGGGTGAATCTCGCGATCTTCTCGCTGATCCCCGAAACACCGGAGGAGAACTACTCCGGCGGCCTGTTCACGCTGTTCGTGTTCATGCTCGTCTGCGGGGCACTGAGCATGACGAAATCGCTCCCGTTCGGGCTCGCGCTCGGTGTGTCGAGGCGGTCTTACTACCTCGGCACGATCCTGCTGGTCGCCGGGCTTTCCGCGGTGTACGCGGTGGGGATCACCGTGTTCCAGGTGATCGAAGACGCGACCGGGGGCTGGGGGCTCGGTCTCAACTACTTCCGCGTTCCCTGGTTGCTCGACGGTCCCTGGTACCTGACCCTGCTCACGTCGTTCGTGTTCCTGTTGCTGATGTTCGTCTACGGCATGTGGTACGGCCTGATCTACCGGCGTGCCGCGGTGGTGGGTGTCGTCCTGTTCGGCGCGGCGCAGGTCCTGGTGCTGCTGGGCGGGGTGCTGCTGCTCAGCTGGACCGATTCCTGGCCGAAGCTCGGAGAGTTCTTCAGCACGTTGACCGTCGGCGGGATGACCGGGGTGCTCGCCCTGATGGTCTGCCTCGCCGGGGCGGGCGGGTTCGCCACGATGCGCCGCGTCACCGTCTGAAAGTCCTTCCACACCAAGGAGTTTCTCAGCCGAAGGCGGAACTCGCGTGATCGGGCACGGAACTCGCGTGATTGGAGGCGGAACTCGTGTATGACGCCTTCGATCACGCGAGTTCCGGCTTCACTCACGCGAGTTCGGATTCGCGGACCTGGTCCCGAATGCGCCCGACCACGGCGGACCGTCGCCAGGCGCGGGTGACCTCCACCAGCCACGCCGCTTCGGTGGCGATGTCCGGCTCGTCGAGGTAGGTCACCGGAACGTCGTCGGGGGCGTACCGGCGGCCTGCCTCGGAGGCGACGAGCGCGGCGGCCAAGGTCGCGGCCTCGACCGTCGCGGCCACGCGGGCTTCGGGGATCTTCGCCTTGCGTGCTTCGGCTTCCGCGACCGGCGGGAGGTCCGGATCGAAGAAGGGCCGCAGCGCGAGGTGGCCGTCCCGGATCTCGATGACCCTGCGGTACAAGGCGAATTCGACGCCACCCGGCATACCGGGGCCCGGGTCCAGCGCGATTCCCGGGACGGCTTCGCGCAAGGCGGCCCACAACGGTTCGATCCGCCGGTACGTCCGGTACGTGCCGAGCAGCCGGAACGGGGTGGCCAGCGCGGGCCCCCACACGCTGAGCGTCGCGCCCGCCCCGGCGAGCCCGACGCTCAGCGCCGCCAGGATCGCCGAGAGCGTGTCCTCGCCGGCGTCGACCGCGCCGGTGGTGGCGAGGATGTAGATGTCGTCGACGTCCCAGAAAGTCCAGCCCAGCGCGGAAACCCCGCCGCCGACGAGCAGCCACAGCCCCGTGCGAAGCGGCCCGGGGTCGGCATGCCGCGCGAAGCGGGCGAAGACGATCGAGAACGTCAGCAGGCTGATCAGACCGTAGACGAGGAAAAGAACGTTGTACGCGACGAACCAGCCGAGCCCGCCCGGTCCGGCGGCGGTGTGTTCGCCGACGCGATAGCTGCCGGAGAGGAAGAAGAGCGCGATCTCGGCGGCCACGACGGCCCAGGACAGCGGCGCGTGCCAGCCGATCCGCTTGCCCTCCCCCAGTTTCAGCGAATGCGCGAACGCGACCGCGAAGGCCATCGCGCCGATCTTGAGCAGATCGGCCGCGAGGTTCAGGAGGCTGCCGATGGGTTCTTCGACGCCGACGGCGTTCTCCATGGCCGGGGTGAGCAGCATGATGCCGCCCGCGATGCACATGCCGAAGGCGCTGAGAAACCACATCCGCCGTCGAGGCTGGGTGTGCCGGGCCTGGATCAGCTTGTAGCCGAAACCCGCGAAGGCCACCACGCAACAGAAGTACGCGATGGTCTCGGTCACGGCAGGCGCCGTTTACGGCTGCCGAAGAGGTCGTCGACCCTCGCCAATCCGCCGGCGAGATCACTTCCGTCCTCGTGGTGCCGGGCCGTGCCGCGCACCGACGTCCGCGCGACGCGTTGCGCGAGGAGGCTGGCGAGCAGTTCGGCCTCCTGCTCCTCGACGGCGCTGTAACTCGTGCGGCCGAGGACACGGCGGACGAGCTCGGGCGCGAGATTCGGCATGAGGGCCTTGCTGGCGGCGGCGTCGAGCGCGATCCCGTCGGCCGCCGCGTTCGCACCGACGTGACCGCACAGCAGGTGGCCGACCTCGTGCAGCAGGATATGCCGCCGGTGCAGGGCGGTGGTGTTGGTCGGATAGAGGATGTAGTCCGCGCGCTCGGTGCTCATCAGCAGCCCGCACGGGCCACTGGAAGGGACGCTGACCTGCATCAATTCGATCGGACGGCCGCGTCCGGCGGCCAGTTCGGCGACGAAGGACTCCGCGTCGAAGGGTTCGGGAAGCGCCACGCCGTCGGCGAGACTCCGGCAGCGGCGCCACAACTCCTTACGGCGGCGATCCACTCACGACTCCTTCTTCTGGCCGCCCCGTCCGGATTCCCTGCGGGCGATCGCGTCGATCATGTCGCTGATGGTGTCGAGTCCGTCGGGGGAAAGCGTTACGGCCCGGAGCGCGACATCGCGGACGCCGGCGTCGCGGAGGGCGCCGAGGAGCGCGAGTTCCTCGGCGATCTTGGCGCTCTGCTCGTCGTCGAAGAAGTACGCGGGCGAGACGCCGAAGAACTGGGCGAGCGCCTCGAGATGGCGTTTCGTCGGGTTGTCGCGACGGCCGGTGCGCAATTGCCACAGGTACGTCGTCGAAAAGCTCTCGCCGGTGGCCTCGCGGCAGGCCTTGGCGACCTCCTCGTGGCTGTACGGCTCGCGATCGGGTCTCAGCACGATCTGGAACAGCTTGTCGATCTTCTCGGCGAGCGTCGTCTTACCGGGCTCGGTCGCGGCCACCATCCCACTCCCTACATGTCGTGCCCGTTCATGCTAGTTGACGCGGGCCCCGCGCCGTACACGACAGTTTTCACCTCGTGCGCGGCCTCGGCTGGCAACGGGGACAGGAGAACGACGAACGGTTCATGAAGGGATCGCGCCGGATGGGCGTCCCGCACCGTCCGCAGGGCAGTCCTTCCTGGCCGTAGGCGTCGAGCGAGCGGTCGAAGTATCCGGACTCGCCGTTGATGTTGACGTAAAGCGCGTCGAACGACGTCCCGCCGACGACCAGCGCCTCGGCCATCACGTCGCTCGCGGCGGTGAGCACGGTGCGGCCTTGGGCCGCGGTGAGCCTGCCGGTCGGGCGGGCCCAATGGAGCTTGGACCGCCAGAGCGCCTCGTCGGCGTAGATGTTGCCGATCCCGGAGACCAGGGTCTGGTCGAGCAGGGCGCGTTTGAGCTCGGTCCGCCTCGACCGCAGCGCGCGGACCGCCTGGTCGAGGTCGAACCGCGGATCCATCGGGTCGCGGGCGATATGCGCGATGGTGCTCGGCAACTCCGTCCCGTCGACCTCGGTGAGTTCCGCGAGCGCGAGCCCGCCGAAGGTCCTCTGGTCGACGAAGCGCAGCTCCGGTCCTTCGTCGGCGAAGCGGAATCGCACGCGAAGGTGTTTCTCGTCCGGCGCGTCCCTGGGCTGGACGAGCATCTGGCCGCTCATGCCGAGATGCGCGAGCATCGCCTGGCCGTCGGAAAGCTCCAGCCACAGGTACTTGCCGCGGCGCCGGGCGGCGGTGATCTTCACGTCGGAGAGCCGTCCGCTGAAGTCCTCGGCGCCGAGTTCGTGGCGGCGGATCGCGCGGGGGTGGAGGACTTCGACCTCGGTGATCATCCGGCCGGAGACATGCGCCTCGAGCCCGGCGCGGACCACCTCGACCTCGGGGAGTTCGGGCATACCGCCGATTCTCCCACCGGCCCTCGTGAACGGTGAGGACGGTCAGGGAGCGGCCGGCCCGACATCCGCCCGCGTCAACGCTTTCCGCGTCCCTCCCGGCAGCAGTTCGTCGGCGCCGACGTCGTACTTCCCCGACCGCGTCTGCAGATCGAAGTCGGTCCCCGCGTACGGGTAGGAGCCGACACCGGCGTCGATCGCCGGGCTCCCGGCGGACAGCCGGTACAACCCGTCCTGAACCAGCTTGGGGTCGACGGCCTTGTAGCCACCCGAAGGCATTCCGGCCGGCCCGCCCCAGGCGATGTTGCCCTCGTACTTCACGTCCGAACCGCCCGGCATGCTCACGAGCTTTCCGGTCCCCTGCAGGATGTTGTTCGCGAGCACGCAGTCCTTGGGCTTGAAGTCGCCGCCGTCGCCGTGGATGCCGTCGGTGGTCCCGACGACGGTGTTGTACGCGACCACGACCCGGTCGGGCCGGTCGTGGAGTTTGCTGTCCGGCCCGCTGTCCGCCTCGTTGCCCGAGCCGAACACGATCCCGCGGTCCGCCGTGGTGTGGACGTAGTTGTTGACGATCTTGTGGTCATTGCCGTGGAAGCGGATCCCGGACCGGCCCAGCAGAATGTTGCCCTCCACCACGCTGCGATCCCCGTGGCGCAGCACGATGAAGCCGCGGCTGTCGCGGATCGTGTTGTACCGGACGACGTTGTCCGACGACTTCACGGAGATCGCCTCGGAATCCCCGTCGGCCTTCTCGAACAGGTTGTACTCGACGACTCCGCCCGCCGAGTACTTCTGATGGTGGCTCAGCCCGAACCGGATCGACTCGCCACCGTTCGACCCGGTGAACTTGTGGTTCGAGAAGTAGTTGTGGTGCACCTTGACCCGCTTGGCCATGTCCTTCTCCGGGCCGAGCACCTGCAGGAAGACGCCCTGGGTGGTGCGGTTCTGCAGGACGTTGTGGTCGAACTCGGTGTCGTCGCCGTTGAGCGTGACCCAGTTGCCGCCGCCGGAGAGCTGGACGTCGAGCCGCGTCAGCCGGTTGTGCGTGCTGCCCACCGGCACGCTCATCGAGCCGCCGTGCCGGAGTTTGAACCCGCGCAGCACGACATGCGAAGCGCCCGAAGAGAACGAGAAGCCCGCGGAGCCCTTGATCTCGGCCTTGCCGACGTGTTCCGCGGTGATGGTGATCGGCGCGTTCGCCGTTCCCGACCGTTTGATCACGATCGCCGAGCCCGCCGAATAGCTCCCGTCGGCCAGCCGGATCTCGTCGCCGGGACCGGCCTTGTCGATCGCGGACTGCAACGCGCTCAACGACGTCACCCGGACGACCTGGGCGGCCGAAGCCGTGGCAGGACCTGTCACCAGCGTCAAAAGCGCAGCTGTGACCAGGCAAAAATGACGCATCCGCCGACCTCTCGACAGGCGACCTGAATGGTCGCGTCAGTGGCGGCGGACTGCGATGAGGTTACTGATTCACCGACTCGTGCGTCAACGAACCGTCCCGGTGAAGGGGACTCAGGTCGTCTTCGGCGGCTGCTCGATGTCGAGCTCGGACGAAAGCTGGCGCCAGGCCGTCTCGGCGGCCTTCTGCTCGGCTTCCTTCTTGGTCGTTCCCGAGCCGTAGCCGAGTTCACGCCCGCCGACGAGGACGGTGGCGCTGAACTCCTTGCGGTGATCGGGCCCGGTGTCCTCGACCTTGTACTCGGGCACGCCGAGCCCGGCCGACGCCGTCAGCTCCTGGAGGCTGGTCTTCCAGTCCAGGCCGGCGCCACGCAGCGGCGCCTCGGCGAGCAGGTCGTCGAACAGGTGGTGCACGAGCTTGCGCGCGACGTCGATGCCGTGCTGCTGGTACGCGGCGCCGATGACGGCTTCGAGCCCGTCGGCGAGGATGCTCGCCTTGTCCCGGCCGCCGGTGAGCTCTTCGCCCTTGCCCAGCAACAGGTGCCTGCCCAGCCCGCCTTCGCCGAGGCCGCGCGCGACCCTGGCCAGCGCGTGCATGTTGACCACGCTGGCACGGAGCTTCGCGAGCTGACCTTCGGCCAGTTCGGGATGGGTGTTGTAGAGGTGGTCGGTGACGACCAGGCCCAGCACCGCGTCCCCGAGGAACTCCAGACGCTCGTTCGGCGGCAACCCACCGTTCTCATAGGCATAAGAACGGTGGGTCAACGACAACGTCAGCAGCTCGGGCTCGATCGTGATCCCGAGTGCTTCGAGCAGTGGTGCGGGGTCCGCGGGTGGTCCACCGGCCGACTTGCCCCCCATGTCGTCAGCTGCCGATCAGGCGGGCTCGACGACCTGGCGACCGTTGTGCTGGCCGCAGGCCGGGCACGCGATGTGCTGGAGCTTCGGCTGCTTGCAGGCGCGGTTGGAGCAGGGCACCAGCTGAACCGGAGCCGCCTTCCACTGGCTGCGGCGCGCGCGGGTGTTGGATCGCGACATCTTCCGCTTCGGGACGGCCACGAGTAGATCTCCTTCAGACGGTCTGCCCGCGGTCGCGAGCGAACTTGCTTCTCCGGAACGAGCTGGTGCTCGTCAGGCTTGCTTTCCGGGGCCATCGGCCTGGTCATCGCCCGTTTCGTCCTCGAAACGATCGACCAGCGCGGCCCACCGAGGGTCTATCTTCTCATGCCCGTGCCCGGGCTCGAGATCGGCCCACTTGACACCGCATTCGGTGCACAGTCCCCGGCAGTCCTCGGTGCACAGCGGGGCCAGCGGCAGCGCCAGCACCACCGCGTCGCGGACGGTCGGCTCGAGATCGATCCGGTCGTCCACCAGACGGGGGATCTCGTCCTCGTCGGTGGTCTCCTCGGTCGCGGAGCCGGGGTAGGCGAAGAGCTCGGTCAGGTCGACCTCGACGTCCTCGGTGATCGGGTCGAGGCATCGCGAGCAGTGCCCCGTCGCGACGGCGGACGCCGTACCGCTGACGAGCACACCCTCGACGACGGATTCGAGCATCAGGTCGAGTTCCAGGCTGGAGCCGGCGTCGATGATGATGACGTCGGGCACACCGAGCGCGGACTCGACGGGGATCGAGCGTTGGACGGCCTTGCTCAGGCCGGCGTGACGGCCGAGCTCGCGGGTGTCGAGCACCCACGGGTTCCGGTCGTCCAGCTGCGCAGGCCTGGCCTGCGGCGACTTGTTCTCAGACATCGGTCACCAGGGTACGCAGGTACCGCCACTCACTTTCGGGCGGCCGGAGGCCGCGAGATCCGTGAAGGCCCCCTTGAGGGAATCGTCTTTGTTCACCCACCGGTCTTCGACGGATGAGTGCCCCCAATGTGGCATTGGGGACACTGAGCGTCTCCGATGCCACATTGGGCGCGCCGGATGGCGTCGCGACTCTGGGCAGACTGGTGGTAGGCAAGTCCGTGAAGGCCCCCTTGAGGGACCCAGGGTCCCTCGAAGTTCCCCTCACCCATCGCGAAGCACCCAAGCTGGCGGCCAGCGAGTCGCTACTGCAGGAGCCGTCCGTGAAGGCCTCCTTACCTACCCTGAAGGTAGTGAAGGAGGCCTTCACTACCTTCAGGGTCGCCACCTGTGCCCCATAAGCACCAGCAGTCACAACGGCCGCGCGTGAAGGCCCCCTTCCCTCGGCTCAGCCGAGGAAACTCGACCTTCACACCCCCCAAGTACATGAAGGCCCCCTTCACCGCGTCTAGCGCAATGAAGGGGCCTTCACGTACTTCAGTGCCCAGGCGATCAGCTCTGGTAGTCGTACAGCGAGGTCCGGCTGTTGCCCGGCAGGTTGACCGGCGACCGCAGGTGGTTGCGCCCGGAGTCGACCGTCCGCAGCGTGGTCGCCAGCAGTTCGGAGAACTCGGCCAGCTTCCCGTCGACGTAGGCGTCGCAGTCGCCGCGCTGCTTGTCGGCCTCGACGTGCGCCTCGTCGACGATGCGCGCCGCCTCGCCGTGCGCGGCCTGGACGACCTCGGTCTGGGCAACGAGCCGGGCCTGTTCGGCGCGGCCCTCCTCGATCGCGCGCTCGTAGGCGTCGCGGCCCGCCTGGATCATCCGCTCCGACTCGGCGCGCGAGCGGTCGGTGAGGTTCTGGAACTCGGCCTGCCCGGCGGCGACCATGCGCTCGGCCTCGCCGTGCGCGTCGCTCATCATCTGCTCGGCGCGGGCGCGGGCGTCGGCGAGGATGCGCTCGGCCTCGGCCTGCGCGTCGGCGACCGTGCGGTCGGCCTCGGTGTTCGCCGTGGTGATCGTCTCCGCCGCCTCGGTGCGGGCGGTCTGGATCAGCTGATCACGTTTGTCCAGGACGTCCTGCGCGTCGTCGACCTCGCCCGGCAGGGCGTCACGGATGTCGTCGAGCAGCTCCAGGGTGTCGCCACGCGGGACGACGCAACTGGAGGTCATCGGCACGCCGCGGGCTTCCTCCACGATGGTGACGAGCTCGTCGAGCGCCTCGAAAACCCGGTACACGGCCACTCCCTACCTACAGCGATCCCCACATTCCCTGAGTTCAGTTTGCCCTCATCACCGCCGTAAGGGGTGAAAGCGCGCGGTACCGGGCGTGTCCCCGCCGGTACCGCGCGCCATGATCACCTCGGAGCGAACGCCGGATCCAGGACCAACGCGAGCAGTTGCCCGTCGGTCAAGGACGGGGCACCGCGGTCGCCGTCGTCCAGAGTGCCGAGATCGGCGATGTTGACCGAGCCACCTCCGCCGGGCGGGAAGGCGATCGCGGCGCGGGTGACGATCCTCCCGGTCGTGAACCCTTGCCCGAGGATGACGTCGCCGTCCGATTCCGCCGACTTCGGCGCGGTTTCGGAGATCACCACGAAGCTCCCGTCCGGCTGGGGAAGTTCCACGCACCGCGTCGGCTTGCGATCCGACCCGATCGCGTCGGCCCTCTTCGCCGGGTCACACCGGTTTTCGCGCGGATATCCGTCCTTCGTGCTCACCGGACCGGCGATCGTGAGGTTGACGCCCCGCGGCCGCCCTTCGGCATCGGTGTACCTGACTTCCGAGGTCTTCAGGTCCCCGAACCCCACGAAGTCCCGCACTTCGATGTCCTTCGCGCCGGTGAGCACCTTCGGCATCACGTCCTTCAGGTGCTGGAGAGGGTTCTTCGGTGCCGCCTGCGACGCCGCCGGCGCCAGCGGCGCGGGGCCGCCCCCGGGCGCCACGAACACCACCGCCGCCGCGATCACCGCCAGCGTCGCGACCCCCGTGGCGACGACCCCTCGCCGGTTTCGCGCCTTCTTCGCCGCCTTCCCGGCGACCTCGTCCGGGTCGAAGCCGAGCGGTGGCTCGGCCAGTGTGATCCCGCGCAGCCTGTTTTCGAGTTCGTCCATCACGCGCTCCTCCCGGAGACAGCCTCGTCGTGCTGTCTCTGCAGGGCCGCACGGAGGACGTCGAGTCCCCGCGCGGCCTGGCTCCTGACCGTCCCTTCCGAACAGCGCAGCGCGACGGCCACCTCGGCGACCGGGAGATCGGCGCAGTAGCGCAGCACGACGGCGGCGCGCTGTTTCGGGGGAACTTCGGCGAGGGCGCGAAGCAACGAATCCGAGATGCCGGCGGTGGCCGGAGCGGCGGGCTCGTCGGGGACGACGCCGTCGCGGTTCTCTCTGCTCCGCCAAGGTCGTCGCCGCTCGTCGAGCCAGCAGCGCATCAGGATCTGCCTCGTGTAGTTGTCGACGGGCCCTTTCCGGCGGACCTTCGGCCAGACCCGGTAGAGCTTGATGAGCGCGGTTTGGACCAGATCCTCCGCGAGATGCCAGTCGCCGCAGAGCAGATACGCCGTCCGCCTGAGCGGTAGCGCCTTGTCCCTGGCGAACTCCCTGAAGCTCGCATCGTCCCCAGACCGCATCGTGCCTCCTCGTCCGTGTTCCGGTGTATCTCACGGACGGGGAGGCACGAAATGTTGCACGGACTGGTCAGCCGGCGAGGTTCACCAGCTTGAAGGTGACGTAGCGGTCCGGCGTGTAGACGATCTCGCCGCCCTTGCCGGAGATGACGCGGTCGCTCGTGCCCACCGGGAACAGCTGGTAGTAGCCGGCGGCGCACGACGGCAGCACACCTTCGCGGTTCTCGTAGACGGTGCCGGTCGCGCCGCCGCGGGCCTTGTCCACCACGGACTTGGCCGCGGAAGACAGCGTCGAGTAGCCGATCTTCGTCAGCTTCGAGGTGTCACCGCAGGACGGCGCCGGGGTGCCGTCGACGTCGATCACGGAGAAGGTCTTGTAGTGGTCGGCGGTGTAGAAGAACTCCCCGCCGTCGCCGGTGACGATCCGTCGCGCGCCGCGGTCCGGCGAACCGGGCGTCGGGACCGTGTACTCGTGGTAGTAGGCCGAAGCGCACTTCGGAAGGATGTTCTCCCGGTTCGAGAAGACCGTGCCGTCCTTGTCCGGGTACGGGAACGGCCCGCCCTTCTTGATGAGGTCGTAGGTCGTCGAGGCCTCGGCGGGCAGCGACGACAACGACACGTGCTTGAACCCGGCGAGATCCCCGCACGGGTTCTGCTGGATGGAGACGGGAGCGGCCGTGGCCTGCGCGGCACTGAGCCCGCCGAAGAAGCTGACAAGCAGAACGAGCAGCGCGGCGGCGATCCGCGATCGTTTGTTGGTCATTTTCGGACCGTAACCCGACCGTGTATTCACCAGAAGGCGTCGAGATGAACTCTTCATCGCCGCCCGCGACTGCCCGACCAACGGCTTCGGCCGTTCGGGTCAACCTCGTTCGGAGTACTTCTCCGAGAGGCGTTTGAACACTATCGGCGGCACCAGGTGCTCGATGTCGCCACCGAGCGCGGTGACCTCCTTGACCAGCGAGCTCGACACGAATCCGTACGCCGGGTTGTTCGCCATCAACAGGGTTTCGAGCCCGGTCAGCTCGCGGTTCATCTGCGCCATCTGGAGCTCGTAGTCGAAGTCGCTGACCGACCGCAGGCCCTTCGCGACCGCGATGATGTCGTTCTCGCGGCAGTAGTCGACCAGGAGTCCTTGCCAGGAATCGACGCGCACGTTCGGCAGCTTCGCGGTGATCTCGCGCAGCATGTCCATCCGCTCCTCGGTGGTGAACAGGCCCTTCTTGCTCTTGTTCACCCCCACCGCGACGACGACCTCGTCGAACAGCTTCGCCGCCCGCTCGATGATGTCGAGATGTCCATTGGTGGCCGGGTCGTAGGACCCGGGACAGACCGCACGCCGCATGGCGCGGACGCTACCAAGGAGAGTGGCCCCTTGCGCGCTCATCAGGGTTGCGTCACACCTGATATTCGGCCCAGTAGAGCGCCGTGTCGCCGTAGCGCTTCGTCCGCATCGGCTCGAAGCCCGCCGGCCAGTCCGGCTCGCCGTCGCGCGCCGCCCGCTCGATGACCACCAGCGCCCCGTCCGTGATCCACCGGTTCGCCGCGAGCGCGGCCATGACCTCCCCCAGGCGGGTGGAATCCACTGCGTAGGGCGGGTCGGCGAGGACGATGTCGAACGTTTCCGCCGCCGGAGCGGCCACGACGGACTCGACGGCGCCCGCCCGGACCGCGCCGCCGAGCCCCAACGCGGCGACGTTCCCCTTGAGCACTTCTACCGCGCGCCGGTCCGACTCGACGAACAGCGCGCCCGACGCGCCGCGGGACAGCGCCTCCAGCCCGAGCGCGCCCGAACCGGCGTAAAGGTCGAGGACCTGGGTCCCCTGCAGCTCGCCGGCGACCTCCAGCGCGTTGAACAGCGCCTCGCGCACCCGTTCCGAGGTCGGCCTCGTGCCTTTCGGCGGGACCTTCAGCCGCCTGCCGCCCGCGGTCCCCGCCACGATCCTGGTCATTGGAGCATCGTGCCTCAACGCCTTCCGCCGTGACGTTGGCCGGGACTTGGTGAAGCCTCCGTCCAGCTCGCGTAGAGTCGTCCTTCGCCCTCGGAGGCGATAGAAGCGTTTAGGAGCGTTGCGTGTCCGAACCTCGGGTCAGACGGGCCGAGATCGCCATCGAGCAAGCCCATGTGGACACCGTCTACACCCGGCTCGCCGAACTGCGAGCCCAGGCTGAGGCCATGCGTACCAAGGGCTACGAGATCGGCCATGGCGCCGGGCGGGAAGCCATTTTCGAGCAGGCGTCCATGCTGTTCGAGCGGGACATGATGGTGTACCACGCCAATCAGACCCTCCAGACCCTCGACGCGGAGTACGAGGGCCTGGTCTTCGGCAGGCTCGACCACCTCGACAACGACCACATCTACGTCGGCCGTCTCGGCATCCGCGACGCCGAGTTCGACAACCTCGTCACCGACTGGCGCGCACCCGCGGCCGCGGCGTTCTACCAGGCGACGGCCGAGGAGCCGATGGACGTCGTCCGGCGCCGGGTGATCCGGTGCTCGGGCCAGAACGTGCTCGACGTCGACGACGACGTCCTGATCGCCGACGCGGTCCCCGAGAACATGCAGATCGTCGGCGAAGGCGCGCTGATGGCCGCGCTCGGCCGGTCGCGCGGCGAGAAGATGCGGGACATCGTCGCGACCATCCAGAAGGAACAGGACGAGGTCATCCGCGCGCCGTGGCGCGGTGTCACCGAGATCACCGGCGGCCCCGGCACCGGCAAGACCGCGGTCGCGCTGCACCGCGCGGCGTACCTGCTCTACCGCCACCGCCGTCAGCTCGGCGGCGCGGGCGTGCTGGTGATCGGCCCGTCCGGGGTGTTCACCAGCTACATCTCGCGGGTGCTGCCGTCGATGGGTGAGACGAACGTCGAACTGCGCGCGCTCGGCGAGGTCCTCGACGGCCTCGAAGCGACCCGGCAGGACCCGGCTCCCCTGGCGGCGATCAAGGGTTCGCTGCGGATGCGGAAGATCCTGCTGCGCGCGCTGCGTGACACGCCGGAAGACGCGCCCGAGGACATGAAGATCGTGTACCGCGGCGAGGTGCTGCGGCTCAACGCGCGCGAGCTCGACAAGGTGCGCCGCAAGGTGCACACCGCGGGCGGGCCGCCGAACCGGTCGCGGATCCGCGCCGCCGAACTGCTGCTCGACGCGCTCGCCGCGAAGGCCGAGCAGCACGCGAAGGACGACGGCCGTCAGATCGACAAGGCCGAGCTGATCACCGAGCTCGGCGAGCGCATCGAGTTCCACCGGTTCCTGGTGGTCTGGTGGCCGATCCTGTACCCGGCGCAGATCCTGCGGTGGCTCGGCACCGAGAAGCGGCTCGCCTCCGCGGCGAAGGGCCTGCTCAACCGCAACGAGATCAGCATGCTCGCGGCCGACTTCGCCGACCGCTCGCGCGGCTGGACCATCGCGGACGTCGCGCTCCTCGACGAGCTTCGCGTCCTCATCGGCACGCCGCCGAAGAGCCGCCGGGCCCGCCAGAGCATCGAGGTCAACCCGGAGCGCGGTGGCGCCCCGACCCGGCCCGAGCACTACGACGAGTACTCGCACGTGGTCGTCGACGAGTCGCAGGACCTCTCGCCGATGCAGTGGCGGATGGTCGGGCGACGCGGGAAGTACGCGAGCTGGACCGTGGTCGGCGACCCGGTGCAGAGTTCGTGGCCGGATCCGGCCGAGGCCGCGATGGCGCGGGACCAGGCGTTCGGGCTCAAGACGACCCGGCGCCGGTTCACCCTGCGCACCAACTACCGGAACTCGGCGGAGATCTTCGATCTGGCCGCGAAGGTCGTCGCCGGGCACGCGGAGGCCGACGAGCTTCCGCGCGCGGTGCGGCAGACCGGCATCACGCCGGAGGTCCGGCCGGTCGAGGCTGCCGGGCTGGAGGCGGCGACGCAGGCCGCGGTGAAGGAACTGATGGGGGCCGTCGAAGGCACCGTCGGCGTGATCACCGCCATGGACCGGGTGCCCGAGGTCGAGGGCTGGCTCGAAGGGCTTTCGGACGAGCGGCTCAAGGTCGTCGGCAGCCTCGACTCCAAGGGTCTCGAGTACGACGCCGTCGTACTGGTGGAGCCGAACGACCTCATCACCGAGTCGACCACCGGCCGCCGGGTGCTGTACGTCGCGCTGACCCGCGCGACCCAGCAGCTGACCGTCCTGGCGTCCAACCCCGACTGGATCCCGGCCGCCTGATCACGCGTGTCGTCCATTCGATCACGTGAGTTCGCCTCCCAATCACGTGAGTTACGCCCCCGATCACGCGAGTGCGGAGTTCGGTCACGTGAGTTCGGCGTGTCTCGACAGACGACGCGCGTGTTTGGACGGACGACACACGTGATCAGATGGACGACACGCGTGATTGAGCGCGCGACTCGCGGTGCTTGCGCGTGCAACTACCGCATCCAGAGGACGAAACGCGTGCGAAAAAGCTGAAGGGCTCCTTCAGGACACTGGTGGATGCCCTGAAGGAGCCCTTCAGACCCCCGGTGAGTGAACGATGTGGGGACGCATCGCACGTCCAGGGGTATTTCTAGCGCCTCTTCGTTGTTCGGTGTCACGCCGGTTTCACCGAACAACAACGCCGAACAACGAATCGGCCGTGGTCACGGGCACGGGGGCTGGTAATCGAGCCCCGGCAGGTGTTGTTCCCACTCGCCCGCCGTGATCCGCGGGTACACCGTCGCGCAGATGCGTTCGGCCGCCCGCTCGGGGCTGGTCTCCCACAACCGCACGCTGCCGTCCGCGACCGAGCCCGCGAGCGTGTGCCCATCGGGGGCGAACGCCACGGCGTTGACCCGGTCGACGTCGTCGCTCAGGTTCGCCGATTCGCGGACGGATCCCGGATCGGAGACATCCCATAGTCGCACGGACCGGTCGTAGCTGCCGGTCGAGAAGGTCTTCCTGTCGCCGCTGAACGCGACCGAGATGACGTTGTCGGTGTGCCCCGCCAGCAGTGCGGCCTCCCGGGGAGCCGCCGGATCCGTCACGTCCCAGAGCCGGGCCGTGCGGTCGGCGCTTCCGGTGGCGGCGAGTTTCCCGTCCGGGCTGTAGGCCACCGAGAACACGGTGTCGGAGTGTCCTTTCAGTACCGAAAGCTGCTTCGGCGCCTTCGGCATCGAGACGTCCCACAGCCGCGCGGTGTGATCCCACCCGCCGCTGAGCAGGGTGCGGCCGTCCGGGCTGAACGTGAGCGAATGGACGTCGTCCTCGTGCCCGGTGAGGGTCGCGAGTTCGACGGGCCGCCGGATGTCGGCGACGTCCCACAGCTTCATCGTGTGCCCGGAACCCGCGGTCGCGAGCGTCCGGCCGTCCGGGCTGAACGCGACGGGGTCGATCTCGTCCGCCGGACGGTAGAAGACGCCCGCGTCGACCGGCTTGCGCGGATCGGTGACGTCGATCAGCCGCATCGTGTGGTCCCAGGAGCCGGCGGCGAGCGCGCGGCCGTCCGGGCTGAACGCGAGACCGCAGACGCCCTGGCCGAAGCCCGTGATCTTGCCCAGCTCACGCGGGTTCCGCGTGTCGGACACGTCGACCAGGCGCACCACGCCGTCCTGGCTGCCGGTGGCCAGCAGCTCCCCGTCGGCGCTGAACACCGCCCGGCAGGCCGACCTCGCCGGGCCGCTGATCGCGGGCCCCGGCAGATCCCACATCCGCACCGTCTGGTCGTCGCTCGCGGTCACGAGCGTGCGGCCGTCCGGGGAGAACACGGCCCAGACCACGGCCGCGGTATGCCCGACGAGCGCCGGTTTCTCGCGCGGCTTCGCCGGATCGGTGATGTCCCACAGCCGCGCGGCGCGGTCGAAACCGGTCGTGACCAGCGTAGTCCCGTCGGGGCTGAACGCCACGGACCGCACGATGGACTTGTGCGCGGTCATCGTCCCCAGCGGTGACGGCGCCATGGGGTCGGCGATGGACCACAGGCGCGCGGTCTGGTCGATGCTCGCGGTGGCCAGCGTCCGCCCATCCGGGCTGAACGCCGCGGAGTGGACACCGGCAGTGTGCCCGTTCACCACTCCGAGCGGTTTGGCCTTGAGCGGATCGGCGACGTCCCACAGCCGCGCGGTCTTGTCGGCGCCGGTCGAGACGAGTGTCCGCCCGTCGGGGGCGTAGGCGAGCCCATTGACGTTGCCGGTGTGCCCGGTGAGCGTGGCCGTCAGCACCGGTTTCGCCAGGTCGCGGACGTCGAACAGGCGCACCGTGCCCTCGCCGTCCGCGGTGGCGAGCACCGCCGCCTTCGGGCTGAACGCCACCGCGTTGACCCGGCCCGGATGCTCCCCGACCAGCACGCCCGGCCCGGGTTTCGCCGGATCGGCGACATTCCACACCCGCGCGGTCTTGTCCCAGCCCGCCGTCGCGACCGCGCCGCCGTCTGCGCTGAAGGACACCGAGTTGACGTTGCCGGTGTGCCCGGTCAGCGTGGCCAGCTCGCTCGGGCGGTGGGGATCCTTGATGTCCCACAGCTTGGCCGTCTGGTCCCAGCTGCCGGTCACCATCACCTGGCCGTCGCCGCGCAGGGCGGTCGCGTTGACGCGGTGGCCGTGCCCCCGGACGCGGGTCGAGTACGGCGACTCGAACATCCCGAGCACGCTGCCGCGGGTGTCGACGCTCGGATCGACGCGGTACGCCGCCAGCGCGAGCTGCGCGGCCAGCGCCGGGTTCGTCGTCCGCATCTCGATGGCCTGCCCGGCCACCTTCTGCGCGAGCGCGCTGTTGCGCTGGGCGGTCGCGGTCTGCTCGGCCCGGACGGCGTACACCATCGCGGCCGTCGCCAGCACCAGCAGGACTGCCAGGAGCGCGACCAGCTGGCGCAGTCGCCGGGTGCGGCGCCGAGCGACGGCCTGCTCGTGGTTCTCGATCGCCGCGCTCGCCTCGAGGAACCGGCGTTCACGCTGGGAAAGCGCGGTCTCGTGCTCCCCCGCCCAATCCCTGGCGATGGACAGCCGCGCGCCGCGGTAGAGCCAGCCGTCGTCGCGGCCGACCGATTCCCACGCGTCGGTCGCCTCGGTGAGCTGGCGGTGCACGCGCAGGCCCTCGCGATCCTCGGCGAGCCATTCGCGCAGGCGCGGCCAGCCCCGGATCAGCGCCTCGTGCGCGATCTCGATGCCGTTGTCGTCAAGGGTGACCAGCCGCGAAGACGCCAGCCTGTCCAGCACGACGGCGACGTCCGGGTCGTCGGCGTCCACCTCTTCGCGGGTGATGCGGCGTTTGGTGTCTTCGGTGCCTTCGCCGAGCGCGGTCATCCGCAGGAAGATCTGGTTCGCCAGCCGCTGCTGGTGTTCGCTCAGCGCGGTGAACGTGTGCTCGGAGGTCTGGGCGACCGACCGTTCGATCCCACCGGTGGACTCGTAGCCGGTGAGCGTGAGGGTGTTGCCGTGACGGCGGCGCCAGGTCTCCAGCAGGGCGTGCGAAAGCAGCGGCAGCACGCCGGGCTGCCCGGTCGCGTCGGCGACGAGCCGCGAGACCAGCGCGTTCTCGACGCGGTACCCGGCGTCGATCGCCGGCCGCGAGATGGCCTGTCGCAGCTCCTCGGTGCTCATCGGGCCGACGAGGATCTGCGCGTCCTGCATGGCCTCGACCAGCTCGGGATGCCGCGCGCAGTGCGTGTAGAAATCGGTGCGGATGCCGAGGACGACCCTCGTCCGGCTCTCCGGCTCCGTCGTCGCGGTGACGAGCGCCGACAGGAAGGCGGCCCGCTCGTCGGCGTCCTGGCAGAGCGTGAAGACCTCTTCGAACTGGTCGACGACCAGCACGACGTCACCCTCGCGGTCGGCGACCAGCTGACGGGCGGCCAGGCCGAGGTTGCGCGGATGCTCGGTGAGTTCGGTGAGCAGCCCGCCCGGCGCGAGCCCGAGCGCGGCGCCGAACTGGACGGCGCACTCCTGCAGCGGCCGCGACCCCGGGCTCATCAGCATCGTCACGGAGGTCTCGGCGAGGGCGGGGAGCAGGCCCGCCCGGAGCAACGACGACTTACCTGAACCGGACGCCCCCAGAACCGCCAAGAATCGTTGATCCGAAAGCCTCGTGACGAGTTTTCCGACAAGTCGTTCGCGACCGAAGAATCGGCTCGCGTCGTCCGGTCCGAATGCGGTCAGGCCGATATAAGGTGCCGATTCCCCATTCGGCGGGGCAACCGGTGAATCGCGGACTCCGGCACGCGTACGATCGGTCACGTCGTGCCACCGGGCCTCCCACTCCTCCTCGGGGCCGTCGCACGCCCGGACATAGGCCAACGTCACCGCCAAGCTGGGCATCTTCTTCCCGCCGGCGGCCTCGGAGAGGGTTCCCGCAGAGTAGTGGGCACGCCTGCCCAGCTCGCGGTACGTCGGATTTCCGGCCTTCTCCCGCAGACGCCGGAGATCGGCGGCGAACTCCAGCAACGGATCGTCCCCGGGGTCCAAAGGTCGCTCCGGACGCGGCACCCTCAATCCTTTCTTTTCAGTGGTTTTCCCACCCTCGCATTCGGGGGCAACCGTACCGTGGAAACGGGGGAACCCCGCCGAGTACCGGGTACATCGAGGTGGTTAATTTCGATCGATTGACAGACACGGGAAGGGATCGAGGTCCCGGCGCGTTGTACCGGGGCGTGACCTCTTTGCCTGACATCCCGCTGTCCGTGCTCGACCTCTCACCCGTCGTGGCCGGAGGCGGTGTGGCGGATTCGCTGCGCAACACCCTCGACCTCGCCCGCCGGACCGAGGCCCTCGGCTATCACCGGTACTGGCTCGCCGAGCACCACAACATGCCCGGTATCGCGAGTTCGGCGACCGCCGTGATGATCGGCCAGGTCGCGGCCGCCACCGAACGCATCCGGGTCGGCTCCGGCGGGGTCATGCTGCCGAACCACGCGCCGCTGGTGGTGGCCGAGCAGTTCGGCACCCTGGAGGCGTTCCACCCCGGGCGGATCGACCTCGGCATCGGGCGCGCCCCGGGCACCGACCAGCGGACCGCGCTCGCGCTGCGCGGGCCCGGCGGGCTCAGCGCGGAGAACTTCCCCCAGCAGTTCGCGGAACTGCTGGCCTACTTCGAGCACTCCGACCAGCGCGCCGTCAACGCCGTGACCGCCGAGGGCAACAAGCCGCCGGTGTGGCTGCTCGGATCGAGCGGCTTCAGCGCGCGGATGGCGGGCGAACTGGGCCTGCCGTTCTCGTTCGCGCACCACTTCAGCGCCGAGAACACGCTGCCCGCCGTGGCGCTCTACCGCGACGCGTTCAAACCGTCGGACGTCCTCGACGAGCCGTACGTGATGCTCGGCGTCTCCGTGGTCGCCGCCGAAACCGACGAGCGCGCCCAGTATCTCGCCGCCCCGAGCGGCCTGACGTTCCTCAGCCTGCGCAAGGGCCGTCCGATCCCGCTGCCGACGCCGGAAGAGGCGGCGGCGTACCCGTACACCGACATCGAGCGCGTGTTCATCGAGGACCGGGCTTCGAGCAGTGTCATCGGTTCGCCTGAGACGGTCCACAAGGGACTGGAGACCTTGCTGGCGGATACGGGTGCCGACGAGCTGATGATCACGACGATGGTGCACGACCAGGCTGATCGGGTGCGGTCGTACGAACTGGTCTCCGAACTGGCGCGCTGACGCCGGGCGGTCTCGCCTGCCCGCAGGCGCAGGTGCCATGAAAGGTCCTTTCCTTGCAAAATTTGCAAGGAAAGGACCTTTCATGGCATCCGGGGTGGTGCAGAGCCGGAGGCTGTGTTGCGCGCGTGGCAGCACCGCGGCGCGTGTCATGAAAGGGTCGTTCAGGACGAAAGATGTCCTGAACGACCCTTTCATGACACGTGACCGACCGGCTTCAGTGCCGATACCGGCGGGCCGGGTCCCCGTTCCGGAGCGAGAGTCCGGTTGTCGTCGAGGGATGACGATGGGCGGACGACCGAGCGGGGAAGATCCCGGACGTTGGACGGCCGGAATCTTCCCCACTCGCCCAAGACGACAGCCGGCATCAGCTTCACTGCCCCCCTCCCTCACCAACGGGGTCCCTCAAGGAGTCCTTCACGGACTTGGCGCCAAGCGAGCCCGCGCCCCGAACGGACCAACGCCCCACCGAACACGAAAGAACCGACAAGATCCCCGCCCGCCTTTGTCAGAAAAAGACAAGAATTCACCGGTTACCAGGACGTGACGTCTTGATCACACCGAAGTTCTTGTCACCAGGCAGGCGCGTGATTAGCGTACCGACCAGTAGCAAACAGCACGGTAACACCCCGTTGATCCTATTCAACGATTCCGTTCCGCCATTCGGAGCAAAGGAATTGCGCAAGCTGGGGTGTATTCGCCGTGCCCGGAAAACGGGAGGGTCGGCGTGGGCGTCCGGACTGGCGCACCCTCATTCCCCGGCGCGGGTGCGATCCGGGAGACCGGAAGGCTCTATTCGCTCGGCCTCGACGTCGTCCGCCTGACCTTCCGGCGGCCCTTCCAGGCACGCGAGCTGATCCAGCAGTTCTGGTTCATCGCGAGTGTGTCGATCCTGCCGACGGCGCTGGTCGCGATCCCGTTCGGCGCGGTGATCGCACTGCACATCGGGTCGCTGACCGCGCAGATCGGCGCGCAATCCTTCACCGGCGCGGCCAGTGTGCTGGCGATCATCCAGCAGGCCAGCCCGATCGTGACCGCGTTGCTGATCGCGGGCGCGGGCGGTTCGGCGATGTGCGCGGACCTCGGGTCGCGCACGATCCGCGAGGAGATCGACGCGATGGAGGTGCTCGGGGTCTCTCCCATCCAGCGCCTGATCGTGCCACGAGTGCTCGCCGCGATGGGGGTCGCCGCATTCCTCAACGGAATGGTCAGCGTGGTCGGCGTCCTCGGTGGTTATTTCTTCAACGTCATCATGCAGAACGGGACACCGGGTGCGTATCTGGCCAGTTTCTCCGCTCTCGCGCAGCTTCCGGACCTCTGGATCAGCGAGATCAAAGCGGTCATCTTCGGTTTCGTCGCGGCGATCGTCGCCTCTTATCGCGGGCTCAATCCGAAAGGCGGCCCGAAAGGCGTCGGTGACGCGGTGAACCAATCCGTGGTCATCACGTTCCTCCTCCTGTTCCTGTTGAACCTCGTGCTGACGACGCTTTACCTGCAGCTCGTCCCGGCGAAGGGCAGCTGATGGTCACGACGACACCGCCCCCCACAAGCACCCGTGCGACGCGGGTTCGCGAAGCCGTCGATCGCCGGTTCGGGTTCCTGGACACACTCGGCGACCAGATCCTCTTCTTCCTCAAGGCACTCGCCTGGGTGCCGCGCGCGGTGCGCCGCTATCTCCGGGAGATCACGCGCCTGCTGGCCGAAGTCAGTTTCGGCAGCGGCGCGCTCGCGGTCATCGGCGGCACGATCGGCGTGATGATCGGGATGACCGTGTTCACCGGCACGGTCGTCGGGCTCCAGGGCTATTCGGCGCTCAACCAGGTCGGGACGTCGGCGTTCGCCGGGTTCGTCTCCGCGTACTTCAACACCCGCGAGATCGCACCGCTCGTGGCCGGGCTCGCCTTGTCGGCGACCGTCGGCTGCGGGTTCACCGCGCAGCTGGGCGCGATGCGCATCTCCGAGGAGATCGACGCGCTCGAAGTAATGGGCATCCCCAGCGTCCCGTACCTGGTGACCACCCGGATCATCGCGGGTTTCCTCGCGGTCATCCCGCTGTACGCGATCGGCCTGCTGACCTCGTATCTGGCGTCGCGCCAGATCACCGTCTGGTTCTACGGCCAGTCCGCGGGCACCTACGACCACTACTTCCTGCTGTTCCTGCCGCCGGGCGACGTGCTCTGGTCGTTCGGCAAGGTGCTGGTGTTCAGCGTCGTGATCGTGCTCGCCCACTGCTACTACGGCTTCCGCGCGAGCGGCGGCCCGGCGGGCGTCGGGGTCGCGGTCGGCCGTGGCGTGCGGACCGCGATCGTGGCGGTCAGCGTGCTCGACTTCTTCCTCAGCCTCGCGATCTGGGGCGCGACCACGACGGTGCAGGTGGCCGGATGAGCCGGCGCGGGCTGCGCAAAGCCGGGGTCAGGACGGCCGGGGTGCTGTTCCTCGTGGTGATGTCCGCCCTCGTGCTGCTGTCGATCAAGATCTACCGGAAGGATTTCGTCGACTCCGTACCGGTGACGTTGCAGGCGGACCGCGTCGGCAACCAGTTGCGCACCGGCGGGCAGGTCAAGGCGCGCGGCGTGGTGGTCGGTGAGATCCGCGACGTCCGCGCCACGCCGGGCGGCGCGGAGATCGACCTGGCCATGGAGCCGGGGAAGGTCTCCCAGCTGCCGAAGAACGTGTCCGCGTTGCTCGTGCCGAAGACGCTGTTCGGCGAGCGCTATGTGCAACTGTCCATTCCGGACGGAGCGAAGGCCGAACCCTTGAGTTCGGGCGACGTGATCACCCAGGACCGTTCGGCCAACGCGATCGAGCTGGAACGCGTCTTCGACAATCTGTTGCCGCTGCTCAAGGCCGTGCAGCCGCAGAAGCTCGCGACGACGCTGACCACGGTCGCCACCGCGCTCGAAGGCCGCGGCGACCAGATCGGCGACACGCTCGCCACCGCGGCCGCGTATCTGAAGGAGTTCAACCCCAACCTCCCGGCGCTGAACGACAACATCCGCGACCTCGCCACGGTTTCGACGCTGTACGGCGACATCGCGCCGGATCTGCTCGACGCGCTGAGCGCCTCGGCCGTCACGCTCGACACGGTCAAGGAGAAACGGGCCGAGCTGGCGTCGGTGTACCAGCAGGTGACGTCGTCGTCCCAGCAGGTCACGACGTTCCTCGCCAACAACCGCGCCAACATCATCGCGCTCGCCGCCGACAGCCGCGCTCCGCTGGAGGTCGCCGCGAAGTACTCGCCCAGTTTCGCCTGCACGCTCGACGCGCTCGCCAAGCTGAAACCGCAGATGGACAAGGTGCTGGGCGCCGGAACCGACGAACCCGGCCTGCACGCGGAGATCGTCGTGACCCAGCCTCGCGGCAAATACGTCCCGGGCAAGGACGATCCGGTCTACGACGCCACCGGCGAGCCGCGCTGTTATCCGTCCAACGGCCTGATGGGCCAGGGGATCGCGGCGACCGGTGAGAAGACCGCCGCGCTGCCGGGTGTGCAGGGCGACCTCGGGCTGCCGAACTCGCCGCAGGAACGGGAATTGATCTCCACGCTGGTCGCGCCGTCCATGGGCGTTCCGACGGCCGAGGTGCCTGCCTGGGGCAGCGTGCTCGTCGGCCCGCTCTACCGCGGCACGGAGGTGACCCTGCGATGAGGAACTTCGTGAGCCCCCTGATCAAGGGGCTGATCTTCGTCGTCGTCACGACCCTGGCGACGGTGCTGCTGGCGGTGTCCATCACGAACACCGGCCTCGGCGACACCAAGAACTACAGCGCCAAATTCCTCGACGCGACGTCGCTGAACGTCGGCGACGACGTCCGGATCTCCGGGGTGCGGGTCGGGCAGATCGAGGCGCTCGAGATCGCCGACCACAGCCTGGCCCGCGTCGAGTTCTCCCTCGACTCCCAGCGCAGGCTGCCCGCCGACGTCACCGCGGTGATCAAGTACCGCAACATGGTCGGCCAGCGCTACATCGCGCTCGAACGCGGCAAGGGCACGCGCGAACTCCTGGAGCCCGGCGCGGAGATCCCGCTGGAGCGCACGACACCCGCGCTGGATCTCACGGAACTGTTCAACGGCTTCAAACCGCTGTTCCAAGCCCTCTCGCCCAAGGACGTCAACCAGCTCTCCGGCGAAATCGTCCAGGTGCTGCAGGGTGAAGGCGGCACGGTGGAAAGCCTGCTGGCGCACACCGGTTCGCTGACCACCACGCTCGCCGGCCGCGACAAGGTGATCGGCGAGGTGATCACGAACCTGGACACGGTGCTGAAGAGCATCAACGGCAAGGGCGACGCGCTGTCCACTTTGGTCTCCACGCTGAAGGAGCTGGTCACCGGCCTCGCCGGTGACCGCACCGAGATCGGGGAAGCCGTCTCGGGTCTCGCGGAACTCACCACCGCCACGGCCGGCCTGCTCGAGCAGGGCAGGAAACCGCTCAAGGACAGCATCGAAGGCCTCGGCCTGCTCTCCGGTCAGCTGACGACCGACGAGGCGAAGGCCGAGGTCGACAACTTCCTCACCGTCCTCCCCGGCAAGCTGAACGAACTGGGGCGGATCAGCTCCTACGGATCGTGGATGAACTTCTACCTGTGCTCGGCCGTCCTCAAGGTCACGCCTCCCCGCGGGATCCCGGCGACGGCGGAGAGGTGCACGTCGTGAAACCCTTCAAGGAACGGAACCCGATCGTCGTCGGTCTCGTCGGCAGTGCCGTGGCGGCCGCGGTGCTGACCGCGACGCTCAACTACGAGAACCTCCCGATCATCGGCTCCGGGACCACCTACCAGGCCGAATTCTCCGAAGCGGCGGGCCTGCAGCAGGACGACGAAGTCCGCATCGCCGGGATCAAGGTCGGCGAGGTGAGCGACGTCCGGCTCGCCGAGGACCACGTGGTGGTCAGCTTCCGGGTCAAGGACGCCTGGGTCGGCGACAAGACCGCCGCCGAGATCAAGATCAAGACCTTGCTGGGCCGGAAGTTCCTCGCGCTGCGCCCGACCGGCGAGACGGTGCAGAACCCGAAGCAGATCATCCCGCGCACCAGGACCGTGACGCCCTACGACGTCACCGAGGCCTTCAACGGGCTGGCCGACACCGCGGGCGCGATCGACACCGATCAGCTCGCGGAGAGCTTCACGACGCTGTCCGACACGTTCAAGAACTCGCCCGAGCACATCAAGAAGGCGCTCGAAGGGCTGACGTCGCTGTCGAAGACCGTGTCCTCCAGGGACAGCGAGCTCGCCAGCCTGCTGTCCAACGCGCACGGCCTCACCACCACGCTCGCGAACTCGAACGACGACTTCGCCAAGCTCCTCTCGAACGGCAATCTCCTGTTGACCGAACTGGACCGCCGCCGTCAGGCGATCCACGACCTGCTGACCGGCTCGCAGCAGCTCGCCACGCAGCTTTCGGGACTGGTGAAGGACAACAAGGACCAGCTCGGCGGAGCGCTCAGACAGCTCGGAGAGGTGACCGACATCCTGCAGCGGCAGAACGACAATCTCGCCAAGAGCCTCGACCTCGCCGCGCCGTACTTCCGCGTGGTGAACAACTCGCTCGGCAACGGGCGCTGGGTGGACGGCTACCTGTGCGGCCTCGTCCCGGAGAACCGGGACCCCTGCACCCCGAAGATCCCGGGAGGCCGCCGGTGATCAGCAGATTCGTCACCCTCGCGCTCGTGCTCGCGCTGGCCGTCGTCGGCGGTCTCTGGTGGATCTTCTCCGGCAGCGGGCTCGACCGCGTCACCGTGTACTTCTCGCGCGCGGTCGGTGTCTACAGTGGATCGGACGTGCGTGTGCTCGGCGTCCGGGTCGGCCAGGTGGAATCGGTCGCCCCGGAAGGAGAGCGAGTCAAGGTCGTGCTGACCGTAGACGGCTCGACACCGATCGCCGCCGACACGAACGTCCTGGTCGTGGCGCCGAGCGTGGTGGCGGACCGGTACGTCCAGTTCACCAAGCTCACCCGCGCGGGAAACCGGCTGGACGACGGCGCGGTGATCCCGGTCGAGCGCACCGGCACCCCGGTGGAACTCGACCAGCTCTACTCCAGCCTCGACACGCTCGCCAAGGCGCTCGGCCCCAAGGGGGCGAACGCCGGCGGCGCGCTTTCGGATCTGCTGCGCACCGGCGCGAAGAACCTGCAGGGCAACGGCAAACCGTTCAACGAGTCGGTGCGCAACTTCGCCGACCTCGCGAGGACCCTGTCCGGGAACTCGCAGAACCTGTTCGCCACGGTCGACGAGCTGCAGCGATTCACCTCGATGCTGGCGACCAACGACCGCAACGTCAGCGAGGTCAACAAGCAGCTCGCATCGGTGACCGGGACACTGGCCGCGAACAAGGACGAACTCGCCCGCGCGCTCAACGGCCTCGGCAGTGCGCTCGCGGAGATCCAGCAGTTCATCAAGGAGAACCGCGCGCTGATCAAGTCCAATGTGGACAAGCTCGCGGTCACGACCGGGACGCTGGTCGACAAACGCGCCGCGCTGGCCGAGACCCTCGACACGATCCCGCTGGCGGTGACGAACGTGCTCGAAGCCGTCGACCCGAAGACCGGCAAGCTGCAGAGCCGCGGCAACATGCTCGAATACGCCCCGCTCCCGCTGCCCGTCGCCGGCGACACCTACACCGGGGGGCGTTGATGGCCACGAAACGGGCGATCGCCGCGCTCGCCGCGTGCTGTGTCGCGCTCACCGCCTGCTCGTCGGATTTCAAGGGTGTCTACGACCTGCCGCTGCCCGGCGGCGCGGACATCGGGGACCATCCGTACCGGGTGACCGTGCAGTTCGCCGACGTGCTCGACCTCGTCCCGCAGGCTGCGGTGAAGGTCGGCGACGTCCCGGTCGGCCGGGTCGAGACGATCAGGCTCGCCGAAGACGGCTGGACGGCCGAGACCGTCCTGGCGGTCAACGGCGACGTCCACCTGCCCGCCAACGCCATCGCGCGGCTGCGGCAGTCCAGCCTGCTCGGCGAGAAGTTCATCGAGCTCGCCCCGAGCGCGGCGAAGGCCGAGGGCAGGCTGGGCGACGGCGGCGTGATCCCCGTCGCGAGCACGAACCGCAACCCGGAGTTCGAGGAGATCTTCGGTGCGCTGTCCCTGCTGCTCAACGGCGGCGGGATCGGGCAGTTGCAGACCATCAACCGCGAGCTGTCGAAGGTGATGGACGGCAACGAGGAGGAGATCCGGTCCTTCCTGTCCACTGTGGAGAAGCTGGTGTCCAACCTGGACTCCCACCGCTCCGAGATCACCTCGGCGCTCGATGGGCTGAACCAGCTCTCGGCCACGCTGGCGAATCGGAAGAAGCAGGTCGAAGGCGCGCTCACCGATCTCACGCCCGGCCTTCAGAGCCTCTCCGATCAGCGCACCCAGCTCGTCTCGATGCTGCAGTCGCTGGACCGGCTCTCGGGGGTCGGCGTCGACGTGATCAAGAAGAGCCGTGCCGATCTCGTCGCGGACCTCACCGCGCTCGCGCCGATCCTGAAACGGCTGGCCGACGCCGGCGAGAGCCTGCCCAAGTCGCTGGAGATCCTGCCGACGTTCCCGTTCACCGACGCCGTCCGCGACGGGATCAAGGGCGACTACCTGAACGTCTACGCCACGATGATCCCCGCACCGGGCGTCGAACTCCCTCCCCCTGGCGAAGGGGTCCCGCCGGGACTTCCGACCCTGCCGCTGCCGTCCTCCGGAGGTAGCTGATGCTCACCACCCGTGTCCGGATCCAGGTGATCGCGTTCGTCATCCTCGCCCTGGCGACGACGGCGTTCGTCGGGGCGAGCTACGCGGGGCTCGGCAGGCTCTTCGGGGCGGGCGGGTACACCGTGAAACTCGCGCTGACCGACGGCGGGGGCCTGTTCACCAACGGCGAGGTGACCTACCGGGGCGTCGCCGTCGGCCGCGTCGGCGAACTGCGGCTCACCGACGGCGGGATGGAGGCGGATCTGCTGATCGACGACGACGCGCCGCCGATCCCCGCGAACTCACGGGCGGTCGTGGCGAACCGGTCCGCGGTCGGCGAGCAGTTCGTCGACCTGCAACCCCGGACCGGCGACGGGCCGTTCCTGGCCGAGGGTTCGGTCATCCCGCGCGAGGCGACGACCGTTCCGCTGCCGGTGCAGAACCTGCTGACCGATCTGGACTCGCTGACCGCGTCCGTGCCGACCGAGGATCTGCGGACCGTGGTCGACGAACTCGACAACGCCCTGCGTGGCTCCGGCGCGAACCTGCAGGTGCTGCTGGACTCCACCACCGACTTCACCAAACAGGCGTCGGATCATCTTCCGCAGACGGAGAAGCTGATCACCGACGGCTCGACCGTGCTGAAGACCCAGGTCGACTCGTCGCAAGCCTGGCGGCAGTTCAGCAGCAACGCCAAGCAGTTCGCCGAGCAACTGTCCCGTTCGGACGGTGACCTGCGGCGGCTGATCGCGACGGCGCCCGACGCGGCGACGCAGCTTTCCGGGCTGTTGCGCGACAACGAGCCGGGGCTGCCGATCCTGCTGGCGAACCTGCTCACCACGTCGCACGTGTTCTCGGCGCGCACCGACGGCCTCCGGCAGCTGCTGATCAACACCCCGAAGGCGGTGTCCGCGGTGGACGCGGCCGTCGACGAGCAGTCCGGGAAGATCGGGCTGGTCCTGACCTTCTTCGACCCGATGCCGTGCACCAAGGGCTACGAGGGCACGAAGGTCCGCACCAGCGCGGAGCTCTCGGCACTGCCGTTCAACACGGGTGCCGCGTGCACGCTCGAAAGGGGCAACGCGAGTTCGGTCCGCGGCTCGCAGAACGCGCCGAAGGGCGGGGTGCCGCCCGCCGCGATCCCCGGCGGCTTCGGCGCCGACGGCCAGCCGACGTCCACCAGCCTCGAGGAGATGTTGTGGCTGCGAAACTGAAGATCGCGATCGCGGTGTTCGCCGCGGCCTGCGCGTTCGCGGGATGGGCCGGGTACACCTGGTTCACCGCGTCGGCTTCCGAAGCCGTGTCCTACGGGAACTCCCGTGACGAAGCGCTGAAATCCGGACGCGAACTCGTCGCCCGGCTGACGAGCCTCGATCATCACCGGGTCGACCAGGGCATCGCCGACTGGCTCGCCGCGTCGACCGGTCCGCTGCGCGATCAGCTGGGCAAGACCGACGACGCGACGAGGCAGGCGCTCACCAAGGACGCGACGGTCTCGACGGGCAAGGTGCTCGACGCGGCGATCAGCGAACTCGACGACCACGCGGGAACGGCCAAGATGCTGGCTTCGGTGGAGATCACGATGGCGAAGGAAGGCGCGGCACCGACGACGAAACGCAACCGTTTCGCCGCCGGGCTGACCAGGACGGACGAGGGCTGGAAGCTCAGCGCGCTCGACCAGCTTCCGGTGGGTGCGCGATGACCGCCACGGCCGACACCGATCCCGACGCCGATGTCACTGCGGAGACCGAGCCCGAGACCACGGCCGAAGATGCCGCCGGGAAGCCGTCCCGCCGGCCGGACCTGCCACTGATCCTGCTGGTCGCGGCGGCCGTGCTGCTGGCGGCCGGGGTGTGGTTCACGCTGGAGGCGAAGTCGGTCTCGGCGACGCCGTCGGCGGCCAACACCGCGCTCACCGACGTCGGGGCGACGGCCGAGGTGAACTCCGCGGTGACGGTGGCGCTCGACAAGATCTTCTCCTATTCCTACGACCGGACCGACGTCACCGAAAAGGCGGCCGCCGCGGTGCTCAGAGGAAAGGCACTGGAGTCCTACAACCGGCTGTTCACCCAAGTCAGGGAAAAGGCTCCGGCACAGAAACTGGTCCTCACCACCCGGGTCTCCTCATCCGCCGTCCAGGAACTCGGCGGCGGTAAAGCGAGGCTGCTGGTATTCCTCGATCAAGCGGCCGTCCGGGCCGACAACAATTCTTCGACGGCGGCCGCGGCGCAGCTTTCGATCACCGCGGAACGCGAAGGCGAAAACTGGGTCATCACCGACCTCATCCCCAGGTGATCCGCTTTGTAAACCAGGAGAGAAAACGAGGAGAATCATGTTCGGTCGAACGCGCCCTAAAACAGCCCGCCGCCGTCTCGGCACGGTCGTCGCGCTCACGTCCGCGCTCGCCATGGCGGGCAGCCTCGCCGCGACCCCGGCCCTGGCGGACGACCCGGTGGAGATCCCGGTCTCCTACACCGTCACCGGGAAGACCACGGTCAAGAAGACCGGCGGCACCCTCGACCTCGGCCCCGGTCAGCTCAACGGCGCGCTGGTCATCGACGGTGACAACGTCGGCATCCGCGGCGATCTGGCCCTGCCGCCGTCGACGGCGAACATCTCGCTGGTCTCGGGGGTCTTCAAGATCAAGGCCCGCGTGCGGATCGAGCCGACCGGCCCGGTCACCGGCACGCTGGCCAACGGCGACCTGACCACCCACTCGCAGGCGAACATGCTGATCGACAACATCGTGGTCGGCCTGTTCTGGCCGGTCATCCCGCTGCCGACGGTGCCGAACGCCTGCAAGACGGTCAAACCGCTCGACCTGACCCTGGTGTCGAAGAACGTCGACCTGTTCGCCGAGACGATCCCGTCTTCGGGGACGTTCACCATCCCCGAGTTCAAGGACTGCTTCATCAACGACCTCGCCCTGGGGGCGTTGATCTCCGGTCCCGACAACACGATCAACCTGAGCATGAAGTCCAACCTGTCCTGAGAGCGTCGGGCCTCGTGAGTGGTAAGTGTCGTTCTAACGACACTTACCACTCACGAGACGTGCCCCACCAGGCCACCGCCGCGCTTGCTCGCCCCTGCAAGTCCGTGAAGGCCTCCTTGAGGGACCCTGAGTCCCTCAAGGAGGCCTTCACGGAACGTCAGCAGAAGTACGGCGCCGTGGGGTCGACCAGCGCGACGCCGGTGCTGTCACCGGCGGAAACGGCGTAGACCGGAGCGCACACGCCGGAGAACTTCCAGAAGTCCGTCGGCGGTTCCGTGCTGGTGTCACGGCTTTCGGACTTCACGTTGCTGCCCCAGGCGAAGACGCTCCCGTCCGCCTTCAGCGCGACGTTGTGGTTGAAGCCCGCGTCGATGGCGACGACACCGGACTGCGCTTCCGGCGGAACCGTTGCCTGGCCGTAGAAGTTGTCACCCCACGCGATCACGCCGCCGTTCTTCAGCGCAATACTGTGCCGGAGCCCTGCCGAAACAGCGCTGACTCCGGACGTCGCCGCCGCGGGTACCGTGATCTGGCCCTTTCCGTTGCTTCCCCAGCCGATCACCCCGCCGTTCTTCAGCGCCAGCGCGTGATCGCCACCGGCGGAGATCGCCGTGACGCCCGAGGAAACCGTCGCGGGGACCGCGGTTCGCGAACCCCAGCTCAGCACGCCGCCGTTCTTGAGCGCCAGGTTGAAGTACGCGCTGGTGGAGATCGCCGTGACCCCCGAGGTCGCGGACGACGGCACGATGTTCTGGCCGTAGAAACCGTTGCCCCAGGCGATCACCCCGCCGTTCTTCAGCGCGAGTTCGTGCGCCCAGCCGGCGGCGATCGCCGAGACGCCGGACGTGGCCGCCGCCGGAACCGACAACTGGCCGTAACTGTCGTTCCCCCAGGCGATCACCCCGCCGTCCTTGAGCGCGAGATGGGTGATCGCGCCGGCGGAAACCGCACTGGCGCCGAGCGCGGCGGCCGGTATGGTCCCCTGCCCGTAGTCGTTGCTCCCCCATGGCCGCGCTTCGCCGGTCTGCGCGGCGCTCGCCGTACCGCAAAGGGAAACCGTTGCGATCATTACGGTAATCGCGACGCCCGCTACCCGTCGTGATGCCGATCGTCGTTTCTCGAGAGACATGCGCGGAATGTTAACCCGGCTCCACCGATCGGCCGCCTCTTTGTCATCCACGGACAAACTTCATAATCGCATTCAGCGCCCGCTGACAAGAAAGAACGAGTGTCTCGCCCACTTCGAAACATGTCGACATGAATCCTTGTTACGTACATAACTCGCGGGTAACCTCGGTTTACCCCACCACCGAGAAAGCCGCTCGAGTCGAGCATATTTGATCAGAAAAATCCGCCGAAAGGCGCATGGGGAAAGCCGCCCGAGACGTAAACTGGATCAAAGGAGATGACAGGTATGTCCCGTAGACTTGGCAAGTTGTCAGCAGGCGTCGCCACCACCGGCATCGTGCTCGGCGCCGTCGCCGTGCTCACCGCGGGCACGGCCGCCGCCGCGACCACCTACGCCACCGGCACCGTCGCCTACATGTGCAACTTCCCCGGCATCGGCCAGCAGCAGCTGGACGTGAAGGCGTACTTCACCGGGCCGGACTCGGTCGCCGCCGGCGGCACCTTCACCCCGGCGTCCGTCGGGGGCTCCGCCACCATCAACGCCACCATCAACGCACTGCTCAACGCCGCCAACTACGACGGCGTGCGCGGCAAGGCGAACATGCCGGTCACGGTCACCAACGCCTCGCCGGCTTCGGCGACGGTGACGAACCTGGACGTCCCGACACAGATCAACCCGTACGTGCCGGGGCCGCGGACGTTCAACATCGTCCAGGACGCGGGCACGGGCGTCCCGACGTTCACGGCGGGCGTCGCCGGTTCGGCGACCGCTTCGCTCGGCACCACGATCAACGCGCCGCTGGACTTCCACAAGAAGGACGGCACCTGGACGACGTGGAACTTCAACTGCACCGTGAAGAACACCAACCCGGCGCAGAACCGCGCGTTCAGCCCGGCGATCCCGGTCACCTGATGAACCACCCGTGCGGGGCGGGGACGCCCGCCCCGCACGGCCTCCACGCAGGACACGAGAGGAAGACCGCATGACGCAGCAGGTTCGCCGGATACTCGGGAGGGTTCCCGTGATCGCGGGCGTGATCCTGCTGGCCGGCGTGAACGGCGCGCTGACCGGCTCAGCGGCGACCGATCCGGCGGCCAAGCCGACACCGCCGCTCCAGGGCGCCGAGCCGGCGCACAAGAGCCTGGCGAACACCTGTGTCTTCCCTGATCCGGTCGGCGAACGACCGGTCACAGTGGACACCAAGGCCACTCTGCCGAAGGTCGTCGGTACCGGAAAACCCATCCAGGTCAAGGACTTCTCCCTTACCTTCGCGATACCCGCCGGTGCGCTCGGGGACGTGACCGAGATCGAGGGTGCCGCCACCGTCGAACTCACGGCGACCCGCGAGGACAAGAAGACCCCGGTCCCGGTCACTCTCACCATTCCGGCGTCCAAGGTGCCCACCACCGGTGACTTGAGCCTGGTCGCGACCGGCAAGGTCCCCGACATCGTGATGAAGGTCGAGGGCGAGCTCCAGCTGACCACCGGCGCACCGTCCCTCGCGCTCACCGTCCCGGCCACCGGAACCCCGCTCAAGCCGATCACCTGCGTCCAAGCTCCCGGCCAGGATCCGGCGCTCGGCAGTGTGGCGCTGCTGCCGCTGAAGCCGGTCGAGCAGAGGACCGGGAAGCCGGGTATGCAGCAGCCGCAGGGTGTGGTCCGCGCCGAGGCCGACCCGCCGGACCCCAACATCATCGTCATCCCGCTACTCCCGTTCGAACTGATCAACACGGCTACGATCAGCAAGGTCGGTGCGGTCGCCCGACTGAAGCCCGGGTTCATGTTCAACGCGATCTGGACCGTCTACCTCGACCGGACGACGAGCGAGATCAGCGGTACCGCGCTTCAGCCCCCGAGCAAGCTGAACCTGCTCGGCTTCGGCTTCTTGCCGATCAGCGGGACGATGGAATTGCTGCCGACGGACTACCGCACCGGAAACACCCTCATCGACGCCGCCGGGACCGTGATCGCCGAACCCGACGGCAGCTCGACCGCGACCGTCAAGGTCCAGGGCTATGGCAGACTGAGCAACATCACCGTCAACGGCGTCGACCTCGGTGTCGGTGACAACTGTGTGACGGCCGAGCCGTTCGAACTAAATTTGCGGGGAACGAAGTACGACACGGCATACGGCGGTGTCCTGCGGACCGACCCCGACTCGCCCGACCCGCTGTACCGGGGCTTCACACTGCCCAGGTTCGCCGGCTGCGGTGTCAAGGAGAACCTCGACTCGTTGCTGAGCGGCATGTCCTCGGGCCCGGGCAACCAAGTCTGCTTCGGTGTCAACCAGGTCGGCCTGCCCCGGACGCCGGAACGGGAGTGTCCCAACGTGACACCACCCTCCGGATGACGTCCGCACCAGCAGCCCACGAAGGCAATAGTCCATTCAGTGGCATATTCGCCGTGCTCACAAGTTGACAAATCCGATCCCGAAAGTACTCAATAAACGGTAATCGCAATATGCCTTGCGCCGGGTAAACCGAGCTGAGTACTCTCCGGAGAGGGTCTTTCCGGGGGGAACACAATGAATCCGGTATTCAACCGGCGCACCGCTCTGCGCGGTGCCGTCGTGCTGGCCGGCCTGACGGGTCTGCCGGGAACGGTTACCGAAACGGCTTCGGCGGACGGTTTCAAGGAACTCACCTGGAAGCTGATCCGTCCGAGCAGCAACTTCCAGTTGATGCCGGTCCGGGTGATCTCCGGGATCCCCACGACGATCGGCTATGGAAAACCGGTCGCGATCGGTCCCGTCATCGTGCAGGCGATCTGCGACAAGAACGTCGGCCCGGTGGCCAGGAGTACTGGATGCGACATGATTTCCGCGGTGTTCGACCTGACGGTCGTGGTGACGGACGCGCGTGGCCTGTCCGGTCGTTTTCCGGTCACCGTCCAGTTCCCGCGGACCGAGGTCCCCTCCACCCAGGTCGAATTCGTGTTCACCGGGACGGCCACTCTCACCGACCCTGGAACCCCTCCGACGGCAAGGAATCCCGGCCCGATGCGGATCACCGTCGATCGGCGCGTCACCGGGGTGACCACCCTCTACGACGTGAAGACGGGCGCCCCTCATCAGCTGGCCAGCCAGGCCGACCTGATACCCCCTGACCAAGACCCCTTGATCGCGACCATCGAGGTGCGCTGACGTGTTCATGACCGCCCGGACCTCGAAGGCGCTGGATGTCGCGAAAACTCGGTTCGCGGACGACCACCTGGCCGACCCGAACGTGGTCGGGGTGACCAAGGGTTTCCGCACACGCGATGGCGTTCTGACCGCTGAACCGGTAGTGATCGCGCTGGTGGGCAAGAAACGGCGGGCCGCGCTGATCTCCCGTTCCCGCTTGCTGCCGAGCACGGTGGAGGTGGACGGCTCTCGCTACGGCGTCGACGTCGTGGAGACCGGCGAGTTCCATTTTTCCGGCGGCGGCGCGGCTGTCCCGGGGCCGATCACGGACAAACTTCGTCCGCCGTTGCAGGGCGCGAGCCTGGGTTCGATCGCCGACGGCACCCTCGGCACCCTCGGCACCCTCGGCTGCCTCGTGCGGGACAAGACGGACGGCACCCTTTGCGTCCTTTCCGCGGGCCACGTACTCGCCGGCTCCGAAGGCCCGCCCGACTCGGCGATCGTCCAGCCCGCACCGTCGGACGGCGGCGACGCCGGAAGCACGATCGCGCGGCTCAAACGCTTCATCCCGCTGGTGAAAGGCGAACCGAACACCGCGGATGCCGCGATCGCCGAACTTTCGCCCGGTATCGGCGTGAGTTCCACGGTGGTGCGCAATCTGATGGCGCCGATCTCGGCGACCCATCCGGCGATCGGTCTCGCGTTCCTCGCCAGCGTGCACGGAGGCACGTTCCTGGCCAAGATCGACACCGTTCTGTCTCGCTTGAACGTCGAGTTGCTCAGCCCGGCCGCCACCGCCACCGCCACCGAAGGACGCCGCATCGAGAAGGTCGGCCGCACCTCCGGCTACACCTCCAGCGTCGTGCTCGACACGACCGCGAGAGTCTCCGTCGACGGCTACTACTTCACGGATCTCATCTACGCGCAAAGGTTTTCCCTCGCCGGCGACTCAGGCGCGATCGCTTGTGAAGGCGGGAACGGAAGGACGTTCACCCCGTTGCCCTCGATCGCCTGCCGGTTGCTCGGTTCCGCCGGCGCGTACTACGACCTGCCGTTGGCGGGCGACAACGAACTGGCCGACAAGGCACGAGACGAGTTCTTCGGTGAGAGTCTCGTCGGAAACGTCGTCGTGCAGCTGGTCTACAAGAATCTCGACTTGGCGGTGCACCGGGCGGAAACGGCGGGCGCCACTCCGGAGGAGATCGCGGAAGCCCGCCGTTACTACGGCAAGTACCGCGCGCTCGCCGAGTCGGTGCTGACCGATCCGGCCTCGGCGGTCTCGCTCACCCAGGAGTACATCGACGACATCAAGGCGATGTTCGCGGGCCTGGCGCCCGACCTCGTCACCGCGGCGGAAAAGCAGGCGCTGTGGGTGCTGTTCGACGACGTCATCCAGCCCGCGGCCGGGAAGAACCGGCAGCAGTTGCTGGACTATATGAACGATCTGGCCGTGTACCGGCGGGTGATGACGAATCTGAGGACCGTGCCGGGACTGGACATCGACGGCACCTACCGGTTCTCCTCCGGATGAGCGATCCCGTGCAGACCCGGCTGGAGCGGCTCACCTCCGGCCTCGTCCCTCCCCTGCGCGAAGCCGTCAGCGGGTTGATCAGCCGCCCCGGTAAGTCCTTGAGGTCACGCATGCTGACGGTCTCCGCCGGGTTCGGCTGTTTCGACCCGCTCAGGGTCGCCCGGCTCGGCGCGGTGGTCGAACTGGTCCACCTCGCTTCACTGGTACACGACGACGTGGTCGACCGGGCCGCCATCCGCCGGGGCGGGCCCGCCGCGCACGAGGTCGCCGGGCCGGAGATCGCGGTCCTCGCCGGACTCGCCTGTCTCGGCACCGCGGGGACCGAGGCCGCTGAAATCGGCGAGGACGTCGCTGTAGCGGTCAGCCGGACCGTCTCCGAGCTCGCGTACGGAGAACTGCTCGACGTCGAGCGTGGGTTCGACACCGAGTTGTCCTTGCCGGACTATGTCGAACTGGTCAGCCGCAAGACGGGAGCGCTCTTCCGGCTGTGCTGCCGTCTGGGCGGACTGGAATCCGTCGGCGACGGGGAAGAAGCCCACGAGCTGATCGCCGCCCTCGGCGAATTCGGCCTCAACTGGGGAATCGCGTTCCAGGTCCTGGACGACTGCCTCGATCTCAAGAGCACCGGGACCGACAAACCGGCGGGAACCGATCATCAGCTCGGGCTCTTCGGGGCGCCGACGCTGGCCGCGTTACGCACGAACACCTCCGGTGAACTGAGCGAGTTGCTGCTTTCACCGTCGTTCGACTCCGGAGACCTTCCGAGAGTGCGTGCGCTCGTCGCGGCGCACGGCGGCTTCGACTCGGCCCGCGATCTCGCGAAGGTCCATCTCGGCCGGGCGTCCGCGGCTCTGGACCGGACACCTGACGTACCGGCCCGGTGGGAATTGGCCAGGATGGCGGGCGTGGCGTGAGTCAGGTCCTGGTCGTCGGTGCGGGGCCTGCCGGGTCGGTGGCGGCCGCCGTAATGGCAGGTGGCGGGATGCGGGTTCTGGTGGCCCGCCGTCGAAGCCATCCGATCCCGAATCACGATCTGTTGCTGGGCAAGCCAGCGCGCGAGATCCTCCGGTCGATCGGCATCGCCGTGGACCGCTGGCCGGTACTCCCGGTTTCCCTGGCCGTCTCCGGTCAATTCGCCCGGCCGGTTCCTGACGCCGGTTACTCCCTTGTGGACAGAGACGAACTGTGTGGCACCTTACGAGAACACGCCGCCTGCCTCGGAGCGGAGTACGTGCCGGACAAGACGGACAGACCGGGAGGGCATGTCATCCTGGCGGGCGGAGGCGGCCATCTCCGCGGGCGGACACCTCACAGCACCGGCTTGACCGTCGTCCAGCGGTTCATCGGCGCCGAACCGGACGGCAGAGTGCTTCTGCGGATGCTCGCCCCGCCCGCCGACGAGCCGCGTGGCCATCCACGCTGCGCCTGGCTCGCCCCGGCGCCCGGTGGCTACGCCGTCGGGGCGACGGCATTCGGCGATGTGACACCGGAGGCTTTGCTGGACGAGGCTTTCGCCGCGCTCAGCGAATGCGAACCAGCCTTGGTGAATCTCCGGGCGGCCGGGCCCGCGGTGACCGGGCCGCTGCACGCCGGGTTCGGTCCGGGCGTGGCTGTCGACGAAGCGGGGCTGCGTGTGGGCGACGCGGCCGGGCTGGTCAATCCTTTCACCGGAGAGGGGCTCGGTCACGCCATGCAGTCAGGGCAGCTCGCCGCACGCGCGATCCTGGCCCATCCGGACGATCCCGGAGACGCCGCACGCGAATACAGCCGGCTGCTGGATTCGACCTACGTCGGCTACTTCGAAACGGCACGGCACGTCTCCAGCAGGTATCACCTCGCGTGGCGGGTCCTCAACGCCGGCGCGAGCAGCGAAAGTCCCTTCTTCGCCAAGAGCCGCCGGGCGATCGTGCTCTCGGAAGCCGTGCCGACTCTGACCACGCCGGAATCGATGACGGTCCCGCCGGGCCTGAGACCGGCGCTCCTTCCGTTCCTCGCCGCCTGCGACGAGGTCAGCGTGGCGACCGTCCGCCGCGAATGGCCGTTTCTGGCAAGGATGTTCACAGCTTCCGTCGACGACCTGCGTCCTCGGCCGGCACTCGGCTTCTTCGGCGCGATGCTGGCGGGAGGCCAGGCCCCCGCTCCCGGGCACGCCACGGTGGCCGCCGCGATCGAAATCGCCACCCTCGGTGTCCTCGCTTTTCTCGGCCCGGCCGCCGCCCCTCGCGAAGTCCGGGGCGTGGACTGGGAATCGGCGACGACAGTGCTGGCCGGTGACTATCTCGTCGGGCGGGCGTCACGGCTGATCGCACAAGCGAAGCCTGAGATCCTCTGGACGTTCTCGGACTGGATCAGCGAACTCGCCGCGCTCCGGGCCACCGCCGCGAACTCGGGTTCGGGCGCGGGCACCGTGTTCTCCTCACTCTTCGAATTCCCGCTGCGCGTCGGCGCCCATCTCGGCGACGCGCCTTCGGAACCCCTCCGAGCCTACGGCGAAGCATTGGGGCGAGTCTTCCTTCATACCGAGGACGTACTGGCGCTCCGCAGCACCCGCACCCGCTTGGACGTGACCTTGGCGGGTCTGCTCGCCGGCCGGATCTCCGCACTGCCCGAGCTGCTGTCCATTCCGGACCTGACGGCCTCGTCGCTGACCGGTTCCAGGCTGGCTACCGCTTCGGCCGCCGCCGCAGAGGAAGGCGAGCGCGCTCGCAAAACCGCGGCGGACGCACTGACGCAGGTCGAGAACCCATCGGCACGGAGACTTCTGGGCTGCCTCCTGGACTCGATCGCCGCACCACTCGGCCCAGTGTCCACAGTGGACTCTCGATGACGTCGGCGGATCGCGATTTCGCCAAGGACTGTCTCACCGGCCTTCGGCTATTCCCGACGGATTTCATCCGATCATGACAACTTTCGACGTCCGGACCCGACCACGGCCGAACGGACGATTGATCACCACCAGGCACGGTGTTACGTTGCTGTTCAGCGGACTTTCACGGCATGATCGTCCGTCGGCTGGGGGGCGGTCGAATGATTCAGCGCAGGACAATTCTGCTCGGCGTTCTCCTCGCCGGTGCACCACTGGCCGGGCTTTCGACTGCCACACCGGCGTTCGCGAGGTCCACTGTGGACATTTTGAGTTCTTCCGAAGCGGCGAGGAAACTCGTCCGCCGGATCGCGGGCAGGGATCCGCGGGCGGCGGTGCGCGCGGACGCGTGGGTGGCCTGGGCGGCGGACGACGACTGGACGATCGAAGAATTCCTGGAGAGCGGCCTTGCCGCCGCGGAACGCCGCGCGGCGGAGACGAACTCGGTCAATTCAGACTTCTGCCGTCGCATTCTGTCGACCTATACCGCCGAATTCGCCCCCGAAGTCCACGCCGCCGCACAACGGGCACTACTGGGCTCGGACACTGATCGCGCCGCGTTCGTCGCGGAAGGATTCGCCGCGGCCGAAGCGCGTGACAGGCGTGTGCGCGAAGACGACGGCGCCCAGGAGCGGGCCATCGTCGAAGAGGATCGCCGCTACATCAGGGAACTCGGTGCCGCGGACCCCGGCCCGCACGTCCGCGCTGCCGCGGCCTGGGCGCTGAGGCCCGGCTCGACCGACGCCGACCTCGTCGAGTTCTTCGCCTATGGCTGGGCCACCGCCGCCCGGCTGGACCTGGAAGCCCATCGCCTCCGCGACGCTGAACAGGAAGCCCGCCGCCAGGTCGCCATCCGCCGCCTGATCACCGACGCACGTGAGGCCGAACAGGCGGCGCTGGAAGCGGCGGACGAGATCGCGGAACAGGCGAGGGTGACGGCCGCGAACGCGTGGCGCAAGGCGGCGGGGCAGGCAGCGCCCGCCAAAACCGGGTGGACGGACGCCGAAAAGGTCGCGCGGGCGCAGGCCGCGAACTGGCGGGCGGTGGCCGAGGCGGCGGCGAACGCGACCGGCCCCAACTGGAAGGCCATCGCCGTGACGGCGGGTGACACCGCCAACGAATGGTCCGCGGAGCAGGACTGGGCCGACGGTCAGACCCGCTTCTGGGCGGACTTGCTCCAGCAGGCACTCGACGGCGAGACGCGGATGACGTCCCCCCGCGCCTGAACCACCGCACCGATCCGTTCCACTCCCGCACTCCGACTTTCCGGAGGTTCCGCATGCTGCGGACGTTCGCGTACCGGACGCTCCTGCTCCTTCTCGTCCTCACCGTCACCGTGGCGGGAACGTCGACACCCGCCCTCGCCGCGGCGGCGGGCGACCCGCCACCCACCGGCCGTCCCATCCCGGCGAAGGACTACCCGGGCTGGGACGGCGAAAGCGGGCTCGGCGAACCCGTCGATCCCCGCTATTGGAAACTCGTCGCCGACATCGCCCAGTACTCCGAGGAACCCGAAGTCCGCGAGGCGGCGGAGGCCGCGCTGGCGCTAGGGACGGACGACGCGCTCTTCGAGTTTTTCGACGTCGGCGAACCGGACGCGCAGGCACGTGCACAGGCGCGGCGGAACGAGACGGCGAGGGTGAACCGCGAGGCGGTCCTCGACCTGCGCGGCACCGGCGGACCGATTTTCAACGCCGAGGTGGAACGAGTCCTCGCCGGTTCGGACTCCGACCGTGCGGCCTTCCTCGACTACGGCAAGACGATCGCCGCAGACCGGGATGAGCGTGCCAGGCAGGCCACGCGCGCCCGGGCCGACGAACTCCGCACCCGGGTGACGGTTCTGGTCCGGGCGGCCGGACCCGAGGTACAGCGTGCCGCCCAAGCCGCGCTCGACGCCGGGGACGCGGCGATCGCGGCCTTCCTCGACGGCGGCTACCTCGAAGCGGCCAAACGGGACGCGGCCGCGAACGAGCAGCACCTGAAGGATCTCGAGGAGCGGGCCAAGGCCGCCGAGCAGGCCAGTGATCTGGCGAAGCGCGCGGCCCGGGCGTCACAGGCGAGACGCAATCTCGTCGTCGCACACGGCCAGGGCGTCCGTTCCCTGCAGCGGGCGGCCAACGCGATGACGTCGGCGGCGACGGCGGGCCGTCAGGCCGCGCAGATCCTCGCGGCCAACAACGCGAGCGGCAACCACTCTCCTGGGTCGTTCAGCCTGGTGAAGCAGGAGGCGACCCGGCAGTTCGACTTCGCGCAGCACGCCACCGGTGAGGCGCAGACCGCTTCCGTCGCGGCGACCGCGGAAGCGAACATCCTGGTCGAGACCGGCCTCCCCTATGGCGCCGACTGGGCGAAAATGGCCAAGGGCATGGCTTCCGCGGCCCAGGCCGCGGTGTTGGCGATCGAGACCGTGCGGCACGCGATCGACGCGACCATGGCGACCGACGCCGCGATCGGCGATCAGGCCAAGGCCGCGGCCCGTGCCGAAGAGGCCCGGCGCTGGCGGTTGCTCGCCGAGGAGAACGCCGCCGCCGCCGCGTCGCTCTCGGCGGCGGCGAAGGAACAGGTGAAGGCGGCCGAAGACGCCGCCGTCCGGGCGAAGGCGGCCCTCGACGAATCCATCCGGGCCGTCGAGGCCGCGTGGGCGGGCGAACGGCAGACCCAGACCACCCTCGAAACCGCCAAACGCGAACGGGACAAGGCCAAGACGGCCAGGCAGACGGCCGAACTGGAGAGGGACAAAGCCGCGGGCTACCGCCGGGAAGCGGACGAGGCGGCCGCCGAGGCACGGGAACAGCGAGAGCAAGCGGAAGCCTTCCAGCGGGCCGCCGCCGACGCGCGGCACCGAGCCGAGATCCAAGAAGGAATCGCCCTCGATCGCAAGAGGACCGCCGAAGGAGAAGAGCAGAAGGCGATCATCGCCCGGGACCGGGCCTGGGCCGCCAAACGCGACGCCAATACGGCCGAGGCGAGGGCACAGGCGCTGGAAGCGTCCGCCGCGGCCGCGCGCGGCACGGCTCAGGAGGCACCGGCCTGGGCCGCGGCCCAGGAAGCGAGGCGAGCCGCCGACGACGCGGCGAGCGCGGCCGACGCGGCCCAAGGCGCGGCGAACTTGGCTACGGCCGCCGCCGCACGTGCCAGGGAGGCCGCGACCAAGGCGACCTACGCGGCGGCCGCGTCGCGCGCGGCGGCGGACGAAGCGGCCGCACACGCCGCCAACGCCGATCTCGCGGCTTCGCAGACCGAGGCGACCGCCGCGGGCGTGCACGACTCGGCGATGCAGGCGAACGCCGCGGCCGCCACCGCGACCTCGGCCGAGGTCCAGGCGGCGGCGAACGCACGGGCAGCGGGCGCACTGGCAGCGGAAGCGGTGGAACGGGCCAGGGTCGCGGCCGTCAGCGCGGTGAACGCGCAAAAGAACGCCGACGAAGCCCAAGGCGAAGCCGATTCGGCGGCGACACAGGCAGGTCTGGCGAGCCGGGCCTCGGCGGCCGCCCGGGCTTCGGCCGCGGCGATCACCGATCCGGCGAACACCGCGATCGTCGTGGTCGCCCCGTTCACCGGCACCGATCTGGACGCCGATTTCGTGACCGAGGTGGCCCGGCAGGCCCAGGCTGTCGGGGAGGAACAGTCGCTGGCCGCGGAAGCAAGGGCGGCCGAAGCACAGACCGCGGCCGATCAGGCACAGCGGGCGGCCGATCAGGCGGCCGCCGACGCGAAGGCGGCGTTCCAGGCATCGGCCAACGCCGCGAAATCAGCCCACGAGACGGCGGTCTCGGCGGCAAGGGCGCAACGCGCTGCCCAGGCGGCGCACAGTTCGGCGAGCAGCGCGCGGACGAACGCGAGCATGGCGAATTCCGCCGACTCCCGCGCGCACGCCAACGCCGTCGAGGCCAGGAACGCGGCGAACGAAGCCGCGCAGGACGCGGCGATCGCAGGCCTGGCCGCCGACACGGCGGAGGGACACGCTGTGGCGGCACGAGGGGCCGCCGCCAAGGCCGAACAGGACGCCGCCGCGGCCAGGGTCGCGGCGGAAAAAGCCCGCATCGACGCCAAAGCCGCGGCGGACGCCGCGGAACGCGCCAGGACCCACGCTCAGGACACCTCGGCCGCGGCGGCCAGGGCCCGCGACGCGGCGACTGAGGCACAACGCGCCGCAGAACAGGCCGAAGAGGCCGAACGCCAGCGTGAGGCGGTACGCCGCCAGACCGAAGCCATGGTGCTCGCGGGCTGCCTGCCAGGGCTGACGGTCGAAGACATCGACGACCTGATGGGCGACGACGAAAGCGCCGCCACCCTCGCCGAGTACCGCACCGCCCAGCAGGGCTGTATGAACGGCGAAGACGTCACCAGCTTCCTGTTCGAGGTCGGCGGCGAGGTCCTGCTCGAATTCATCGGGATCCCCGACCTCAAGCGCTGTTTCGGTTCGGGCAACATCGAAGCCTGCCTCTGGACCGTCGTGAACGTCGTCGGCCTGGTACTGCCCTTCATCAAGGGCAAGGCGATCGTCAAGGCCATCGGCGCGGTGGTCGTGAACATCGGCAAGTACCTCGCCAAATCCGAACTGATCCGCAAGATCGGCGCCAAGGTGCTGAGCGTGCTTGACAAGATCCGCCGGGTCTGCCGGGCGACCAGCCGGGTCGCGCAACGGACCGGCACCGACGCCGCCGGTTTCGTCTCCGCTTCGGACAGCTCGACCGCCGCGGAGAGCATGCTCTGCTTCCCCTTGTCGAACACCCTTCCCGAACGGTTGGCGGACGAACTCCTGATCGCCAGGATGCTCAATGTCAAGCCGGTCCCGGTCGGTACGGCCGAGTTCCTGGCGCTGGTCAGGAACTACCGTGAGCTGAAGTGGGCAGTCCTGACCGACGGCAGGCTCGTCGTGATCCCGAAATACGTCCAGGGCGAAGAAATCAAGCACACTGTGCTCAGCGGCGGCAATCCCGTCCGTTCGGTCGGCGAGATCACCATCGACTACAACGGGACGATCCTGATAGCCACCGACTTCAACCTCCACAGCGGGCACTACCGTCCGCCGAGGAGCGGTTCGCGTTACCGCGGCTACTACCAGATCGGCAAGGACGCCTTCGAAGCGTTGGGGTACTTCATCTCATGAACGAAAACCAGACGGTCATGCCCACGTTCTCGGAGGTCAGGTGGATGACCTTCGAGGAGCTGACCGACAGGCTGGCGGCCGTCGATCCCACGCGGCTGGCGAAGGCGAATCCGATCGACCTGCTGGAGGCGCCCTGGGTATTGATCGACGAGGACTTCCGGGGCGGGTTCATCAAGCACTGCCGGGAACTCACCGACGATCGGTTGCGGCACTGCGCCGAGATCGCCGAGACGTTCTTTTCCTGGCTGATGCCCTACGGCGGTTACAGCAGGCGTTCCGCGACAGCGAACAGGTTCCATCTGTCCACGACACTGATCCTCGCCATCGGCCCCAGGACGGACATCGCTCTCCTCGACCCGATGCGGCTCCTCCACGAGTTCCTGCACGACTCGCCGCCGGTCGAAACGGCACGCGAACTCCTGGCGGGTCCGTCGCCAGGACCCGAAGCCGGCGCGATCGTCGGACGGCTGAGCCTGCTCTGGCACCTCCGTCGGATCGACCACCTCTTGCCCCCTTCCGCGGAAAAGGAGCGCTACGAGCAATGGAAAACGCTGTGAGAGCCCGGATCCGGAGACCCGTCGGCGCACGGACGGCCTTCGTCGTCGCGGCCCTCAGCGTGGCCGCCGTCCTGACGGTCCCGGCCGGGATCGCCGAGGCCGCACCGGTGACGGCGGCGGGCCAGGCGGTCACGCCGCCGGTCTCCTCCGAATCGGAGAAGCTGCGGGCGGCCCGGACGCTCGGGATCGTGCCGACCGACGCGATGATGGCCCTCGGCGAACGCGAGTTCGTGATCGCGCTCTGGCGCGCCTCCACCGGCACCGAAGTGCGCGCGTCGGCGGAACTCGCCTTCGCCGGGACCGTTCTGGCCTGTACCGAGTGGATCAAGAACGGTGTGCTCGCGGCGAACACCAGGGACCAGGAGCAGCGGCTGCGGGACACCGACGCGGCACGGGTCGCCAGGGAGGCCAAGGAAGCCGCCGCGCTCGTCCTCGGCATCGCGCCCGATGAGGACCTCGTCGTGCTGAGCGATCGCGACTTCATCCACGTGATCACCCAGCGGGCGACCGGCCCGAAGGTGAAGGCCGCCGCCCTGGTGGCCTTCGGCGCGCCCGCGCCGGCCCAGAAGGAGTTCATCGCCAACGGGATCCGGGTCGCGCACGCGCGGGATCAGCAGGACGCCATCGACGCCGACGCTCAGGCGGATGAGGCGAAACGGATCCGGCTGGCCGCCGAAGCCGCGCGAGGCCGGGCGGTCTCCGTGGTGAAGGTGCCGCCGACGCCCGCCATCGTGACCCTGCCGGACGACGACATCCTCCGCGTGATCGCCGACAACGCGCGTCCGGACAGCCAGGTGGAGACCGCGGCCGTCAAGGCCTTGCGCAGCCGGGACCGGGCGGACTGGAAACGGTTCATCGACGTCGGGGTCTACGCCGCGAACCGGCGCGACATCGACGCCGTCCTCGCACAGAAGGCCCAAGCGGATCGCGCGCTCGTCGAGCAGATCCGGACGGAGGCCGTCCGGGCGGGTATTCAGCCGAGACTCGCCCATGCCGCGACGAAGGCACTGGCGGGCGGGGTCGAAGACGTCCTCGCTTTCCTCGACCAGGGCCGGTTCGACGCGTCGACGCAGTCGTTCAGCCGGTCCGCGCTCAACGGGAACATCGCGGGCCAGTACCTGCGGGACACCACCTCCGGCGTGGTGATCAGCCCCGGGGCCGCGGAACCCGCGGCGGGCGACGGGATCAACGCCACCTGGCGGATCGTCCCAGGTCTGGCTGACCCGGAATGCCGGTCGCTCGAATCGGTGACCAAGCCCAACCACTACCTGGCGCGCTACTACGACGGGACCAAGACCCAAGTCGGTGTGCGGCCGGCGAGCGGGACCGTCGAGTACGACTGGAACGCCACCTGGTGCGTCGACAGCATCCTCCCCGGCGCCGGGGTGACCCTGCGCGGTGGCGCGGACTTCCTGACCAGACAGGCGGACGGCAAGGCCGGGGTGGGGAACGAATTCTACTGGTGGGTCACCGATCCTGACCCCGATTCCACCGAGATCACGGTGAGCTGGCTCAACAAGTACCTGCCGGACTACGACCCGTACACCGAACTCATGGTCTCGCCCGTCCGGGAAGAACAGGTCGACGCCGGTGTGCGGTACCGCGACTTCCAGCGCCGGGGAGCGCCTTCCTACTGGGCGTTCCGGTCTTACTGGACCAGGACGTCCGGCGTGCACACCCTCACCGTCGGACGCGGAACCGCTTGTCCCGCACCGGAGATCCTGGCGGCCTACCTCCGGCTCGGCGGCCACGCCGAATTGGGCGCCCCGGCCACCGACGACGCCTGCACCGCGGACAAACTCGGACGGTTCGCCCATTTCGCGGGCGGGGCTTCGATCTACTCGATCGACCGGGCGGGCACCCACGTCGTCCGCGGCGCGATCCGGGCGAAGTGGCAGTCGATCGGCTCGGAGAAGTCGGCGCTCGGTTACCCGACCGGTGACGAGACGGCCATTCCCGGCGGACGGCGGAGCACGTTCGAACACGGCCACATCGACTACGACGCGGCCACACAGGTCGCCACCGTCCACCTCGCGACGAGCTGACAGGGGAATCCGCAATGGACGAAAGAAGAAGACGCACCGTGTTGCCCGGCCTGATCGGTGCCGCCGTGCTGACCCTGCTCACCGGGCTCACCCCGGCGATGGCCGATCCCGCCCCGGCGGCCGTGACGGCCGCGATCACGGCCGATCCGGTCCGTCCCGCCACTCAGGACGACAAGATCCGCGCCGCGCAGGAGATCGGTGTCGTCGCTTCCCCGGAACTGCTCATCCTGACCGACCGGAACTTCGTTTTCGCGCTGTGGCAACGCGCGTCCGGGACCGAAGTCCGGGCATCGGCCGAACTCGCCTACGCGGGCTCGGAAGCGGAATGGACACAGTGGATCAAAACCGGCGTCCGCGAGGCGAACGCCAGGGACCAGGCGCACAAACTGCAAAGCGACGCCGCGGCGAGGGCAGCGCGGGAAAGCAAGGAGCGTGCCGCGCTGGTCAACGAGATCGTCGCCACCCCCGACCTGCTCATCCAGAGTGACAAGGACTTCGTCTTCGTCATGTGGGAGCGGGCGTCGGGGCCGCTGCTCAAGAAGGCGGCGCTGGCGGCGTACAACGGTTCGCCCGCCGACCTGAAGGCCTTCATCCTCACCGGGATCTTCACCGCTCGCGAGGCGGACCAGAAGGCGATCGTCGAAGCCGACGAACACGCCGACGCCGAGGAGAAGGCCAGGCTCACCGCGCGCGACGCCCGGATCCGGGCAGCGGCGGTGGTGAGGCTCGACGCCACCGAAGGCCATCTGATCGAACCGGACATCAACTTCGTCATGGACCTGTGGGACAAGGCCAAACCGAACAGCGAGGTCCGTGCCGCGGCGGAACGGGCGCTGCGCAGCCCGAATCCGGCCGACCTGACCGCCTACATCGGCACCGGGATCCACCAGGCGAACCTCAAGGACTGGCTGGCTTGGCTCAAGAAGAAGGGAGAGGCCGACCGGCGTCTCGCCTTCGAACTCAGGACAAGGGCGGACCAGAGCCGGGTCCATCCGGCGCTGGTGGCGGCGGCGACCGCGGCGCTCGCGGGGACCGATGACGACGTCGAACTGTTCCTTCGCCTGGGGCAGTACGAAGACGCCGTGCTGACGCAATCCCTGCGGTTTTCGGGCGACCGCTATCTGCGCGGGTCCGGTGACGCCGTAGTGGCCGCGGGGCCCCCTGGCGGCGACGGCGCCGACGCGACGTGGCGGGTCGTACCGGGCAAGGCCGACGTGAACTGCCATTCGTTCGAATCGGTCCGGTTCCCGGAACATTATCTGCGCCAGTCCGGGCAGCGAGTGGTCATCGCACCCTCCGACGGGACCGACCAGTTCCGCTCGGACGCGACCTGGTGCACGAAGGCCGGCACGACCGGGACCACCGCGACACTGGAGTCGTTCACCCTGCGCGGGAGGTTCCTGCGGCAGTTCCAGAACCAGGTGTGGGCGGCGAACACCAGCGGGCAGCATCCGTACGACACGGCGACCGGGTACGCCACCGACACCGTGTGGCAGGCGAGCACCCCTTATCCCGTCGCCGGCTGAGTGACACCGTCCCTCGGCGTGCCATGAACGGCCCGTTACCCGCAAAATTTGCCAGTAACGGGCCGTTCATGGCATCCAGTACTCGGCAGCGCCGGAAAGATCAAGACCCACTCGGCGTCCACTGTGGACTCTTGCGCGGCGACGGCAGCACCTCCGGAAGCGTGAAACCTTCGGGCGAAGCGGAAAGGCCGACCCCGGCCCGCAGTGCGAGTTCCATCTCGAACCGCGCCCCCGGGTCGCGCAGGTGCTCGCCGAAGGTCGCCTGCAGCTGCCGCATGCGGTACCGGACGGTCTGCGGATGCACCTGGAGCCGCTCGGCGATGTCGACGACGTTGCCCTGGCTGTCGAGCCACGCGCGGAGGGTTTCGAGCAGCCGTTCCCGCTGTTTCCCGGTCATCTCGGCCAGTGGGGCGAACAGCCGGTCGCGCAGCTGGCAGGTCAGCGCGGCGTCGGCGTTCACGAGCAGGGTGGCGAGATGGTCTTCGGCGCGGATCACGCGGCGGGCCTGGATGATGCCGCGTTCGGAAAGGAGCAGGGCCTCGCGCGCCCAGCGGAGGGAATCGGCGACGGAATCCAGCGGACGGCACGGGCCGATCGACAGCCGGTACTCCGGTAGCGCGGCCTGCAGAGTGGCCAGGCGGGCGATCGAGATCTCGCCCGGGACGAGAAGGCGCGGCTCAGCGCAGTCGAGTTCGGCGAGGACGTCCGAATCCACCGCGTTGTGCCGCCGGGGTCTGACGGTCTCGCCGATCGGGTGCAGCACCACCGGGGTGGCGCGTTCGGGCACCGTCCAGCCGGTCAGCTGCGCGAGTTCCGCGATCGCCTTCGACGGCGCGGGCGGCGTCTCCAGCACCAGGTGCAGCAGTTTGCGGCGCCACGTGTCCAGCGCGCCGGCGGTGCGCGCCTTCGCTTCGAGGTACCCGTCCAGCGCGACGGACGCGAGTTCGTCCATGAACGCGAGCATCGCGTCGGCCAGTTGCGACATCACCGCGGACGAGAGCCCGCTGCGGCGCCCGACGCGCATGATGCGCCGCCACGAGACCCGGGCGCCGACCCGATAGGCCGACTGGAGGGTGTCGAGGCTGCGGCCTTCCCGCATCTCGTTCTGCCCGAGCCTGTGGTGGACCTCGTGCGACTGTTCCTTGGAAACGGTGGGATCCGCGATCTGGGCGACGAAGAGCGTGATCGCGTACTCGACGCCCGCGCGGATCGATTTGCCGTAGGGCCCGTCGAGCGGGCGCGCGTACGCGGGGATGGTCGCCCGGATCTCGTCGACGATCTCGTTGGCGAGACTGCCGAGCTCCGGTCGCAAAATGTCGGCGAGTTTGCGGGGAAGTGCCGCGGGAGGCTGCGCAGCGTGTTCGATTCCGCGCTCCACCGACATCGCAGCTCCTTTGCTCCGCCCAGCGTCCTGACATCCCACGATCGTCGTGGGGTGACAACGAACACATCGCGAAGTCGCCCGTGAATGTGTCACCTTTCGCAGAAGAAACCGATTTCTTGTCACCATCGTGACAAAATCACGGGGCAGCCCTGAATTTTGATGACAAGTGCCCGGCAAACGCCTCGTACGGTACGTACGAACGGCCGAAGTGGATGCGACCGTGACGCAGCGTCACTGCTTTCCGGTGAGCAATTCACCGAGTACTTCGAGCACGGGGGCCAGCACGCGGACCTCGGTGCCGACGCATTCGGTGATCCCCGCGCCGACGACCTCGAAATCGCTCAGCCCGCGAAGCATCGTCACCAGACGTTCGATCGTCAAGCCACCGGGCTCCGGATAGTTCAGCCCGTCGAACTCCGCCGGGTCGAGCACGTCGAGATCGAGATGGACGTACACCTTGTCCGCACCGGCCAGCCCGGCGGCGACGTCGGCCGTCTCGACGACGAGCCCGCGCTCGATCACGGCCCGCTCGGCGTCGTCGAGGGCCCTCGTCCCGGCGAGCACCACGCGTCCGGGTTCGACCGGCGGATTCGCGGCGAACTCCGGGTCGCCCTCGCCGAGCAGCGACCGCAGCACCATGCCGTGGAACGCGCCCGACGGCGACGTCTCCGCGGTGTTGAGGTCGGAATGCGCGTCGAACCAGGCGACGCCGAGCCCCGGCCCGAAGCGGTAGCGCGCGACGCCGATCGGGATCAGTTCGACACCGCAGTCTCCGCCGATGGTGAGCACCGGCCCGCCCGGCGCCTCCAGCGCGGCGAGCTGCGCGGCCCGGTTCGCGCCGGTGAGCACCGCGCGGTTGGCGATGCCGTCGACCGCGGGCGAGGTCTCACGTGTCTGCCGGATGTGGTGCACCGGCACGCCCAGCACGTGGCCCGCGAGCTCGGCGAGCGCGACGCAGCCCTCGGGCAACTCCGGCGCCCGCTCGGTCAGTGCGCCCTGGAACTGGGGTACGGCGTTGATCAGCACCGGTCCACGTTAGCGACGGCCGCAAGTGCGTGAAGGCCCCCTTGAGGGACTCTGGGTCTCGCAAGGGGGCCTTCACGGACAATTCACCGGCTACTCCAGGACGAGCAGCAGGTCCCCGCCTTCCACCTGCTGGACGGCGTTGATCGCGCGCCGCGACACCTTGCCGCCGGTCGACGCCGTGATCGACGCCTCCATCTTCATCGCCTCGATGGTCGCGACCGTGGCACCGGCCTCGACCTCGTCGCCCTCGGACACCTGCAGCGTGACCACACCCGCGAACGGCGCGGCGATCTGCTTCGGGTCGCCCTTGGCGGCCTTCTCCGTCGCCGGGATGTCCGACGCGATCGCGGTGTCGCGGACCTGGATCGGGCGCAGCTGGCCGTTGAGCGTGGACATCACCGTGCGCAGGCCGCGTTCGTCGGCCTCGCCGATGGCCTCCAGTTCGATCAGCAGCCGGACACCCTGTTCCAGGTCGACCGAGTACTCCTCGCCCGGCCGCAGGCCGTAGAAGAAGTCCTTGGACGGCAGGACGGAGGTGTCACCGTACTGGTCGCGGTGCGCCTCGAAGTCCTTCGTGGGCCCGGGGAACAGCAGCCGGTTCAGCGTCGCGCGCCGGTCCTCGGCGAGCCCCTGGTGGTCCTCTTCGGACAGTTCCTGCACCGGCTTCGGCCGCGCGCGGCCTTCGAGGGCCTTGGTGCGGAACGGCTCCGGCCAGCCGCCGGGCGGGTCGCCCAGTTCGCCGCGCAGGAAGCCGATCACCGAGTCGGGGATGTCGAACTTGTTCGGCTCCGCCTCGAAATCCGAGGGCGAGACGCCCGCGCCGACGAGGTGCAGCGCGAGGTCACCGACCACTTTGGACGAAGGCGTGACCTTGACCAGGTGCCCGAGGATCTTGTCCGCGGCCGCGTACATCGCCTCGATGTCCTCGAACCGCTCGCCGAGGCCGAGCGAAATCGCCTGCGTGCGCAGGTTCGACAGCTGACCACCCGGGATCTCGTGGTGGTACACGCGCCCGGTCGGCGACGAGAGCCCCGCCTCGAACGGCGCGTAGATCTTGCGCACGCTCTCCCAGTACGGCTCCAGGTCGCCGATGGCCTGCAGATCCAGCCCGGTCGGCCGGTCCGAGTGGTCGGTGGCCGCGACGAGCGCGGACAGCGACGGCTGCGACGTCGTGCCAGCCATGGACGCGACGGCACCGTCGACGGCGTCCGCCCCGGCCTGGATCGCGGCGAGGTACGTCGCCAGCTGCCCACCCGCGGTGTCATGCGTGTGGATATGCACCGGAAGGTCGAATTCCTTGCGCAGCGCGGAAACCAGCCGCACCGCCGCCGGCGCCCGCAGCAGGCCCGCCATGTCCTTGATGGCCAGGACGTGCGCCCCCGCGCCGACGATCTGCTCCGCCAGCTTGAGGTAGTAGTCCAGCGTGTACAGCTTTTCGGCCGGGTCCGACAGATCCGAGGTGTAGCAGAGCGCCACCTCGGCCACGGCGGATCCGGTCTCGCGGACGGCTTCGATCGCCGGGCGCATCTGCTCGACGTCGTTGAGCGCGTCGAAGATCCGGAAGATGTCGATGCCGGTCGCCGTCGCCTCCTCGACGAAGGCGTTGGTCACCTCGGTGGGGTACGGCGTGTAGCCGACGGTGTTGCGGCCGCGCAGGAGCATCTGCAGGCAGATGTTCGGCACCGCTTCCCGCAGCTTCGCCAGCCGCTCCCACGGGTCTTCGGCGAGGAACCGCAGCGCGACGTCGTAGGTCGCGCCGCCCCAGCACTCCAGCGAGAGCAGCTGCGGCGTGGTCCGCGCGACGATCGGCGCGACGGCGAGCAGATCCTTCGTCCGCACGCGGGTGGCGAGCAGCGACTGGTGCGCGTCCCGGAAGGTGGTGTCGGTGACGCCGATGGTCGGCGATTCCCGCAGCCAGCGGGCGAAGCCCTCCGGGCCGAGTTCGGTGAGCTTCTGCTTCGAGCCGGGCGCCGGTTCGAGGCCCTTGGGCAGCTTCGGCAGTTTCACCTGCGGGTCGAGGGTGCGCGGACGCTCGCCGTGCGGCTTGTTGACCGTCTTGTCGGCGAGGTAGGTCAGCAGCCTGGTCCCGCGGTCGGCCGAATGGCGCGCGGTGAGCAGATGCGGGCGCTCCTCGATGAACGACGTCGTGACGCGGCCTTCGCGGAAGTCCGGGTCGTCGAGGACGGCCTGCAGGAACGGGATGTTCGTGGCCACACCGCGGATCCGGAACTCGGCGACCGCGCGGCGGGCGCGGCCCACGGCGGTCTTGAAGTCGCGGCCGCGGCAGCTGAGCTTCACCAGCAGCGAGTCGAAGTGCGCGCTGATCTCGGTGCCGGCGAACGCCGTCCCGCCGTCGAGGCGGATGCCGGAACCACCGGGCGAGCGGTACGCGCTGATCATCCCGGTGTCCGGGCGGAAACCGTTGGCGGGATCCTCGGTGGTGATGCGGCATTGCAGGGCGGCGCCGCGCAGGTACACCTTGTCCTGCGACAGGCCGAGGTCTTCGAGTGTCTCGCCGGAGGCGATGCGCAGCTGCGACTGGACGAGGTCGACGTCGGTGACCTCCTCGGTCACCGTGTGCTCGACCTGGATGCGCGGGTTCATCTCGATGAAGACGTGGTTGCCGTCCCGGTCGAGCAGGAACTCGACGGTGCCGGCGTTGCGGTAGCCGATCTGGCGGGCGAACTTCACCGCATCGGCGCAGATCCGGTCCCGCAGTTCGGACGGCAGGTTCGGCGCCGGGGCCAGCTCGACGACCTTCTGGTGCCGCCGCTGGACCGAGCAGTCGCGCTCGTAGAGGTGGATCACGTTGCCCTCGCCGTCGGCGAGGATCTGGACCTCGATGTGGCGCGGCTCGACGACGGCCTTCTCGATGAACACCGTCGGGTCGCCGAAGGCCGACTCGGCCTCGCGCGCGGCGGCCTCGATGGACTCGCGCAGCTGCGCTGGTTCCTGGACGCGGCGCATACCGCGGCCGCCACCACCGGCGACGGCCTTGACGAACACCGGGAAGCCGATCTCCTCGGCCGCGGCGATCAGCGCGTCGACGTCGGAGGACGGTTCGGAAGAACCCAGCACCGGCACACCGGCGTCGCGGGCGGCCTTGACCGCGCGGGCCTTGTTGCCGGTCAGCTCGAGGATGTCCGCGCTCGGTCCGACGAAGGTGATTCCTTCGTCCTCGCACGCGCGCGCGAGGTCCGGGTTCTCGGAGAGGAAGCCGTAGCCGGGGTAGACGGCGTCTGCGCCCGCCTTCTTGGCGGCCGCCACGATTTCCTCGACCGACAGATAAGCCCGCACCGGGTGACCGGGTTCGCCGATCTCGTAGGCCTCGTCGGCCTTCAGCCGGTGGAGCGAATTGCGGTCTTCGTGCGGGAACACAGCCACCGTGCCCGCGCCGAGCTCGAATCCGGCGCGGAACGCGCGGATGGCGATCTCACCCCGGTTGGCGACCAGTACCTTGCGGAACATGCCGGTCCTTCCCATCATCGGATCGGTAGGTGAGGCACGTTACCTGCTCGCTCCCGCAGGGCGGGAGTTGTTGCCCAGGTGATGGACATCATTCCTGGCTGAGTTGCGCTCCGGGACTCTGCAGCAACCTGTTCGCGGTGCCCTCGTGGACCCCGGTCAGCACGTCGACCGAAGCGAGGTCGACGAGGGCCTTCGCGACGTCCGGTGCCGAGGCGTCCGGGTGCAAGGCGCGGTACAGCGCGGCCACCCCGGCGACGTGCGCGGCGGCCGACGACGTGCCACTGAGCACCCGGCCACCGCTGCCGCCGGCGTTGGGTCCCGGCACGTCGACGCCGGGCGCGAACAGGTCGACGACCTCGCCGTGGTTCGACGTCGACCCGACCTGGTCACTGGCGTCGGTCGATCCGACGGTGAGCGCCTCGGTGACCCGGCCGGGTGAGAACTTCCCCGCGTCGGTGGCCTCGCCGCCCGCCGGGAGGGCGATCGGGACGACCGCCGCGAGCGCCCGGACGGCGGCGTCGAGCTGGTCGTTGGCCGCGCCGCCGATGCCGAGGACGGCGACGGCGGGCTGCTGTGCGTTCTGCGTCACCCAGTCGATACCCGCGATGATCTTGTCGGTCGCGCCGCCGCCCTGTGCGTCGATCACCCGGACCGGGACGATCTGCGCGGCCTTCGCGACACCGAAGGTCCTCGACGCGGCGACACCGGCCAAATACGTGCCGTGACCGTTCGTGTCGGTGGTGTCCGTGCCGCCGTTCAGGAAGTCCTTACCGGGTTTGACGCGGCCGCCGAAGTCCGGATGCGCCGCGTCGACCCCGCTGTCGATCACGTAGACCGTGACGTCCTTGGCGTCGGTCTCGTAGTGGTAGAGCTGATCGAGACCCGTTCGCTGGTCGATCCGGTCCAGCCCCCAGTTCGGCGGGTTCTGCTGGACTTCCGTCGCGGAGGCGGGCCGCGCCACCAGCACCAGGAGCGCCAGCGCGGCCATGATCCGTACCAGTCGAATGATCATGTCTTGGCTCTACGCCTGTACCCGCGGGGCGGCAACCCCGGAGTGTCACCCGTTCGACTGGTCCTGGCCGATATGCGTGCTGACCGTCGACTTCGGGAAGCAGACCAGTGCGTCGAACGCCTCGACGACGTCGACGGGGTTGAACAGGTGCGCGTGCCGGATGCTCTGTGGTCCCTCGGTTCCACGTCGCGCGCGAAGGTCGACCAGGCCGGGGCCTTCGGCTTCGATGCTGCCGTCCGCCGGAGCCTCCAATTCCTGGCGGTACACGGTGAACCCGAGCCGCGCTTCAGGATCGGGCTTGAGCCCGGTGGTCTCGCCCTCGACCGCGGTGAGCCCGAGCGCGAAGTAGTCGCCGCCGAATTCGGCGGCCAGATGCGTCCCCGCCGACGGCGAGCTGAGGCCGGGGAACGGCGAGAACGGCACGCGCTGGAGGTGTCCGTTGTGGAGCATCACGACGATCTTCGTGGCGTCACCGTGAAGCCGCCGGATCAGCCGGACGGTGTCGGCCATGTACGCGTCGCGCGAACCGCTCTGCAGGGCGGGCGCGTCGCCGGACATCATCGCGGCGACCTCGGCGAGGTACGCGTCGACGCGTACCGCGCCTTCGACGTGGTGCTCCGCGACGGCGGTGTCCCCGTAGACGGGACGCAGCGAGGTGAGGTGGGTCTTGAGCCGCGTGAGCGCCGCGGTCGCCTTGTCCTTGGCCGCGTCGTCGAGGGCGGCGTACTTGGCGGGCGCGTCCGCGCTGCTGACAGAGGCGTATCCCTTGGTCGCCTCGATCGCCGCGTCGACGAGGCTCGACGCTTTCGGGTCCACAGTGGACAGATAGGCGCGGACGGCGTCGAGCGATGGCACCGGCGAGCCCGCGGAACTCGGTACGTCGAGGCCGTAGTACCGGACGTCGCCCCGTTCGCGCAGCCACGTCAGCATTTCGTGCGCCTCGGGGGACTCCCCGAGCGAAAAGGTGAAGCCGGCGCGACCGATGTCGGCGACGTCCCCGGGCGCGCCCTTCAGCCAGTCTTCGACGAGCTTTCCTTCGGCGAATCCGGATTCGAACGCCAAGACCCGGAAGCCGTGGTGCTCGACGAGGTGCTGGAGCAAACGATTGCGCAGGTCCCCGAACTCGTGGACGTGGTGGTTGTTCTCACCGATGGCGACGATCCTGGCGTCCCCGACGAGTTCGGCGATCTTCGCTGGGTCTGACATACTGGCCACACTAACGCAACAGGAGTAGCAATTGGCAACCTCCGGCACCCAGCGGCCCGGCGGCCGGACCGAACGCACGCGCCAGGCCGTGCTGCACGCCACCCTCGATCTGCTGGCCGAACGCGGGTTAGGCGAGCTGACCGTGGACGCGGTCGCCGAGCGGTCCGGCGTGCACAAGACCACGGTGTACCGGCGCTGGTCCTCACCGGACGGTCTCGTCGCCGCCGCGCTGCAGATGGGCGCGGAGGACGACTGGAAGGCGCCCGACACGGGGTCGCTCGAGGACGATCTGTACGAGGTCGCGGCCGAGGTGGTGCGGTACTTCACCGAGCCCGCACTGAAGGAGCTGCCGACGGCGTCGGTGCTGGCGGCCTTCCAGTCGTCGCAAGCGGCCGAAGCGCTGCACGACTTCTATGCCGACCGGCACGTGCGCATGGCGCCGATCGCGGAACGGGCCGTCGCGCGGGGCGAGATCCCGTCCGGCACGGATGGCGACGAACTGGTGCGGGCGGTGTGCGGGCCGATGTTCTACCGGCTCTTCCTGTCGCGGGAAAGTGTCACGGTGGCGGACGCTCGGGCCACCGCACGTGCGGTGGCGGTCGCCGCGCGCGAAGGCGCCTTCGTTCGGTCACGCGTTTAGTCGCGGAAATGCGCGGTGGGCGGTGATCGGTTGTTGATGAAGGAATCGGGACGTTGAGTGTCCCGATTCCTTCATGGAGGATCGAGAACACTCAACGTCCCCGATTTTCGCTGATCAAGGGCCATGCCTGCCATCCCTTGAGGGGTAAGCCAAACGTGTCGTGATTGTGGGCGGCCTGTTCGCCGGGGTGATGGGCAGTGCAAAGGCGTAACGCGCGTGCTCAGACACGGGACACGCGTGCCTGGATCCCGCACTCGGGTGTCCCGGCTCCACGCACACGAGATCCGCTTTCAAGCACGCGAGACCCGGCTCTGAGCACGCCACCGTTGGCTTACCTCTCAATAACCCGAATCGCCGCTCACGACCACTCGCCAGTTCGGCCCGGTCATGGGCCACGAGCGGCTTACCGGGAAGAAGGAGGTTTTCACTGCAGCGAAAAGGTGTGGTGATCGATTCGTGCGGCCGCGATTGTGGTTTCGTCAGCACCATCCACAGAGGGGAAATATCATGCGAACCAAGCATGTTGTCGTATCCACGATTGCCGGCGTCGCGCTGGCGTTCGGCGTTACGACGGGGACAGCAGCAGCAGCCGACGGCGGCACGACCGGCGCGCCGGTCGTGCTGGGTGCCTGCCCGGATACCGGTAACGAGGTCAGCATCAGCGGCGGCTACGCCGAGTGGGACATCACGTGCGAAAAGGGCCGGGTGCACGTCCGGGGGCACGTCAAGGACACCGCGCTCGACGGCAAGTGTGCGCGGGTGAAGGCCACGAACATGACCGGAGGCAAGACGAAGAAGGTGTCCGCCTGCGGCTGGGGCACCGACAAGAAGATCAACTTGGATCTCGGTAAAGGTAGCAAGGGAGCCGAGGTCTACCTGTACAAGTCGTGAGGCCCAGCCTGAGTTGATCGCGCGGGAGTGAACCCGGCCCGGATCCCCGGGCCGGGTTCACATACGGTGTCCGACTCCAGGACCAGACAAGTCTTTGACACCCCGGGACTCGATCTCCGCCAGATACCGCCCCAACCGACGGACGCCTCCCGCACAACCTGCGGAAACTCGGGAAGAACAGTCTTGGACATCTCTGGATGATATCTCAAGATAATCGAACCTGCGTTCGTAATTTTAAGCGACAATGAAACCGGCGAAACAATACTGAAGGGTGATAGAGGCCGAAACGCCGCTACACCCGAGGTCTTGAGGTCAGTTTTACCGTCAGCGCCGGGAACTTTCCGGGCCAGACTGGTTTCTCCGTGCCACGAGAGGGGACCGTCATGACCGGGGAAGTCCGGAAGCCGACGCGCGAGATGCCGCGCCAGCTCAAGTTCGTCCGCGTTTTCCTCTGGGTGCAAGCGGTCCTCAACATTCTCGTCAGCGTGCTCGTGACCGCGCTCGCGATCAACGAACTCGACCACGGCAACGAGGAAGCCGGCCTCGCCCTCGCGCTGGCGATCCTCGGTTTCGTGGTCGCCGTCGTGCTGATCGCTTGCGCGATAAGGATTTCCCACGGTTCGCCCTGGGTGCGGCCGACGGTCATCGCCGTGGAAGGGCTCGCCGTCGTCATGGGACTGATCAGCCTGGTCAACGGCGGGGCGATCACCCAGCTGATCGGCATGGGCATCGCCGTCGGCATCATCGTCACCCTCAACAAACCCGAGGAAACCGCCTGGTTCAAGCGCTGACGAGAGCGATCCGGTAGCGCACTTCGGCAAGCGGGACCTCCTCGCCGGGCATGGTGTCGGTCTTCGTCGCCCCGTCCGGCACCCATCCCCCGGCCGAGTAGAAACGCTGGGCGCGTTCGTTGGTCTCGAGCACCCAGAGCGTCGCCTCGCGGTGCCCCGAATCCCGCAGCGCGGCGACGGCGGTGTCGAGCAGCAGCCTGCCCAGCCCGGTCCCCCAGCGCGCCGGTTCGAGGTAGATCGCGCGCAGTTCCCCGCGGATCCGGTCGACGGCGGTGAAGCCGAGCAGCGATCCGTCTTCGACCAGGACCAGGATGTCGCCCCGGTTGGCGGGATCGGCGAGCGTCCGCTGCCAGCGGGCCGCCCGTCCCTCGACGGACAGATCGCGAAGGTAGAGCTCGGGCAGCAGGCCCTGGTACGCCGACTGCCACGACCGCACGTTCACCTCCGCGATGGGCCAGGCGTCCTCGACGGTCGCGAGGCGGATCGTGGCCATCGTCAGCTTTTCACTTCGCGGGCGGCGAAACCGGTCACGACGGCCAGCGCGAGCACCGCCCCCAGCGCGATCCACCAGCCGGCGCCGGTGACGCTCGAACTGCTCGGCATCGCGTAGGAAAGCACGCACACCATGACGATGCCGCCTCCGGCCACCCCGCCGAGGAAGGCGACCCCGAAGGCCGCCGGCCGCAGCAACACACCGAGCAGCGTCCCGATCAGGAGCACCACCGAGACCACGAGGTAGATCGCCGCCTCGTCGGCGCGGCTCGACGAGTAGTCGAGCAGTTCGATGGCCTCCGCCACCAGCCCGGCCGTACCGGCGGCCCCGGCCACGAGGGCCGCAATGGCGAGCCCGCCCCTCGGCTTCCCCAGCCCGAGACGGAAACTTCGGTCACGCCGCACCGAGATCAGCGCGCAGACGGCCCCCGCGAGCAGGCAGCCGTCAGTGAGGACCAGCAGCACCGGACCGGACGGGATCGCCGAAAGCAGCGCGAGCCCGCACAACGCTCCCGGCCCCGTCATCCGGCGGGTGTTCGGCAGGAGCAGCAGGATCCCCACCGCGGTCGCGAAGACGACGAGCGGTACGACCGTCCAGCCACCGTCTTCGAAGAAATCCTCCATGCTGTGGCTGAGCGCGAAGCTGATGGGCACCAGGTACACCGCGGCGGCGAACGCGAGCAGACCGGCGGCGACGGCGAACGGCTCGGACTTCGGCGCGGCTTCGACCGGCCGCACGGGCTCCACGACCGTCGCTTCCGGGATCTCCACGGGCGGGGCGGGTTTCGGAGCCGGTCCGGGCCGTGACGGCGGCACCGGCGCGGGTTCCGCGACCACCTGGCCCTCGACCCGCACCACGACCTCGCCGGTCGGTCCGGTCACCGTGATCCGCCCGTCGAACGCCCCGAGTTCCGACAGCTCCAGGGAGATCTCGGCGCCGTCGGCGTCCTCGGTCACCCGCAGCCAGGAATGCGACGAGGCGAAGTGGCACGCCCGCGCGATCGGCGGCCCGGCCAGCCGGACGCGCGCCACCGGCCGCGTTCCCCGGACGACCTCGCCGAACCGGACCACTTCGGACTCGGCCCGCACCCGCGCTTCGGCCCGCGCCACTTCGGCGGCCTCGGCGATATGCCGGATGTCGGTCTGCGCCATCGTCGTGAGGACCTCGTGCGCGCCGATGGCGACCGACAGGTTCTCACTCGTCAGCCGTCGCTGGAGTTCGGTCACCGCGCCGAGGCGGGTGAACATGTTGGGATCCTCGCTCGCCGCGCGCAGATCGGCCGGGACCGGCGACGGTTTGATCCGGCGGCGCCTGCTCCTCGCCAGGTACAGCTCGCCCTGCATCTCGATGTCACGACTGGGTGTCTGATTCGGATTCCGCTCCCGGACGCTGTCGAACAGGTAGTCGTAGAGCTCGCCGAGCGCGATCCAGCCGTCCTCGTCGCGGTCCGCGTCGCCCGTCCGCAGCCCGTCGACCAGGGCCGAGGTGAACACCGACGGCCGCGCGTGGTCGTCGGCGAGCTGATCGCCCTCGAAGGCGTACTCGATGGAGTTCGACGCGGTGATCACCGCCCTGCCTCGGCCGCCGAAACCCCCGCCGGGGAACGCGTCGAGCACGTTGGCCTCGCCGGTGGCGCGCACGGCGACCCCCTGGCTGAAAGCGCCGCCGTAGCAGCAGTCCAGCAGGAGGACGATGCTGCGCGACCGGCTCATCCGCATACAGCGCTGGACGAAGTCGGCGGGGACGGCGGTCGACGCGAGCCGCTCCGGCCGGGTGTTGCGGGCGGCGAAGAACAGCTCGCCCGATTCGCTTTTCAAGCCGTGGCAAGAGAAATGCACCAGCAGGACGTCGTCCGGCGCGCTGTCGGCGAACAGATCCTCGACCCGGCCCGCGATCACGTGCGCGGTCTCGTCGCGTACCACCTGGACGTCGAACTCGCTGACGGCACGGTCGGCGAGGACCTCGGCGAGCGCCTCGGCGTCGGCGGCCGGGGACCGCAACGCGCTCAGCCCGGGGTTGTCGTACTCCCCGTTGGCGATGATCAGGGCCCGCCGTTCGCCGGTCATGACGACGAATGCCTGCTCACGAAGAGATCGACGAGTTTGTCCTGATCGGTGAGCGTCGCTTCGGACAGCTCCAGCACGTCGCCGTCGATCTCCAGCCGGACCGTGCGCTTCACCCGTCCGCCGCGCGAAAGCCATTCCCGCACGGCCGTCACCACCGAGCGCAGGCCGTCGGCGGACTTCCCCAGCGTGACGAGCAGGCCGCCCGCGGTCGCCACGTCGAAGCCCCGCGAGCCCGGTGGCGCCTCGCCGGCGGGCAAGGCCTTGACGTCGGCGACGCCGCGATCGATCAGTTCCCCTCGGAGGTACCCGGCGAGCCGCTCGACCCGTTCCGCGTCGGCCCCCTCCTCACCGAGCTGGACCCGCACCGCTGCTGTCATCCCGGCCTCCCTCGCCCGTACGGATCGAGGAAACCCCTCGGCCCGTCCGGCGGCAAGGTCCGATCGGGCAGAGATGTTCACGTCAGCTTTTTTCCAGGTACTCCACACGATCTTCGTCGACGACGTCGGCGATCATATGCGCCAGCCCCAAGTAATTCCCCAAGGCCGGGTCCTTTTCGACGATTTCCGACGCGCGGGCCCTCGCCTCGGCGATGACCTCCTCGTCCTGCAGCAACGAAAGCAGCTTCAGCGTCGACTTCTTCCCCGACTGCGCGGCGCCGAGGATGTCGCCCTCGCGACGGAGTTCCAAGTCCATTCTGGACAGTTCGAAACCGTCCGTCGTGGACTCGACCGCGGCGAGCCGCTCACGGGTGGTCGTCCCGTCCAGCGTTTCGGTGACCAGCAGGCAGAGCCCCGGCACGCTGCCCCGGCCGACCCGGCCGCGCAACTGGTGCAGCTGGCTGATGCCGAAGCGGTCGGCGTCCATGATCACCATCGCCGTCGCGTTCGGCACGTTCACGCCGACCTCGATCACGGTGGTCGCGACCAGCACGTCCAGGTCACCTTTGGCGAACGCCTGCATCACGGCGTCCTTGTCGTCGGCGGGCATCCGGCCGTGCAGAGCGCCGATCTTCAGCCCCTTCAACGGTCCTTCGGCCAGCTCGGGCGCCACGTCGAGGACGGCGAGCGCGGGCCGCTTGTCCCCCTTGTCCGAAGCCGGTTCGTCCCCGATGCGCGGGCAGACGATGTACGCCTGATGGCCCTTGCCGCATTCTTCGCGGACCCGCTGCCACGCCCGGTCCAGCCACGCGGGCCGCTCCGCGACCGGCACCACCGACGTCTTGATCGGCGACCGGCCGGCGGGCATCACGCGCAGCGCGGACGTCTCCAGATCGCCGTAGACGGTCATCGCGACCGTGCGCGGGATGGGCGTCGCGGTCATGACGAGGACGTGCGGGCTGGTCTCGTCGGAACCCCGGGAACGCAGCGCGTCCCGCTGCTCCACGCCGAAGCGGTGCTGTTCGTCGACCACGACCAGGCCGAGATCCGCGAAGGACACGGTGTCCTGGATGAGCGCGTGTGTGCCGACGACGATCCCGGCCTCGCCGCTGACCGTCTCCAGCAACGCCTTCTTGCGTTCCTTGGCGCCCATCGAACCGGTCAGCAGGGTCACGCGCGTCGCGTTCTCCGCGCCGCCGAGTTCGCCCGCCTGCCCGAGGTCGCCCAGCATCTCGCGCAGCGACCGGGCGTGCTGCGCGGCGAGGACCTCCGTCGGCGCGAGCATCGCCGCCTGCCGTCCGGAATCGACGACCTGCAGCATGGCACGCAACGCGACCACCGTCTTGCCGGAGCCGACCTCGCCCTGCAGCAGCCGGTTCATCGGATGCTCGGTGGACAGATCTCGGGCGATCTCTTCGCCGATCTCCTGCTGGCCCGAGGTCAGCGCGAACGGGAGCCGTTTGTCGAAGGCGTCGAGGATGCCGCCTTCGGTGTGCGGGCAGGCTTTCGCGGGCCGCGAGACGAGGGAATGCCTTCGCTGCGCGAAAATCAGCTGCACCGCCATGGCTTCGTCCCATTTGAGCCGTCGGCGCGCGGAGTTCAGCGCGTCCCAGCCCGACGGGCGGTGGATACCGCGCAGCGCGCTTTCCAGGCTGGGCAGGCCGTACTGGGCGAGCAGCTCGATCGGCATCGGGTCCTCGTCGACCTCCAGCACGTCCAGCACCTGCCGGACGGCCTTGGCGATCACCCAGGTCGGGATCCCCTGCGCCGCCGGGTACACCGGGATGATCTCGGCGAGGAAGTCGTCCATCGCCTCGGCCTGCCGGTCGGCGTCGAACAGTTCGTATTCGGGATTCGCCAGCTGGAGGACGTCGCGGAAGGCGGTGACCTTGCCCGCGAACAGCCCGTTCTTGCCGGGTACGAGCTCCTTCTCGCGCCAGGCCTGGTTGAAGAAGGTGCACTGCAGGCGGCGTTTGCCGTCGGTGATCACCATTTCGAGCAAGGTGCCGCTGCGCGCCTTCATCCGGCGCTTGTTGACCCGCTCGATCCGCGCCATCACGGTGGCGTGCTCGCCGAGTTCGAGACCGGCGATGTCGGTGAGCTGCCCGCGCTCGGCGTAGCGGCGTGGGTAATGGCGCAGGAGGTCGCTGACCGTCTCGATCTTGAGGCCCTTGGCCAGCGCCTTCGCCGTCGCCGCGCCCACGACCAGTTTGAGGTCCGCGCGCAGGTTGGTCATGCGGTCACTCCACCCCCATCAGCAGCACGGCGTCGGACTGACCGCCGGCGTAACTCGTCAATTCGACCTCGGGATGCTCCACGCGGAGCTGATCGGCCAGCTCACCGGGCAGCCGGACCGGCGCGTCCACGCCGGTCAGCACGGTGACCAGTTCGCCGCCGAGGGCCAGCATCCGGTTCAGCACGCCGACCGCCGCCGCGACCAGGCTCGTCTCCGAGGCGGGCGCGGGCTCGATCGACACGACCTCGCCGTCGACGAGGCCGACGACGTCACCGGCCTGCGCCCGGCCCACCCAGGTTAGCGACTCCTCCTGCGCGATCCGCAGTTCGCCACGCCTGGTCGCGGCCGCCGCTTCGGCCATGGCGACCACGTCGTCGTTGGTGCGGCGGTCCTTGTCGTGGACGGCCAGCGCGGCGAGCACCTGGACGGGTGACACGCACGGGATGACGACGACGTCGCGATCCGCCGCCATCGCGTGCCCGGCCGCCGCGTCGGCCGCCGCGGTCAGTCGCTGACCGCCTGGAAGGACGGTGACGTGATGGCCGGCGGCCTCGTTGATCAGGCCCAGCATCTCCTCGACCGTCGGCTCGCTCCCCTGCGGGACCGCCAGCACCGCGACCCCCTCCGCGCGGAGGAGTTCGGCCAGCTGCCCACCGTGGACCACGGCGACCACCGACCGGTCGATCCCGCCACCGACCTCGACCGGCGTGGGCGTGATCAGCGGCTCGACCCGGACGCGGCGGGGGCGGCCGAGCTCGATCCCGGCCTCCAGCGCCGCGCCGATGTCCGCGCAATGGACATGGACGGCATACGCACCCGCGCCGTCCCCGGCGACCGTGACGCTGTCGCCGAGGCCGCTGAGGGTCTTGCGAAGCCCGGGAAGGCTGCCTTCGTCGACGCCGTCGAGCAGGTACATGACCTCCCACGCGGTCGGCGCGTCGATCGTATGATGGTGATGCGCTTCGAGCGGGTGCTCCGGCTCGGTGAGGCCGCCGGAGATCACGCCGGAAAGGGCGTCGAGGACCGCCACCAGTCCACGGGCGCCCGCGTCGACCACGCCGGCCACCGCCAGGACGGGCAGCTGCTTCGGGGTCTCTTCGAGCGCTTCGGCGGCGACGCGCGCGGCTTCGACGGCCACCACTTCGAGTGAGCCCGTCGCGTCGCGGACAGCCGCGGCGACGGTGTGGAGAACGGTCAGGATGGTCCCGGCCACCGGACGGCTGACCGCGCCCGTGGCGGCCCGGTCCGCGCAGCCGAGCGCCTCCGCGAGCCCCGGCCCGTCGAGCTCCCTCGCGGCCGCCGACTCGGCGATCCCGCGCACGACCTGCGACATGATCACGCCCGAGTTGCCCTTGGCGGCCGCGACCGCGCCCTTGGCGAACGCCGCCAGCGCCTCGGCGGTCGTCGCGGGATCGGCCTCCGCCAGCGCGTCGCGGGCCGCGGTCATGGTGAACAGCAGGTTGGAGCCGGTGTCGGAGTCGGCGACCGGGTAGACGTTGATGCCGTCGATCGCCGGCCGCAGCACGGCCAAGCTGTGCACACAGGCCGCGGACCAAGCCGAGACCGCCGCCACGTCCAGCACCCGCACCCCGTAACCTCCTACCTGTTCCAGCGAGGGTATCGACCCGGTGCCGGAGGGCTCTGAGCCACTGGTTACTATGGTCGAGTTGCCCAGCATGCTGGGCGCATCATTCTTTGTCCCAGATCCAGAGGAGTTCGACGTGGCTGCCGTGTGCGACGTCTGTGGCAAGGGACCGGGCTTTGGCAAGTCGGTCTCGCACTCCCACCGGCGTACCAACCGCCGGTGGAACCCGAACATCCAGACCGTTCACGCCAAGATCGGTCTGTCCCAGCGCAAGCGCCTGAACGCCTGCACCTCGTGCATCAAGGCGGGCAAGGTCGTTCGCGGCTGAGCCGGGTTTTTGGGGAATGGCGGGTGCTCTTCGGAGCACCCGCCATTTTTTGTGCTCTGGTGGCGGTCGACCTCTGTCCGTGAAGGCCTCCTTCCCTCGGCTCAGCCGAGGAAACTCGACCTTCACACCTTCCCGAGTACATGAAGGCCCCCTTCCTTGCGCCTAGGTACAGGAAGGGGGCCTTCATGTACTAGGGAAGCGACCGCCTCAAGCCGGAAGTCCCGTGAAGGCTCAGGGGAGCTTCCACTCCACCGGACCGGCGCCCTGATCCGCCAGCAGCTGATTCGCCCGGCTGAACGGCCGCGACCCGAAAAAGCCCGCGTGCGCCGAGAGCGGGCTCGGGTGCGCCGACTCGATGCACGGCACCTGCCCCAGCATCGGCTTCAGATTCCGCGCGTTACGGCCCCACAGGATCGCGACCATCGGCTCGTCCCGCGCCGCGAGGGCCTTGATGGCCTGTTCGGTGACCGCTTCCCAGCCCTTGCCCTGGTGCGAGTTCGACTTGCCCGGCTGCACGGTCAGCGACCTGTTGAGCAGCAAGACCCCCTGGTCGGCCCACGGCGTCAGGTCACCGTTCGACGGCAGCGGGTATCCCAGGTCTTCGCAGTACTCCTTGTAGATGTTGATCAGGCTCTTCGGGATCGGCCGGACGTCCGGCGCCACCGAGAAGCTCAGCCCGACCGCGTGCCCGGGCGTCGGGTACGGGTCCTGCCCGACGATCAGCACCCGCACGTCGTGGAACGGCTGCTGGAACGCCCGCAGCACGTGTTCACCCGCCGGGAGATAGGTCCGGCCCGCGGCGATCTCCGCGCGGAGGAATTCCCCCATCGCGGCGACCTGCGGCGCCACCGGTTCGAGGGCCTGCGCCCAGCCTGCTTCGACGATGTCCTGCAGCGGTCGTGCGGTCACGGCGTGCGAGCTTACTCACGTGGGTCGAGCCGCCGGAGTTCGACCCGACGGAGTTCTCTACGAAAAAGGGCAGCCCTCTCGACATACCCGTCCACCACGAGCTTGATCATGTCCGGCCCGAACGACGTGTTCGGCCGTGTCTTCGCGGGGACACCGAGCGCGATCTGCCCACTGTCCACATAGGACCCATAGGAGAGAACAGCGCCCGCGCCGACCATCCCGCCGTCCTCGACGACGGTTCCGTTCAGCACCACCGATCCCGAAGCGATCAGGCAGCCTTCGCCGATCCGCGCGCCCTCGATGTGCACGGAATGCCCGACGGCGGAGGAGTTCCCGATGATCGTCGGTTCCTTGCGGGTGCAGTGCAGGACGCAGCCGTCCTGGACGTTGGACCGCTCGCCGATCTCGATGTACCCGTGGTCGCCTCGCAACACCGTCTGCGGCCACACCGACGCGAACGCCGCGATCCGGACGTCGCCGATCACCGTCGCGTCGGGATGGACGTAGGCGTCCGGGTGGATCGAGGGTTCGAGGTCGCCCAGTGCGTAGATCGGCATCCGTCCTCCTATACCAGCGACTTGCCGTAACAGATGCTTTCCGGCTCGTCCTTGTAGTACCCGAAACCCGGGATCTCCAGGTAACCGGCCGACTCGTACAGCGCGATGGCCTCCGGCTGCTTGTCCCCGGTCTCCAGCACCATGCGCAGCCGTCCGGCCTCGGCGGCTGTCCGCTCCAGATCGGCGAGCAGCGCCCGCGCGAGGCCACGGCCGCGCGCCGAGGCCATCACGAACATCCGCTTGATCTCCGCGTCGCCGGGCCGCAGCGGGTCCGGACCGTCGTGCGCCCGCCAGGCGCCGCACGCGACCGGGACGTCGTCGAGGTAGGCGGCCAGGAACAGCCCCTTCGGCGAGGCGAACTGCGCCGCGTCCATGGGCGTCTCGTCTTCGCTGCCGTACCGGGCGGCCAGTTCGAGCTGGGCTTCGGCCAACAGTTTCACCGCGTCGGGGTGGTCGTAGGCCAGCACACGAAGGTCCATGGGCGCGAGATTAGCGATCGGCCCTCCCGCGGGGGAAGCGAGCGCTAGGTTCTGCTCGTGTCGATCGAAGCAGTCCTCGCCGAGGCGCAACTCCGCCAGGCTCGCAATTCCGCCGCCTTCTGGGCCGCCGCCGGCCGCTCCCGCGGTCACGAAGTGATCCGCCGTAACGGTTTTCTCGCCGTCGCCGGTGACGAGCGCGCGGGATTGCGCGTCCTGATCCAGGAACCCGGCCTCACCGACGGCGAGGTGGCGGAGATCACGGAGCTCGCCGCGCGGGCGAAGGGCCCGGTGGACGCCGAGGATCCCTTCAGCGTCACCGATCTGGGCCACCTCGGCGACATGCGCAGCTGGCGGATGCCCGTCATGTTGCGTCCTCCCTCCCCGGTCGCCGAACCCTCGTTGGAGGTGGTCCGGGTCGACGGGGAGGAAGACCTGCGAGCCGCCGAACGCGCGGTCATCGCGGGCTTCGAACTCGACCGGTTCGAGCCCTACCGCGCGGGAGAGATGTTCCCGATGGCCCTGCTCCGCGAGCCGGGGGTCGAGGTGTTCGTCGCGCGGCTCGACGGCGAGGTCGCCGGGGCGTGCGTCACCGTCGTCGAGAACGGCTTCGGCAGCCATTACTGGGTCGGCACGCCGCCGGCTTTCCGCTCCCGCGGCGTCGGGCGAGCCGTGATGCTCGGTTCCCTCGGCCCCTTGGCGGAAAAGCCGGTGACCCTCACCGCGTCCAAAGCGGGCAGGCCCCTGTACGAATCCCTCGGCTTCACCGTCGCCGGCGAGTCGACCTGGTGGGCCTCCCGCTCCTAACGCCAGTGCTGCCAGCCGCTGTCGTGGCCGTACCGCTTCCCGTCCACCGTGACCCCCGAATCCGGCATGGTGACGACGCCGATCTCGGTCCAGCCCTCCGGCAGTTCGGCGAACGAGGGGAAGGTGGCCGCGAACGCGTGGTCCTCGCCGCCGGTGAGGACCCATTTCAGCGGGTCGGCGCCGAGCGCGGTGCCGACCTCGGTCAGCCTGCTCGACACGTCGAGGTCCGCCGTCCGCACGTCGATCCCCACGCCGGATGCCTCGGCGATGTGACCGAGGTCGGACAGGAGCCCGTCGGACACGTCGATCATCGACGTCGCGCCGCCGTCGGCCGCGCGGATGCCCGCCTCGTAGTCCGGTTCGGGGCAGCGCTGCGCGTTGACCACGCTGACCGGTGACCGGAACCCCCGGCCGAGCACGGCGAGACCGGCGGCCGCCCAGCCGAGCCGTCCGCAGACCGCGACGACGTCGCCGGGACGCGCGCCGGACCTCGTCACCGGCTCCCGGCCGCCGAGGTCGCCCAGGGCGGTGACGCTGATCACGATCTGGTCGGCGCGCACCATGTCGCCGCCGACGATCCCGATACCGGCGCGATCGGCTTCGAGCCACATGCCCTGGGTGAGTTCGGTGACGAGTGCCGTCGGGGTGTCCGAGGGGCAGGCGAATCCCATGAGGACGGACGTCGGGCGGGCGCCCATCGCGGCGATGTCGGTGAGGTTCACCGCGACCGCCTTGCGGCCCACCTGTTCGGCACTGGACCAGTCGAGCCGGAAGTGGACGCCCTGCACGAGGACGTCGGTGGACGCCACCGTCCGGCCGTCCGGGCTGGCCACGACGGCCGCGTCGTCCCCCGGTCCGAGCAGGGTCGACTCCGGCTGCTTCCGGCCTGCCGTCACCGCTTCGATCAACCGGAATTCACCGGTCCCGGCGACCGTGCCGTCGTTCGGTGACACCCGTCACCTCCACTTTCCCTTGTCCGGACAAATGTCGATCACCGATAGTCGGAAGCCCTAGGTTTTTCCCGGGGCTGGCGATACGTTGCTACAACGTTCCTACCTTGAGCCGACTTTTACGAAGGGGCGCGCCGTGGTCCACGCATACATCCTCATCCAGACCGAGGTCGGCAAAGCCGCCGCGGTCGCCGCGGAGATCTCCACCATCTCCGGTGTCACCAGTTCGGAGGATGTCACCGGCCCGTACGACGTCATCGTCAAGGCCGCCGCCGACACCGTCGACCAGCTCGGTCAGCTCGTGGTCGCCAAGGTGCAGAACGTGGAGGGCATCACGCGGACGCTGACCTGCCCGGTGGTGCATCTCTGAGAGGTGGTGTAGTGGTCCGGTGGCTGACACGGACACCGGCGCTCCCCCGAAACCCCTGCTGATCGCGGCCGCCTGCCTGGCGATCCTGCTCGTCGCGGGCGTGGCCGTCTTCGGGCTGACCCGCGGCGCGGACTCCGGCGCCCCGGTGGCGGACGGTCCGCTCCCGCTCGTCCCGGTCCCGGCACCGCAGTCGGGGTCACCCGAATGCGCGAAACTCATCGGTGCGCTCCCCCACGAGCTCACGTCGTCCGGGAACACGCTGGTCCGGCGGAAGCTGGCCGATCCCGCCCCCGAGGCGACGGTCGGCTGGGGCACCGGCGACCCGGTGGTCCTGCGGTGCGGCCTCGGCAAGCCGCCGGAACTCACCCGGACCTCGCAGCTGCGGACGATCAACGGCGTCCAGTGGCTGCAGGTCGAGGGCGAGGGCACCGCGACGTGGTTCGTGGTGGATCGTCCCGTCTACACCGCGCTCACCGTGCCGAACACCGCGGGGACGGGGCCGCTCCAGACCGTTTCGGACGTCATCGCCGCCAACCTCCCCGCGGTGCCGCTGCGGTTCTGAGCGCTCAGGGCAGGAGCAGGCTCTTCCCGGTGTACCGCCGCGCCTCGATGTCCGAGTGCGCGGCGGACGCCTCCGCCAGCGGATACGTCCGGCCGATGACCGGGGTCACCGTTCCTTCGGCCGCCCGCCGGAGGATCTCCCGCACCCGGCGCGCGTTGTCGGGCCAGAACCCGACCAGCTGCGCCATGTCCACAACGGACAGCCGGGCGCGGTCGGCGTCACCGATCACCGTCTCCGTCCCGCTGGACATGCCGTAGCCGGAGAAGCGTCCGCCGTTGCCCAGCAAGGTCAAGGAGGCGGCGCCCAGTTCACCTCCGACGCCGTCGAAGACCACGTCCAGCCGGTGGCCTCCCGTGCGGGCGAGGATCTCCCCCGTCCAGTCCGCCGCCGAGTAGTCGACCGGCTCGGCACCCAGTTTCCGCGCGATCGCCGCCTTTTCCTCGCCTCGGACCGCCGCGACGACCGTCGCGCCCGCGGCGCGGGCGAGCTGCACCAGCACACTGCCGAGCCCGCCCACACCCGGCATCACCAGGATCCGCTCGCCGGCGGCGACCGGGGTCTTCTCCAGCAACGCCAGCGCGGTACTGCCGTCGTCGAACAGGGCCACCGCGTGCCGGGGATCCAGCTTCTCCGGGATCGGGAAGGTGTCGTCCGGCAGCGCGACGACCGTGTCCGCGTATCCCCCGCCATAACCGCCCGGCGCGTGGGTGAGGACCGTCTTGCCCAGCCAGTCCTCGTCGACGCCGTCGCCCACCGCGTCGACGGTGCCCGCCACCGCCCCGCCCGGGACGTACGGCGGCTCGACGGCGAACACGTCGGGACCGTCACCTCGCCGGATGAGGGCGTCGAGCCAGCCGACCCCGGCCGCCGTCACCGCGACGCGGAGCTCCCCCGCTCCGGGTTCGGAAGTGGGCACTTCGACCTGCTCGAGGACGCCGGGATCGCCGAACCGGGACACTCTGATCTCACGCATGAACGCAAGCTATGACCTCCAGCTTGGTCGAGGTCAACCGAGAACGGCGATCAGCGGTTTGAGCGCGGTGTGGAGCGCCTCGCGCGAGCAGCCCGCGTAACCGATGAGGTTCCCGAACACCGTCGGCGTCCCGGCGAAGTGCCGGGCCAGCCCGTCGAGCCGGATCCCGGCGCGTTCCGCCGCCGCCATCCGCGCCGCCTCCTCCTCGGCGGATCCACAAGGGACGACCAGATGCGCGCCCGCGTCGTCGCCGAGCACCGGGATCCCCGCCGACGTCAGCGCGGCCGACACCAGTGACCGGCGCTCCGACAGTTCCCGCCGGAGTTTCCGCAGATGCCTGCCGAGATCGCCGTGCCGCGCCAGTTCGGCGAGCACCCGCTGCCCCGCGGGCGACGGCCGCGTTCCGGTCGCCTCGCGGTACTCCAGCACCGCGGCCGCGACCGGGGCGGGCGCGACCATCCAGCCCGCGCCCAGTGCCGGGGTGAGGATCTTGCTGGTGGTCCCGAGATGCGCGACGACGTCGGGCGCGAGCGCGGCCAGCAGCGGCAGCGGCGCGACGTCGAACCGCAGCTCGCCGTCGTAGTCGTCCTCGATCACCAGCATGCCTTGGGCACGCGCGAGTTCGACCAGGTCGACGCGGCGCGACGCGCTCATCCGGCTGCCGAGCGGATACTGATGCGCGGGCGAGCAGTACACCGCGCGCACATCGGCGGGGACGGCGTCCGGACGCAGGCCCTCTTCGTCGACCGGGACGGGCACGACCTCCATCCCCGCCCGGCGGAACGCCTGCACGGCCCGCTGATACCCCGGCTCCTCGATCGCGACGCGGTCCCCGCGCGAGAGCATCGCGCCCGCGAGTTCGATCACCGCGGCCGTCGTCCCGCCGGTCGCGAGCACCGTTCCGGCCGCGAGACCGCGGTGGCGCAGCAGATGTTCGGACACGGCGTCCCGGTACGCGCGCAGCCCGGCCCGGTCCTCGCGGTAGGTCGGGCGCGGATCGGCGGCGGCCCGCCACGCGCGGCGCCAAGCGGCCTTCTCGACGCCGTCGGCCCACGGGACACCCGGGGTGAGGTCGACCAGCGTGGGCGGCGCGGCGGGTGTTCCGGGCGCGGGCCCTTTCGACGGCCTGTCCGCGGGCGGCGTGGTCGTGACATACGTGCCGGAGCCGTGGCGGCCGGCGATCCAGCCCTCCGCGTGGAGCTGCTCGTACGCGGCCGACGTCACCGTGCGGCTGACGCCGAGACGGCTCGCGAGCGCCCTGGTCGAAGGCAGCCTGTCCCCGCCGCGCAGATGCCCGTCGCCCGCGGCGGCGCGCAACGCGTCGGCCAGCTGGACCGCGAGCGGGACGGCCGAATCACGGTCGAGACTGACCGGCAGGGCGGTGTCGGACATGGATTACTCCGCACTGGAGGGAAGTGGCCTTCTCAAGTATAGGAGAATTGGACATTATTACAGGCCACTCTCCTGGGTGAGACTGGTCGCATGTCCACCCCGCTCTCTCCCACCGACCGGACCACCCTCGGCCGCAAGAAGAACCGCGCGCTCACCGACCGCTCGGCGCTGTACGCGGTGCTCGACGAAGGCCTGATCTGCCATCTGGGCGTCGTGCGCGACGGCGTCCCGCTGGTCATCCCCACCGGCTACGGCCGGGACGGCAACACGCTCTACCTGCACGGATCGACCGGGGCGAGGAGTATGCGCGACTCCGACGGCGTCGAGGTCTGCGTCACGGTGACCCTGCTCGACGGCATCGTCTACGCGCGCTCGGTCAACAACCACTCGATGAACTACCGCAGCGCGGTGATCCTGGGGAAGGCCGCCGCGGTCACCGACCGCGACCGGAAGATGCACGGCCTCCACGTGCTGACCGACCACCTCGCGCCCGGTTCGTGGGAACACGCACGGGACATCAACGCGAAGGAGTTCGCGTCCGTTTCGGTGCTGGAGCTGGACCTCACCGAGGCGTCGGTGAAGATGCGCGGCGAAGGTCCCGACGATCCCGAGGACGAGGTCGCGGACGATCTTTCGTGGGCGGGGGTGCTGCCGGTGCGGACCGTGTTCGGAGAGCCGGAGCCGTCGGTGGACCTGGTCGGTGAGTGGACGGTGCCGGACCATGTGAAGCGGCGCGTCGGGTAGTCGCGCGCCGCTCTTGGTCACTTCCCCGAGTACATGAAGGCCCCCTTCCTTGCGCTAGACGCAGTGAAGGGGGCCTTCATGTACTCGGGGAGGCCTTCACGGACTTACCTTCGACCAGGCTTTCCCAGGGGCGCGGCTCTGTTCCGAACCGGGGTCACGGGCGGTGGCGCGGCAGCCGCACGGAGAACGTCGTCGCCCCCGGCACGCTCTCGACCTCGATCGTCCCGCCGTGCGCCGAAACCAGCGAGAGCACCACCGAAAGCCCGAGCCCGGTCCCGCCGTTGCCGCGCGTGCGGGCGGTGTCGACCCGGTAGAACCGGTCGAAGATCCGTTCCCGCGCTTCCGGCGGGATCCCGGGCCCGGCGTCGCTCACCCGCAGGACGACCTCCGAACCCGACGCCGCGGCCGACAACGTCACCGCGGTCCCGGGCGGCGTGTGCACCGCGGCGTTGGCGAGCAGATTGTCCAGCACCTGCCGCAGGCGCACCGGATCCGCTTGCAGGACAACACCTTCCGGTAACGCGCCGACGCTCAGCGGATGCTCCGGGCGCCCGGCCGCGAAGGCCTCGCCCGCGTCGGTGATCAGCTCGGCGAGGTCGACGCCGACCAGTCGCAAGGGTGGTTCGCTCTCCGGCGCGTCCAGGCGCGCGAGGAGCAGGAGGTCGTCGACGAGCACGCTCATCCGCTGCGTCTCTTCCCGGATCTTCGCCAGATGCGCCTCGCGTTCGGCGGGTTCGTTCGCCGCGGCGTAGCGGAAAAGCTCGGCGTAGCCCCGGATCGACGTCAGCGGCGTGCGCAGCTCGTGGGAGGCGTCGGCGATGAACCGACGCAGCCGTTCGTTCGCCTCCCGGCGCGCGACCAGCGAGGAATCCAGATGCGCCAGCATGACGTTGAACGCCGTCCGCAGTTCCTCGACCTCGGCGCCGCCGCCGTTCGCCCGCGCGCGCACCGGGAGATCGGCGTTCGTGGTGAGGTCGTGCGACGCGATGTCGTGCGCCGTCCCGGCCATGTCGCTCAGCGGCCGCAGCCCGCGCCGCAGCACGAGCCGTCCCGCGATCACCAGGACCGCGAGCGCCAGCAGGAACGCGACGACCTCGACCATGATCAGCTGGCTGACCGTCCGGTCCAGGTCCGCCTGCGGCGCGGCGCTGACCAGCACGATGTTCCGCGCCGGCTCGATCGGGCAGGCCCGGACCCGGTACGTGCCCTTGTCCTCGATGTAGACGGTGCGCAGGACCTCGGTCCGCGTCGCGTCCTCGGCGACCTTTTCGAGCGCTTTCGTGTCCGGCGGCAGGGAACCGCCCGCCTGCGGCAGCGCGTCGCCGTTCTGCACCGCGAAGACCGCGGAGAACCAGCCGTAGGCCTGCTGCGGTTTCCCGCCGTGCGTGGTGCGCAGCGACGGCACCTGGCTGATCTGGGTCTTGGCGAGCTGTTCGTCGAGCCGGTCGTTCAGATAGCCCTTCATGATGCCGACCATCACGGTGCCGACGACGGCGAACACCACCAGCGCCAGCGCGCCCAGCCCGAGCGCCAGCCGCGTCCCGAGCCTCGACAGGCGCCAGGCGTCGTACCACCGGCGCAGCATCTTCATCTCGCCGCCTGCCGCACGACGTAGCCCACGCCACGCACGGTGTGGATCAGCGGCTCGTCGCCCGTGTCGAGTTTGCGGCGCAGATGCGAGATGACGAGTTCGACCACATTGGACCGGCCGCCGAAGTCGTACTCCCAGACGTGGTCGAGGATCTGCGCCTTCGTCATCACCGAGGGCGAATGCCGCATGAGATAGCGCAGCAGTTCGTACTCGGTCGGGGTCAGGTCGGCCGGTTCGCCGTCGCGGGCGACCTCGCGGGTGTCCTCGTTGAGGGTCAGGTCGCCGACCCGCAGCACCGCGGCCTTGGCCTGGTTGGTGCTCCGCCGCAGGACCGCGCGCAGCCGCGCCATCAGTTCCTCGACGGAGAACGGCTTCACGAGGTAGTCGTCACCGCCCCGGGTGAGCCCGGCGACGCGGTCCGCGGTCGCGTCCTTCGCGGTGAGGAAGACCACGGGCACCGCCGTCCCGGCCTCGCGGAGCTTGTCCAGCACGGTGAACCCGTCGATCCCGGGCAGCATCAGGTCGAGCACGACGATGTCGGGCACGAATTCGGCCGCCTTGGCCAGCGCGGCCTCGCCCGATCCGGCGGTCACTGCCTGCCAGCCCTCGTAGCGGGCGACGGTGGCCACCAGATCGGCGATATGCGGCTCGTCGTCCACCACCAGCAGGCGCACGGGGTTCTCGGTGTTCACGAAAGCCATCCTCCGTGAACGCGCGCGCGAGGGCGAGGCGGGACCGCACACGACAGCAAGCCGACAGCTTCCGCCAAGAAAGGTCACAGGTTGGCACAGCAGGCTCGGCACTTGAACCGGACCGGAAGGGACCACGTGTGACCACCATGACGCAGACCGCCGTGAGACCGCGCCCGGCGATCCGGCCCAGGATCGCCGCGCGCGCCGGGCTCTTCCTCTTCCTCGGGGCCAACGTGGCCGCCGTGACCGTGCTGTTCTTCGCCGCCGGGCCGTCGGACAACGTGCTCATCAGCATCGGCAGGCTCGCCGGGCTGTACGGGGCGCTGACGATGGCGTTCCAGCTGCTGCTGGTCGCCCGGCTGCCCTGGCTCGACCGCCGCCTCGGCATGGACCGGCTCACCGGCTGGCACCGCTGGACCGGGTTCGGCCTGCTGTGGACGCTGCTCGCCCATTTCGTGTTCATCGTCTTCGGCTACGCGCAGGTCGAGGACAACGGTGTGGTCGACGAGTTCGTCACGATGGTGACCAAACTGGAGGGGATCCTGCGCGCGGTCGTCGCGTTCGCGCTCATTCTGCTCGTCGGCGCCGTCTCCGCCCGGTTCGCCCGGCGACGGCTGGCGTACGAGACCTGGCATTTCATCCACCTCTACACCTACGCCGCGGTCGTGCTGGCGTTCACGCACCAAATCGCGCTGGGCGGATCGTTCGCGTCTTCGCCGGGAGCACAGGTCTACTGGTGGGCGGTGTGGGGTGTCGCGCTCGGCTCCGTCGTCGCCGGCCGGGTGGTGCTGCCGCTGGCGCGGAATCTGCGGCACCGGTTGAAGGTCGTCGCCGTGGTGCCCGAATCCCGCGACGTCGTCTCGGTGTACATCTCCGGCAAGGATCTCGACAAGATGCCCGCGCGGGCGGGCCAGTTCTTCCTGTGGCGCTTCCTGACCAGGGATCGTTGGTGGCAGGCGAATCCGTTCTCCCTCTCCGCCGCACCGGACGGCCGCACCCTGCGGCTGACCGCGAAGGCCGCCGGCGACGGCAGCGCGTCCTTGCGGTCGCTCAAGGTCGGCACCCGGGTGTTCGCCGAAGGCCCGTACGGCGCGTTCACCACGATGCACCAACAGAAACCGGACGCACTGCTGGTCGCGGGCGGCGTCGGGATCACGCCGATCCGCGCGCTGCTGGAGGAGATCTCCGGGCACGTCGTGGTGCTTTACCGCGTCCGCGACGCACGTGACGCCGTCCTCCTGCCGGAGCTGATCGGGTTGGCACGAGCGCGCGGCGCGGCCGTCCGAGTCCTCAGTGGACCGTCCGATCAGGCCGGTCCGGTCCTCGGCGCCCCCAATCTGCGGCGGCTGGTGCCGGATATCGCGGACCGGGACGTCTTCGTCTGCGGTCCGCCCGGGATGACCTCGGCGACGCTGCGCAGCCTGCGGGAACTGCGGGTGCCGGGCAGCCAGGTCCACGCCGAACGTTTCAGCCTCGCCGCCTGAACCAGGAGACCCGATCATGAAGAAGACCATCGTCGCGGCCACTGTCGCGCTGTCGGCCGCCGGCTTCCTCGGTGTGTGGCTGTACGAACCCGGCCCGCTCGGCTCGGAGACCGTGGCCGTCGCGGCGCCCGCCCCGGCACCGTCGTCGAGTGCGGACGGCGGAGCGTCCGAGGGCGCCGAACGCACCCTCGACGGCTCGGTGGAGAGCAACCGGTACGGCACCGTGCAGGTGCGGCTGGTGATCTCGGCCGAGGACAAGATCTCCGAAGTCCGTCTGCTGCAACGGCCGACGAGCGGCCGAGGGGTCGACGCGATCCCGATCCTGCAGGAGGAGACGCTGACCGCGCAGAGCGCCGACATCGACACCGTTTCCGGGGCGACGTCGACGAGCGAGTCGTACGTCAAATCGTTGCAGGCGGCGCTGGACACCAGATGAACCGCGTCGAACAGGTGATGGGGCTGCCGGTCTCGGTCGACGTCCGGGCGGGCGGCGGGCTCGTCGACCACGCCATCGACGGCGTCTTCGGCTGGCTGCGGGAGGTCGACGCGCGGTTCAGCCCGTTCAAGGCCGACAGCGAGGTCTGCCGTTACGACCGCGGCGAACTCTCGCCTTCGGAACTGAGCGACGACCTCCTGGAAGTGCTTTCGCTGTGCGACCACTACGAACGGCTGTCCGGCGGAGCGTTCAGCGCCCGGCTCCCCGGACGGCGGCTCGATCCGAACGCGGTGGTCAAGGGCTGGGCGGTGCAGCAGGCGGCGTCGCTGCTGCTGGCCGAGGGGTTGGACGTGTTCTGCATCAACGCCGGCGGCGACGTGATCACCTCCGGCGAACCGGAACCCGGCCGCGCCTGGCGGGTCGGCATCCGGCATCCCGAACGGCCCGACGCGGTCTGCGCCGTGGTGGAATCGTCCGGCGGCGCGGTCGCGACGTCGGCCGAATACGAACGCGGCGCGCATATCCTCGACGGCCGGACCGGACGCCCGCCCGTCGGGCTGCTGAGCGTCACGGTCGCCGCCGACGACCTCGTCACCGCGGATTCCCTCGCTACCGCCGCCTTCGCGATGGGGACGGAAGGGATCGCGTGGGTCGCGTCGCGGCCGGGCTGCCAGGTGCTGGTCATCGACGCGGAACGGCAGGTGCACCGGTCGCCGGGGCTGCGGCTGGCGTAAACCGTTGGCCGGGTTCCGCGGGCTCGGGCAGACTGCGGCGTCATGACCTCTGTCGTACAGAACTTCTTCTTCGACTGCGCCGACGCCTACGAACTGGGCCGTTTCTGGAGCGGTGTCGTCGGCAAACCGATGGCCGACGACGACGTGCCCGGCGACCCCGAGACGATCATCGAGATGGACAACGATGTCACGCTGTTCTTCGGGCAGGTCCCGGAGCCGAAGACGGTGAAGAACCGGATCCACCTCTGCCTCACGCCGGATATCCCGCGCGACGAGGAGGTGGAGCGCCTGCTGAAGCTCGGCGCGACCCTCCTGCACGACCGGCGCAATCCCGACGGCACCGGCTGGGTCGTCCTCGGAGACCCCGAAGGCAACGAATTCTGCGTGCTGCGCAGCGCCGCCGAGAAGGCCGCGACGGCGTGACGGATTACGTGACGGTCAACCGGGCGAACTGGGACGAACGCGCTCCCGCGCACGCCGCTTCGGCCGACTACGGCTACGAGAAGTTCGTCGCGGATCCGGCGCATCTCAGCGGCGTGGTCACCTTCGACCAGCCGCTGCTCGGCGATGTCTCCGGCGCGCGCGGGGTCCACCTCCAGTGCCATATCGGCACGGACACGCTTTCCCTGTCCCGCCTCGGCGCCCGGATGACCGGTCTCGACTTTTCCGCGCCCGCGCTGGAGATCGCGCGACGGCTGGCCGCCGGGACCGGCGCGGAGATCGACTACCACGAGTCCGATGTGTACAGTGCCGCCGACGTGCTGGGCGCCGGGGAATTCGACCTCGTCTACACGGGGATCGGCGCGATCTGCTGGCTGCCGGACATCGCCCGCTGGGGACAGGTCGTCGGGAAGCTGCTGAAGCCGGGCGGACGGCTGTTCATCCGCGACATGCATCCGATGCTGGGCACTCTCGACGAGACGCAGCCGCAGATCACGCCGAAATACCCGTATTTCGAGCAGGCCGAACCGCTGGTGTTCGACGAGCCGGGGACCTATGTGGACACCGACGTTTCGTTCCAGCACAACCGGACGCACGAATGGAACCACGGGCTGGGCGAGATCGTCACTTCGCTGCTCGACGCGGGGCTGACGCTGACGCGGCTGGTGGAGCACGACAGCGTGCCGTGGAACGCGCTGCCGGGGTTCATGACCCTGAACGAGGCGACCGGGGAATGGCGGCTGACCGAGGATCCGCAGCGGCTTGCGGCGAGTTTCACCATCGAGGCCGTCAAGGCGCGGTGAGCCTTGGGGCTCGCAGGTCGCTACCCGCAACACCACCGGTCCCAGTAGTCACAGCGGAGGCGCGTGAAGCCCCTTCACCGCGTCTAGCGCCAGGGTTCCGGCAAAGTCGCATAAGCGCTGGCCGGTGCCACTCTCGGCGAACGGCGGATGACAGGAGGTTCGCCTGGTTTCCGTCCACAAAGGACGCCGACAGGCGGGTAAATGTCCGTTTAATTCTTATTTGTACGGTTTCCGAGCGGGGTCGTGAGTGGTGATTGTCGTTAGAACGACCAAAAACACTCACGACCGCCCCGGAATACACCCAAACCGGGCACGACCGCCTTGGCAGTGTCCCCTGTGGATGGTCGAGCGATATGGGATCAGTGTGACGAGCCTCCTTCGTCGCCGCTTGACCAGCGCTTATGCGACTTTGCCAGAGCCCTGGCGCTAGACGCGGCGAAGGGGGCCTTCACGTACTTCAGAGTCGAGAAAGTCAAACGTGTCTTGTCAGGCATAGCGTCCTGAAGGCCCCTTCGGGACGCTGGATGTCTCAAAGGTGGCCTTCAGGGCATCGCTTCTGTCCGGGCCGGGGCGCCCAGCGGCCGTGTCACATTCGCCTTACCCTCCACAAAGTTTTGGGAAGATGTCCGCATGAGCGTCTCCCCTGAGAAACGGCCCCTTGTCGCCGTCGCCGCCCTGGGCGGCACCATCTCCATGGTCCCCGGTGACGGCGAAGACCACGCCGTCCCCCGGCTCACCGCCGCCGACCTGCTCGGCGACCTGGGTGAGAACCTCGAGATGGACGTCCGCGCGGAGACGCTGGCGGGGATTTCCAGCGCCTCGATGGACTTCGCGACCCTGATCAGGACGCGGGACTGGGCCGCCCGGGCCGTCGACGAAGGCGCTGAAGGCGTCGTCGTGATCCAGGGCACGGACACGCTCGAAGAGACGGCGTACTTCTTCGAGCTGACGTGGGCTTCCGAGGCACCGATCGTGGTCACCGGCGCGATGCGCAACCCCAGCCTGCCCAGCGCCGACGGCGCGGGGAACATCCTCGCCGCGTTGACCGTCGCCGCCGATCCCCGCAGCCGGGGCCGCGGCTCGCTGGTCGCGTTCAACGACGACGTCCACGCCGGACGCTGGGTCCGGAAGACGCATTCGAGCCACGTCGAGGCGTTCTCCTCGGCTCCCGCCGGCCCGCTCGCGCTGGTCAGCGAGGGGTTGGTGCACTACTTCCATCCGGCGGCCGCCCGTCCGGCGGCGTTGCCGCTGGAGAACGCGGACTTCTCCGGGCTGGTGCCGATCGTCGAGAGCGGCGTCGAGGACACCGGCGAACTCCTGGAAACGCTGGTCAAGGCCGGGGTCAAGGGAGTGGTGCTCGCCGCCAACGGCGCCGGGCACGTTTCGGCGGGGTCCGCCGACGTGATCGAGCGGGCCCTGGCGGAGGTGCCGATCGTGGTCGCCGGCCGCACCGGTGCCGGGCCGACGTTCCGCGGCACCTACGGCTTCCGGGGTTCGGAGTCGGACCTGATCGCGATGGGCGCGACGATGGCGGGCTGGCTGGACCCGCGCAAATCCCGGCTCCTGCTGCACACCCTGCTCGCCACCGGCGCCTCCCGGGAACGCGTCGAAGCCGAATTCCGCCTGCGCGGCGACCTCGCCTAACCCCCGCGTTTAGTCCTCTGAATGCGTAAGGAACGCATTCAGAGGACTAAACGCGAGAAGGGCCTGAGATGGGGTCCAGGTGGTACGGCCGCATGGCGCGGGGCCGGTGCCGGTAGACGTGCACGCTGACGGCGGGATCCGGGCCGTCGTTGCGCACCTCGTGGATGTAGCCGGGACCGAAGACGCGGGACTGCCCTTCCGACAGCGAGTGCAGCTCGGTCACGGCACGTCCGCCGGCCGCGCGCCGGGCGACGGTCTCGCTCAGCTTCCCGCTGACGACGGTGAACGCGCCCGCGGCGAACTCGTGATCGTGCAGGTCGGTGTGCTGGCCGGGCAGCCAGCTCATCAACCAGATCTCCTGCAGTTCATCGGCGTCGACGAGAGCCGAGAAGCGCTCCTCGGGGTCGTAACGCAGCAGGTGCCGCCAGCGGTCACGGTCCGCGGCGAACTCGAGCGCGACGCGCACCGGATGGCGCAGGGCGGGGTTTTCGGGAATGACGAGCGTGTTGTCCGGGACGGCGAACATGGCGGTGTCCTCGCAAAGGAAGTAGGTGTCGAGCTGGGCCGGGGCTGGGTTCACCGACAACAGCGACACGCGCACGCGACCACGCCAAGACCCGAGAGGCCCCGCGACACAGTCATCCCACGTGCGAACATGCGCCCAGCGAACCAGTGCGGAGCCCGGCGGTCAACAGATCTCATACCGTGGACCGTGAGTTCTGCACCTGACGTCCATGCTCGCAACACGGATCCGCCCCGGTCTGTCGCGATATTGCGGTCTCCCTCAGGACCACTCGTGCTTCTGCGACCGCCCGAGCAGCTCGGCTCCCGCACGCCGCGGGTCGACACCTTCGTGGCACACGCGGTGCATCGCGTCCGTGATCGGCATGTCGACACCGAGGCCCATCGCCAGTTCCCGGATCGACGTGCACGATTTGACGCCCTCGGCGACCTGGCCGCCGGTGGCCGCCAGCGCCTGCTCCAGCGTCTCGCCCCTGCCGAGCCGCTCGCCGAAGGTCCGGTTGCGCGACAACGGCGACGAGCAGGTCGCCACCAGGTCGCCGACACCGGCGAGCCCGGCGAAGGTCAGCGGATCGGCGCCGAGTTTCGCGCCGAGCCTGGCCATCTCGGCCAGCCCGCGGGTGATCAGCGTCGCGGTGGTGTTGGTGCCCAGCCCCAGCCCCGCCGCCATCCCGCAGCTGAGCGCGATGACGTTCTTGCACGCCCCGCCCAGCTCGCAGCCGACGACGTCGGTGTTGGTGTACGGCCGGAAGTACTGGTTGAAGCTCGCCTGCTGGATCGCCTTGGCGTTGTCGTGGTCGGTGCAGGCCAGCACCGCCGCCGCGGGCTGTCCCAGCGCGATCTCCTTCGCCAGGTTCGGCCCGGACACGACCACGATCTGCCCGTCGTCGACCCGCGCGATCTCGGCGATGACCTCGCTCATCCGCTTGAGCGTGCCCAGCTCGACACCCTTCGCGAGGCTCACGAGGATCGCGTCGGACGGCAGCAGACCGGACCACTCCGAGAGATTGGTCCGCAAGGTCTGGCTCGGCACCGCGAGGACCACGGCCTGCGCACCGTCGAGAGCCTCCGCCGGATCGGCCGTCGCGGTGATCCGCTCCGGCAAGGCGATACCGGGTAAATAGGACGAATTGAGATGCCGCTCCCGGATTTCGGCCGCGACCTCGGGCCGCCGGGCCCATATGGTCACGTCGCGACCGGCGTCGCCGAGCACCTTGGCGAACGCCGTCCCCCACGATCCGGCGCCGAGCACGGTCACCCGCTGGACCTCGGCCATCAGGCGTCGTCCTCCGGCTTCTTCGCGGGCGGTTCCTCCTGCCGGATCTCCGCGAGCAGCGCGGTGATCTCCGTCATCATCAGGTCGGTGACCTCGCGCAGCTTGGACGCGCTGCGGGTCGAACCTTCCTTGTACGCCGAAAGGTCCATCGGCTCGCCGACCAGGTGCGTGATCTTCTTGCGCGGGAACGGCGTGAACTTCTTCGTGTAGCCGTTGAAGATGTGGTTCGTACCCCAGCGGGCGATCGGGATCACCGGCACGTCGGTCTCCAGCGCGAGCCGCGCGGCCCCGGTGAACGGCTTCTTCGGCCAGCCGTCCGGATCCTTGGTGATCGTCCCCTCCGGATAGATCACCACGACCTTGCCGTCACGCAACGCCTGGTGGGCGGCCTTGAGACTGTCGCCGGCGGCGGCCGAACCGCGGGACACCGGGATCTGCCCGGCGCCGACGAAGATCTTGCCGAAGAGCGGCGCCCTGGTCAGGCTCTCCTTGCCGAGGAACCGCGGCACCCGCTTCTGCCGGTGCACGAACACCGCGTCCACCGCCGGGTCCATGTGGGACACGTGGTTGAGCAGGAGCAGCGCGCCGCCTTCGCGGGGGATCCGCTCGGCGTTGCGGTAGACCCGCTTGCCGATGGCCGTCGCCGGGTAGAACAGTGCGGCGGCGATGCCCACCCAGATGCCGCCCTTCTCACGCCGGGCCAATTCGTCCTCCTCGAAGTCACACGTGTCGTCCCAGGCCATTGATCCTGCCGCGCGCATACGAGCGCGGTCCAGGGAGGGTCGGGTAAGAAGTGAGATGTGGACCGTGTGGGCTTTGACCTGATAGTGCCGATGAAACGCCCCGCCGAGGGCAAGTCCCGGCTTCGCGGCGCGGTCGTGCCGGAGCGGCACGCCGAACTGGTGCTGGCGCTGGCCTACGACACGTTGTCCGCGGCGACCTCGGCGGACGGGGTCCGGCGGGTGCTGGTGGTCGCCGCCGACCCGGCGTCCGTGGCGGATCTCACCGAGCTGGGCGTCGAAATCGTCACCGAACCGTCGCGCGGCGGACTGAACGCGGCCCTGCGCCACGGCGAGGAACTGCTGCGCCGGGACAGGCCGTCCGGTCTCGTCGGCGCTCTGCAGGCCGATCTGCCCGCGCTGCGGACCGAAGACCTCACCGCCGCGCTGGCCGGGGCCGCCGGACGACGGGCGTTCGTCGCGGACCGGCAGGGAACGGGCACCACCCTGTTGCTCGCGGGCGCCGGGCAGGCGTTGGCACCCCGCTTCGGCACGGGTTCCGCGCGGGCGCACACCGCCTCCGGTGCGACCCCGCTCACGATCGCCGCGGAATCGCTTCGCGCCGACGTCGACACCGCGGATGATCTCGCTCACGTCCGCACCCTCGGTGTCGGAAAGCGCACTTCAACGCTGCTGGGAACACCCTGCGTGGTGATGTGACGAGAGTTCACCCTGCCGACCCGCGCGCGGCGCACATAATCGCCCCGAGTGGTGAACAATGAAGCCCGTGAGCACAAATGACGGCGGCACCCCGAACTCGGCAAGGAAGCGGAAGACCTCCGCCGCGAAACCGGAACCGGACAACGGCACGGCGAAACCCGTCCGTGCGCGGAAGACGAACAGTTCGATCCCGCGCACGGCCGTCCGCGCGACGCGTGGTGGCTCGGCGAGCCGCCCCGCCCAGGAGTTCCGCGCACTGCCCGCCGCGCCGCCCGCGGTGACTTCGGCGCCCACGGCCGTCGAGAGCCTTCCCGACGACCGGTACTTCAACCGTGAGCTGTCGTGGCAGGACTTCAACGCGCGCGTGCTCGCGCTGGCCGAGGACGAGTCGCAGCCGCTGCTCGAACGCGCCAAGTTCCTGGCGATCTTCGCGTCCAATTTGGACGAGTTCTACATGGTGCGGGTCGCCGGGCTGAAACGCCGCGACGAGACCGGCCTCCCGGTCCGCAGCGCGGACGGGCTCACCCCGCGCGAACAGCTGGCGTACATCGCCAAACGCAACCAGGACCTGGTCGAGCGGCACACGAACGCCTTCGAGCTGCACCTGCGGCCGCAGCTGGCCGACGAGGACATCCACATCGTCGGCTGGAACGACCTGACCGGCGCCGACCAGCTCCGGCTGTCCAACTACTTCAGCGAGCAGATCTTCCCGGTGCTCACACCGCTGGCCGTCGATCCCGCGCACCCGTTCCCCTACATCTCCGGCCTTTCGCTCAACCTCGCGATCACCGTCCGGGACCCGGAAGCGGGCACCGAGCGGTTCGCGCGCGTCAAGGTGCCGAGCAACGTGCCGCGCCTGATGCGCATCGAGCAGCAGCCGCGTGAGGTCCGCACCGCGACCTTCCTGCCGCTGGAGGAACTGATCGCCGCGCATCTCGGCGAGCTGTTCACCGGGATGGAGGTCACCGAGCACCACGCGTTCCGGGTGACCCGCAACGCGGACTTCGAGGTCGAGGAAGACCGGGACGAGGATCTTCTCCAGGCGCTGGAACGCGAACTGGCGCAGCGGCGGTTCGGCCCGCCGGTGCGGCTCGAAGTGGCGCAGGACATGAGCGAGCACATGCTCGAACTGCTGCTGCGCGAACTGGAGGTCGACCCGCGCGACGTCGTCGAGGTCCCGGGTCTGTTGGATCTGACCTGCCTGCACCAGTTGTCCGGCGTCGACCGGAAGGAACTCAAGGACCGCCCTTTCGTTCCCGCCACGCATCCGGCGTTCGGTGAGCGCGAGACGCCGAAGTCGGTGTTCGCGACGCTGCGCGAGGGCGACGTCCTCGTGCACCACCCGTACGACTCGTTCTCCACCAGCGTCCAGCGGTTCATCGAACAGGCCGCCGCGGACTCGAAGGTGCTGGCGATCAAGCAAACGCTGTACCGCACCTCCGGCGATTCCCCGATCGTCGACGCGCTGATCGACGCCGCCGAGGCGGGCAAGCAGGTCGTCGCGCTGGTCGAGATCAAGGCGCGGTTCGACGAACAGGCCAACATCACCTGGGCCCGCACACTGGAACGCGCGGGCGTGCACGTGGTCTACGGGCTCGTCGGACTGAAGACGCACTGCAAGGTGTCGATGGTGGTGCGCCAGGAGGGTTCGACCATCCGCCGCTACTGCCATATCGGCACCGGCAACTACAACCCGAAGACGGCGCGGCTGTACGAGGATCTCGGCATCCTGACCGCCGACCCGACGATCGGCGCGGACCTGACGGATCTGTTCAACGTGCTGACCGGCTACTCCCGCCAGGACACCTACCGCAACATCCTCACGTCGCCGCACGGGATCCGGCGCGGCATCGTGCGCGCGATCGGCGAGGAGATCGAGCTCGCCAGGGCGGGCCAGACCGCCGGGATCAGGATCAAGTGCAACTCTCTCGTCGACGAGCAGGTGATCGACGCGCTGTACCACGCCTCACAGGCCGGGGTCCCGGTCGACATCGTGGTGCGCGGGATCTGCGCGCTGAAGCCGGGTGTGGAGGGACTGAGCGAGAACATCCACGTGCGCTCCATCCTCGGCCGGTTCCTGGAGCACTCGCGGATCTTCACCTTCCTCGCCGGCGGCACCCGCTGGATCGGCAGCGCGGACATGATGCACCGCAACCTCGACCGCCGGATCGAAGCGCTGGTGCGGGTCAAGGATCCGAAACTCACGGCGCAGCTGGACTACATCTTCGAATCCGCGCTGCATCCCTCGACCCGGTGCTGGGTGCTGGGTTCCACCGGCGAATGGACGCCGTTCCCCGCGTCCGGCGACGACGTCCGCGACCACCAGGTCGAACTGGCGAAGCGGCACGGAGCGGCGGGATGAGCGGGACCGTGCGGGCGGCGGGAGCCGTTCTCTGGCGCCGTCAGGGCGACCGGATCGAGGTCGCGCTGGTCCACCGGCCTCGCTATGACGATTGGTCGCTGCCGAAGGGAAAGCTGGATCCGGGCGAGACCATCGCGGGCGCGGCGGTCCGGGAGATCGCCGAGGAGACCGGATTCGAAGCGGTGCTCGGCCGGTATCTGGTCCGGACCGAATACACCGTGGCGGGAGCGCCGAAGACCGTCGACTACTTCTCCGCGCACGCGGCTTCCGGCGCGTTCGCGCCGAACGAGGAGGTCGACGAGCTGCGCTGGCTCGACACGGAGTCGGCGGAGAAACTGTTGACGCGGCCGGGCGACGTCCGGGTGCTGCGCGAGTTCTCCGCGCTGCCGCCCGAACTCACCACGGTGATCCTGGTGCGGCACGCCAAAGCGGGTAAACGCGAGGAGTGGAACGGCGACGACGATCTGCGGCCACTGTCGGACGCGGGCCAGCGTCAGGCCGAGGCTTTGCGTTCGCTGCTGCGGCACTACGCGCCCGGCAGGGTGCTTTCGGCGCCGCGGCTTCGATGCGTCCAGACGGTGAACGGGCTCGCCGAGGATCTCGGGGTCGAGATCCGGCACGAGCCGCTGCTGTCGGAAGAGGGCTACTGGCCGGACCCGGTGCTCGGTGTCGCCCGGCTGCTGGCCATCGCCGGAGACGGTGGGACACCGGTGATCTCCAGCCAGGGCGGGGTGATCCCGGACGTCGTCAGCGCGCTGGCCGACCGCGACGGCGTCGACCTGACCGCCGCGCGCGGCGGTGTGGTGCCGTCGAAGAAGGGCTCGTTCTGGGTGCTGTCGTTCCGGGCGCCGACCAAGGAGGACGGGCCGGTACTGGTGGCCGCGGACTATTTCGCGTCGCCTTTGCCCACGCCCGCGCCCGCCCATCCCTGAAACCGGATCACGCGTGATTGAAGCCGGATCACGCGTGTTTGGAGGCGGATCGCTTCCAAACACGCGAGATCCGGCTTCAATCACGTGAGTTCGGTGTCCAAGCACGGATGAACGTCGTGCGGCTCCCCCACGTGGGTGACGTGCCTACTCCGGCGGTGTCGAGGCGAACCGGCGCACGTCGCTCCACTGTGGAGCCAGTGAGCGGGACCGTGCGTCCATCGGAGTGACGGTCGAAGCGGATTCTTTTCCGCGACTTCGCCTGAGGGCGCGAGAATCGCATCACATTCGCCCGCAGGGCCGCCACGGATCCGTGACGGGACAAGATCCCCGGAGACCGCGCGCGAGCGCGTCAGGGCTGAACAGAGGCCCTGAAAATGCGGCAAGGCCCCGCGCGGTGCGCGGGGCCTTGCCGTTGGCTCACTCGTGGAGAGGGAGCTTACTTCTTCTTCGCGGCAGCCGAAGTCCGCTTGGCCGGAGCCTTCTTCGCGGGAGCCTTGGCAGCGGTCGCCTTGGCGGCCGGCTTCGCGGCGGCCTTGGTGGCGGTCGCCTTCTTGGCCGTGGTGGCGCGAGTCGTGGCCTTGGCGGCGGTCTTCGGCGCGGCCTTGGTCGCGGTCGTCTTGGCCGCGGCCTTGGTCGCGGTCGCCTTGGCGGCCGGCTTCGCGGCGGCGCGCGTCGTCGTGGCGGCGGCGCG
>NZ_JBPQFM010000012.1:0-247560 GCF_051373225.1 Amycolatopsis sp. w19 | reverse complement strand
AGCGACCGCGCTGGTCCGCGGCGGCGCCCGTTCCCGCCCCCGCGCCCGGTCCGCCGCGGCCGAATCCGCCGTCGCCCGGCCGAGGAGGCCGGCAAGGTCGGCCGGCCGGGATCGGGGTGGCGCAGATCGTCTGCTGGCAACTCGTGCTCGTCGCGCTGGTCCTGGTGGCGGGGCGGCCCTGGCCGCTGGCGGCCGCGGTGGTCACCGCCGCCGTCGTGGTGCTCGCACTGACCGCTGTGCGGATTCGCGGACGCTGGCTCTACGCCTGGCTCGGTTCGGCGTCGGGCTACCTGACCCGCGACCGCGACCGGGATCTTCGGCAAGCGGGCGAAGCGGGCCGGGCGCTGCTGGGTCTGCTTTCGCCGGAAGCGACGGGGATCACCGGCGAGATCGGCGACGAGACGGTGTTCATGGTCAGCCGCGCCGACGGGATCACCGCTGTGCTGCAACCGAAATCCGCCGCCCGCGAGCAGCCGATGCCGTCGCCGCCGATGTTGCTGCCGCCGCCGTCCCGCGAGCAGGCCCTGGACGTCGCCGCGCAGGTCATCCACCACGTCGGCGCGGACCGCTCCCGGCCGCCACGGGGCTGGGTCGCGCTGCAGGCACTGCGCACCGCCGACGTCCACCGCGACGCCGATGTGCGGCAGGCGCTCGGGAACACGGTCAGGCGGGTGCGGCGGCAGCTTCGCCGCGACGGCCTGCCGGTGCGGGCGCTCAGCGAAAACGAGGTCCTCGGCACCCTCGCGTCGCTGGCGCACGTCACGGCGGGCCGGGCGCGGATCCGCGAAGACTGGCGGTTCTGGCACAGCGGGCCGATCAGCCAGGCGACCTTCCGCCTCGACGGCTGGGACACGCTGCCCCCGGTACTCGCGGCGGATCTGTCACGCCGTCTGCTCGCCGCCGCCCCCGGATCCGCGGTGAGCCTGGCCGTGACCGCGCGCCGGAGCGCCGCCGAGACCGAACCCCGCGTCAGCGCCGCGATCCGGGTCGCGGCCGCGGGGGTCCAGGCGGTGGACCACGCGGTGCGGGACCTGGAACTCGCCGCGCGCCGGGGCGGGATCACGCTGGAGCGGCTCGACGGCAGGCACGCCAAGGGAGTGGCCGCCACCCTGCCGATCGGGATCAGTTGAGCACGACGATCGCGGCGGTGAGCGCGGTCGCGTACAGCGTCCAGGCGAGGTACGGCACCAGCAATGCGGCCGAAACCCGGGAAGACCGGCGGAAGTACAGCGCGGTGACGACGATCGCGACGTCGAGCAGGACGATGTCCACCAGTGCCACGCCGTACGCGCCCGCCGCGAAGAACAGCGGCGTCCAAGCGGCGTTCAGGACCAGTTGTGCCGCGTACCAGATCAAGGACCGGCGGTCGCCGCCGGATTTCCAGTACAGCCGGCCCGACACCGCGATCGCGAGGTACAGGACCGTCCACACCGGACCGAAGAGCCAGGCGGGTGGTGCGAACGACGGCAGTTCGAGTCCACTGTAGACAGAGCGGGCGCCGGCCGCGGCGAGCCCGCCGACGACCGCCACCACCGCGACCGCCGCCAGGAACGGAAGGAACGCCAGCGGCGCACGGAGTCTTCCCGGGATCGTGGTCATCGTTCGAGCGTACGGGCGCGGACACGGGCTCGCGCGCTCAAAACCCGTCGCTTCGGCACGGGAGACGGTCTTACGATCTTCACGCGATGAACGACGACACCTTCCTTGCCCACGTGGCCGACGGCCTCGCCGCCCTGCCCGCCGTGCACGCCGTCACGCTCGGCGGATCCCGCGCCCAGGACACCCACGGTCCCGGCAGCGACTGGGATTTCGCCGTCTACTACCGCGGCGCCTTCGACCCGGCCGACCTGCGCGCCGTCGGCTGGGACGGCGAGATCTCCGAAATCGGCGCCTGGGGCGGCGGCGTGTTCAACGGCGGCGCCTGGCTCACGATCGACGACAGGCAGGTCGACGTCCACTACCGCGACCTGGACGCCGTCGAGCACCATCTCGCCGAAGCACGCCAAGGCCGGTTCCATTGGGAGCCGCTGATGTTCCACCTCGCGGGTGTCCCGAGCTACCTGCCCGTCGCGGAACTCGCGGTCAACCGCGTGCTGCGCGGCGACCTGCCGCGACCGGACTACCCGGAAGCGTTACGGGAGACGGCTCCGGCGATGTGGCGGGGCCGCGCCGAACTGACGCTGCGCTACACCCGCGGCGCCTTCGTCCCGCGCGGGCAGGCCACGGAGGTCGCGGGCGCGCTGGCCACCGCCGCCATGGAGACGGCGCACGCGGTCCTCGCGGCCCGCGGCGAGTGGGTCACCAACGAGAAACGGCTGCTGCGGCGCGCAGGCCTGCGTGAGATGGACACCATCCTCGCCGGGTTGCGCGCGGATGTCCTCGCGAAGGCGGTGGACGACGCGGAAGCGCTGTTCCGGACGGTCTGAGCGTTGTGGCGCGGGTCACGGAATGACCGGCGATCTTCAGCGCTACAGAGAGATGAGACCAGTTCCGTACCGAGGGAGAGACATGTCCGCCACCGCCACGCCGGAAGAGACCGCTCTGGCCGTCCCCGCGCTCGACGATTTCGACTTCCCGCTCACCGACGGCGCCGCCTGCCGCATCGACGACCCGGACTGCGAAGCCTGCCAGTAGCGGACACTCACGACCGCCCGGCTTGGTCCGTAAGTACATGAAGGCCCCCTTCCTTGCGCCTGGCGCAAGGAAGGGGGCCTTCATGTACTTAGGACCCGACCCGTGATCAGCTACAGCCAAATCCAGTAGGCACTTAAGGCACTCGCCCTAACCAGAAACGCCACTCACGACCACCCGGACGGCGGGGGGGAAGGCTCCTTTTGTCGCATCACACGCGGCGAAGGGAGCCTTCGGCCCACGCACGTCGGACGCGTCGGCGGCCTACCCCGTCCGGCCGTCGACGGCGGCCACGATGAGCGCCGCGCACCGCTTGATCGGCAGCCCTCGTTCCCGCGCCATCGCGTCGAGCGCCGCACGGGCGGCCTCCCCGCGCAGTCCTTGCGCGGCAAGCACTTCCAGTGCCAGCCCGATGACGTCGGCCGTCGGCGGGGAATCGGATCGGACCAGCATCGGAAGACCTCCGGCTCGCTCGAGGGACGGCGGCGGATACCCGCTCCGCACCGGTTTCACACCCGCGTCATCGTGAGGATTGGCGATCCCGCCGGTCGTCGACGGCGTCCCGCCGGACCTGCTCGGTGTGCATGCCGATCTCCCCGAGCCGTTCGGCGAATCCGGTGTGCTCGCGGGGCAAGCGGGCACGCAGGTCGGCCATCGGGGCGAGGAGGCCGGTGACGTCGTCCTCGCCGAGCACGGCGCTCAGCCTTTCCGCGCTTTCCCTGGCCTCGGCGTCCAGCCCGGGCAGCGCGCCGGCCTGACCGGCGAGTTGCCGCAGGATCGCCGAATTGCGGCGAGCCCACTCCGCGACCGCGCGGTCACCGGCGCGCCGGTCCCGTTCCGCGTCGACCCGCGCCTCGCCCGTGCTCTCGCCGCTGACGGACGGCCGCAACCGCAGGAACCGCCGCTCCGCCGCCTGACGGCTCGCGACCCCCAAGGCCGGGGCGAGCGCGGTCCAGCTGGTCCCGCCCGCGCGTGCCGCCGCGATCAACTCCGGTTCCCACGCTGCCAGTTGTTCGCGTACGTCCCTCAGCGCCGTCAAAGCCGCCAACAGCCGCTCCGGGTCCGAGACGCCGGAGCGGGCCTCTGTCACGACATCTCGCACCGCACGCACGATCCGGGCGGGGTCTTCGTTCATCTTTGTCATCCCATCGACGACTCGGTGGTTGTCATCGTTTCGACGACATGTTAGAACAGTAGTGCGTGTTGACACCAGAGACGACGAACCCAGGAGGTGGAACCCGATGTTGATGCGCACCGACCCGTTCCGCGAGCTCGACCGGCTGACCCAGCAGATGTTCGGCGCCGCGAACCCGGGGACCTGGTCCAAGCCGGCCACCATGCCGATGGACGCCTACCGCGACGGCGACGAGTTCGTCGTCTGCTTCGACCTTCCCGGCGTGGCCGCGGACGCCATCGAGCTGGACGTCGAACGCAACGTCCTGACGGTCAAGGCCGAGCGGCGGCCCACGCCCGGCAAGGACGTCCAGATGCAGGTTTCCGAGCGCCCGCTCGGCGTCTTCTCGCGCCAGCTGTTCCTCGGCGACGCCCTCGACACCGACCGCATCGCGGCCGGATACGAAGCAGGCGTGCTGACCCTGCGCATCCCCATCGCCGAGAAGGCCAAGCCGCGGCGCATCGAAATCTCCGGCACCACGTCCGACCGCAAGGAGATCCAGGCCTGAGTGTCCGCCTCCGGTGCGGGGCCGCCGGGTCCCGCACCGGACCGAGACCGGGGAAGGAAGGGAAATCCTCGTTGCTCACCATGCCTGTCCGCCACCCGCACACCCGGGATGCCGTGTGGGGCTATCTCGGCGAGATCACCGAGGCGCTCGGCGTCGGCCTCGAATCCTGCACTGTCGATCTCGACGACCCGGTCTCGGCGTATGTCGCGCTCGACGAGCGGCTCGCCACCCATCCGGAACGCGACGTCGCCCTGCTGTGGGACGAAATCCGCGGCTGGGCCGTGGCGATCGAGACCCATTCCGGCGAGGACCTCATCGTCCTCCGCTACCTGGGCGGGAAGTCCGCCACGCCGCGCCCCGCCGAGGTCGCGCGCTTCGTCAAGGCCGTCCGCGAGGACGACCATCGCGTCGGGCAGCTCACCCCGCCGGATTTCCGCGCCGTCCCCGCCGAATGAGGGCGGCTCGCGTCGGGTACCTCCGAAGGGCGTCGAGCCGGAAGGAGTGAGCCGTGATCGGCCTGCTGTACCCGACGCGGGACTGCGGCGAGGAACTGCACCGGAGAGGCTCTCGGCCGCCGCGCGGTTCGGCACGGCACCGGACGTCGTCAGCTGGGCCTGCTCCAGCTGCAGTTTCACGCGCGGCCTCGCCGGCGCGCGTGAGCAGGCGAGCGGCTCGGCGTTCCCGCGCGCAGTACCGTTCATTCGGTCTCCGCCGACGCGCCTTCGGACCGCGCCCTCGCCACCTGGGATCGCCGCCGGATCACCGAACTGGCGACCGCGGCCGACCACGAAGACGCCGAAGCCGTCCTGATCCCCGAGACCGCCCTGCACACGACACCACTGCTCGAAGACCTCGAAACCGCCCTTGGCAAACCCGTGCTGACGGCCACCGCGGTCACCCTTTGGGACGCGCTGCACGCACTGGGCACCCCGCCGGTCCGGCAGAGCCTCGGGAAGTTGTCAGCCGCTGAGACTGCCGCGCAGATCCTGCAGGATCTTCGTGAGCAGACGGGAAACGTGCATCTGGGAGATCCCGACGCGTTCGGCGATCTGGGACTGGGTCATCCCGTCGAAGAACCGCATCGTGACGATCGCCCGTTCCCGTTCCGGCAGCCGCCGGAGCAGCGGGACCACGGTGTGCCGATCCTCGATGTGTTCGAACCGGGAATCCAGTTCCCCCATCACATCGGACAAGGGAAGCGAGCCCTCGCCGTCGTTGACCGGCCGGTCCAGGGACGAGGTCTGGTAGCTGTTCGCGGCGAGCAGGCCGTCACGGACGGTGTCGACGTCCACGTCGAGATGCCCGGCGAGCTCGGACGGCGTCGGCGCGCGGCCGAGGGTCTGGGTCAGTTCCGTGGTCGCCCGCGTGAGCCGGGTGCGCAGTTCCTGCATGCCCCGCGGGACGTGCACCGCCCAGCCGGTGTCGCGGAAGAACCGCCGTACCTCGCCCATCACCGTCGGCACCGCATACGCCAGGAATTCCCCGCCCTGCGCGGGATCGAACCGGTCCACAGCCTTCATCAAGCCGATCCGCGCCACCTGGATCAGGTCTTCCCTCGGCTGGCCGCGTCCGCTGAACCGGACGGCGATGTGCTCGGCGATCGGCAACAGTTCGAGGATCAGGCGTTCCCGCAGGCGCCGCCGGTCCGGGTGGCCATCGGGCAGTGCGGCCATTTCGTCGAACCAGGGGCGGCAATGCGAGTAGTCGTCCTTCCGCCGCGCTCGGCGGTCCCGAGGTGCGGGCGGCATCGGCTCCCGTGAGACGGGCCGGTCGACGTCTTCCATGAGGAGCGGGGCGCTCATCGAAGTTAACCTCCGTCCCTTGTGGACTGACATACGTCCGTACGTGCGTTATCGAGCTGATACCCGGGAAGCGGGCAGGGCAAACATCGGCCGCCGGGCCGGGCCGCGCTGACCTGGACGGGTGATCTTCCGATTCACCGGCAAGAAGAAGGGGTATCCGCAGGTCACGACAAAGGAGGAGCCGTGCCTGAACAGAGCTGGAGCGACAAACGCGAGCGTCAGTACGAGCACATCAAGTCGTCACAGAAGAAACGCGGCGCGAGCACCGGCCGTGCCGAGGAGATCGCGGCGCGGACGGTCAACAAGAACCGCGCGCAATCGGGTGAATCGAAGACGGCGAGCAAGAGCTCGACCAAGGACACCTCCCCGCAGAAGCGCGGCGGGCAACGGTCCGGCAACCGGAAGGGTCCCGGCGGGCCGACCAAGGACCAGCTCTACAACGAGGCCAAGAAGCGCAACATCAAAGGCCGTTCCAGCATGACCAAGAAGGAACTGCAGAACGCCCTCGGCCGCTGATCGGAGGCAGGTCGGCTAGTCGCCCGTCATTTTCAGCGTCGGCAAGAGCCCGGTGAGCTCGATGGCCCGGCGCACGACCTTGGACGGCGCGAAACTCAGGTCGATCCCGGACTCCTGGCACTGCCGGTTCAGTTGCACCAGCACGGAAAGCCCCGACGAATCGCAGAAACCGACACCGGTCATGTCGACCACCGCGGTGCCGGGGCCGTGCGCCACCAACTCGAACAGCTCGGCCCGGAGCCGGGGGCTGGTCGAAATGTCGATGTCACCCGCCACCTCGACGGTGATCGCGTTTTCGGAGCGGGCCGCCTCGGCCACGACGAGAGGAGCGGACTGCCCTGCTTCGGAGTCGATCGCCATTCATCGACGGTAGAAGGGCGCGGTCCGGTCCGCAACCGTCGCGATCAGGAAGACTTGGCCACCTCGCGCGCGATCTCGTCCTTGTCCATCTTCGAAGCACCTGTCACGCCCGCGTTGCGCGCCTGGGTCAGCGACTCCCGTTTGGTGGCCTCACCGGGACGGTCGCCGAGATGGGAAGTCCGGCTGCTCACGAAAGCCTTTCCCAGCTCGCGTCGCATCTTCGGCAGGACGGTGGATTCCTCTTCCTTCACGTGATGCGTGACGGCCTCGACGAGGTCGGAGAGCACCTTCTCGAACTGCTTCGATTCGGGCTCGGTTTCGTTCAGCTTCGCGAGCAACTGCTCGGTTTCGGCGTGTTCCTTCTGGCCGTGCGCGACGTCTTCGGCCTCGTCCGCCTCACCCTTGGCGGCCGGGTAGACCTCGGCCTCCTCGGCGCGGCTGTGCGCGGTGAGCAGCGACGAGAGCACCGGGACGAGCAGCGGCCGTTTCTCGGGATGCCGCTCGAGTTCATGGAACAGCCGCTCCACCTCGCGGTGGTCCTGCATGATCAAGTCCACGACGTCGCCCGCCACGGCCGCCTCCTCGGTTCGGGATCGACTCGACGCACCCGGATACCCGCTCCGCGCGGATTCGACCGGGCTATCCTCGGCCGTATGGCCTGCCGTATCACCGAACTCATCCTCGACTGCGCCGATCCGGTCCGGATGGCGGCGTTCTGGTGCGAAGTGCTCGGCTACGTCGAGATCGGCAAGGACGGCGAAGACATCGAGATCGGCCCGCCCGGTGTCGGTTTCGGCGGCCCGCAGCCGACGTTGATCCTGAGCCGCAGCGACGACCCGAAACCGGGCAAACTCCCCCTGCACATCGACGTGAACCCCACCGACCGCGACCAGGACGCGGAACTGGAGCGGTTGCTCGCCGCGGGGGCCCGGCCCGCCGACGTCGGCCAGACCGGGGAAGAGTCGTGGCACGTGCTCGCCGACCCCGAAGGAAACGTGTTCTGCCTGCTTCGCAAGCGAGTAGAACCGTCCACTTAGGACGATCCACTGGTTGGCCCGCGGCGCCACCGGGTAACCGGCGAAGGACATCGAACCCCGACTGGGATGGTCAGCTGATGGCGGACGAAGGACTGTGGCAACGCGACAAGGACGAATTCGGTTCCGGCGAGTACATCTCGGCGGGCCCGTTGGCAGGCCAGTTCGTCGAACTCACGCGCCTGCTCTTGGCCGCCTCGACACCGGCCCAGGTCCTCGAACAGGTCGTCGCCGCCGCCTATCGGGTGGTCCCCGGCGCGGATCTGGTGTCGGTCACCCTCCGTGCCCCGGACGGGACCTTCCACACCCCGGTTTCGACCGGCGAGGTGGCGCTGGAGCTCGACGAGGTGCAGTATCGCGCCGGAACGGGCCCTTGCGTCGATGCGGCCGACAGCGGAAGCCCCGGCTACATCCGCAGTGAGGATCTGAAGGCGGAGAAGCGGTGGCCGGATTTCTCCGCGGCGGCCGTGCGGCACGGCTACACCGCGATCCTGTCCACCGTGCTGATGCCCGACGCGACCCCGCCCAAGGTGCCCGGCGCGCTGAACATCTACAGCCGCCGCCCCGGCGCCCTCGACTCGCAGGCCCAGGACTCCGCGCTCCTGCTGGCCACGCACGGCTCGCTCGCGCTGGCGAGCACCAACGCCGTGAGCCGGGCGGAGCTGGAGTCGAGCCATCTCCGGCGGGCCGTCGAATCGCGCGACGTCATCGGGCAGGCGAAAGGGATCCTCATGCAGCGCCGCGGCCTGACCGCCGACGAGGCCTTCGACCTGCTGCGCCGGACCTCCCAGGACCTCAACGTCAAACTCGCCGAAGTCGCCCAGACCCTGGCCAGCCGGCATTCGGAACTCGACACCCCTTGATGCGCGTGAAGGCCTCCTTCCCTCGGCTCGGCCGAGGGAAGGAGGCCTTCACGCGAGTCACGACCAGCGGTACCGACGTCAGTCGAGGTCGAACCGGTCCAGTTCCATGACCTTGGTCCACGCCTTGGCGAAGTCGGCGGCGAACCGCTCCCGCCCGGCCTGACCCGCATAGACCTCGGAAAGCGCCCTCAGCTGCGAGTTGGAGCCGAACACGAGGTCGACCGGGGTCGCCGTCCACTTCACCGCGTCCGTGCCGGCGTCGCGGATCTCGTACACGTTCTCCTCGGACTCCGACACCTTCCACCGGGTGCCCGGCGACAGGAGGTTGGTGAAGAAGTCGTTGGTGAGCACGCCGGGCCGGTCGGTGAGGACGCCGTGCCGGGTGTCGCCGGCGGTGATCCCGAGCGCACGCAGGCCGCCGACGAGGACGGTCATCTCGGGCGCGGTCAGGTCGAGCATGTAGGCGCGCTCGACCAGCAGGACCTCCGGCTGCAGTTTCTCCTCGGGACGCAGGTGGTTGCGGAACCCGTCGGCCCGCGGTTCGAGCAGCGCGAACGACTCGACGTCGGTGTCCTCCTGGGTGGCGTCGGCGCGGCCGGGGTGGAACGCCACGGTCACGTCGGTGCCCGCGTCGCGCGCCGCCTTCTCGACGGCGGCAGTGCCCGCCAGCACGATCAGGTCGGCCAGCGAGATCTTGGCGCCACCGGCGTCGTTGAACTCGCGCTGGATGCCCTCCAGGGTCTCCAGCACACTCGCGAGCTCTTCCGGCCGGTTGACCTCCCAGTCACGCTGGGGTGCCAGGCGGATCCGGGCCCCGTTGGCGCCGCCGCGTTTGTCGGTGGACCGGAAGCTCGCCGCGGACGCCCACGCCGTGCCGACCAGCTGCTCGACCGTGAGCCCGGACTCGAGCACCTTCGTCTTGAGCGCGGCGATGTCGGCGTCCCCCACGAGTTCGTGGTCGACGTCCGGCACCGGGTCCTGCCACAGCTGCGGTTCGGGCACCCACGGCCCCAGGAAACGGCTGACCGGGCCCATGTCGCGGTGCAGCAGTTTGTACCAGGCCTTGGCGAACGCGAGCGCGAAGTCGTCCGGGTTCTCCAGGAAGCGGCGCGAGATCTTCTCGTACTCCGGGTCGACGCGCAGCGCCAGATCCGTGGTGAGCATGGTCGGCTTGTGCTTCTTGACCGGGTCGTGGGCGTCCGGGATGATCGCCTCGGCGTCCTTGGCGACGTACTGCTTGGCGCCGCCGGGGCTGGTGGTGAGTTCCCATTCGTAGCCGAAGAGGATCTCGAAGAACCGGTTGCTCCACTGCGTCGGTTTGTCGGTCCAGGTCACCTCGAGACCGCTGGTGATCGCGTCGGCGCCCTTGCCGCTGCCGTGGGTGCTCAGCCAGCCGAGGCCCTGTGTCTCGAGCGGGGCGGCTTCGGGTTCCGGGCCGACGTGGTCGTCGGCGATACCGGCACCGTGGGTCTTGCCGAAGGTGTGGCCCCCGGCGATGAGCGCGACGGTCTCCTCGTCGTTCATCGCCATCCGGGCGAAGGTCTCCCGGATGAAATGCGCCGCGGCGGCCGGGTCCGCGTTGCCTCGGGGTCCCTCGGGGTTGACGTAGATGAGGCCCATTTCGGTCGCGCCGACGTCGGGGGCCATCTCGGTGTCGCTCGCGTAGCGCTCGTCACCCAGCCAGGTGTCCTCAGGACCCCAGAAGATCTCCTCGGGCTCCCAGGTGTCCACGCGGCCGAAACCGAAGCCGAACGTCTTGAACCCCATCGACTCCAGCGCGACGTTCCCGGCGAGCACGAGCAGGTCGGCCCACGAGATCTGCTGGCCGTACTTCTCCTTGACCGGCCATAGCAGCCGCCGTGCCTTGTCGAGGTTGGCGTTGTCGGGCCAGCTGTTGAGCGGGGCGAACCGCTGCCCGCCGTCACCGGCACCGCCTCGGCCGTCGTGGATGCGGTAGGTGCCAGCGGCGTGCCAGCTCATCCGGATCATCAGGCCGCCGTAGTGGCCGAAGTCGGCGGGCCACCAGTCCTGCGAGGTGGTGAGCACCTCGGTGATGTCGCGTTTGAGGGCCTCGACGTCGAGTTTGGCGAATTCCTTGGCGTAGCTGAAGTCCGCGCCGAGCGGGTTCGACTTCGACGAGTGGGCGTGCAGCACCGAGAGGTCGAGCTGGTTGGGCCACCAGTCCTTGTTGGTACGCGGGCGGCCGCCCGATTTCGGCGTCGGCGAGTCGATCGCCGGGTTCTCGCTCTCGCTTCCGTGCGCGGTCACGGAGTCGTGGGCCACTGGGCAGCCCTTCTCCGGGTTGTCACTCATTTCTTTCCTTCCGAGCAGGCGAATTCATCACTGGACAGGTTCGGCCGCACAGCCGGGGCACAGGCCCCAGTAGACGACCTCCGCCTCGTCGATCACGAACCCGTGATCGCCCGAAGCGGTGAGACAGGGGGCATGGCCGACGGCGCAGTCGACGTCCGCGATCGCACCGCAGGAACGGCACACGACATGGTGATGGTTGTCCCCCACCCGGGTCTCGTAACGGGCGAGCGCGCCGGCGGGCTGGATCCGCCGGATCAGACCGGTTTCGGTGAGCGCCCGCAGCACGTCGTACACCGCCTGGTGCGAGACCGTCGGCAGATCGGCCCGCACCAGCGCGATCACCGTTTCGGTGTCGACGTGCGGATGATCGCGCAGCGCCGCGAGCACGGCCAGCCGAGGCCGCGTCACGCGCAACGAAACCGCTCGCAGCTGTGCCTCGAAGTCGGACATCACCAAGGACGATAAGAGCGTCTTTGGAACGGGTCAAATCAAGAACCCCGGGGAGTGAAGGCCGGTTTCGAACGCCTTGACACCGGGTAGCCGTGGAGCGAGCCATGACTTGCGTGAGGTGAGTTCATGACAACGACCGGCCGTATCGGTATCGCCGACGTCGAATGTCTCGAAAACGCGGTCGATACTCTGCGCGCGTTGGACTATCGGCAGGGCGGCGCTTTTTCCCACGACGCGGTGCACGTCGTGAAGTCGGTCAGCCTGCTGCTCACTTGGGGCGCCGTCCCCGGCGGGCTCCGGTCACGGCTGCTGACCGTGCTCGCGGATCTGCACAATCTGCTGGGCTGGACGGAATTCGACATCGGCCGCCGCGTTCCGGCGCGGCTCCGGTTCGACCGCGCGCTCGGTCTCGCCGCCGCTGCGGGCAACGACAATCTCATGGCCAACATCTGTTACCGCCTCGGCAGGCTGGCATTGCATCATGACGACGTCGAAGGCGGGTTGGACCATCTCCGGCAAGGCCAAGCCGCCGCCCACCGCTCCGGTTCCCTGCGGGCACAGGCGATCCTGACGATCAACGAGGCGTGGGCACTGGCCAAGGCCGGTGACGAGCGCGCAGCCCTCACGAGCCTGGCGCGGGCGGAGTGCGAGTTCGAGAACGCGGGCACCTGGGCGGCGCCACGACCGTGGGAAGCCTTCTTCGGCGCCACGGACATGGCCGCGATGCGCGGGACCGTCCTGACCGAATTGGCCAGGACGGTCGCCTCCCGGCACAGCGAAGAAGCGATCGAGCGGTTACGCGACGCCGTCGACGGCTACGGCGCCGAGATGTCCCGCAGCCTCGCGTTCACCTTGATCATGCTCGCGCAGAACCACGCGCTCCAGGGCGATTTCGACGAAGCCGTCCGCACCGGCGACGAGGCGCTGGACCTCGCGCGGGGCCTCGGTTCCACCCGCACCAAGGACCGGCTCGCACCGCTGGCGGGACTTCTGCGCGGGCACGCCGATCCCGCCTCCCGCGACCTGCTCGCCCGGATCGACGGCTATCGCGCCGAACCGGGTCCCTGACCGGCGAAACGCCGCCCGAGCAGGACCGCGGTCACCGCGAAGCCGAGACACAGCCCGGCCCAGACCCCCCATCCGCCCCAGGCGAACACGTGGGCGCACAAGAACATCGCGGGCACGCCCACCGCCCAGTACCCCACGAGAGTGCAGCGGAGGCCGGAGACGGTGTCACCGAGCCCGCGCAGCAGGCCGACGAGGATGTTCTGCGTTCCCTTGCTGTACTGCTGCGCGATGGCGAACACCAGCAGGGTCGACGCCGTGCCGAGCACCACCGCGTCGGTCTCGTCGTGCAGGAACGGCCACAGCAGCACCTGCGGCACCAGCAGGTACGCCAGGCTCACCACCGCCATCAAGGACCAGGAGAGGGTGAACGCCTGGCGCGCGATCACCGGTGCGCGATCCCGGTCACCGTGGGCGACCGCGCGACTGACCAAAATGGACGATCCTTGCGACAGCCCGATGTTGGCCTGGTAGACGATGTAGGCGAGCTGGTTCGCGACGTTCGAAGCGGCGAGCATCGCCGGGCCGAACGCACCCATCAGCATCGTCGCGATCGAGGTGATCGCCGCTTCCGAACCGTAGGTGAAGCAGATCGGCGTCCCGTGCCGGACGATGCGCCGGACCACCGCCCGGTCCGCGCGCCACAGCGCGAGCGACACCATGGGGCGCAGCAGCGGATCCCGCCGGAGGGCCGAGGCGAACACGGCGAGCGTGAAGAACTGGACCAAGGTCGTCGCCAGGCCGATACCGGCGACGCCCAGCTCGGGCAGGCCCGCCCAGCCGTAGATGAAGGCGGCGTTGAGGGCGGCGTTGACCGCGATCGACACCAGTGTCACGGCGAGGAGCGAACCCGGACGCCGCAACCCGACGGCGAACTGGCGCACCACGTTCAGCCACACCATCGGGAACAGCCCGCCGGCCAGCGCGAACATCATCGGTCCGGCGAGCGACACGATCTCCGGTTTCTGGCCGAGCGAGGGCAACGCGACGGCCAGTCCACAAAGGACGGCCGCGCCGAGTGCCGCGGTCAGGGTCGCGACGAGCAGCGCCGACCGCAGGAGCGAGCGGATCTCGTCCCGCGCCCGCTCGTCGAGTTCGCCGGTGCCGGTGCGGAGTTCCCCGGCCCCGGCCGCCGTCGCCACGAGGTTCCCGACGCCGGTGACCATGCCGACGCACATGGTGCGGATCTGGTTGTAGAGCAGGATCGCCAGCCCGCCCGCCGCCACCGCGGTCACCCCGAGCAGTCCGAGCATGGCCAGGTCGACGCTGGTGAGCGCGACCTGTGCCAGCTGGATTCCCGCGATCGGCGCGGCCAGCCCGGCGAGGGCCCGGTAGCCGCGGGTCGTCACCGCCGTGCTCATCCGCCCACCGCCACCGGTGTCCGGCGCACCGCCCGGTCGCGCGTGGCGACCTTCACGGATTCGGCGTAGGTGGCGAACCAGCGGTCCATCCGGCGGTGGGCCAGTTCGTCGAGTACGCCCCTGGCGCGCAGCCATTCGTCGTCGTACACCGAATCGAGGTACTTCTCCCCCGCGTCGTTGCACAGCACCACGACGACGCTTCCGGCCGGATACGCGTAAAGCCGCCGCAGCGCGACGTGGATCGCGCCGCCGGTGGTCCCGCCGACCAGCACGCCGGTGCGCCGGGCGACGACGCGGGCCCCGGCGAACGCGTCGCTGTCGGACACGCGGTGGGCTTCGCCGATCACCGACCGGTCGACGTTGTCCCCGATCGGGAAACCGGCCGGGCTGCCCGCCCCGGTCTGGTGGTAGATCCCCGGCGCGCCACCGAAGATGATCGAGCCGACGGGTTCGACCGCCACCGCGTGGGTGCTCGCTCCCGCGGCGCGCAGGGCGCGGGCCGTGCCGCACAGGGAGCCGCCGGTGCCGATCGCCGCGACGAGCACGTCGACGTCGCCGAGTTGCTCGACGAGTTCCCGCGCCAGCCCGGTGTATCCGTTGCCGTTGCCGGGATGGTTGTGCTGATCGGGATGGTAGGCACCGGTTTCCGCGGCGATGCGGGCCGCGACCCGCCGCCGCTGGACCGAACTGACCCCGCCGTCCGGCGGGCATTCGACGAACACCAGTTCCGCGCCGAGCGCGCGCAGCATCCCGAGTTTCTCGCGGGCGGCGTGGTGATCGACCACGGCGGTGAACCGGTAGCCGCGTTCCAGCGCGACCAGGGCGAGCCCGTTCCCGGTGTTGCCGGAGGTGGGTTCGACGATATGCCCGCCCGGCCGCAGCCGTCCGTCGAGCTCCGCCTCGTCGATCATCCGCCTCGCCATGCGTACCTTGCACGAGCCGGTGGGGTTGAGGTGGTCGAGTTTGAGCAGCAGACGCGTCCCGGTGCCGGTACGCGCGAGCTCCAGCAGCGGCGTGTTCCCGATCAGGTCGGACGCGCGCCGGACGATCGTCATCGGATCTCCTGGATCGGGTGGTCGGTGTCGAGGTGCCAGCGGTCGCCGTCGACCACCACTTTCGGCGGCAACGGAAGCTGGTGGAAACCGCTCTCGTTCTTGTCCATCTGGTAGCCGGCCGTGTTGGGGTACACGAGCAGGTCGCCGGTCCTCGGCCGCGCGGGCAGCTCCACCGCGCGCCAGGTCAGCACGTCGTACTCCATGCAGCTCGACCCCGCGACGATGGTCCGTACCGGCGTACCGCCCGGTCCGTCCCGGCGCACGAGCAGCGGGTCGGGCAGGAACTCGCTGCCCTTCCACTGTTCGGACAGGCTCATGGACAGGCCCGCGACCGTGGTGATCAGGTGGTCTCCGCCCGGTTTGCAGCCCAGCACCGGGAACACCGAGAACCCGGCGCCGTCGACGAGGGCCCGGCCGGGTTCGAGCAGCAGCTCGATCCCGGCCGCGCGCAGGCGCTCCGCCAGTGTCTTCCCGGCGATCTCGTGCCGCAGGATCGCGGTCACCATCGCCGCCCCGGTCGGCGCCTGGTGGTACGGATAGGTCCTCGCCGGATTACGGCCGGCGTGGAACCAGCCGTCGTGCCTGCCGGACTCGAACCGCGCCCAGTCACCGGCGTCCACATAGGACACGGCGATCCCGCCACCCACGCTGATCTTCGACGCGGGATGTCCGAGCGCGCGGGCGTCGTGGCACAGATCGATCAGGTACGCGGCGAGTTCCGCCCGTGGCACGGGGTCGTAGCCGTCGAGGTGGAATGAGAAACCCCGCAGGACGACCGGGCCGCCGCACTCTCGCACGGCCGCTTTCACCGCGTCGGGCGCGAAACCGAACCGGCTCTCCGGCGCGGACGGCGGCCGCACCCGCAGCAGCACTTCGGCGGTCTCCCCGAGTTCGATGGCCAGCCGGGCGACGCGTTCCAGCTCGTCGGCCGCGTCCACCGCGATGAGACAGCGATGCCGCAGGGCGAGCCAAAGGAGGCCGTCGGGTTTGGCGGCACCGGTGACCCCGATCGCTTCGCCGCGCAGCCCGTTTCCGAGGGCGTGCACCAGTTCGGGCACACTCGCGACGTCGACCCCCGTGCCGGGACGCGTGCATTCCCGCAGCCAGGCCGCCGCCTTGTTCGCCTTCTTCCCGTAGTAGACGGTGCCTTCGACCCGTTCGGCGGCGAGCGCGTCGACCATTTCCCCGAGGTTCTCGGCGAAAGTGGCCGGATGGACCACGTGGAACGGGCCGCCGCCGACCCCGCGGGCGATCTCCCACAGCGTCTCCGAAGCACGCAGCCGGTGCGCCCAGGGACGTTCGAGCGCGGGCAGGGGCGGGGACAGGGTGTCGATCAGGTCCACAGGGCCACCTCGCGGCCGCGGCCGGCGGCGATGGCGCGGGCGGCCAGCGCGTGCGCCACCGGGATGTCGGTGATGATCATGCCGCTGCTGAAGGCGAACACCCGGTCTTCGTCGCCGCGGCGGCCGGGAGCCTTGCCCGCGAGGATCTCCGGGAGTTCGGCGTCGATCCGGAACACGCCGTCCGGACCCGCCATCCGCTGCCCGGTCACCTCGACCTGCGCGCCGCTGGTGGCCACCGTGTAGTCGGCCTCGGCGAGCGTGCCTTCCTGGACTCCCTTGCTGGCGACGGAGATCAGCAGCCCGCCCGGCGGCAGCCAGCCGAGACGGATCTTCGGGTGGGCCGCCCGGCCCGACGCGGCGACCACGATGTCGGACTCGCGCGCCGCGGCCTCCACGTCGTCGACGAGTTCGACCTCGCGGTCCGGGAAGCGCTCCTTCAGCGCGGCGACGCTGTCGCGAAGACCGTCGGGATGCGTGCCGAACAGCCGCAGCCGTTCCAGCTCCGGCAGGGCGGTGAGCAGGTACGGCAGCGTCCGGATCCCCTGCGCGCCGGTGCCGACCATGAGCGCGGATCGCGCGCCCGGCCGAGCGCAGGACCGCGCGATCAACGCGGTGCTCGCGGGCGTGCGGGTGGCGCCGACGCGGTGGCAGTCCATGAGCGCGAACGGCAGGCCCGTGGTGTCGTCGTACAGGGTGATGGTCGTGTAGTACTTCTCGGCCGACGTGCTGCCTTGGCGGTAGCTCGTCTTGAACGCGGCCTGTTCGAGGGAACCGTCGTAGCCGAGCATCGAGTACGCGACGGCGTCCCGCGCGGGATCCGGGATCGGCACCATCAGCTTCGCCGGGTTCCGCGAGGCCCCGGCGGCGTAGGCCAGATAGCCGTCTTCGACCATCGTGATCGCCTCGCCAGGGGTGAGTTCGAGGCTGTGCAGATCCGAGCGCGTGAGAATGTGCAGCGAGGGACCGGAGCTCATGAACGATCGACCTTTCTCGTGGGAAGGTGGCGCGCCGCAGCTTAATGAAAATGATTGTCTTTATCGATGACTGTGGTCCTTGTCACGCTAAGCTGGCGGCCGTGAGTGGACCCTGGAGCGCTCCGGAAAGCCGCGCGCGAGCGGAAGAAGTGCGGCATCTCAACGCGATCGGCCATCTGGCGCCGCACGATCACGCGGCCGTATCGGCCGGCCCGCTCAGCGGGATCCCGTTGGTGGTCAAGGACAACATCCACGTCGCCGGGATGCCGAACACCGCGGGGACCCCGGCGCTGGCGGGCCACGTTCCGCGCGAGCACGCGACCGTGGTCCGGCGGCTGACCGACGCGGGCGCCGTCGTCGTCGGCAAGGCGACCATGCACGAACTCGCCCTCGGCATCACCTGCGACACGACCCCGCTCGGCCCGGTGCGCAACGCGTGCGACCCGTCACGGTTCGCCGGAGGCAGCAGCGGCGGGACCGCGGTCGCCGTCGCGGCGGGCATCGTGCCCGCGGGTCTGGGCACCGACACCGGCGGTTCGGCCCGTGTTCCCGCCGCGCTCAACGGGGTTTGCGGCTTCCGGCCGACCACGGGCCGCTACCCGTCCGACGGCATGACGCCGCTGAGCAGCACGCGGGACACGGCCGGACCGATCGCCCGCACGGTCGCCGATCTCGCGCTCCTCGACGCGGTCCTCGCGGCGGAAGAGCCGGCACCCCTGATCGAGCGCCCGTCGATCCGGCTGGGTGTGCCGCACGGTTTCCTGACCGGCGACCTGTCCGAGGACGTCGAAGAACTCTGGGAAGCCGCGCTCGCCCGTCTGGGCGCGGCAGGCGTCACCCTGGTGCCGCTCGACGACACGCCGCTCGCCGAACTCGTCGTCGATCAGGGAATGCCGCTGGTGATCCACGAAGCAGGCGTCGGGCTCCGGTCCTACCTCGCCGAGCACGTACCCGAGGTTTCGTTCGAGCGGCTCGTTCGCGAGATCGCCGCACCCGACGTCCGGGCGATCTTCGCCGAGGCGGTCGTGCCGGGCGTCGAGCCCGCCGTCTACGAAGCGGCCCTCGCCACCCGCTCCGCCTTGCGTCGCGCCTACGCGAAGATCTTCGACGAGAGCGGCATCGACGCGCTGGCCTTCCCCACCACACCGGCGACGGCCCGGGACTTCTCGGCCGTCGGGAGCTTCGTGCACCGCGGGCGCGAGGTCCCGACCTTCCCCACCTTCATCCGCAACTGCCAGCCCGGCAGTATCGCGGGATTCCCCGGTCTGACCGTCCCGATGGGGCGCGCACGCGACGGCCTGCCCGCCGGGCTGGCGCTCGACGGTCTGGTCGGGGACGACCGGAAGTTGCTGGGCGTGGGGGCTTTCGTCGAACGGGTTCTGTAGATGTCCATGAAGGCCTCCTTGCCTACCCTGAAGGTAGCGACCCCGGCAAGGTCACATAAGCGCAGGTCAAGCACTTGATTGCCCTGGTCGACGGGAGTCGAACAGGCTCCAACCGTCCACTGTGGTCACTTCGCGGCGACCAAATGTCTCATTCATGGCGAAATGGGTGATTATGCCGAGGGGTCGTGAGTGGTAAAGGTCGTTCTAACCCTCTTTACCACTCACGACCCCTTTGCGAAACGCCCAAATCGGGCACCCACCCTCTGGAAGAGTCCCCTGTGGACAGTCGAGAAGGAGCCAGGCCACCGTGGCGAGTGCCTCCGTTGCCCACTCGACCAGCGAATAGGCGACTTTGCCCGAACCCTGACCCTGGAGGTAGTGAAGGAGGCCTTCACTACCTTCAGGATCGCCACCTGCGGCTCTTCAACACCGCCGGCCCCAGCAGTCACAGCGGCCGCGCGTGAAGGCCCCCTTCCCTCGGCTCAGCCGAGGAAACTCGACCTTCACACCTTCCCAAGTACATGAAGGCCCCCTTCACCGCGTCTAGCGCAAGCAAGGGGGCCTTCACGTACTTCAGAACCCCGCCCTAAGCCCGGATGCTCGTCTGAAGCGCGTCGATCAGCGCCGCCGCGGCCGGAGGATCGGGCGGGTCGCCATAGGTGACGGCGTAGATCTGACGCGGGTCTTCGGCCAGCTCCGTGGCGTGCACACCGGGCATCCGATGCGCACGCAGCGCCAGCCGGGGCAGCGTGGTGACGCCCATCCGGGCCGCGACCAGCGCCTGCATGACCACGATGTCGTCGCTGACCATCGAAATACGCGGGGCGAACCCGGCCCGCCCGCAGATCGTGACGAGTTCGTCCTGGCAGCGGGCGCAGCCGCCGATCCAGGTCGAGTCACGATGATCGGCGATGGTCTGCCCCGGTTCGCTGGTGAGCAGATAGATCGGGTCCTCCAGCAGGTGTACGAGCCGGAGCCCCTGCTCCTCGCGGGGTGTGTCCGCGTACCGGAAGATCAGGGCGACGTCGATCCGCCCCTCCCGCAGCATGCGCAGCGCCTCGCCCGGATGTTCGTCCACCAGCCCGAGTTCGAGTCCGGGATGCGCACGGGCCAGCGTCGCGGCCGCGTCGGGGACGATGGTGCTCAGGATCGACTGGAACCCCGCCATCCGGACCCGCCCGGCGCGCAAGCCCACCTGCGCCGCCAACTCGGCTTCGGCGCCTTCGACCCGGCCGACGATCTCGGCCGCGCGGGTGGCGAGCAGTTCCCCTTCCGGAGTGAGCCGGATGCCGCGGCCGATCCGCTGGACCAGCTTCGCGCCCGTCGCCGCCTCCAGTCTCGCGAGATGGTGGCTCACCGCGGGCTGCGTGTAGTGCAGTTCCTTCGCCGCCGCGGTCATCGAACCGTGCCGCGCGACCGCCGCCAGCACCGTGAGCTGCACCAGATTCAGCATGGATAAAGAATATCTATATCAAGGAAAGAACGTCGTCATTGGACGCCGCCCGGACGGCGGGCCACGATGAGAAGCGACGAGAAGGGAGAACGAAAAATGACCGTCACGACCCTCAGACCAGGCCTTCCGGAGCTGCTTGAACGTCTGAGCCAATGCACCGGAAGACCATCCGAACCCCTTGTCACCGCACAAGCCGTGGCGAACGTTCTCACCGAACTCCGCCCGACTCCGCAACTGCTCACCGCGGCGGAACGCGCCGGCTCCCCCGACGGCTACACCCGCACCACCCTGCACGCCGAGTCCGCCTTTTCGATCGTCGGCCTGGTCTGGCGGCCCGGCCAGCTCACCGAGATCCACGATCACCTGGTGTGGTGTACATTCCTTGTCCTGCAAGGAACCGAGACCGAGACCATCTTCGACATCGACGACGATCGGCTGGTCCGGAAGGCCCAGCGGCAACGCCCGGTGGGGTCGGTGAGCGGCGTCGCGCCGCCCGACGACATCCACCAGGTGCACAACGCGGGCGACACCGTCGCCATCACCTTGCACGTGTACGGCGCCGACCTGAGCAAGGGAACCAGCGTGCGCCGCAATTACCGGATGCGCGCCGCCTCGCGGTGAAAGGCGCAATCAGCAGGGCCATTTCGCCCAGCGCGCCCGACCGATATCGCCGCACGATTCCCGGACGCCCTATCCGGCGTTTTGGCGCCGCATGCCGATGGTCCCGGGAGCGGTCTCCACGAAACCGTGGCGCTTGTAGAGCCGCCATCCGGGTGGATCGCCGAGCAGATTGACGTACGCACCCGGCGCCGCCGTGTCGATCGCCGCGAGAAGGGCCTCGATGACGGCGTCCCCGATGCCGCGGCGCTGATGGGCGGGCAGAACGGCCATGTCGACGATGTGGAAGTACCACCCGCCGTCGCTGATCACCCGGCCCATCCCGACGGTCTCACCGGTCGGCCGGTGGATCACCTGGACCGACGTCCAGGCGCCGCGAACCCCGCGCTCCGCCTGTTCCCTCGGCGGTTCGCCGAGACCGGCCTCGCGGCGCAGCCGCAGGTAGTCGTCGACCGACGGGGAGCCTGCTTCCAGGCGGTAAGAGTCGTCCATGACGGGCTTGCCTTTCTGTCATACCAACGGCCTACAGCGTCGCACCCGGGGCCGGTCCCTCCACAATGGCCCCACGGTGAATCACCGGAGCGAGCCAGGAAAACGACTTCACGAAGTCGATATCGGACGCCATCGGGTTTTTCAACGAAATCAACCAGTCCGCTACGCCGAGCGCCGGACCCCGGCTTTCCACGTGTCCAGTGCGGCGCGTTCGGAATCTGTATCCCCGTTCCGCCGTCCGGCCCAAATCCGGCGCCCCGCGTGGCGGCTTTTTACCCCTTGTCACCCGATTGCTGGTCCTCACTCGCGCGGATAAGCGGGAAGATCACTGCCGGACCGCGACGAAAGAGGATTCGGCGAAAAATGAGTACCGACGTCGCCGCGACGGTCGGTTCGACGGATCGCCCGAGCGAGCGAACCTGTTCTCGGCGAATGCGAGCGCCGCCCGGCCCGGGCCGACCGCACGGCCCGGGCCACACCGGGCGCCCGTCGATACCCCAAGGGGAACCATGAACCGCGTCACCACGCTCGTAGTAGACGATCAACCCCTCATCAGATACGCGCTCAGCAGGCTGTTGCGGGATTCGGCGGGGGTGGGGGCGGTGGCCGAAGCCGCGAGTGAGCCTGAAGCGTTGTGGCAGTGCGAAAAGAGCCATCCCGACATGGTCATCACCGAGCTGTCGATCTGGGGTGAGCCCGCCGGGACCGCGATCTGCCGGTTCGTGAAGGAACAGTTCGAGCGCGCGGCAGTCCTGGTCTTCGCCGGTGATTCGTCGCCGTCGGCCATCGCCATGGCGCTGAACGCGGGCGCGGACAGCTTCGTGCACAAGTCGGCCAGCGGCGGCCAGGTGATGTCGGCGGTGCGCTCGACGCTCGCCGGACAGCGAGTCTGCCTGCAGGCGGGCGGAACCCCGCCGGCGGTCACCGAGGCCGTGCGCTACGCGAGCGCGATGACCAGACGGGAGGAGGAGATCCTCGCGCTGATCCTCTACCGGTGGTCGAACGACGAGATCGCCGAAGAACTGCACCTCGCGACGCAGACCGTGAAGAACTACGTCAGCCGGATCCTGCAGAAGCTGGGCTTCGGCAGCAGGCGCGACCTCTTCCGGGCGCTGCGTTTCCGGCCGGGCGGAAACCTGTTGCCGCGCCTGGAGACGACCGAGCGCGAAGGCGAGTTGCACACCGCGGACGGGTACCGGGGCTAGCCCGGCCGGGCGAGCGACGTACCGGAAGTACCGAGACCGGACGAGGTTCGGTACCCGCCGTATCCTGTGGCACCGAGATCGTTTTTCTAGCGTTGCTGTCATGACGAAGCCAGGTTCCCTGTTCCTGCTCCTCGCGCTCGCCGGAACCCCGGCCCCGGACACCGTCCGGGCTTCGTCGGCCAAGATCCACGAGGTGCTCGGCGGCCCGGCAGGCTACATCGACCTGCACAACACCGGCGCCACCACCCTCGACATCGGCGGCTGGTCCGTTCAAGCGTGCACGGGCGAAGCGACGCCCGTCGAACTGGCCACCATGCCCGCCGGGAGCGAGATCCCCGCCGGTGACCATTTCCTCATCACCGCACAGGGTTTCGGCGGGACGGTGCAGCAGCTGGTCGTCGAAGCGATCGTCGGGAACGGCGAGATACTGCTGGACCGGCGCGGGGCGAGGGTCGACAGCGTCGGATGGGCGCCGTCGTCGCCCTGCCGCGAGAACCAGGCCGCCGTCTCCTGCCCCGGGCTCGCCCAGTCGAGGGACGCCGTCAGCCGCGACACCGACAACAACAAGGCCGACTTCGGCTGTGTACGGCCGGCCGGCTGAAAGCACTCCACCAGTACGAGAAAGGTGCGGTCGTGACCGCGAACAGCGAACGCGGGGCCGCGGCCCCGCTGTGCGAACTGCTCGCCGAACAACGAATCGCGAAAGGATGGTCACAAGGCGATCTGGTCGTGAAGTTGCACACCCGCTCCGGCAACGACAGCGTCACGCGCGAAGAGATTTCCCGCTGGGAGCGGGGAAAACGCATTCCCGGTCCGTATTGGCGGCAGTGGCTCAGCGATGTGCTGGACACCTCCAGCCACGAACTCGAGCTCGCCGCCGCGGTCGCGAGAAGGCGGCGCCGGACCCTTATCGCGTGACGCGAAAGTACCGGAAAACTGGCCCCTTCCCGGCGGCACCCCGATTCTCGGATGATTGTCGTGTCGGCACCGGCGGAAAGGGTTCCGGTCCGGCGGAACAATCCCCCGGAAAACCAAGCTGAAAGGAATTTCCCGTGCGACGAATTCTGGGCGCTTCGGCGGTATTCGCAATGCTGGCGATGGGTATGGCCGGTGGTGTCGCGAACGCGGCCGGCGAGAGCGAGGGCACCGAGGCCGCCCCGCTCGTGTCGTCCACCGTGGTCATCAACGAGGTTTCGACCCGCGGCGTGAACGGTCTGCTCGACGAGTTCATCGAGCTGCGCAACGTCTCGAACCAGCCGCAGGACGTGAGCGGCTACGTGATCCGGATCTACTCGCCGTCGAACGTCGTGACCGACACGATCGTCCTGCCCGCGGGCACGATCCTGCAGCCGAAGGGCAACGCGGGCCAGTACGCGGTGCTGGTCGGGCAGAACTTCTCCGGCACCGTCGTCGACCAGACCTACGTCATCCCCTTCACCCTGACCGGCGCCGAGGGCATCCCGACCGCCGGTGGCCTCTCGCTGCAGAACATGGCGAGCGCGAAGATCGACGGTGTGGCCTTCAGCAACGCGGTCGTGGCCCCGCGTGAAGGCCAGGCCGCGATTCCGGAGAACACCATCACCGACCAGCTCAACGCGGCGAACACCCGCAACATCCTGAGCACCGACACCGACAACAACCGGCAGGACTTCTCGCTGCAGCTGCGCACCCCGGGTCTGTAAGTCCCCCAGTACCGACCCGTCTCTCGACCGGGCCCGGGCCGCCGTCGGCGGTCCGGGCCCTTCCATGGCGGTATCTCGCCAACGGCGACATACCGCCAACGATAATTGTGTTCATCCGGGAACTCCTGCCTCATCCTCGGGAAACTCCATCTTCGCGGCGGCCGTGCCCACGGCCGCTTCTCACTATCCGAGGAGAGTGAGGCTCGATGTTCCCCCGTTCCCCTCACCTGACGAGACACCCCTGGCACCCGGTGGCGATCCTGGCGGCCTCCGCACTGGTCGCCCTGACCCCTCTACCGGTGATCGCGACCGCCGCGACCGCCGCCGTATCCGGCCCCGCTCCCGTCACCGGGCGGCCGGACGTCCATCGCGTCACGTTGCTCACCGGCGACGTGGTGACCTACGAACGAGACGGCGCCGGGCACGGCACCGCACAGGTCGAACCGGCGGTGCGGCCGGACCGGCCGAGCCCGGCGTTCCAGATCACGACCACGGCCGAAGGGCTGATGGTGTATCCGTCGGACGCGCTTCCGTTCGTCGGCAAGGGATTGCTGAGCCCGGAGCTGTTCAACGTCACCACGCTCGTCGGCGACCGGCGTGACGACGCGGCGAGCACCACGATCCCCGTCATCGTGCGTTACGGCGACCGGTCGGGGCTGTCCGCCCGGACTCTGGACGCGAAGGCGAAGGCGCTCCCGCAGACCCAGCGGCTCACCCCGCTGGTCACGGCCAACGGAGTGGGGGTTCAGGTCAAGAAAGCGGGGACGGGCGAATTCTGGCGTGCCCTCGTCGCGTTCGACGCGGGCGGGAAACCCGTGCTGAACCAAGGGATTTCGCAAGTCCGGCTGGACAGGAAGGTCCGGGTGACGCTGGACAAGAGCACCGCGCGGGTCGGTGCGCCGTCGGCGTGGAGCGGCGGGTGGACCGGGAAGGGAAGCACGGTCGCGGTGGTGGACACCGGGATCGACGAGAACCATCCCGACCTGGCGGGCAAGACGGTCGCCTCCGCGGACTTCAGCGGAGAAGGCGACGTCGTGGACCGCCACGGCCACGGCACGCACGTCGCGTCGATCGTCGCCGGTACCGGCGCGGCCTCGGGCGGCCGGTACAAGGGTGTGGCACCGGACGCGAATCTGGTGGTGGCCAAGGTTTTCGACGCTTCCGGCGAGGGTGACACCGCACAGGTGATGGCCGGGATCGACTGGGCCGTCGCGCAGGGCGCGAAGATCGTGAACCTCAGCCTCGGTGCCGGCGTCAGCGACGGGGCCGACCCGATGAGCGAGCAGATCGACTCGCTTTCGGCGAAGTCCGGCACGCTGTTCGTGGTCGCGGCCGGGAACTCCGGACCGGGCGACCGGACCGTCACGACACCGGGGGCGGCGACGTCCGCGCTCACCGTCGGAGCGCTCGACCGGGAGGACAAGATCGCGTGGTTCAGCAGCCGCGGCCCGCGGTTGCGGGACGCCTCGGTCAAACCGGAGATCACCGCGCCCGGCGTCGGGATCGTCGCCGCCAGGGCCGCGGACACGGCGCTGGGCGAACCGGTGGACGCCTCCTACACCGCCGCGTCGGGCACTTCCATGGCGACACCGCATGTCGCGGGCGCCGCGGCTATCCTGCTGCAGCAGCGACCGGGGCTGACCGGGCAGGCACTGAAGAACACCCTCGTCACCACGGCCAAGGACGTCGGCCTTCGCTGGTTCGAGCAGGGCGCCGGAATCCTCGACGTCGCGCGGGCCGTATCGCAGAAGGCGACCGGCACCGCCGTCGCTAGTTTCGGCCGTAACGAGCGGACGACCAACGCCTCGGCACAGGTCGTCCGGCAGCTGTCCTACACCAACGCCGGGGACCAGCCGCTGAACCTGAACCTGAAGCTGACCGTGCGACCTTGGGACGGCGGCGCCGCGCCGGGTACCGGGATGCGCCTGGCGAAGACGGATCTGTCGATCCCGCCGAAGTCGAGTACCACCGTCGACCTCGCCGTGAACCCGAACGAAGGAACGGCGGGTGTCTACGGTGGCGCCGTGGTGGCCACGACCGCGGACGGGGCCAACGCGGTGCGGACTCCTGTGAGCACCTACAACGCGGCCGAACTGTTCCCGGTGACGATCCGGGTCCGGGACTCGGCGGGCGGGCCCGCTCAGTCCGCGTCGGCTCAGCTGATCGACGACGCGGCCGGTGCGGGTAACCGCAACGACCCGTTCCTCGACCAGGTCAGCCAGCAGGTCGGCCTGGTCGACGGGGTCGGCCGGGTGCTCGTGCCCGCCGGACGCTATTCGGCGCTCGGCTGGGCGATGGAGCGCGGGCTGACGGTGCGCCGCTGGTCGGCGATGAGCGCGACGCAGGTCGCCGTCACGGGCCCGGCGGAGATCGCGCTGAACGCGGCGAACGCCGTCCCGGCGGGGCTGATCACGCCCACTCCCACCGATCTGCGGGACCGCACGGTGATGCTGAGGCGCGTGATCCCCGGCGGAGCCGGTGTGAACGGTTACATCGGTGAAGCCGGGCTGGCCTCGGGCGCGGGCTGGGAGGTGCGCGTGACCCCCTCGGCCGCCACCTCGGCGGGCGCGATTTCGTTGCAGGACAGCGCGACACTGTCCCAGACCGCGGTCGAGATGCGGATCGTCGGTGGCGGTTCGGCCGTGCTGAACCCGGCGTACGACGTGCCGACGTTGACGGCGAAGTCGCCCGGTGAGCGAACGCTGCCGGTCGTGTTCGGTGATGCGGGTGATCTCACCGGTCTCGACGTCCGCGGAAAGGCCGTCCTGGTAAGGATTCCGGTCCCGGCCGGGGCACCGGATCCGGTGAGCGCGGTCTCCGTGGGCATCGCGAACGCGGCACGCGCGGTGTCCGCCGCGGGTGGGGCGGCGTTGATCCCCTACGCCGGTTCGCCGGGTTCGCTGAGCGTTCCGGGCCTCGGCAGCGCGGTGGTGCCGACCTTGTCCCTCGGCTGGGACGAAGGCGAAAAGCTGCGGACCGCCGGTGCCGTTTCGGTGCGCTTGCTGGTGCGCGCGGCTCCGGACGCGATGTACAACCTCAGCTACCTCGACGCCAACGGCGTGCCGAAGGAGCTCGTCCGGCGGGTCGACCGGAAGACCTTGGTCGCCACGAAAACCGGGTACCAGGCCGAAAAACCGGGACTGACCGGGCAGAAGAACTGGTACGCCTTCCCGACCGGCCTGTGGAAGACACAAGCGGTGCAGGGCACGAAGATCCCGGTTCCCGGCTCCTGGACCGAATACACCGGTCCGGCGGACGATCGGCTGGTCTGGAAAAGGGTCGTCACCCTGTCCGGCAACGACACCGCGGGTCGTCGCGCCGCACTGAGCATGAACGCGCAGAACGTCTACCGCGCGGGCGAGCGGTCGAGACCGGACGAGTTCTGGTTCCGCGCGCCACTGCACAGCGGCACGGTGGAACTGCCGGCCGATCATCCGGCCCGGTACCCGGCGACGGCCTCCGGCTGGGCGGTGCTGTGCTCGATGTGCCGTGGTGGCACGGATCCCGACCTGTTCCTCCCCGGCCTGCAGTGGATGGACGGCACGACCGGGGTGGGCGGGCATTACGCGAATCCCTACGAGAACGCGCGGTACTTCGCGGCGACCACGGCACGGCTGTACCGGGACGGGGCCGAGATCCCGCGGTCCAATGCGGACGATCCGCTCGCGCTCATCCCGGAGTTCCGGCTCGCGCCGACCCCCGCCACCTACCGGCTGGACGTGACCGACGTGATGCCCGGCCCGGCGCAGGTCGGCATCCCGAGCGGGGCGCTGTTCCAGCACGCCCCGAGGACGGACACGTCGTGGACGTTCGCCTCGGCACGGTCCGACGCCGCGGCACCGCTCGGCTTCTCCTGCCACAACGCGGGGAAGTCGTGTTCCTTCCAGCCGCTCATCCAGCTGGACCACCGGCTGCCGCTGGATCTCGGCGGCCGCGCCCCGGCCGGGCGCCCGTTCACCTTCGACGTGTCCGCCGGCTCGCACAGCGGCGCGCGGGGCGGCGGACCGGTGACGCGGCTGCAGGTGTCGGCGTCGACGGACGGCGGGCGCACGTGGACGGCGGCGACCGTCCGGCCGGGTGCGAACGGGCTCTGGTCGGTGACGGTGGCCCACCCGCCACTCGCGGCGACCGACGGGTTCGTCTGGCTGCGCTCGGAAGCACGGGACAGCTCGGGCAACACCGTGACGCAGACGGTCCAGCGGGCCTACGCGCTCACGGACGTGGCGAAGGCGAATCCGCGCGCTCGCTGACGTCGTCCTCGATCGGGGGTTGGGCCGCCGGCAAGGTGACCCAACCCCGCGTGGCGACCTGAAGCCCGGCCTGGAACCGGGTGGTCGCGCCGAGCGCGGTCATGAGGTCGCGAAGCCGTCGTTGGAAGGTCCGGTAGCTCATGCCGAGCTGCTTGGCGATGCTCCGGTCCGGCAGGCCGGTGGTCAGCAAGGCGAGCAGGCGGGCGTCGTCGGAAGGGGCGACGTCCGCCAGTTCGGCCGAACCGGGCAGGCGCAGCGGAAGCCCGCTCTGCCAAAGGAAAGCGAAGACCGCGCCGAGCGCGTCGAGCAGCGCGCACGGGTGGATCACCAGGGCCGCGCCGACCTCGGGGAGATCGGACCGCAGTGGCACCAGTCCGACGCGCTGGTCGACCACGATCATCTTGAGCGGGGCGCTGGTGACCACGCGGGCCTCCTCGCCGAGCGCGAGACCTGCTTCCAGGTCGGATGACAGGTCGTGCATTTCCAGCGCACTGCGCTCGTAAACCCCGCGAAAGCGCACCCCCCGGCCAAGGAGATCACGTTCGGCGGGATGCAGCACACTCGGCGTTCGCGCGTAAGGCGGTTTGTCGACGAAGGCGACCTCCCGCTCGGCCGAGCGCAGCAGCTGATCCGCCCGCTCGGCGATCAGCGCGTCGCCGTGGATCACTTCGATGAGATCGACCGCGCGTTCGCCGGACGTCGCCCGGTACCGCTCGCGCAACCGGTCGGCGACCAGCCGCGCGCTCGCGAGTTCCTGTTCCTTCAGCCGGAGCATCGCCTCCAGCGCGATCTCCGGCCGCACCGCCGAATACGCCTCCGCCCGGCCGGGAAGCCTGACGAGCAAACCTTTTTCCGTCAGCGCGCCCAGTACGCGGAGCAGCCGTTGTTGCGGAATCCCGGTTCGCCGCCGGATTTCGGCGACGGTCAGCGAACCGGTGCCGGCGAAGGCATCGTAGACCTCGACGTCGGTTTCACTCAGACCGATGATGTCCAGCAAATCGTCTCCCGCCGCAGCCGCGGTCGCCTTCGTCCGACCATACCGCTGGAATCCGGCGGGCAAAAGGGACCGCATCGCGTCCGGACCGTCCACTGTGGTCAGTCGTGATCGGGGATCCCGTGGAGATGGTGATCGGCCGCGTTCATGACCTCGGCCAGCAAACGCCGGACGTGCCCGTCCGCGCGTGGCCACGAAACGACGAGGACCATCCCCGCCGGTCCGCGCGCGAGAGCGGGATCTCGAAATCCGTGACGCGAAGGCTCCCTTCACCGCGTCCAATGCGGTGAAGGGAGCCTTCGCCCCGGTCACTCCCCGGCCAGGTCAACCCTTCGTGCGCATCACCGGGCCGCGACCGGCGGCAGCGCGCGCACGGCCTTGGCGGCGAGCACCGCGAGCGGCACCGCTACCGCCAGAACCGCCACGGTCTGCCCGGCGGCGATCGCGGTCATGATGTCCAGTTCCGCGGTGCGGGCCGCGAGCCGGAGGTAGTCCAGCAGCGTCACGACCCGCTGCACGAGGGCGACCAGCGCGAGCGAAGCGAGCGTCGTCGACCACGACACCGCGGCACTCCGCCAGCCCAGGCGAGGCACGCTCAAGTAGACGACCGCGGCGACGAAAACCGCCACACAGATCACGCCCGGCCAGTCCACGAGCGCCGGAACGCTGACATAGGTGACCGACATCGCGACCGTCAGGAGGCCGACGCCGGCAAGCAGCGCGACGAGCCACGGCCGCGCTTTCACCGGTGGGGCCTGCCGATGGAACGCGACCAGTGCCACCACCGGCAGCACCTCCAGCAGGAGTCCGACGGTCCCGGACAGCCCGTACGCACCCTCGACGGCCACGAGATCCACTCCGAAGAAGACCGAGGCTTGAGCCAGCGCCGTCACCGCGAGCCACCGCGCCGCGCGCCGCCGGCCGGTCACCAGGCACAGATAAGCCGCCACCCAGACCAAGCCGAGCAGGGCCTGCACGTCGGCCGCGATCGGATTCGTCATCGAGGGAGACCACAGCCACGCCCCGATACCGGCCAGCGCGGCCACTGCCTGCACGAGCAACCCCACCAGCGCCAGCCGCCGGACCGTCTCACCCCAGACGAGGTAGCGGAGGGGCGCGCCGTCGCCTCCCAGTCGCAGCCGCACCGCCAGCGCCACGACGCTCGCCACCTCCGGCCAGCTCGGCCTGCCGTGGTCGACGGCGAACTCCGCGTCCTCGGCGTCCTCCGGCATCTCGCTGTGCAGGAAGGTGGCGACCATGTCCTCCTCCCACGCCTGACGATAGGAGGCGGGGAGCAGCCGCAGCACCCGCCGGTATCGCTCCTCCAGGCGGTTCACGCCAGACCTCCGGTGTCCGCCGGCCGCCACGCGCGCAGCCGTTCCGAGGCGGCGCGGGCGTTCGAAGCCTGCCGTTGGACCTCGGCCGCGAGCGCCGTGCGGCCGTCCTCGGTCAGCCGGTAGTACCGGCGGAGCCGCCCGTTGGCGACCTCCTCCCGATCCGGCTCGACCAGACCGTCCGCGACCAGCCGATCCAGCACGCCGTACAGCGTGCCGACCTTCAGCTTCACCCGGCCGTCCGAAAGATCCCCCACCTCGCCGACGATCCCGTACCCATGACGCGGCGTGTCCACCAGCGCGGTGAGGACGAAGAACGCCTGCTCCGTCATCGTTCGACCAACCATGGGCACAATATATCGCTAGCCGATATATTGTGCCACCTGCGAGAATCCGCCGTACTTGAAATGAAAGTTCGTCTTGCCTAAACTTCAGCTTAGGCGTCCCGACAACACCGCGGACAGGTGACCCGATGAACTGGAGTCAGCTCCTCGTTCCCGTGACCAGCGGTGTGTCCGTCGCCCTCATCGTGGCGACCGTCAGGTTCCTGTGGCGGCGCACCCGCCTGCCGACCGGGCTCTCCCAGCGGATGACCCGGCGGAACTACCTGGCGGAGATGCTCGTCATCTCCAACAACGACAACGTCGACCGGCTCGACGCCCTGGTCCCGAATCTGCTGCCGGCACAAGGCTCCCCGGTGCTCGTCGAGATCCAGGAATCGTGGAGGCAGCTCAACGGCCGCCGCGGCGTCCGGGTGATCACCCGCACCGAGCCCGCGTCCCTGACCGCCGGAGCCGAGCTGCTCGCAGCGGGGATCGAGGTTCGCGTGTCCCGCGCACTGACCGCGGATCACCTGTCGTACCACCTGTTCTCCGGTTCGGAACACCACACGGTGCTCAACCGCCGCAACGGCGGGAAGGACCGGCCCGAACGGCTGGACGAGATCTCCGCCGCGAAGGTGTTCCGCAGCCACTTCGACGAGACGTGGAGCGAGTCCGAACCCCTCGAATCGTTCCTGGCCGGGGAACTCCTCGCCGGGCCCGACTCCGGCCTCGCGGACCGGATCCGGGAGCAGCGCGCGGCGTACCAGCTGCCCGCCAAGGCGGAGGACGCGATCCTGCGACATCTGGCGTTCCGCCACCGCGCGCCGGTCGTCTTCGTCACCGGCCTGCCGGGTGCAGGCAAGTCCCTGGTCCGCCGAGCCCTCGCCGAAGAGCTTCGGCGGTGGCGGATGCAGGTCGACGAACTGAACGACTACGTCTACGCGTTCGAGGAATTCCTCCACGCCTTGATGCTCTTCGGCGACGGTCGCGGTGCGGGCTTCAGCGCCCAGCAGGGCGGCGCGTTCCAAGTGGAGCGCGAGGACGATCTCCGGCCGGCCCTGCACACACTCGGCCACCGCGTCTGGGAAAACCGCCGCAGCAACCCGATCACGATCGTCGAGTTCGCCAGGGCCGACACGATCGGAGCGCTCCAGGTGTTCGGCGACGAGGTCCTGGCGGCGTCGCAGATCATCCACGTCCGCGCCTCCGACACCAAGCGCTCCGCCCGGCTGGCCAGACGGGGCGAGCCACCGAAGATCTCCGTGGCGGGCCAGTCGATCAGTCTCGAAGTGTCCGACGAGCATCGGCTGCCCAGCAACGCCGCGGACACCCTGTACAGCAGGGACGACTTCGCACTCCTGAAGGCACAGAAGAACATCGCCAACCGCCTTTTCCTCGTCGAGAACGACGCCGAGGAAAAGGCGCACGTCGACGAACAGGTCACGGCGTTCGTCGAAGCGGTCGTGCGCCCCTACCGAGTACTCGCGCGCACCTAGGAATGCGCCCGGACTGGAGATTGTCCATGCGCAGGCCCGGGCCAGAACGCTCGCCCGTGCTTTCAAACGCCGAGGCGGCTGTAGAGGCGCGCCGCGAGTGTGGCGGCGAGTTGGTTGAGATGTCCGACGGGATCGTGGAGGGCGTACTGGCCCAGCAGTTCCGCGACGACGTGAGCCTCGGCCTCCGACAGCAGCGCGACACAGCGTTCGCGGCGGCCCTGCTCGGCCAAGCGCTTCAGTGCGACGACGTACTCCTCCTGGTCGCGCACCCCGCTCAGGCCGAATGGGTCCTGCCGTGCGGTCGAGTCGGTCATCCCGCCTGCCCTTTCGAGTGATGTCGTTCGTCGCCGCCCCCGCATCGACCTGCGGATCTGCCACGCCGGCGCTCCTCCACGCCGCGACAGAAGAAAATCTATGGCGGCGAGGGTAGACATTCAACTTCGGGCGGGTGTAGCGTTCTTCTCGTACCGAGAGAGACAACGTCAAGCAGGCGCGGGAGATGACGGAACTACCCGCGAAGTGAGACAAGACGGCCAGGCAGGACGAAGCCAATCGGTGAACAGGTTTCGACTGGTGGCCGGAGCAGTACCGGGATCGGGAAGTAGGACGTGAACAGCAAGGCCGATCCCGGCGAACAGTGCAAGTGCAATGAACGCAGGACCGGTCAGGTGGCCGGAGCCGATCCAGGAAAGGGCTCCGGGCAGTGGCCAGCGACGTCACGTGTGCTGGGACCGATCAGTGGAAGGGTTCCAGCCGGTGACCGTCGAGGAAATCGCAGTACAAGCAGTACCCGGTAAGAGAGAAACACAGGATAGAAGGGAAAGGGAGCATCATTGGATCGCCCGCGGCGGCTGGGCAGTAATGCCGCGCGGGTACCGCAGGCCCATCGGATTGGAAGGTGGTTCTCGGTTACGAATCAGCGATCTCCGCATCGTCCGCCTCTCGGACGGACACCGCGGATGCAGGACACCGGCCTCACGGCCGGTAGGCAATGGTGAAACCCGACCCCTGGGACCCCGGGCGCCGCATGTGGCGCCCGGGGTCCCTTGTGATGTGGAGGTGGAATGATTCCTGACCAACGCGAGACCCCCGCTGCCGTTTCCGGCGGGGCCGACAAGTTCGACGACGACCACTACCCCGCCTACACGATGGGCCGCGCCGCGGACATGCTGGGCGCCACCCAGAACTTCCTCCGCAGCCTCGACGAAGCCGGGCTGATCACCCCCCAACGCTCGGCGGGCGGACACCGCCGCTACTCCCGGCACCAGCTGCGCATCGCCGCCCGCGTACGGGAACTGGTCGACCAAGGCACGGCCATCGACGCCGCCTGCCGCATCGTCTCCCTCGAAGACCGGCTCCACGAGGTCCAGCGCCAGAACGACGAACTCCGCACCGCCGACTAAGGAATCAGCTCGGGGTCTGCCGCCGCCTCTCGCGGCACACCCTGATCCGTCCTCGCCGTCCGGTCGTTGGTCGTCAGACAGCGTCACCGCAGGGGGTCCGCGTAACGCTTCCCCGCATCGGCTCGACTGATGTGCGAACCCTTGCGGAGGCCAGGTGAGCACGGAAGACGAGAGCACATCGTGGCTCACCGAACAGCGAGTTCGGAGCATGATCGAACAGACGCTGACGAGAGCGGACCTTCGAGGCCTCGACGTCGACGAGATCGAAATCGAAAAGTCGGTCCTCGCTCAGCTACCGCGGCTCAGGGCGGCGGCACGTCTAGAGCTAGCGGCGCATCGGGACGCGCTGTCGGCGGCGAGAAAGGACGATCTGGCGCTCCTCGGTCTGGAGCAGCGGCTCCGCTGGGTGTGGCTGGCCATCAATGCCTTATTCGGTGTGCTGCTCATCCTGCTGCTCCAGTCGGCGACCGAAGTCGATTGGCCGTGGACACACATCAGATGGGCGCTCTTCCCGACAGTGGCCGGTTCCCCCACAGCTCTGCTGCTCGGCGCGGCCACTGTGATCGCGGCCGTCGTGGCGAACCTGGGGCTCCGCGCGATAGGACGAGCGAACGCCCGTAGGCATCGGTATTCGCCGGCACACCGCGATGTGAACAACACCGAGGCGAACCTGGCGAGACGAGCCCAGACCGAGACCGAAGCCCTCGTCCGCGAAGCGGTCAACGCACTCGACGGCCCAGGATCGACCACCGGCACGGTGCTCACCCGGCCGGAAGCCCCTGCGCTGGTCGAACTCGATTCGGCGGATACGGTCCCCGCGACAGGGCTGCGCCAGGTCGAGGAATTCATCGACCTGCACCCGACTTCGGCCATCGGTGTCGCGGGCCCCAGGGGCGTGGGCAAGAGCACCGTGCTGCGCAGAGTGTCGACCAATTCGATGGACGATGGACACAGCAAGCGACGCGTGGGCGTCTACGTCCAATCACCGGTGTACTACCAGGCCGCCGATTTCGTGCGGACAGTGCACGAAGAGATCGCCCGAGCGGTGCTTCGCGACGCGCGAGTGCACTACGCGGACCCCGAACTTCTCGTCAGGCGACGAAGTCGCAACGTCAGACGCTTGGTCGTGATGGGCCTGTTCCTCCTAGGCTACGGGCTGCTCGCCCTCGAACTCCTCGACGCCACACTTCCCCCCGTGTCCGTCTCGGGGTTCCTCGGCGTCACGCTGGTGGGAACGGCCGTGTGCTGTCTGTTCATCGACATGGCGAGATCACGGGCGGACCGGCGCGCGGCAAAGCTTCCCGAAGACCAGGCCGACCTCGCCCACCGCGAGATCCGGAAACTCACCTGGAGTGCCAACGTGAGCGAAAAGGACAAGCTCACTTTGAAGCTCCTCCCCGGAATCCATACCGACAGCGAACAACAGACCGGCTACGCCGAACGAGACCGTAGCCATCCCGATCGGGTGGCCGACCTCCGGAATTTCCTGGACCGGTTCAACCAGATCTCGGAGATCCCGATCGTCGTCGCCATCGACGAGCTAGACAAGATGGCCTCTCCCGAACAGGCCGTCGAGGCGATCAACGGCCTGAAGGATCTCTTCCACCTGCCGAACACCCACTTCGTCGTGTCGGTCTCGGAGGATGCCCTCGCGAGCTTCGCCCTCCGCGGGGTGCCGGTGCGGGACGTGTTCGACTCGTCTTTCGACGACGTGATCAGGATGGTCCCGTTCACCGCGGCGAATTCGATCAACCTGCTGCTCGGTCGCACGGTCAAGTTCCCCCGGGTGGCCTCGCTGTTCTGCCACGCCATCTCCGGCGGCCTGCCTCGTGATCTGATCCGGGCCGCCAGAAGAACGGTCGAACTCCGCCGCATGGCCGAGGAGGATCTCCCCGTCACCACGGCCATCCTCGACCTGGTACGCAACGATCTCACCGAAGCCGTCGACGCCGCCGCCGTCAAAGCACGAGAGAAAGGCGAGGCGGACAAAGAAGTCCACCTTTTCAAGATGAGGACCGTCCTGGCGGACACCGCCGACCTCCGCATCACCGCGTTGACGCATCCTCCTGCCCTGCTCACCTCCGTACCACCGGACCTCACCGCCTTCGTACTGGCGTTGATCACGATCAGGGAGTACTTCGACACCTTGCTGCAGGACCCGCAATGGCGACAGCTGATCAAACAGGGCGAGACCATCGCACTCATCGACGAACTAGCGATCGCGAGAGCACAAGTCGCGACATCGCGCCTGGACTGCGTGCGCAGACTCGTCCATATCCGCGCCGCGGCCGGCCTGTCCCCGATCCCCGACGCCGTCGCCCGACACAGCGCACCGACACTGTCTGTCTACAATGGACACACGATGCACTCCCGCTGGCGTGCCCAGGCGACTGCGTCGGTGCTCGCGGTCAGGCGCGTCACCCTACGGCTGACCGGCGCCGCGCGGACGAAACTCGGCTAGAGGTGATGGATCGGCAGATCCCAGAGGGGATTTTCGCCGCTGTCGGCCTGATGCCCGCGGCGGCCAGGTCGCATGCCGCGTTCGTTGTCGATCGCGACGGCCGCCCCAGGGATTCCTCCGCCTGCCCGGCGAGGGCCTGGACCTGACCGTACGTCCATTCCGGAAGCCGATTTGGCCACTGTGGACGACACTTCGCCAAGGCTTCAGACGCTCTTCGAGGTGACACAGCTCACCGTGCAGCTGAACGGTCCCGGCGACGTCGTGACGATCGAGGTTAAACTGCCGGCAGGTCAAGTGACCGCGATCGCGGAAGCAGGAGAAAGGATCACCGACGCCATGTCGGCTCCCGAAACAACGAAAAGCGCCGATCGAAATGATCGACGCTTTTCGCGGTGTACCCCCGATGGGATTCGAACCCACGCTACCGGCGTGAGAGGCCGGCGTCCTAGGCCGCTAGACGACGGGGGCTAGGATCTTCTCCTTCAGGAGGAGATTTTCAGTTGTTCACCTGCTGTGTTGCTGTGGAGAAACTTACCAGACCGGGTTTCCCACCTTCGCAGGGGGGTCACTCTGTGTTTCACTCCGGAGAGTTCTCCAGCTGGGGTACCAGGACTCGAACCTAGACTAACTGGACCAGAACCAGTCGTGCTGCCAATTACACCATACCCCAGTGAGGTACCGTTCCGATCTTGACCGGCTCGGTGCCGCACGAGAAAGAATACTAGAGCACGCTGTTCCGCACCGTGAAAGCGGGGGTCTCAGTAGCGCGCTGAGCGGGCACGCCGAGCTTCGCGAACTCGGAAACGAGCAGCTCAGGCAGCTCGTCGAGGCCCGAGATGGTGTGCACGCCCGCCGGGGCGCGCTCGGCGATGCCGTCCCGGTCGAGCCAGACGGCCCCCAGGCCGGCGTCGCGTGCGCCGATGGCGTCGGTGTCGAGTTTGTCGCCGACGTGGACGGCCTGCGCCGGGTCGCAGCCGAGGCCGAGGCAGACCGAGTGGAACATCGCCGGGTCGGGTTTGGCTACTCCGAGTTCACCGGCGATGGCCACGTGATCGAAGAACCGGGCGAGGCCGAGGTCGGCGATCTTCTTGCGCTGATGCGCGCCCGAGGCGTTCGTGACCGCGGCGACGAGAACACCGGCGGCCCGCAGCCATTCAAGGCATGGGAGGACATCTTCGAACAATTGCCACGAACGGGTGAGAATTTCACGACGGCGTCTTTCGAAGCCGCTGACCTGCTCTTCGTCGGCCAAAATGCCGATCTCGGCGAGGAAACATTCCGTACGCTTGTAATGCATGGTCGCGTAATCGATTTCGCCCGCGACCACCAGCGCGACATGCTCTTCGGTGATGAGATCCCACAGCGGCCAAAGGTCGTTCTGACCGGTGAGGGCGCTCAGGCTGAGGCGGATCGCCGCCGTGCAGTCGATCAGCGTGTCATCGATGTCGAGGCACACCAACCGTAACTCCGGGGGCTCCCACGGGGCTCCGTCCGGAGCGTCCGGCGTGGTTCGTGACGAGGTCCGGGGCACGAGAGCGAAATCCACCAAGTGAGGCTAGGGCACTCAGCGCGATCGCGACTCTGCCGATGAGGTGATTAAGGCTGCTCTGTTCCGGCGCGGGCACTCTACTCCCAGTTGGTGAGATGACGTGTTTTAGTTACCGGACAACGGCCAACGCGGGCGGCCGGGTGAAATGTCGATACGCGGCACCCCATCCGATTCTCGGCGCGCACACCCTGTGATGACAACGAAATCCTTGTCCCGCTTGGGTCACGAGACCGTCCACAAGGGCATTTCCGCGATCGCCGTCCTTCCGGGACGGTCGCGGACCTCTCAAGTCCTTTTTGGACACTTGCCTCGACGTCCGCCGGCTCACACGGTCCGGTGAGACCTGCGCCATACCCCGAACAGCGTATCCGCCCGGATGGCGCTTGACGCGCCCGTCGGAGGAGTGCATCCTGAGCTTATTCAACAAGTGATGAATAAGGGTTCGAAGGGGTGGGACGGATGAACGAACGTACGAACTGCGTGGTCGTCGGCGGTGGCCCCGCGGGGATGGTCGCCGGATTGCTGCTGGCCAGGGCCGGGGTCGAGGTCACCGTGCTGGAGAAGCACCAGGACTTCCTGCGGGACTTCCGCGGCGACACCGTGCACCCGTCGACGTTGACGTTGCTGGACGAGCTGGGCCTGAGCGAGAAATTCCTCAGCCTGCCGCACAGCGAGATCGCCTACGCCGGCTTCCCCGCCGAGGACGGCACGATGATGCGCCTCGCCGACCTGACCAGGCTGAAGGTGGCGCACCCGTACATCGCCATGGTCCCGCAGTGGGACTTCCTGGACCTGCTCGCCGACGCCGGCGCGAAGGAACCCACGTTCACGCTGCGGCAGAGCACCGAGATGACCGGGCTGATCTTCGAACACGGCCGGGTGAGCGGGGTCCGCTACCGCGACGCCGACGGGAAGACCGGCGAACTGCGCGCCGACCTGGTGATCGCCGCCGACGGACGCTGGTCGCTGGCCCGCCGCGAAGCCGGGCTCATGACGAAGGACTACCCCATCCCGTTCGACGCGTGGTGGTTCCGGATCTCACGGCGGGACGGCGAACGCGAAGGCATGCTGACCCCGAAGATGCGGGATCGCCGCTTCGCCGTGCCGCTGCCCCGCAAGGGCTACTTCCAGATCGCCTACCTCAGCCCCAAGGGCCAGGACCTGCGCGACAAGGGCATCGAGGCGTTCCGGGAGAACGTGGCCGCGATCCTGCCCGAGCTTGCCGACCGCGTGGACGAGCTGAAGACGACGGACGACGTCAAATTCCTCGACGTCAAGATGAACCTGCTGCGGAAGTGGCATCTCGACGGGCTGCTGTGCATCGGTGACGCGGCGCACGCGATGTCGCCGGTCGGCGGGGTCGGCATCAACCTCGCGGTGCAGGACGCGGTCGCGGCCGCCACCCTGCTCGCCGAACCGCTGCGCCGCGGCAGGCCGTCGGTGGCGGATCTGGCGAAGGTCCGCAAGCGCCGTCTCGCGCCCACGATGCTGGTGCAGGGGCTGCAGCGGATGCTGCACAAGAACGTGATGGGGCCGGTGATGGCCGGCAAGCGCAACGGCCCGCCCGCGCCGATGGTGAAGCTGTTCAGCCGGTTCCCCGGGCTGTCCTACATCCCCGCGCGGCTGCTGGGCCTGGGGCTGCGGCCCGAACACGCCCCGGCCTTCGCGCGGCGGGCGATGGAACCGGCCGGTTAGCCTCCGGATGCAATGAAGGACTCCTTCATCGCAAAATTTGCAATGAAGGAGTCCTTCATCGAACGTCAGATGTCTTGAACCGGGTTCGTCAGGGTGCCGATGCCCTCGATGGTGATCGACACGGACTGGCCGTCCTCGATCGGGCCGACGCCCTCGGGCGTGCCGGTCAGGATGACGTCACCGGGCAGCAGGGTCATCACGCCGGAAACGAACTCGACCAGCTCGGGGATCTTGTGCACCAGGTCCGACGTCCGGCCGTCCTGCTTGAGCACACCGTCCACCTCGGACTTGAGCGCGAGATCGGCCGCGTCGAGCGAGGTCTCGATCCACGGGCCCAGCGGGCAGAAGGTGTCGAAACCCTTCGCCCTGCCCCACTGGCCGTCGGACTTCTGCAGGTCACGCGCGCTGACGTCGTTCGCCACGGTGTAGCCGAGGATCGCGCTCGCCGCGCGGGCGGCGGGCACGTTCTTGACCGGCTGGCCGATGACGATCGCCAGTTCGCCCTCGAAGTCGACGCGGCCGACACCGCGCGGACGGCGGATCGGCACGTTCGGCCCGATCACCGTGGTCGACGGCTTGATGAACAGCATCGGGTCCTGCGGGACCTCGTTGCCGAACTCGGCCGCGTGCTTGGCGTAGTTCCGGCCGACCGCGATCACCTTCGACGGCAGGATCGGCGCGAGCAGCCGGACGTCGGCGAGCGGCCAGCGTTTGCCGGTGAAGTTGGGGTTGCCGAAGGGGTGCTCGGCGATTTCCAGTACCTGGGCGTCGTCGCCGTCCCCTTCGATCGAAGCGAACGCGACACCACCGGGATGAGCAATTCGGGCTAGACGCACTCCCCCACTGTACGACTCCTCACGCCGGGCCCTCGCTGAGGGACTTGTGCACGAGCGCGTCGCACAACGCCAGCCAGCTCGCCTCGACGATGTTGCCGTGCACGCCGACGGTGGTCCACTCGCGCTCGCCGTCGCTGGTCTCGACGAGCACGCGGGTGACGGCGTCGGTGCCCGGATGGCCGGGCAGGATCCGCACCTTGTAGTCGGCCAGCTCGACACTGTCCAACCAGGACAGATGCGGGCTGAGCGCCTCGCGCAGGGCGGCGTCGAGCGCGTGCACGGGCCCGTTGCCCTCGGCGGTCGCGATCACGCGCTGCCCGGCGACGTGCACCTTCACCGTCGCCTCGGAGACGACCTCGCCGTCGGACCGGTGGTCGAGGACGACCCGGTACGACTCGAGTTCGAACGGCGGTTCGTCGAGGACGTCGCTCTGCGGGCCGTCGACCTCCCGCCGCAGCAGCAGTTCCAGTGAAGCGTCCGCGGCTTCGAAGGACCAGCCTTCGGATTCGAGGCGTTTCACCTTCTTCACGGCGCTCGTCAGCGCCTCGGGCTGGCCGGCAAGGTCGACCCCGAGCTCACGTCCCTTGAGCTCCAGGCTGGCCCTGCCGGCCATCTCGGTGACCAGTACCCGCATGTCATTGCCGACAGAAGCTGGATCGATGTGGTTGTACAGCAACGGATCCACCTTGATCGCGCTCGCGTGCAGTCCCGCCTTGTGGGCGAAGGCCGACGCCCCTACGTAAGCTTGGTGGGTGTAGGGGGCGATGTTCGCGATTTCGGCAAGGGCATGGGAGACCCGGGTGAGCTCGGCGGCGCCTCCGGTCGGGAGCACCTCCATACCGAGCTTGGTCACCAAATTCCCTGTCACGGCGAAAAGATCGGCGTTACCCGCCCGCTCGCCGTAACCATTGGCGGTGCACTGGACGTGCGTCACGCCGGCCTGCACGGCGGCGACGGAATTCGCCACCGCGCAGGAAGTGTCGTCCTGACAATGGATTCCGAGCCGGAATCCGGTCCTTTCCTTGACCTCGCGGACGGTTTCCGCGAGTCCGAGCGGCAGTTGCCCGCCGTTGGTGTCGCACAGCACGGCGACGTCGGCACCCGCGTTCACTCCCGCGTCGAGCACCTTCAGCGCGGTGTCCGGAGAGAACGCGTAGCCGTCGAAAAAGTGTTCCGCGTCAAGGAAGACGCGACGTCCCTCACCGACGAGGAACGCGACGGTGTCGCGCACCATCTCGCACGCTTCGTCGACGTCGACCCGCAACGCGCGTTCGATGTGGCGCAGATCGGATTTGGCCACGAGCGTGACCACCGGTGCCTGCGAGTCGAGCAGGGCCCGCACCTGCTGGTCCTGCTCGGCCTTGGTGCCCGCCTTCCGCGTCGCGCCGAACGCGACGAGCGCGGCATGGCGGAGTTTCAGCTCGCCCGAAGCGGCGCGGGCGAAGAATTCCGTGTCCTTGGGCAGCGCGCCCGGCCATCCGCCTTCGATGAACCCGACCCCGAGATCGTCGAGCAGCCTCGCCACCGCCAGTTTGTCCGTGACGGAGTAGGAGATCCCCTCACGCTGCGCGCCGTCGCGCAACGTCGTGTCGTACAGGTGGAAGGCGTCGCCGAGCGGTGTATCGGCGGGCTCCTTGCGGGTCACGGGAATCTCCTCGCGGTGGTGGCAAAGCGTGTTCAGGCAACAAAAAAACCTCCCGCATGGGTGCGAGAGGTTGCGCGCCGGGGGCTCTTGTGGAGCTGTTATCCGGCGCGCTCGGCGATAATGATGGTGCAGGAGGTCACGGACGCATCATGGCACACGCTTCGCCGGGCGTCCACAGGCCGGGCGAAAGGTTCCACACTTCGGGACACATTCCCGGGTGGCAGGCGTTGCGAAAGCCACTTTCGCAACGTTGAAGGTTGCGAAAGTGGCTTTCGCAACACACTCCCAGGTCGCCAACGTGACAAAGGGGCCCTTCACCGCGTGACATGCGGTGAAGGGCCCCTTCGTCCCAGAGCTACTACTGAGTGACCGGGCGCACGTTCGACGACACCAGGGCCGCCAGCCGGTCACCGATCGCGTGCGTCGCACCGGGCGACGCCTGGTCGCGGGTCGCGAGGTCGAAGGCCACCGAGGCCTCGATCCGCCGCGCCGCTTCCTTCTGTCCCAAGTGGTCCAGCAGCAACGAGACCGAGAGCACCGCGGCGGTCGGGTCGGCGAGACCCTGGCCGGCGATGTCCGGCGCGCTGCCGTGCACCGGCTCGAACATGCTCGGGTTCCGCCGGGTGATGTCGAGGTTCCCGCTCGCCGCCAGCCCGATGCCGCCGGTCACGGCGGCCGCCAGGTCGGTGATGATGTCGCCGAACAGGTTGTCCGTCACCACGACGTCGAACCGGGACGGGTCGGTCACCAGGTGGATGGTCGCGGCGTCCACATGGGAATAGGCGACCGTCACCTCCGGGTGCTCCAGCGAGACCTCTTCGACGATCCGCGACCACAGCGAGCCCGCGTACTCCAGCACGTTCGTCTTGTGCAGGAGCGTCAGGTGCTTGCGGGGCCGCGCCTCGGCCCGGTTGAACGCGTCGGTCACCACGCGCCGGACGCCGAACGCCGTGTTGACGCTGACCTCCGTCGCGATCTCGTTCTCGGTGTCCTTGCGCAGCAGGCCACCGTTGCCCGCGTACGGGCCTTCGGTGCCTTCACGCACGACGACCATGTCGATCTCGCCCGCCTCGGCGAGCGGTCCGCGCACACCCGGGTACAGCCGGGCGGGGCGCAGGTTCACGTGGTGGTCGAGTTCGAACCTGAGCCGCAGCAACAGGCCACGCTCCAGGATGCCGCTCGGCACCGTCGGGTCGCCCACCGCGCCCAGCAGGATCGCGTCGTGCTGACGGAGTTCACCGAGTACCGACTCCGGGAGCAGCTCGCCGGTGGAGTGCCACCGGGCGGCGCCGAGGTCGTAGTTCGTGATCTCCGCCGTCGGTACGACCTCACCGAGCACCTTGAGCGCCTCGGAGACCACTTCGGGCCCGATCCCGTCTCCTGGGATCACCGCGAGCCGCATCCACACACCTCCGTAGACCAGGCCACCGGCAGTCCGGATGGCCCATCCGCAAGAAAACGCCAGCAGCGGAAGGTTACCGGCCGTAGCCCGGTAGCCGTAGCCGCACCACCCTTATGCCGGAACCTCCCACAGAGCGAGACAGCCGAAAGAGTGAAAACAAGAAGGGACGCCCTGGCGCAAAGCATGCCGCCAGGGCGTCCCTCACCTCATCGAACGCCGGTTATCGCACTATCGCGTCAGCCCACACCGATCGGCTGACGTCCGGTGTGCCGCCCGCCGTTGCCCGGCCGGTCGACACCCGTGTTGCCACCACCCGCGTTCGTCTGGATCTTCACCACGTTCGCCCGGTTGCCCGAGGCGTTGTGGTGCTCGATCGCCAGCAGGCCCAGCACGGTGTCCTGCGCGGCCGCGTTGCGGTTGACCACCAGCGCCGTGCCCGGCTTCGCGACGTAGCCCAGCGCGGAGTCGCCGCCGCCCTGGACCGTGTACGCGGGAGCCAAGGCGTCGAACGAAAGCGGCGTGCCGACGTAGTCGATCGTCGACGAGTCCGCACCCGGTGCCGCGTAGAACCCGGAGGTCCCGACCGTGTAGCTGATCTTGTGCGACGCGGCGTTGGGGTCGATCCCCAGCGCGGCGATGCTCACCGGCAGCACGACGACGTTGGTGTCGTACACGTTCGTGTCGACGTCGCCGAGCTGGCCGTTGATCGGCTGGATGTCCACCTGCGGGAAGCCCGGCTTCAGGGCCACGGTGACCGCCACGAGGACGTCGGTCGACGTAACCTTGGTCACATAGGTCTCGAAGTCCGGCTGCCCGTCGCCCGTGGTGTCGATGTCCACGAACGGCGAGGTGTTGCTGCCCAGGTTGGCCAGGTCGCTCCAGGTGGTGAGACCGAAGGCCAGCAGCGCGTTCTCCGGCTCACCCTGCGCCTTGGCCAGCGGAGCGGTCGACGCCGCGCCGATGTAGCGCAGGTCGGCGCCCTTGGCGGTCTGATTCAGCGTGCAGTCGGTGGTGACGTCGCCGTCGCACTCGGGCAGCTGCGGGGATTCCGCCTGCAGTTCGAGCACGCTGATCAGCGAGCGGTACCGCTGCGCACCGGAGCCCTGGTCCACGCCCTTGCCGGTCAGGTTCAGCACGGCCTGGTTCTGGCCGGCACCGAAGTTGACGTTGCCCGGGGTGTTGATGGACGAGACCGGCTTCGGCGCGGAGTACACCGAGAGCCGCAGCGGAACGGTCGTGCCGCTCTTCGGGGTGAACGCGATCCGGCCGGAGGCGTCCGCCACGAACTGCCGGGCGAGGCCGACCTGCGTGGCCGCCATGGTCGGGTCCATGACCTTGCGGAGCGCCTTGGGGTCGGCGATCTTCAGGGTCACCTTCACCAGCGCGATACCGCGCGGGCTCAGCTTCACCGTCGGCTTGTCCACTGTGTACTCGACACCGGGGAGCGAGTTCACGGCTTCGTAGCCCACCGAGTACTCGACCGGCTTGATGCCCTTGTTGACGACCTTGACCGTCTTGGTCAGGGTGACCGGACCGCCCGCTTCGACGACGCCGAAGTTGACCGAGACGAAGCCGGGGTTGTCGACGACGTAGGCCAGGACCTGGTTGTCCAGCGCGGCCTTCGCGTCGATCCGGCCGCTGCCGACGCGCTGCGGACCGTAGACCCGGCCCGAAGCGTCGTGGATGTCGTGGCCGGCGGTGTTGATGACCGAGGCCTTGACCTCCTCGACCGACCAGTCCGGGTGCGCCTGACGGATCAGGGCGGTGATACCCGAGGTGTGCGGAGCCGCCATCGACGTCCCGGAGATGACCAGGCGGCCCGCTCCGCTGCCGGCCAGCGCCGACGAGATCGAGTCACCGGGCGCCGCGACGTCCGGCTTGACGGCCGGGCCGCGCCCGCCACGCGAGGTGAACGAGCTCGGGGTGTCCACAATGGACTGATCGGTGGTCGGCACGGACACGCGGCCCTTGCCGGTCATCCGGATCTGCAGCGTGCCCGCGGCCACCGCCGGGCGGACCGAAGCGGTCGCGCTGCCGGTCAGCTGGAACGTCGGCAGGGCCGCGTTGCCCGCGATACCCGCCGAGAAGTGCTCCAGCGTCGAGGAGAACAGCGCGCCCTTGGCACCGGCCGCCTGCGCGTTGTTCGAACGGGCGCCCGAACCGCAGGCGCGGGTCGCGTCGTTGTCGTCCCATTCGAGGAACACGATCTTGCCCGCGGCCTTGGCCTTGTCGGCGTCGGAGTACGGCTTGCAGCCGGCGGCGTTGTCGGCCGACAGCGTGACCACCGGCGCGGTGACGTCGAGCGTGTCGTAGGTCGCGTAGTTCTGGCTGAACTGGCCGGTCTTCGCGCCCTTGACGCCGTCGGGAGCGACGGCTTCGACGGCGTCGCGGAGGACGGACGCGTCACGGCTGCTGGCGACGGTCAGCGCCTCGGGCGTGTTGCCCGGCGCGCCACCGACGTCGTTGAGGTCGCCGCCGTTGCCCGCGGAGAACACCGGGACGACGTTGTTCGCGGCGATCTTGCGCACGAACAGCGAGTCCGGGTCGTCCGGGGTGGCGAAGTCGCCGCCCAGCGACAGGTTCACCACGTCGAGGTGGTCGGTGAAGTCGCCGTCGCCGTCCGGGTCGAGCGACCAGTCGAGCGCCTGCGAGGTGACGTTGGTCGAGCCGTCGCAGCCGAAGACCTTGATCGCGTACAGCAGGGCCTTGGGCGCGGTGCCCGGGCCGATCTGCATCGCTTCGATCTTCTTCTTGTTGAGCTTCTTGTAGTCGCCCGTGAAGGTCTTGCCCGCTTCGTCGACACCGAAACCGGCGACCGTGCCCGCGACGTGCGTGCCGTGGTGGCCGCAGGCGAGCGGGTTGGGGTCCGGCTTCGGGGTCTTGAGGGCCGGGTCGTCGCTGCCCGAGTCGTAGGCGTCGCCGACCAGGTCGATACCGCCGACGACCTTGTCGGTCGGGAAGGCCGGGGTGGCCTGGTCGCGGTTGATCGCGTTGTAGGCCTCGGCCGTGCCCGGGCCGCCGAAGTCGGCGTGGGTGTAGTCGATGCCGTCGTCGATCACGCCGACGCGGATGCCGTCGCCGTAGCGGCCGGTCTGCTGCCACGACGCGAGCGTGTTGGTCAGCTGGACCGCGCTGGAGTTGGTGCGGGTCTTGGGGACCACCTTCTTGACCGAGACGACGTCCGGCCGCTTCGCCAGCTCGCGGATCTTCGCCGCGTCGGCCGTGACGACCGCGCCGGCGACCGCGTTGGCGGTCTGGGTGACCAGCTGGGTGCCGGCGTCGGCGGCCTTGAGCTGACCGACGACGGAGTTCACCGTCGCGGCCGCGGCGGCCTTGGCGTCCTTCGCGGCCTTCTTCGCCTTCTCCTTGCCCGCGCCCTTGTTCTGCTCGGCGTTGAAGGCGTCGACGGCGGGCTGCTTGGCCAGCTCGACGAAGGCGGTGATCTGCCCTTGGGCGGCCTTGAGCTTCGGCTCGACCTTCCCCTGGAATCCGTTACGGTCGATCTTCGCCGGCGTGACACCGTCCGCGAGGGGGACATCCTGCGCGGCTGCGGTCGCCCCGGTCACGGACGTCGCGAGCAACGCGGCGAAGACCGCGGCCGATGAGCGGATGGCCCATCGGGGTACGCGGGATCTGTTCATGAGTAAGTGCCCTCACTCGAGGCCTCGACTCGGAACCTGCCTGCCGCTCGAACACACCCCCGACGGTGAGCCCCGGCGCCGCGCCGTGCCCTTGACGGCGCGATGGTTCGGCCTCGCCGGAAGAACCTATCCGGGGACCAGCCCGACTTCAGTAGGCATTTTTCACCGTTATTGAATCTTGCTCTTCGCGCGTGGTCGACTACTTGCGAAGAGCGCAAACAACTTGTTGGCACATAACGAAAGCCGCGTCCGTGGACGCGGCTTTCGTCAGTGCGATTCCCGCAGGTCAGCCGAAGTTGACCGCGCGGATCGTGTGCGCGCCGACGGTGGCGCCGATCGGCTCCAGCAGGTGCGAGTCGACGGACCGGTCGACACGCAGCAGCATCACCGCGTCCGCGCCGTCGGTGGTCTGGCTGATCTGCGCGGCCTCGATGTTGAGGCCGGCCTCGCCGAGCAGCGTGCCGACGCGGCCCATGATGCCCGGGCGGTCCGGGTACTCGAGCAGCATCACGTTGCCCTCGGCGCGCAGGTCGAAGTGACGGCCGTTGACCTCGACCAGCTTCTCGACCTCGTCCTTGCCGGTGACCGAACCGGACACCGAAAGGGTCGTGCCGTCGGCGTGGACCGCGCGGACGGTGACCAGGCTGCGGAATTTGGGGCTTTCGGTCTCGGTGACCAGTTCGACCTGGACGCCCAGTTCTTCGGCGACGCGCGGCGCGTTCACGAAGGTGACCTGGTCCTCGACGACGCCGGAGAACACGCCGCGCTCGGCCGCGAGCGGCAGCACGCTGACGTCCTCGGCGGCCAGCTCGCCCTTGACCACGACGGTGACCGAGGCCGGGGCCTTCGGGTTCAGCGCGGTCAGCACGGTGCCGAGCTTCTGGGTGAGCGAGAGGTACGGCCGGACGTGCTCGCCGACCGTGCCGCCGCCCGCGACGTTCACCGCGTCCGGCACGAAGTCGCCGCGCAGCGCGAGCAGCACGGACTTCGCGACGTCGGTGCCGGCGCGGTCCTGCGCCTCGGCGGTCGACGCGCCCAGGTGCGGGGTGACGACGACGTTCGGCAGGCCGAACAGCGGGCTCTCGGTGGTGGGCTCGGTGACGAACACGTCGATACCGGCACCGCCGACGTGGCCGGAGCTGACCGCGTCCGCCAGCGCCTGCTCATCGATGAGGCCACCGCGCGCGGCGTTGACGATGATGACGCCCTGCTTGGTCTTCTTGAGCGCCTCGGCGCCGATGAGGCCCTTGGTCTCCGGCGTCTTCGGCAGGTGGATGGAGATCGCGTCGGCGCGCTCCAGCAGCTCGTCCAGCGTGACCAGCTCGATGCCGAGCTGCGCGGCGCGGGCGGCCGAGACGTAGGGGTCGTACGCGATGATCTTGGTGTCGAACGCGGCGAGCCGCTGCGCGAACAGCTGGCCGATCTTGCCGAGGCCGACCACACCGATGGTCTTGCCCTGGATCTCGACGCCGGAGTAGGCGCTGCGCTTCCACGCGCCGCCCTGGAGGCTCTGGTCCGCGGCCGGGACCCGGCGGGCGACGGCGAGCAGCAGCGCGACGGCGTGCTCGGCGGCGGAGACGATGTTCGAGGTCGGCGCGTTGACCACCAGCACACCGCGTTCGGTGGCGGCGGGGACCTCGACGTTGTCCAGCCCGACGCCGGCGCGGGCGACGACCTTGAGCGAGGTGGTGGCGCCGAGGACCTCGGCGTCGACCTTCGTCGCGGACCGCACGAGCAGCGCGTCCGCCGTCTTCACGGCTTCGAGCAGCGCGGGGCGGTCCGTGCCGTCCACATGCTGGACCTCGACCTCGTCGGAGAAGACGCTCAACACGGAGGGCGCGAGCTTCTCGGCGATGAGGACGACGGGCTTGTTCGGCTTGGTCACGATACGGCTCCCACTATCTGGTCTGTGCCTGCGACTCACTGTTGACGGTCACGCCGTTGTGCCCGGTTGCGCCGCAGTTTAGACCTGGTGACAGGGGATTGTTAACTCGCCCGTAATCCCGCGAAAACGAGATCGAGGAGCCGTTCGAGGCCCTTGTCACCCGAAAGGTGTTCGCTGGCCCAGGAAAGCGCGTGCAGCAGCACCAGTAATTCGTGCACTGTGACGTCGGCCCGGAGCTCCCCCGAGGCCTTCGCCCTTTCCACCAGTTGGGACACCTGGTCACGCATGGCGTGGCAGGAGGCGTACAGCGGCGAGGTCTCGTCGTTGAGGACGTCGACCATCAGCTCGGGCAGCCCCCGGTAGCGCGCCGACTGTTCACCCATCCCGGCGAACCATGCCTTCAACGCCTCCACCGGCTCCGGGGAGTCCAGCAGTTCGCGAGCCGCCTCGGCCTGCGCGTCGAACCCCTCGCGCAACACCGTCTCGACCAGCGCTTCCCTCGTCGGGAAGTGCCGGTAGAGCGTTCCGATCCCGACTCCGGCCCGGCGCGCGATCTCCTCCAGCGACGCCTCGACGCCGTTCGCGGCGAAGGCGCGCCTCGCCTCTTCGAGGAGGCGCTCGTAGTTGCGCCGGGCGTCCGCCCGCAGCGGCTTCTTCTCGGTGTCCATCGCGCTCCAAAGCCTAGTCTCGACAAATCGGAGGCAGCCTCCGTATAGTCGGACGACGTAAGCGGAGGCTGCCTCATGTTAGCTGGGGAGACTGTGATGGACCTGATCGAAGAAACCCGGGAGCGGCTGGGCCCGGTGGGTGTCTGGCTGCCGGTCGGCATGTTCACGCCGACACCCGACGAAGAACGGCGGGCGATCCGGCGCCTGGAAGAGCTGGGTTACCGCACCGTCTGGGGTGGAGAGGGGCCCGGCAACCGGGAGCTGTTCGCCTACAGCGCCATCACCCTCGCGGCCACCGAGCGAGTGGTGGTCGGCACCGGGATCGCGAACATCTGGTCGCGGCCCGCGTACACCGCCCACAGTGGCGGGCGCACACTCGCGCAGGCGTTCCCCGGCCGCTTCGTGCTCGGCGTCGGGATCGGCCACTCCTATCAGGCGGCGAAGGCGGGCTCGGACTACCGGCCGCTCGACCAGACCCGTGACTACCTCACGGCCATGGCCGCGGCGGCGGAGGAATTCCCTTCCCCCGTCCCCTTCCCGCGGGTCCTGGCCGCCGTCGGGCCGAAAATGCTCGAACTCGCGCGGGACCTCACGGACGGGGCGCATCCGTTCGCCCAGCCCTTCGAGCACACGCCGTACTCGCGCGAAATCCTCGGCCGGGACAAGCTGCTCATCCCCACCCATTCCGTTCTGCTCGGCGACCGCGAACAGGCGCGGAAGAGCGTGGCGAGGGACATCGGGCTGATGAAGCAGTACGGCATCCCGCACTATTTCAAGGGCTGGAAGCGGCTCGGCTACACCGACGCGGACATCGACGACGTCAGCGACCGGCTCGTGGACGGGCTGACCGCGTGGGGCGACGAGGAGCGGATCGCCGGGCGGATCGAGGAACTCGTCGACGCCGGAGCGGACACCGTGCTCGTCAATCCGGTCGGGGACGATCTCACGTCCATCGTGGACCAGCTGGAACGGCTCGCCCCCGCCTTGACGGCGGTGACCCGATGAGCGTCGGCATCTGGACGTTTTCTTTCGACGGCAAGGAAATCGGCGAAGTCCGCGAGGCGGCCGCGGAAGTCGAGGAGCTCGGCTACGACACGTTGTGGTTCGGGGAGTACCTGGGCCGGGAGGCGTTCACGCAGGCGGGTCTGCTGCTCGCGGCGACCTCGCGGATGACCGTCGCCACCGGCATCGCGCGGTTCTCGCATCGGGCACCCGTCGCGGCGGCCGCCGCCGAACGAACCCTCGCCGAGGCGTATCCCGGCCGGTTCGTCCTCGGCCTCGGCGGGCACCTTCCGGGCGCGAAACCACTGGAAGGGATGCGCGGCTACCTCGACGAAATGGACCGGACCGAACTGTCCACACCGGACTCCCTGCGCCGGCGTCTGCTGGCCGCGCTGGGACCGAAGATGCTCGCCCTGGCCGCGGAACGCACCGATGGGGCGCATTCGTACTTCGTCCCCGTAGAGCACACCGCGCTGGCGCGGGAGGCCATCGGGCCCTCGTCATTCCTCGCCGTCGAGCAGGCCGTCGTGCTGGGATCGGACCGGGAGATCGCGCGGCGGCACGTGTCGATGTACCTGGAGCTGGCGGCCCACCATCGGGCGAATCTGCGGCGGTTCGGGTTCACCGAGGCGGACTACGGCTCCGACAAGCTGGTGGACGCGCTGGTCGCCGTCGGGGAGGACGAGATCTCCGCGCGGGTCCAGGCGCACCTGGACGCCGGGGCCGACCATGTCTGCCTGCAGGTCCTGACCGGGGACGAGCGGATCCCGCTGGCCGAATGGCGGGTTCTGTCGGGGGTCGGGGGTAGCGTGCGGGAGCGTGACGTCACCGGCTGAGCTCGCCTTCGAGAACGCACGGGAACTGATCGACGCGCGAGACCTGGCAGGGCTCGCGCGCCTGATCGGCGACCTGCCCACCCTCGTCCACGCGCACGGGAAGAACGGGAACGATCTGCTCGGTATGGCCGCCGCGACCTGCGACGAGCGGCTGTGCCGCATCCTGCTCGACCACGGCGCCGATCCGGCGTCCGCCAACGTGCACGGCTGGACGGCGTTGCACCAGGCCGGGTACGTCGGGCTGCCGCTGCTGGTCACGATGCTGCTCGACGCGGGCGCCCCCATCGACGTCCCGGCCCGGGGCGACGGCGGGACACCGCTGGTGGTCGCGCTGTTCTGGGGCCATCGGGAGGCCGCGGAGCTGCTGGCTTCGCGCAGCCTCGCGCCCGGCAACCTCCGGGTGGCGGCGGGGCTCGGCCGGGCCGACCTGCTCGACGAACTGCTCGCGCCGGACGGCACGCTCGCCCCCGCGGCGGGCGCGCATCGCGAATTCCACCGGCCGCACAGCGGTTTCCCGGAATGGCGGCCGAGCGAGGATCCGGCCGAGATCGTCGACGAGGCGCTTTCGTGGGCCGCGCGGAACGACCGGTCCTCAGCTGTGCGCACCCTGGTGGAGCGGGGTGCCCGCGTGGACGCCGACGTCTACCGGGGCACGGCGCTGACGTGGGCCGCCGCCCAAGGGAAGGCTTCGGCGATCAAGGCCTTGGCGGAGCTGGGTGCTTCGGTCGACCACCGGGGGACGTTCGGCGGGCTTTCGCATGGGGAGGGTGTCACTGCACTGCACTTGGCCGTGCAGGGCGGGCATGTGGACGCCGTGCGGGCGTTGCTCGACGTCGGAGCAGATCCTTCGCTGGAGGATTCGCTGTACTCGTCGTCGGCCTTGGGGTGGGCCGAGCACTTCGGGCAGACCGAGATCCTGGCGGTGCTGCGGGGCGCCTGAGCCCTGAGACCGACCTGCGAAAGTCCCCCGCCGTAGGTGTTGCGAAAGCCACTTTCGCAACGTTGAAGGTTGCGAAAGTGGCTTTCGCAACCCCGCGACGGGCGGGACGGTCGCGGAGGCGCCCGACCGGCCGCGCCCGCCCCTGCCCCGAACGCCATGAAAGGTCCTTTCCTTGCAAATTTCGCAAGGAAAGGACCTTTCATGGCACTGCCGCCGGTCCCCCGAGTGTCATGAAAGGGCCGTTCAGGACGAAAAACGTCAGGAACGGCACTTTCATGACATCCGCGATAGCGTGTCCCGATCCTGACGCCCCCTGGCCCGCCGGACCCTCGCCGAAAGTACGACGCTCGCCGAACAATGGACCCATGCGAGCGATCAGCCAAAACCGCCTGGGCGGCCCCGAAGTCCTCGAACTCGTTGACGTCGAGAGACCCACCCCGGGCCCGACCCAGATCCTGGTCCGGGTGCACGCCGCCGGCGTCAACCCGGTCGACTGGAAGACCCGCGAGACCGGCGGCATCGGCCCGATGGGCGATCCGCCGTTCATCCTCGGCTGGGACGTGTCCGGCGTGGTCGAGGAGGTCGGCGCGGGCGCTTCCCTGTTCTCCCCCGGCGACGAGGTCTTCGGCATGCCGTCGTTCCCGTTCCAGGCGGGCGCGTACTCCGAATACGTCGCCGCGCCGAGCCGTCACTTCGCGCGCAAGCCGTCCACTTTGGACCATGTGCACGCGGCCGCGCTCCCGCTCGCGGGACTGACCGTCTGGCAGAGCCTCGTCGACACGGCGGATATCCGGCCAGGGCAACGGGTCCTGATCCACGCGGCGGCGGGCGGCGTCGGGCATCTCGCGGTCCAGATCGCCAAGGCGCGCGGCGCGTACGTGATCGGGACGGCCAGCGCGGCCAAACACGAGTTCCTCCGCGGTCTCGGCGCGGACGAACTCATCGACTACCGCACGACGGATTTCGCCGAGGAGGTCCGCGACGTCGACGTCGTCCTAGACACGATCGGCCTGGAGTACGGGCCCCGGTCACTCAAGACGCTGCGCCGCGGCGGCAGGCTCGTCCAGCTCACCCGCACGAACGACGAGCGGATGCCGGAACTGGCCGAGGCCGCCGGAGTCACCGCCGGGTTCACCCTCGCCGAACCGGACCGCACCGGTCTGCTCGCGCTGACAGAACTCGTCGACAGCGGGCGGCTCAAGCCGACCATCGACACGGTGTTCCCGCTGGAAGAGGCCGCGAAGGCCCAAGAACTCGTGGCGGCGGGCAAGACCACGGGGAAGGTCGTGCTCTCCGTCGTGGAATGACCGGTGGACAAGTGGAGTCTGTAGTCCGTATCGTCAAAGGCGGACTACAGACTCCGTTTATGTCCTGCTGGGAGACCTTCATGACCACACCCCGCGACGTCTTCAACGCGCTTTCCGAACGCATCACCGCCCGGCGCTGGGACGAGATTTTCGCGCTCTACGCCGAAGACGCCGTCGTCGAAAACCCGCAGCGACCACCGGTTCCGTCCAGGTACGAGGGCCGCGAGACCCTACGGAAGAACTTCGGCGGCGGCCTGAACGTGCGCATGGACAGGGCGGATGTCCTGATTCACGGGACAACCGACCCGGAGGTGATCGTCGCCGAGTACCGCAATGTCGGCGAGGCGCTGGACACCGGGAAGTCCTTCGACATCGCCAACATCCAGCTGCTCCGCGTGCGCGACGGGCTCATCGTCCATTCACGCGACTACCACGACTACCTGCCGCTCATCGCGGCACAGAATGGCCTGGAAAATCTGAAGAAGGGCTTCGAAACCGCGGAGCGCGAGCTCACACCGGTGCCGCCGCGCCCCGCGCCGACGGCGGATCCGAAGAGCCCGCGCGGCGTTTTCGAGCGGCTCGCCTACGGTGTCGCGGACGGCGACTGGTCAGGATTGCCGGAGCTCTACGCCGAGGAAACCCAGGTCACGCACCCGTTTCTGCCCGGGTCGGAGACCCTGAAGTCGAGGGAAGACCTGCGTAAGCATTTCAAGTTCGGCGAGCGGGGCGCGGTCCGGTTCCAGGTCCGGGATCTGGCGATCCACGAGACCCTCGACCCCGAGGTCGTGATCGGCGAGTTCGACTACCAGGGAACGGCGGGCGGCAGCGCGGAATTCCGCGTTTCGAACATCTTCGTGCTGCGGGTGCGGGACGGGCTGATCGTCGAATCACGGGACTACGTCGACCATCTCGCCATCGCGGCCGCGACCGGCCGGCTCGACGAGCTGATCTCCCAGCTCTAGGCAGGCAGGTCGAATTCGCCGTCCCGGACGCCTTTCAGGAACGCGTCCCATTCAGTAGGCGTGAACACGAGCAGATGCCCGTCGGGTTCGACGACCCGGCGCATCGCGGTGTAGGTGACCCCGTCGGCGTGCGGCACCAGCGCGTACTCGACGGCGTCCTTGAGGTTCGCGCCTTCCGGTTCGCCCCGGATCCACACCGCGTCACTCAAGTCCAGATCGGGCCGGATATGCGCCTTGTCGTCCACCGGCTGCTCACTCATGGTGTCCACGCTATCGCTTTCCGATATGCAAAACGAAGGGGCCCTTCACCGCATCGCATGCGGTGAAGGGCCCCTTCAGCCCACAACTAGGCGGTTTCGGTGATCGGCCGGTCCACCCACGACATCAGGTCGCGCAGCTTCTTGCCGGTCTCCTCGATCGGGTGCTGGTTGCCCTGCTCCTCGAGCTTGGTGAAGTTCGGCCGCCCGGCCTCGTCTTCGGCGACCCATTCGCGGGCGAACGTGCCGTCCTGGATCTCGCCGAGGATCTTCTTCATCTCTTCCTTGACCGCCGGCGAGATGACGCGCGGGCCGCGGGTCAGGTCGCCGTACTCGGCGGTGTCGGAGATCGAGTAGCGCTGGCGCGCGATGCCGCCCTCGTACATGAGGTCGACGATCAGCTTCAGCTCGTGCAGCACCTCGAAGTAGGCGATCTCCGGGGCGTAGCCGGCCTCGGTGAGCACCTCGAAACCGGTCTGCACCAGCGCGGAGGCGCCACCGCAGAGCACGGCCTGCTCGCCGAAGAGGTCGGTCTCGGTCTCCTCGGTGAAGGTCGTCTTGATGACACCGGCGCGGGCGCCACCGATGGCGGCCGCGTAGGAGAGCGCGAGCGCCTGCGCGTTGCCGGAGGCGTCCTGCTCGACCGCGATGAGCGCCGGGACGCCCTTGCCGTCGACGAACTGGCGGCGGACCAGGTGGCCCGGGCCCTTCGGGGCGACCATGGCGACGTCCACGTTCGACGGCGGCTTGATGAGGTCGTAGCGGATGTTGAAGCCGTGACCGAAGAAGAGCGCGTCGCCGTCCTTGAGGTTCGGCGCGATGTCCTGCTCGTAGATGAAGCGCTGCTTCGTGTCCGGCGCGAGGATCATGATCAGGTCGGCTTCGGCGCTGGCCTCGGCCGGGGTGAGCACGCGGAGACCCTGCTCCTCGGCCTTGGCCCGCGACTTCGAGCCCTCGGGCAGGCCGATGCGGACGTCGACGCCGGAGTCGCGCAGGCTCAGCGAGTGCGCGTGGCCCTGGCTGCCGTAGCCGATCACGGCGACCTTGCGACCCTGGATGATCGAAAGGTCCGCGTCGTCGTCGTAAAAGATTTCCACTGCCATGAGGGGTACTACTTCCTTTCCTGACTTACAAACAAAGTTATCGGGCGGAGGTGGCGGTGATCGAGCGGGAGCCCCGGCCGACCGCGACCATGCCGGACTGGACCAGTTCACGGATGCCATAGGGCTCCAGCATCCGGAGCAGGGCACCGATCTTGTCCGAGGTCCCGGTGGCTTCGACGGTGAGCGCCTCGGGAGACACGTCCACCACCTTCGCGCGGAACAACTGCACTGTTTCGAGGACCTGGCTGCGCACGGTGTTGTCGGCCCGGACCTTCACGAGCAGCAGTTCACGCTGCACGGCTGTGGACTTTTCCAATTCCACGATCTTGATGACGTTGACCAGCTTGTTGAGCTGTTTGGTCACCTGTTCGAGCGGTAGCTCTTCAACGGCGACCACGATCGTCATCCGGGACACCTCGGGGTTCTCCGTGGGCCCGACGGCGAGGGATTCGATGTTGAAACCACGCCGGGAGAACAGTCCGGAAACCCGCGCGAGGACACCGGGCTTGTTCTCGACCAGAACGCTCAGGGTGTGCACGCTCATCGGGCGTCTCCTTCTGCGGCGGCGTTGATTTCCGCCTCGGCGGCGACTTCGTCGTCGTCGAAGAGCGGGCGGATCCCGCGCACGGCCATGATTTCGTCGTTACCGGTGCCCGCGGCCACCATGGGCCACACCTGGGCATCCTTCCCCACCACGAAATCGATCACGACGGGGCGGTCGTTGATCTCCATGGCGCGCCGGATGGTGGCGTCGACGTCCTCCTTGGTCTCGCAGCGGAGCCCGGCGCAGCCGAGCGCCTCCGCGAGGAGGGTGAAGTCGGGGATGCGGTGCTTGTGGGTACCGAGATCGGTGTTGGAGTACCGCTCGGAGTAGAAGAGGTTCTGCCACTGGCGGACCATGCCCAGGTTGCCGTTGTTGATGACGGCGACCTTGATCGGCGCGCCTTCGATGGCGCAGGTGGCCAGTTCCTGGTTCGTCATCTGGAAACAGCCGTCGCCGTCGATGGCCCAGACCTGCTTGTCCGGCACGCCGAACTTGGCGCCCATCGCGGCGGGGACGGCGAAGCCCATCGTGCCGAGGCCGCCCGAGTTGATCCAGGTGCGCGGGTTCTCGTACTTCACGAACTGCGCGGCCCACATCTGGTGCTGGCCGACGCCCGCGGTGTAGACCGCGTCCGGGCCGACGAGCGAACCGATGCGCTCGATGACGTACTGCGGGGACAGCGTCCCGTCCTCGGGCCACTCGTACCCGGCCGGGTAGTCGTCGCGCCAGGCGCTCGCCTGCGTCCACCAGTCCTTCAGGTCCGGCTTCGCGGACTTGTCGGTCTCGGCGCGGACGGCCTCGATCAGCTCGGTGATGATCTCCGCGCAGTCGCCGACGATCGGCACGTCCGCCTTGCGGTTCTTGGAGATCTCGGCCGGGTCGATGTCGGCGTGGACGATGGCGGCGTCCGGCGCGAACGAGGACAGCTGCCCGGTGACGCGGTCGTCGAAGCGGGCGCCGAGGGCGATCAGCAGATCCGCCCGCTGCATCGCGGCGACCGCGGCGACCGAACCGTGCATCCCCGGCATGCCGAGGTGCTGCGGGTGCGAATCGGGGAACGCGCCGCGCGCCATCAGCGTGGTGACGACGGGGATGCCGGTCAGTTCGGCCAGTTCCATCAGCTGGCGCGACGCGTCGGCCTTGACCACGCCGCCGCCGACGTAGAGGACCGGGCGCCGCGACTTGCTGATCAGCCGCGCGGCCTCGCGGACCTGCTTGCCGTGCGGGCGCAGCGTGGGCCGGTAGCCCGGCAGCCGCAGCTCCGTCGGCCAGGAGAAGGAGGTCATCTCCTGCAGGACGTCCTTGGGGATGTCCACCAGGACCGGGCCGGGACGGCCGGTCGAGGCGAGGTGGAACGCCTCCGCGATGGTGCGCGGGATGTCCGCCGGGTCGGTGACCAGGAAGTTGTGCTTGGTGATCGGCATCGTGATGCCGCAGATGTCGGCTTCCTGGAAGGCGTCCGTGCCGATCAGCGCGCGGGACTGCTGGCCGGTGATGGCGACGACCGGCACCGAGTCCATGTTCGCGTCGGCCAGGGGGGTGACCAGGTTGGTCGCGCCGGGACCGGAGGTGGCCATGCACACCCCGACCTTGCCGGTCGCCTGCGCGTACCCGGTGGCGGCGTGGCCGGCGCCCTGTTCGTGACGGACCAGGACGTGGCGGACCTTCGTCGAGTCGAGCAGCGGGTCGTACGCCGGGAGAATGGTGCCGCCGGGAATACCGAACACGACCTCCGCGCCCACCGCCTCGAGCGAGCGGACGAGCGACTGCGCGCCCGTGACCCGCACCGGGGTCCCGGCGGGCGGCGCCGGCTTGGGTCGGGCACCGGAGGTACCGGAGTTCGCATCAGCTCGCGAGGTGGCACTAGTCATCGCTGTTTGCCTCGTCTTGTCTAGTCACTCGTTCGGGTATTCATTGGCTGGTTCGGCAGTGAAACTCTATCCAGGCAACAAAAAACCCCCGCCGACCGGAGTGGTCGCACGAGGGTCGCGCGTCGACGCAGCGGAGACTTCCCTAAGCGTCGACGCGCTTGGGAAGTACGAGGCCGGTCTGCGTTGTCACGAGAGTGAAGCTAGCCGGTCGCCGTCAAGAGTGTCAACTCTGCGGGACGGCGATTCCGCATGCTGGACACCTTCGGCGCGTGGTGCGACCCGCGTTCGGGGCCACGGAGGCGGCGGTGCACCATCTTTGACGTGGCAGAAGAAAAGCAGCGGGAACAGGCGAACGAGGACCGCAAGGCCGTCTTCAAAATCCCGAACACGGCATTGCTGGCGATCGCTTTCCTCGTCGTTTGTGTGACGCCTGTCGCGTTCGGCGACGTGCCGTATCTCCAGTGGCTCTACCTCTTCCCGATCGCGCTGGCGGTGTTCGTCATCCGGACCCGCACGACGGCGACGGCCGAGGGACTGGAGGTACGGACGATGTTCGGGCGGAAGGATCTGCCGTGGACCTCCCTCAAGGGCCTCGCCATCACTGACAAGGCGAAGGTGCAGGCGGTACTGAAGGACGAGACCAAGGTCGCCCTGCCTGCCGTGCGCACCCGTCATCTTCCGGTGATCTCGCTGGTCAGCGCGGGCCGGATGGCCGATCCCTCCGGGCTGACCGACGACCTGGCCGAGGCTCCGGAAAAGCGCGACGCTTCCGGGGAGTAGGATTGGTAGGACCAGTTTGGCGCTCGTTCGCCCTGGTCCCCATCCCGAACCTTGGAGTCAGCCGTGCCTCAACTCCGTTCCCGGACCACCACCCACGGCCGCAACGCGGCGGGCGCGCGCTCGCTCTGGCGCGCCACCGGAATGACCGACAGCGACTTCGGCAAGCCGATCGTCGCCATCGCGAACTCCTACACCCAGTTCGTGCCGGGACACGTGCACCTCAAGGACCTCGGCGAGATCGTGGCGGACGCGGTGAAGGAGGCGGGCGGTGTCGCCCGCGAGTTCCACACGATCGCCGTCGACGACGGGATCGCCATGGGGCACAGCGGGATGCTCTACTCGCTGCCCTCGCGCGAGATCATCGCCGACTCCGTCGAGTACATGGTGAACGCGCACCAGGCCGACGCTCTGGTCTGCATCTCCAACTGCGACAAGATCACCCCGGGCATGCTGAACGCCGCCATGCGGCTGAACATCCCGGTGGTGTTCGTCTCCGGTGGACCGATGGAGGCCGGGAAGGCCGTCGTCGTCGGCGGGGTCGCGCAGGCGCCGACCGACCTCATCACCGCGATCGCCGCGTCGGCCAGCAGCGAGGTCGACGAGGACGGGCTGTCCATTGTGGAGCGCTCGGCCTGCCCGACCTGTGGTTCGTGCTCGGGGATGTTCACCGCGAACTCGATGAACTGCCTCACCGAGGCGCTCGGGCTCTCGCTGCCCGGCAACGGCTCCACACTCGCCACGCACGCCGCCCGCAAGGCGCTCTTCGAAGACGCCGGGCGCACGGTCGTCGAGCTGTGCAAGCGCTGGTATGAGCAGGACGACGAGTCCGTGCTCCCGCGCTCGATCGCGTCGAAGAAGGCTTTCGAGAACGCGATGGCCCTCGACATGGCGATGGGCGGTTCGACCAACACGGTGCTGCACATCCTCGCCGCCGCGCAGGAGGGCGAGGTCGACTTCACGATCGACGACATCGACGCCATCGGCCGTCGCGTGCCGTGCCTGTCGAAGGTCGCGCCGAACTCGGACTACCACATGGAGGACGTCCACCGCGCCGGCGGAATCCCGGCGATCCTCGGCGAACTGCACCGCGGCGGGCTGCTGAACACCGACGTCCACTCCGTGCACTCGCCGGATCTGGAGTCGTGGCTGTCCACTTGGGACATCCGGGCGAAGGAGCCGTCGGAGCGGGCGATCGAACTGTTCCACGCCGCTCCGGGCGGAGTCCGCACCACGGAGGCGTTCTCCACCGAGAACCGTTGGTCCTCTTTGGACACCGATGCCGCCGGCGGCTGCATCCACGACGTCGAGCACGCCTACACCAAGGACGGCGGGCTCGCGATCCTGCGCGGCAACCTCGCCGAGAACGGCGCCGTCATCAAGTCGGCGGGCATCGACGAGGAACTGTGGCATTTCGAGGGCCCGGCCCGGGTGCTGGAAAGCCAGGAGGAGGCGGTTTCGGCCATCCTCAAGAAGGAGATCCAGCCCGGTGAGGTGCTGGTGATCCGCTACGAAGGCCCGGCGGGCGGCCCGGGGATGCAGGAGATGCTGCACCCGACGGCGTTCCTCAAGGGCTCGGGGCTGGGGAAGAAATGCGCACTGATCACCGACGGCCGGTTCTCCGGCGGCTCGTCGGGCATCTCGGTCGGGCACATCTCGCCCGAGGCCGCCGCGGGCGGGGCGATCGGCCTGGTCCAGAACGGCGACCGGATCCTGCTCGACGTCCACGAGCGGCGGCTCGAACTGCTCGTCGACGAGGACGTGCTCGCCGAGCGGCGCGCGAAGATGGAGGCGAGCGAGCGGCCGTGGCAGCCGGTCTCGCGGGACCGGAAGGTCACCGCCGCGCTGCGGGCCTACGCGCGGATGGCGACTTCGGCCGACACCGGCGCCGTCCGGGACCCGAACAAGTAGGCCACGAGCATGCATTCAGAGGACTAAATGCGCAACGAGCGCATTTAGTCCTCTCAATGCGAGCGGTCAGCGGCAGAGGACGATCACCACGACCGAGGCGGCCGCGGCCAGCAGCAACCCGATCAGCCCGAACGAAAGCGGCCGCTTCCGCCACGGGGTGTTGACGTCCAGCGCGATCCGCCCGGAGCCCGCGAGCAGGACGGTCAGCGAGGCCGCGGCCAGCAGGAGCTCGAACTCGAAGCCCTGCCCCTGCTTCTGGAAGAACCCGCCGCCGAACTTCACGTAGACGATGTTCGCGCAGACGCCGAGCAGCGCGGCGGCGCCGACCGGGGTGAACAGGCCCACCAGCACGAGCGCGCCGCCGACCACCTCGCTGATCCCGGTGATCCACGAAAGCAGCGTGGTCTGGCTGGTGTAGCCGAAGTCGCCGAGTGCCCTGGCGAAGCCGCCGACCCCAGGGCCGCCGAAGGCACCGAAGAGGTGCTGGAGCCCGTGCGCGCCCATCGTCACGCCGAGCACCACTCGCAGGACGAGCAGACCGAGATCGATCCCGCCCCTGGTCTCCGCCGGGCCGGGGCCGCTGTCGGCGTCGGCCACGTCCGAGATCATGCTGGTCTGATAGTCATCGCTCACGCGCGAAGGGTAGGGGAAACCGGCCCGTCAGGCGACCGAACCGCCGGAGCGGCTCAGAACAAGGTCGCGGGCTCGACCGGTTCGGGCTCCGGCAGCGGGTCGAGCCCGGGCACCAAGGCACGCACGTCGTCGTGGAAGCGGCGGGCGAGCGCCGGTGCGTCGTCGTTGTCGGGGGTGTGCACGAAGACCGTCGGCGACCGGCCCTCGCGCAGCCATCCGGCGACCACCTCGGTCCACGGCCGCCATCCCGCGACGGTCTCCTCGGTCGCGTCCCGGCCCAGGTAGCGGACGATCGGCCGGTCGGTCAGCGCCCGCGTCCGCCGCGGCAACCGGGGCTTCTTCGCCCAGGCGTCCTGTTCGGCCTCGCTGATCGGCGGACTCGCGAAGAAGACCTCGGTGTCGAACGGCACCCACTCGGCGCCCGCGTCGGCGAGAGTCCTCTCCAGCAGCGAGGTCGCTTCGGTGTAGAACGCCGGGTGACGCACCTCCACGGCGCGCCGGAGACCGGCGGGGAGGCGGCGCAGGAAGCGACCGAGAACCTCGGCGTCCGGCGGACCGAACGAGCCGGGCAGCTGGGTCCACAGGACCGCCCGTTCGCCGAGGGGTTCGATCGCGTCCAGGAACGCCCGCATCTCGGTCTCGACACCGGCGAGCCGCTTCTCGTGCGTGACGACCTTGGGCAGCTTGACGACGAACCGGAAGCCGGGCCCGGTCTGCCGCGCCCACGTCTCGACGGTTTCCCTCGCGGGGGTCGCGTAGAAGGTCGTGTTGCCTTCGACCGCGTTGCACCAGCCGGCGTAGGCCCGCAGGCGTTCCCCGGCGGGCAGCGACCGCGGGAGGAACCGGCCCGCCCACGCCTTGTGCGTCCACATCGCGCACCCGACACGAAGATTCGCCACGATGCTCAGTATTCGCCGTGGACCAGGTTCTTCGGCAGCTCCCCGCCCAGATAGTGGCTCAGTTCCCGGACCACCACCGCGTAGGCGCGCTGCCGCCGCCCGCTGACGGCGCCCGCGACATGCGGTGTCAGCAGCAGTCCCGGCACGTCCCACAGCGGGTGCCCTTCGGGCAGGGGCTCCGGGTCGGTGACGTCGAGGGCGGCGCGCAGCCGTCCCGACGCGAGTTCCGCGACGAGCGCGTCCGTGTCCACGACCGGGCCCCTCGACACGTTGACGAGGATCGCGCCGTCCGGCATCGCGGCCAGGAACCCCGCGTCGACCATGCCCCGCGTATGCGGCGTGAGCGGCACCATCAGGACGGTGATGTCGTGTTCGGCCAGCAGGCCGGGGAGTTCGTCGTTGCCGTGGACGCCCTCGCGGGCCGTCGCGCCCACCATCGTGCAGCGGACGTCGAACGTCTCCAGCCGACGGCGCAGATGCCTGCCGAGGTCGCCCGCGCCGACGATGAGTGCCCGCTTGCCCTGCAGGGTGTCGGTGATCCGGCGTTCCCAGTGCTTCCGCCGGTGGCCGTCGGCGAAACCGCCGAGGTCCCGGTAGATCGTCAAGAGGACCGCGACGACCCACTCGGCCGAGCTTCCGCCGTGCGCGCCGCGGCAGGTCGAGAGCAGCACGCCGTCCGGCACCTTGCCGACCCAGTCCTCGGCGCCCGCCGCCAGCAGCTGCACGAGCTTGACGTTCGGCAGTTCGCGCCAGAGTTCCTCGCTGGGCCCCTCGCCGGTCACGAGGACCTCGGCCTCGGCGGCTTCGGCGGGCACCGGCTCCCCGCGGCGGTACACCACCGGACGCACGCCCTCGATCTCCGAAAGCGCGGCCACTCCCTCTTCGTCGGGCACGAGAACGGTCACAGTCATGATCACAACGGTATCGAGGAGCTCTTACCCGTGGCTCACGTACGCCCGCCTAGGCTGGGCCCGTGCGTACCCGGTACCGGTGGAAATGGACCGCGCCGCTGGCCATCCTGGCCTGCGGCGCGATGATGCTCTCCGGGTGCGCCGAATTCGACAACACCGCCGCCGGGCAGAAGTTCACCCCGGTCAACCCGCCGTCCCCCGAGGTCCCGCCGCAGATCGGGCCCGGCGGTGAAGCGGGCGACGCCGGCCCCGGCCGGGGAAACGGGCCGAACCAGGCACCGACGCCGGTCCCGCCGCCGCAGGGCTGCAAGGACTTCGACAAGGCCGTCATCGCGACCTGCCTGGACACCGTCGCCGCCGTGGCCGCGATCCCCGGCGACGGCACCGCGCCCAGCGCGCTCGCCGGAGAACGCAAAAGCGGCCGGATCCTGCTCGCCGCCGCGGAGAAGGACCCGGCCGACTGGGCGATCGTCCCCGTGGACGGCTCCAGCGACGGCGGCCTCACCTCGCTCGCCCTCTCCCCGGGCTTCGCCGAAGACCAGCTCGTCTTCGCCTACATCACCACGCCGACCGACAACCGGGTCGTCCGCCTGGCGAAGGGCCAGGCGCCGAAACCGGTGCTGACCGGGATCCCCAAGGGGGCCACCGGCAACCGCGGCGCGATCGGCACCGACGCCAAGGGCGCGCTCCTGGTCGCCACCGGCGACGCGGGCAACCCCGGGCTCGCGGCCGATCCGGCGTCGCTGGCCGGGAAGGTGCTGCGCATCGACACCTCCGGCAAACCGGCGCCGGGCAATCCCACGGCGGGTTCCGCGGTCTTCTCCACCGGCGTGCACTCCCCCGGCGGGATCTGCCGCGACCAGGCCGGTTCCCGCGTGTGGCTCACCGACCGGCTGGCCGACAAGGACGTCCTGTACCGGCTTCGCGGTGGCCAGCCGCTGACCACGCCGGCCTGGAGCTGGACCGACAAACCCGGTGTCGCGGGGTGCGCGGATTTCGTCGGCACCACCGGGTATCTCTCGATCACCACGTCCATCGCGGGCAACCTGCAGAACCTGCCGGTCACCCCGGACGGGGCGGTGACCGGCAAGCCCAACGTCGTCATGGACGGCAAGGTCGGCAAGCCGCCGAAGACCTTCGGCAGGCTGTCCGCGATGAGCATGGTCAACCCGCAGATCGCGCTCGCCGGGACGGTCAACAAGGACGGCGGTTCCCCGGTTTCGAGCGACGACCGCGTCGTCATCATCACGCCGTCGGCCAGTTCCGGCGGGGGCGGCAAGGACTGAGCGGCCCTTAGCTGGACGGCCGCGGGTGCGGCGCCGGGGTGAACCGCGTGAACGACGGCGGCATCGCCTTCTCCTTGCCGTTCGGGTCGAACAGCTCCGGCACGAGCCGGTAGCCGTCCCCCAGCGCGTTCGCGGCGGCGGTGAGCCTGCGCGGTTCGGTGGACGGCCAGCGGCCGGTCTCCGCCCGGGACAGCAGGGTGCGCAGCAGGACGATCTCCTCGGCCGCGTTGAACGAACAGTGACCACCCCGGGCGACGTAGGTCTGCCGCAGCAGAGCGGGATCGCCGTTGCGCCGGACCTGGTCGCCGTACCAGCGGGCCTGTCCCGCCACGGCGCCGCCGTCACCGGTGGTGTGCGTGGTCAGCACGGGCGACGGAGTGGTGCCGCGCGCGACGGTGTGGCGCTCCATGTGCGCCTGCGCCTTCGGATCCGCCGAGATCCGCGGAGCCGCGGCGAGCCGGTCCAGGTCGGCTTCCAGATCCACGCCGCCCGTCCGGTAGGCCTGCCGGACCAGGTCGAGACCGGTGGACCGGGCGAGCTGACGCCGGTAGTCGATCCCGGTGTTCGACGACGGGTTCCCGCCTGCCCGGCGCTCGATTTCGGGACGCGCGCCCGGTCCGTAGCCGTACAGGTAGGCGCCGGTGACCCACATCGCCTGCTGGGCGAGGCGGTCGGCCAGTGCCGTCGGCTCCGGCTCGTGTGCGAGCGCCCAGCCCGGGACGGTGCCCAGCGCTCCGGCCAGCGCGATCCGCGCCCGGCCCGCGTCGGTCTTCTGTGCTTCGGCGACGACCGCTTCGAGAGCCGCCTTCGAGGCCTCCGGGTCACGAGGCCGGACCAGGTCGATGTCCGCGTCCGGCGCCAGCAGCGTCTTGAGTGCGAAGAGCATGTCCAGCGCGCTGTTCCACGTGCCGTGCGCGTCGTACTCGCCGCACTGCGCCAGGACACCGTCGAACCGGCCCGGGTTGTTCTCGGCCAGCTTCAGGGAGATCACGGCGCCCATGGACATTCCACTCGTGATGGTCCGCCGCGGCTTGCCCACGTTGGCCTCGAACCAATCGAGCAGCGCGATCTGGTCGGTCAAGGCCTCCTCGATCGCGTGCCCGAAGGTGCCCTTGTAGTTCGACGCGGCCAGCGCGTAACCCTGGTCCAGCAGCCAAGACTCGGTCTCGGGTCTGGTGGCCAGCATGATCTGCTTCGGCGCCCACGGGTCCACGTAGAGCCCGTGGCTGTAGAGCACCAGCGTGCCGTTCCAGCGTTTCGGCACTTTGACCAGGTAATCGGCGCCGTCGATGGTGCCCTCGTGGGTCCGCCGGCGTTCTCCGGCGGCCGCGGGCGCGACGGTGAACAGCGCGCCGAGAAGGACCGCGACGAGCACGGTGACGAGTGTCCTGCGTGAAGTGGTCATGCAGGACAAAATAGGTGACCAAATGGTCACATGTCAATCCGGTACTCCGTCCGCCTCCCGCACATCCCGTAACCGTCCTCTTCGGACGGACCGGCGACCCGCACGCCGGACTGCTCCAAGTGGCTCGCGTCGCCGTTCGCGAGCGCCCTCAAATGCTCGCCGGTCAACTCGGCGGCGGCCAGCGCACCGGATCGCCAGCGCGGGAGCCAGGCCTCGACCTTCGGCGCGACCAACGCGGCGGCTGCGCGATGGAACTCCCTGAGCGGGCCGGGATCTCCCGCGACGAGCGCGTCCCGGATCGGCAGGTAGCCCTCGATCGCGAGGTCACGGCGACGACGGGCCGCGTCGTCGTCGACGGGCATCGCGGCGGCCTTCGCGTACACGTCCGGGTCGGCGAGAACCGGCGGCGGGAAGGTGAACACCGCGTCACCCGCTTCGGGCAACCCGCTGTTCTGCATGAGCACGGTGATCCGCAGGTCGTCGCGTTGCACCATCCGGTGGACGGTGCCCGGCGCGAACCACGCGACGACACCGGCTTCGAGTTCGGTCTCCCGGTAGCCGCCGACGTCGAGCGTCTGCACCGCGCCGCGTCCGCCGGTGACGACGTAGGCCTCGGTGCAGGCGAGATGCAGATGCGGGCTGCCGCCGCACACCCCGTCCGCGGCTTCCCATTCGTAGGCGCACAGATGGGAAAGTCCGATACCGCCAGGAAGCGGGAACACGGTGACCTCCGTTCAGAAAGCGCTTTCTCAACGCCGCATTCAGAGGACTAAATGCGAGAGGGGGACTCAGGGACGACGGGTGCGGGTCTCGGCACGCAGGCGCCGGACGTCGAAGAACGCCACGACGACGGAGACCGCGGCGGCCACCAGGCCGAGATGGCGGCCGAGGCCGGTCCCGATTTCGATACCGGCGGCGGAAAGGATCCCGCGCTGGTCGGCGTCGAACTGCCAGTCGAGGGTGGTCCAGCCGAGCACCATCAGCAGCAGCGCGCCGATGGCCGCCATCAGCCACAGATGCGGCAGGCCCGCCCGTCGGACGGCGTCGACACGGCCGAACAGCACGACCGCGAGGCCGGGCAGGAACAGGAGGAAGAGCGGCGCCCAAGCGAGGAAACCGGAACGCCACGCGTCGCGCGTGACGTCGGTGGCGGGCAACGTCCTCAGCACGTCTTCGATTTCCGAGCGCGAGGCGGTCAGCGTCGTCCACGGAAGGAACAAGGCCACCAGCGCGAGCAGCCCGGCCGCGAGGCCGAGCCACTCACGCCAGGTGACCTTCTTCAAAGCGAGATCAGGCACCGACTCGCTCGACGATCAGTTCGCGCACGCGCTTGGCGTCGGCCTGGCCCTTGGTGGCCTTCATGACCGCGCCGACGATCGCCCCGGCCGCGGCCACCTTGCCGCCGCGGATCTTCTCGGCGACGTCGGGCTGCGCGGCCAGCGCCTCGTCGACCGCCGCGATGAGCGCGGAATCGTCGGAGACGACCTTCAGGCCACGCTTCTCGACGACCTCGGACGGCGAACCCTCTCCGGCGAGCACGCCCTGCACGACCTCCTTGGCCAGCTTGTTGGTCAGCTCACCGGCGTTGACCAGCGCGATGACCTCGGCCAGCTGCGCCGGGGTGATCGCCAGCTCGGCCAGCTCGATCTCGCGGGAGTTGGCCTCCTGCGCCAGCGTGTTGACCCACCAGCTGCGGGCCTCGTCCGGCGTCGCGCCCGCCTCGACGGTCGCGGCGACCAGGTCGACCGCGCCGACGTTGAGCAGGTCGCGCAGCGCCTCGTCGGTCAGGTTCCACTCCTGCTGGATGCGCTTGCGGCGCTCCGACGGCATCTCGGGCAGCGTCTTGCGCAGTTCCTCGACCCATTCGCGCGACGGCGCGATCGGGACCAGGTCGGGCTCCGGGAAGTACCGGTAGTCCTCGGCGGTCTCCTTGGTGCGGCCCGACGACGTGGTGCCGTCGGCCTCCTGGAAGTGCCGCGTCTCCTGCTTGATGGAGCCGCCCTCGGCGAGGATCGCCGCCTGGCGGGTCATCTCGTAGCGCACGGCGCGCTCGACGCTGCGCAGCGAGTTGACGTTCTTGGTCTCGGTGCGCGTGCCGAACTCGGTCGCGTCCTTGGCCATCAGCGAAACGTTCGCGTCGCAGCGCAGGGAACCCTGGTCCATGCGGACGTCGGAGACGTCGAGCGCGCTCAGCAGGTCGCGCAGGGCGCTCACGTACGCGCGGGCGACCTCGGGGGCGCGGCCGCCGGTGTGCTCGATCGTCTTGGTGACGATCTCGATCAGCGGCACGCCGGCGCGGTTGTAGTCGAGCAGCGAGTGCTCGGCACCGTGGATCCGCCCGGTGGCGCCGCCGACGTGCAGCGACTTGCCGGTGTCCTCCTCCATGTGCGCGCGCTCGATCTCGACGCGCACGACCTCACCGTCGTCCAGCGTCACGTCGAGGTAGCCGTTGAAGGCGATCGGCTCGTCGTACTGCGAGGTCTGGAAGTTCTTCGGCATGTCCGGGTAGAAGTAGTTCTTCCGGGCGAACCGGCACCATTCGGCGATCTCGCAGTTGAGCGCGAGGCCGATGCGGATCGCACCCTCGACCGCCTTGCCGTTCACGACCGGCAGCGAACCGGGCAGGCCGAGACAGGTCGGGCACACCTTGGTGTTCGGCTCGCCGCCGAACTCGTTGGCGCAGCCGCAGAACATCTTGGTGTTCGTGTTCAGCTCGACGTGCACCTCGAGGCCCAGCACCGGGTCGAACCGCTCGATGACGTCGGCGTAGTCCATCAACTCAACCACGGCGGTCACTTCTTTCCTCCCAGCTCCGGAACCTCGTGCACCAGCGAGCCACCGTTGGCGGCGTCGCGCGCGACCTCGTAGGCGGCGCCGACGCGGTACAGCCGGTCGTCGGCCATCGCCGGGGCCATGATCTGCAGGCCGACCGGCAGGCCGTCCTCATGCGACAGTCCACTCGGGACACTCATCGCGGCGTTGCCGGCGAGGTTCGACGGGATGGTGCAGAGGTCCGCCAGGTACATCGCCATCGGGTCGTCGACGCGCTCGCCGATCTTGAACGCCGTGGTCGGCGTGGTCGGCGAGACCAGCACGTCCACCTTTTCGTACGCGGCTTCGAAATCGCGCGTGATGAGCGTGCGGACCTTCTGCGCCGAGCCGTAGTACGCGTCGTAGTAGCCCGAGGAAAGCGCGTACGTGCCGAGCATGATGCGGCGCTTGACCTCGGGACCGAAGCCCTTCTCGCGGGTCAGCGACATGACCTCTTCGGCGCTGTGCGCGCCGTCGTCGGACACGCGCAGGCCGTAGCGCATGGCGTCGAACCGGGCGAGGTTCGACGAGCACTCGCTCGGCGCGATCAGGTAGTACGCGGGCAGCGCGTAGGTGAAGTTCGGGCACGAGACCTCGACGACCTCGGCGCCGAGCGCGCGCAGCTGCTCGACGGCGGCCTCGAACGACCGCAACACGCCCGGCTGGTAGCCGTCGCCGGCGAATTCCTTCACCACGCCGACGCGGACGCCCTTGAGGTCACCGGTCAGGCCCTGGCGGGCCGCGGCGACCACCGGCGGGACCGGCGCGTCGATCGAGGTCGAGTCCATCGGGTCGTACCCGGCGATGACCTCGTGCAGCAGGGCGGCGTCGAGCACCGTCCGCGCGCAGGGACCGGCCTGGTCGAGCGAGGAGGAGAAGGCGACGAGACCGTAGCGGGAGACACCGCCGTACGTCGGCTTCACGCCGACGGTGCCGGTGACCGCGCCGGGCTGGCGGATCGAGCCGCCGGTGTCGGTGCCGATCGCGATCGCGGCCTCGAACGCCGCGATGGACGCCGAGGAGCCGCCACCGGAACCGCCCGGGATGCGGGCGTGGTCCCACGGGTTGTGGGTCGGGCCGAACGCGGAGTTCTCCGTGGAGGAGCCCATCGCGAACTCGTCCATGTTGGTCTTGCCGAGCACCACGACACCGGCCTCGCGCAGCTTGCGCGTCACGGTGGCGTCGTACGGCGGGATCCAGTTCTCCAGGGTCTTCGAACCGACCGTGGTCGGGATGCCCTTGGTGGTCAGCACGTCCTTGAGCGCCAGCGGGACACCGGCGAGGGCCGACTTCGGCGCCTTGCCCTCGGCGACGTCGGCGTCCACCGCGCGGGCGGCTTCGAGCGCGCCCTCGGTGTCGACGTGCAGGAACGCGTGGATGTGGTCATCGACCTCGGCGATCCGGTCCAGGTGGGCCTGGGCGACCTCGACGGCCGAAACCTCACGGGACTGGATCTTCTCCGCCAGCTCGGCGGCGGTGAGCTTGATGAGTTCGGTCACTGTTCTTCTCCCAGAATCCGCGGCACCCGGAAACGACCCTCTTCGCTGGCCGGCGCACCGGCCAGCGCCTGCTGCTGGGTCAGCCCCGGTCGGACCGTGTCCTCACGGAACACGTTGGTCAGCGGCACGGCGTGCGACGTGGGCGGGACATCCTCGCCTGCGACCTCGCTCACCTTGGCCACCGAGTCCAGGATCTGGTCGAGCTGGCCTGCGAAGACGTCCAGCTCCTCTTCGGTGACGGCAAGCCTGGCCAGCTTGGCGAGGTGTGCGACCTCGTCGCGGGAAATGTTGGGCACGCGGGTGACTCCCGGGGTGTGCTGTGCGGGTTCTGTCGGAAGCTGCAAGTCTATGGTGGCGGCGTCGGCGAACTCGACTGGGTTATGCCGCGGCCTGCGCTCCCATGTCGGGTAAGGAGTGCCTGGTTCGTTATCCCGCGCCCCGGACGTCGGGTCCCATTACCTCGTCCGGTCTGTCACAATCGGCGCCCGGCGTAGCGCGTTCCACGGCGAGGCTGGGACGCCTGAGGCGAGAGGGGCGCGTGTGTCGTTCCTGATCCGGGTCCAATTACCGGACACCCCGGGGACCCTCGGCGCGGTCGCCACCGCGCTCGGCACCGTCGGCGCCGACATCCTGAGCGTGGACGTCGTCGAACGGGGCGGCGGTGTCGCCATCGACGACCTCGTCGTCGAAATCCCCTCCGGCAGGCTGCCGGACGCGCTGATCACCGCCGCCGAAAGCGTCGACGGGGTCGAGGTCGACGCCGTCCGGCCATACGCCGGGGTGCTGGACACCCATCGTGAGCTCGAACTGGTCGAGGAGATCGCCGCGAAGCCCGCTTCGGGGCTGGAGATCCTCGCCGAAGGTGTGCCGAGGATCATCCGGGCGGGCTGGGCCGTCGTCGTCGAGCACGCCGAGGCCGGCGCGATCCGGCTGGCGTCGTCCAACGCCGCGCCCGAGACGCCGATCACCGACCTGCCGTGGCTGCCGCTGGAACGCGCCACCATCCTCGACGCCGAGGAGGCCTGGGTGCCGGAAACGTGGAAGGAACTGGGGACCGAGCTCGCGGCGACGCCGCTGGGGAAGCCGGGCAAGGCGCTGCTGGTCGCGCGGCCGGGCGGGCCGAACTTCCGGGCCGCCGAGGTGGCGCGGTTGGCGCATTTCGCCGGCATCGTCGCGGTCGTGCTGGACAGCTGACCTCATGCATTTCGTCCTCTGAATGCGGTGGTTGCACGCGCAAGTACCGCATTCAGAGGACTAAATGCGGGGGTTAGGTGAGCTCCAGGCGGTACGCGATCAGGGTCACCCCGGGATGCGGCTCCCAGTCCCGCTCGGGCAGCCGCACGAAGCCGAGCCGCTCGTAGAGCCGGTGGGCCCGCGTCATCGTCTCCAGGCTGCACAGCACCACCCTCGCGACGGCGAGTTCCCGCGCCCGCGCGATGACCGCCCTGGTCAGCGCCTCGCCGATACCGCGCCCGGTCGCCGAAGGCAGCACCCCGAGCATGCGGAACTCCAGCTCGCCTTCGCGGGACAGCTCGGCGAAGGGCGTCCCCGGGTGGGCGATGGTGACCGTGCCGACGAGCGTGCCGTCCCCGTCCACCGCGACCAGCAGTTCCGCCAGCTCCGCCCGCCGGGCGGCGTCGAGCAGTTCGGTGGCGTAGCCCACGCCGTCGACGAGGCTCCGCTCCGCCGAGTACGCGGCCAGCGTGAGCTCGCCGACGGCCGTCAGCTCCTCCGGCCGCACGGGCCGGATCTCCAGGTCACTCACCGCTGTCCTCCTCGCCGGTCGGCAGCGCGAGCTCGGCCGCGGCCTCGGGCCCGTCTTCCAGCAGCACACGGAAGCCGTTCTCGTCGAGCACCGGCACTTTCAGCTGCACGGCCTTGTCGTACTTCGTGCCCGGCGCGTCGCCGACGACGACGAACGCCGTCTTCTTCGACACCGAACCGGCCGCCTTCCCGCCGCGGGCCATGATGAACTCCTTGGCCTCGTCTCGGGAGTAGTCGTTCAGCGAGCCGGTGACGACGATGGACAGGCCTTCGAGGTTGCGCGGGACGGATTCGTCGCGTTCCTCCTCCATCCGCACGCCCGCCGCGCGCCACTTCTCGACGATCTCACGATGCCAACCAACCTCGAACCACTCCTTCGCGGCTCGCACGATGGTCGGGCCGACACCGTCGACGGCGGCGAGCTCCTCTTCGGAGGCGTTCTCGATCCGTTCCAGTGAACCGAATTCCCGCGCGAGCGCCTGCGCGGCCGTCGGTCCGACGTGCCGGATCGACAGCCCGACGATGACCCTCCACAGTGGACGATCTTTGACGGTTTCCAGGTTCTCCAGCAGTTTGCGCCCGTTGGCCGACAGCTCCCCCGCCTTGGTGCGGAACAGCTCGACCTGGAGCAGCTTCTCCTCGTCCAGGTCGAAGATGTCGCCCTCGTCGTGCACGACGCCGGCGTCCAGCAGTGCCACCGCGGCCTCGTACCCGACCACCTCGATGTCGAAGACGTTCCGGCTCGCGAGGTGGAACAGCCGCTCCCTCCGCTGCGCGGGGCAGAACTGCGCGTTGGGGCAACGGATGTCGATGTCGCCCTCCTTCTGGTACGCCAGTTCGGTGTCGCAGTTGGGGCAGCGCAACGGCATGACGAACTCGCGCTCTTCGCCGGTGCGCGCGTCGGCGACCGGGCCGAGCACCTCGGGGATGACGTCGCCCGCCTTGCGGATGACGACCTTGTCCCCGATCAGCACGCCCTTGCGCTTGACCTCTTCCTGGTTGTGCAGCGTCGCCATCGCGACCGTGGACCCGGCCACCTTCACCGGCTCCATCACCGCGAACGGGGTGACCCGCCCGGTGCGGCCGACGTTGACCTGGATGTCCAGGAGCGTGGTGATCGCCTCTTCCGGCGGGTACTTGTAGGCGATCGCCCAGCGCGGCGCGCGCGACGTCGTGCCGAGACGGCGCTGCAACGCGACCTCGTCGACCTTGATGACGACGCCGTCGATCTCGTGCTCGGCGTCGTGCCTGTGCTCTCCCCAGTACCGGATGTGCTCCAGCAGCTCCTTGCCGGACGTCAGCACCTTGCTGTGCGGCGAGACCGGCAGGCCCCACGCGGCGAGCGCGTCGTACGCCTCGGACTGGCGCTTCGGCTCGAAACCCTCGCGTTTGCCGAGGCCGTGGCAGATCAGCCTCAGGTTGCGCGACTTCGTGATCTTGGGATCCTTCTGCCGCAACGAACCGGCGGCCGTGTTGCGCGGGTTCGCGTACGGATCCTTGCCCGCTTCGACCATCTTCGCGTTCAGCGCCAGGAAATCCTCGACGCGGAAGAAGACCTCACCGCGAACCTCGACCAGTGCGGGCACCGGGAACCCGTCCGTCGCGGTCAACCGCTCCGGCACCTGCTCCAGCGTGCGGACGTTGAGCGTGACGTCCTCGCCGGTGCGGCCGTCGCCCCTGGTCAGCGCGCGCGTCAGGCGGCCGTTTTCGTACAGCAGGTTGATCGCGAGCCCGTCGATCTTCAGCTCGGCGAGGTACTTCGTCGCGCCGATCTCCTTCTGGACCCGCTCGACCCAGGCCTCGAACTCCTCGGTGTCGAAGACGTTGTCGAGGCTGAGCATGCGCTCGAGGTGGTCGTGCGCGACGAACTCGGTGGAGAACGTGCCGCCGACGTTCTGCGTCGGCGACTCCGGCGTCACCAGCCCCGGATGCTCGTCCTCGATGGCCTGGAGTTCGTTGAGCAGCTCGTCGAACTGGCCGTCGGACACGATCGGTGAATCCAGCACGTAGTACCGGAACTGGTGGCCGCGGATCTCCTCCGCCAGCAGGGCATGCCTTTCACGGACGTCGGCGGGCACGTCCGTGACGTCCTGTGCGGACTCGATGTTTTCGGGAAGTTCGCTGCTCACGGGGGTAACCCTAGTCGGGGGTACCGACATTTCCGGGCTCCGGTGAACCGAGTCCGCCGACCATTTCGCGTAGTTCGAGCAGGGTCAGCTGTCCGTCCTGGGCCTCGGTCACCAGTTCGACCTTGCCGAGGCGTTCGGCCGCGACACGCTCACCCAGCGTGGCGTCCAGCGGCAGGAAGGTCATGGTCGTCCGGGTCTCCGGCGCCAGCTCTTCGATCAGCGGATGGAACACGGTCACGTCCACCCGTCCGGCTGATTCGTCCACCTTCGCGGTCACCCGGACGTCGGCGAGCGCGATGCGGGTCTCGCCGAGGTTGACGGTGACTTCACTCGGATCGGGGACGGGCGGCACGGAGTCGTGGTACTCCCAGATCGCGTCCTCCGGCGGCGCCGCGGCCTTCCACGCGTCGGTGTACGGGCGCAGTTCCGGATCCTCCTGGCCGGTCAGCACCAGCGAGTAGATCGCCCGGTGCCCACGATCGAGGGAGAAGTGCAGCCGGGGATGCAGCGCCTCGACGATGGTGCAGAGGTCGTGTTCCACCCGATGCGGTTCACGGTCGCCGAGGGCGGCGCTGACCTCCGGCAGGAGCGCGAACCACGCCTCCCAGAACGTCGCCGCCGCGGCGGCCGCGTCCTCGGGGACCGGCTGCTCCGGCCAGGCGGTGCGGGGGTCGGGAACGTCCTCGGTCTTGCGGGAACGGCGGAACAGACGCATGACGGGCACGCTACCGCGCCGCTCACCAGCCTTCAGGCGGTTCGGTGAAAGCCTTGCCGGACTCACGGCTGAGCGTGAGCGCGCGGCGCATCCACTCGGGAGTGGCACCCGCGAGGCCGCACGCCGACGTCGGCACGACCTGTTGCGCGAGGATTTCGCGGCGGAAGCCGAGCCGGTCGACGAGCTTGAGCACGGGCGAGACCACCTCACGCAGTTCCACCGGCACGCCGGGGTCGGCGGTGGGGACGAGGCCGAGCATCAGCGTCGTGCCGGAGTCCAGCGTCTCGCCGATTTCGTCGAGCAGCGCCGGCGAAGCGCCCTTCAGCAAGGCGAAGTCGAACGCGATCGCTTTCGCCCCCGCCGCGCGCAGCAACGAGATCGGCGGCTTCTCGGCGCAGCAGTGCACCGCGACCGGCTGACCGGTGATGCGCTCCGCCCCCGAGATCACCGTCGACAGCAGTTCACGGGCCTCCGGCGCCGGAACGGCGGGAACGGTGCCGTAGCCGGACGCCGTCGGGAGATCACCGGCGAGGACCGCGGGCAGCGACGGCTCGTCGAACTGGATCACGACGGGCGAGCCGATACGCGACTTCAGTTCGTCGACATGCTCCGCCAGTCCGTCGAGCAGCGAAGCGGCGAAATCACGCAACGCGCCCCTGTCGGTGAGGACCCGGTGCCCGCGCGGGAGTTCGATGTTCGCGGCCAGCGTCCACGGCCCGGCGACCTGGATCTTGAAGGCGGGCGGCGCGGCGCCTGCCTTCTCCCTCGCCTCCTGGACGGCGTCGAGATCCCAGCTCATCAGGTCGAGGGCCCGGCGGTGGTCGTGCCCGGGACGGGCGGCGACGCGGTAGCCGCTCGGCACCACTTCGACCGCGAGGTCGACCAGCAACGCCGCCGTCCGGCCGATCATGTCGGCGCCGACGCCGCGGGCGGGAAGTTCGGGCATACAGGGGAATTCGGGCAGTTCACCGAACACGATCGAAGCGGCCTCGACCGGATCGGTGCCGGGCAGGGAACCGATCGCGGTGGCCGCGCCAAGGGGCCAAGGTCGTTCGTTCACACCCGGATTCTCCCCTTGGTCCGAGTGTGCGGGGAGGCGGGGCACGCCGAGGACACGGACATTCGACGCAATTGCCGTCGACGAGCCCGAGACGGCACCGAGCGCATTACGCTGACCTGCCATGACGAGCTCTCCACAGCCCGCCGGCTGGTATCCCGACCAGCAGAACCCCCGGATGTACCGGTGGTGGGACGGGCAGGCCTGGACCGCGAACACGCGGCCGTCGCACGACGCCGAGATGATCGAGCTGGACATCGAAGGCGCGGCCGACCCGAACAAGATCCGGGCGCAGGCGGCGCGGGGGACCCAAGGCCGGGCCACCGGGGTGGTCGGCGGCGGAACACTGTTCTCCGAACCCGTGCTGGTGGTCAACCAGCGCGCGAAACTCATCGAGATGTCGAACGAGTTCGGTGTGTTCGACCAGAACGGGAACCGCCTCGGCGGCGTCGTCCAGGTCGGGCAGAGCACGTTGAAGAAGGCCATCCGGCTGCTCACGAACTACGACCAGTTCCTGACCCACCGCTTCGAAATCCGCGACGCGAACCACAGCACCGTGCTGAAGGTGACGCGGCCCGCGAAGGTGTTCAAATCCCGGTTCCTGGTGACGAAGGCCGACGACTCCCCCATCGGGGAGATCGTGCAGGAGAACGTCTTCGGCAAGATCCGGCTGGGTTTCGTGGTGAACGGCCAGAAGGTCGGCGGGATCTTCGCGGAGAACTGGCGGGCGTGGAACTTCGTGATCAAGGACCACGCCGACGTCGAGATCGCGCGGATCACCAAGACCTGGGGCGGTTTCGTGAAGGCCGCGTTCACGACCGCCGACAACTACGTCGTCGAGATCCACCGGCCGCTGCGGGATCCGCTGGCGTCGATGGTGGTCGCTTCGGCGCTGACGATCGACACCGCGCTGAAGCAGGACGACAAGGGCTGAGGGGCTCGTGAGGGCCGCCCGTGTCCCCAATGTGGCATTGGGGACGATCAGCGTCTCCCATGCCACATTGGGGGCATCACCCGACGGGGCTCGCTCCTGTTTTGGACTTGCACGAGCGCAATAATGCCCGCGCAGTACTTCAGGGGGTGGAAGGTGAAGGCCCATGGCACGAAAGGGCCGTAGTAACCGGTTCACCGTCAGAGTCAGATTCGAGCTGACACTGACGGCGAACCACGTGGTAACCCCGGGCATGCCGGCGCTGTCCGGCCTGACAACCTTGTACCAGCACTGACCTGGGCGATTCATCGCCGCGGCTGTCCAGTCGGATGGCTCCGGCGATGACATCGCCCGGCATGTTCCGCACTGATCCGCGTGGCCCTGCAACGTGGACCAAACGCCAAGTGACCGGGGTCTCACCCCGCTCAAGTGGACACTCGGCTTCCGGCGGCACAAAGTGGTGGGACTGGGCGGCACACCGGAGTGCGTCCGGGACGGAGGTCACCATGGAGCCGTTGCCGGAAGACGGCGAACGGGACTGGGCCGAGCCAGGCGTCTACACGGTTTCGCCGGGGGTCCATCGGATCCCGCTGCCCTTGCCGCACGACGCGCTGCGCGCGGTCAACGTCTACGTCGTCACCGACGGCACCCGCCTGGTCCTCGTGGACTCGGGCTGGGCGCTGGAGTCGGCACGTGAACGACTTTCGCGCGGGCTGAAGGCACTCGGTGCCGATCTCGGCGACATCGACGAGTTCCTGATCACCCACGTGCATCGCGATCACTACACGCTGGCCGTGGAGCTGCGCCGCGAGTTCGGCGGCAAACTCGGGCTCGGAAAACGGGAAGAGCCATCGCTGGTGCGCTCCGGCGATCCGGATCGTTTCCCGATGGAGGCGCAGGTCGGCCTGCTCCAGAGTTGTGGCGCGGACTCCGTCGTCGAGGAACTCGCCAAGGCCTTCGGCGGCGTCCGGCACACCGAGGCGCATCTGTGGGAGCAGCCCGACGAGTGGCTCGTCCCCGGGAAACGCGCGATCGTGCCTGGCCGCGAGTTCGACGTCGTGCACACGCCGGGCCACACGGACGGGCACGTCGTCTTCGTCGACGACGAGGCGGGGCTGGTGTTCTCGGGCGACCACGTGTTGCCGCACATCACGCCGTCCATCGGCTTCCAGCCGGTGCCCACCGAATTGCCGCTGAGCGACTACCTCGATTCCCTGCGTCTGGTGCGCGAGATGCCGGACCGGCGCATGCTCCCGGCGCACGGCCCCGTCACCGACAGCGTCCACGCCCGCGTGGACGAGTTGCTGGAGCACCACCACGACCGGCTCGAAGTCATGGGCGCCGAGATCTCCGCGGACGTCACGACGGCGTACGAGGTCGCCCTGCGGCTGGGCTGGACGCGCAAGCAGCGCAAGCTGCCCGACATGGACCCGTTCAACCAGATGCTCGCCGTCCTCGAGACCGGTTCGCATCTGGATCTGCTGGTAGCCCAAGGGAAACTCACCTCGACCGAAACCGACGGGGTGCGACACTACGCGTCATGATCATCCGTCAAGCGCGCCGGGAAGACGTCGCGGCGATCGTCCGGATGCTCGCCGACGACCAGATCGGCAGCACCCGTGATTCGGCCGACGACCTCACGCCGTACCTGAAGGCCTTCGAACAGATCGACGCCGATCCGGCGCAACTGCTGATCGTCGCCGACGACGGCGGGGAGGCCGTCGGCACGCTCCAGCTGTCGATCATTCCCGGCCTGGCCAGGAAAGGCGCGCTGCGCGGGCAGATCGAGGCGGTCCGGGTGCGGGCGAGCCATCGCGGCTCCGGTCTCGGCGGCGAGCTGATGACGTGGGCCATCGAAGAATCGCGGCGGCGGGGCTGCGCTCTCGTGCAGCTGACGTCGGACGTGAAACGCGAGGACGCGCACCGGTTCTACGAACGCCTCGGTTTCGAGGCGACGCACACCGGCTTCAAGCTGAAGTGCTAGCCCCTGCCCGCATTTAATCCTCTGGATGCGGTCGTTGCACGCGCAAGGACCGCATTCAGAGGACGAAATGCGGGAGAGGGTTAGCGAGTCCCGGAGATCTTCGCGCTGCCGAGCACCAGGTCGCCCTCGGCGGCATCGGTGCGGTACAGCACGACGACCTGCCCCGGCGCGACGCCGCGCAGCGGCTCACGGAGCTGGATGCTCACCGAGTCACCGGAAACCTCCGCGACGGCCTCGACGATCCCGCCGTGCGCACGCACCTGGACGACGCATTCCGTGGGCCCGTCCAGCGGCCGCTCGCTCGGCCAGATCGGGCGGTCCGCCTCGATCACGTTCACACCGAGATCCCGCGCGGAACCGACCTTCACGGTGCCCGAAACCGGCTCCAGCGAAAGCACGTAACGCGGTCGCCCGTCCGGCGCCGGCGCCTCGATGCCGAGGCCCTTGCGCTGGCCGACGGTGAAACCGTGCACACCGGTGTGCTCACCGAGCACGGCACCGGTCTCGGCGTCGACGAGCTGACCCGGACGCTGCCCGAGCCGCTTCTCCAGGAAGCTCTTCGTGTCACCGTCGGGGATGAAGCAGATGTCGTGGCTGTCGGGCTTCTTCGCCACCGACAGACCGCGGCTCGCGGCCTCGGCGCGGACGTCGGTCTTCCACGAATCACCCAGCGGGAACAGCGAATGCCTCAGCTGCTCCGGGGTGAGCGAGGCCAGCACGTAGGACTGGTCCTTGCCGGAGTCGACGCTGCGCCGCAGCTCCGGCACACCGTCCACAAGGGACAGACGGGCGTAGTGCCCGGTGGCGACGGCGTCGAAGCCGAGCGCCATCGCCTTGTCCAGCAACGCCTCGAACTTGATCTTCTCGTTGCAGGTGACGCACGGGTTCGGCGTCCGGCCGGCGGCGTACTCACCGACGAAGGTCTCGATGACCTCTTCGGTGAAGCGCTCGGCGAAATCCCAGATGTAGAACGGGATGCCGAGGATGTCGGCGGCTCGCCGAGCGTCCCCGGAGTCCTCGATCGTGCAGCAGCCGCGGGATCCGGTGCGCAGCGTGCCGGGCTTCGCCGACAGCGCCAGATGCACGCCGACGACCTCGTGCCCGGCGTCCACGGCGCGCGCGGCGGCCACCGCCGAGTCCACTCCCCCGCTCATCGCGGCCAGTACGCGCATCTTCCTCACACCTCTTGCTTCTGCGTCTGCTTGCGCATTCCGGCGAGTCCCGCCTGCCTCGCCCTGTCGACGACGCCCGCGATCTCCCTCGAAACCGCTTCAACGTCTTCCGGCGCCGAGGTATGCCCGAACGAGAACCGCAGCGACCCGCGCGCGGCCGCGGGTTCGGCGCCCATGGCCAGCAGGACGTGGCTCGGCTGCGCGACACCCGCCGTGCACGCCGATCCGGTGGAACATTCGATGCCCTTGGCGTCCAGGAGCATCAACAGGCTGTCCCCCGCGCAACCGGGGAAGGTGAAATGGGCGTGCGTGGGCAGGCGTTCGCCCTCGCCGCCGTTGAGCACCACGTCCGGCACCTCGCGCCGGACCGCCTCGATCAGGTCGTCGCGCAGTTCGGCGACGCGTTTCGCGTACTCCTCGCGCCCCTCGACCGTGACCTTCACCGCCGTCGCGAACGCGATCACCGCGGGGACGTCGAGCGTGCCCGAGCGCACGCTGCGCTCCTGGCCGCCACCGTGCAGCACCGGCACGCACGCCGTATCGCGTCCGAGCAGCAGCGCGCCGACGCCGTACGGGCCGCCGAGCTTGTGCGCGGTGAGGGTCAGCGCCGCGGCGCCGCTTTCGGCGAAATCGACGGGTACCGCGCCGACGGCCTGGACGGCGTCGGTGTGCAGGGGGATCTCGTGCTCGGCGCAGACGGCGGCGAGTTCGGCGATCGGGTTGACCGTGCCGACCTCGTTGTTCGCCCACATCACGGTGACCAGCGCGACCGTCTCGGGGCTGTCGCCGATGGCGGCGCGCAGCGACTCCGGGGTGACCCGGCCCGCCTCGTCGACCTCGACCCAGCCGATCTCGGCGCCCGCGTGCTGCTCCAGCCACTCGACGGACTCGAGGACAGCGTGGTGCTCGACGGTGCTGCACAGCACCCGTCGGCGCTGCGCGTCCTCGCCGTTGCGGGCCCAGAAGATGCCCTTGACCGCGAGGTTGTCGCTCTCCGTGCCACCGGCGGTGAAGATCACCTCGGACGGCCGGGCGCCCAGCGCCTCCGCGATCACCTCGCGGGCTTCTTCGACCCGGCGGCGGGCGCGGCGTCCCGAGGAATGCAGCGCGGAGGCGTTGCCCACTGTGGACAGCGCCTCGGACATCGCCGCTACGGCTTCGGGCAACATCGGGGTGGTCGCCGCGTGGTCGAGATAGGTCATCGCATCCTTCAGGGTAGCCCGTTCCGGGGCGTGACCAAGCCCACCCTCATCAGCGGGTGGCGGCGCTCATATCCGACGGCCACCGGCCGGTCACCCGCACCCCGAGCAACGCGATGCCGGTCAGCACGACCGACAGCACCACGATCGCCACCGAAGGCTCCTTCGCCGACGCCAGCGAAGCGAGCAGAACGCCACCCAAACCGATGGTCAGGGCCGATCCGACCCAGTCGCCGAGCTGCAGCGCCGAGGTGTTGAACCCGCGTTCCGCCTCCGGCGAGTACCGGAGCAGCAGCACCGAGATCGCGGGCATCGCGATCCCCATCCCGGAGCCGCCGACCGCCGACGCCACGAACGCCATCCAGCCGGGGAACGAGGGCAGCGGGACGAAGACGAAGATCGCCAGACCGGCCGCGACCAGCGCGAACCCGGTCCGCAGGGACGCCTCGCGCGACCAGTCGAGCATGCGGCCCTGCAGCATCGACCCGGCCGACCAGCCCAGCGCGGTCACCGTCAGCGGCAGCCCGGCCAGCGCGGGGCTGTAACCGTGGACCTCGGTCATCGTGAGCGGCAGGTACGCCTCCATCCCGGCGTACGCGCCCGCGATCAACGCGCGCGAAGCGATCACTGTGGGCAACCCCGGCCGCGACGACAACGTCCCGGCGGGCAGGAGTTTGCGAAGCGCGTACGCGAGGGCGATCAGGCCGGCCCCGCCGTAGGCCAGCGCCACGAGGGACGGATGCTGCGCCGCCCAGGTGAGCGCGGCGACGCCGAGAGCGGCGACCACCGCGGGCACGACCCCGGCGCGGCGCGCGGACCCGGCGGGCTCGTGCCGGGGCAGCTTGCGCGTGACGACGATCAGCAGGGCGAGCCCGATCCCGGTCAGCGGGATCAGCCCCAGGAACACCCAGCGCCAGCCGACGCTGACGGTCACCACGCCCGCGACCGACGGACCGATCACCGCCGGCAGCACCCACGCGGCGGCGTTGGCCGCGTAGATCACCGGACGTTCCCGGTCGGTGAAGGTGAGCGCGATCAGCAGGGACACCGAGACCAGCAGGAGCCCGGAACCGAAGCCCTGCAACGCCCTGCCGAGCAAAAGCAGCGGCATGTCGTGCGCGAGCCCCGCGACCAGCAGCCCGGCGGCGAACAGCGCGGTCCCGGCCAGCAGCGCGGGCGCCGGGCCCTTGCGGTCGCCGAGGCGTCCGGAAAGGACGGTCGCGACCACACTGGCCACCAGGAAGGTGGTGAACGGCCAGGCGTAGAGGGCGAGACCGTCGAGGTCGGCCACCATCGTCGGCATCGCGGTGGCGACGCCCATGCTTTCGAACGCGATGAGCGTGACCATGAGCAGCAGCCCGATGGTGGTCACGCGGTGCTCGGGTGTCCAGAGCACACCCTTCGGTTCGGCCTTGCCCCCAGTGAACGTCATACGACGAGCCTGCAACCTCCAGTTCGGTGGAGGTCAAGCGCCGACGGACTCCAGGCGCAGCTCACGCGCCAGCACGGCGGCCTCACCGCGCGACGTGACCTCCAGCTTCCCCAGGATCTTCCGCACGTGGAACTTCACCGTGTGCTCGGTCAGCGCCAGCTCGTCGGCGATCTGCCGGTTCCGCTTCCCGCGCGCGATCCCGGCGAGGACTTCGAGTTCCCGCGGGTTCAGCCGGTCCAGCGGGCGCAGTTCCGGCGTCTCCTGCACGCCCAGCGGCAGGACGGCGGTGATCGTGGCGCCCCAGTCCGGGACGGCGTCGACCTCCCAGCGGCCACCGAGCGGGGTGATCCGCTCGGTGAGACCGGCGGCGGGGACGGCGCGGGCGACGTCCGGGCCGTCGTCCCGCACGGTGACGCGGAGGTCCTGCCCGTCGATCCGCCAGGACGCCCGGACCCGGGTGCTGCCCCGCTCCAGCGCGGCGAGCACCAGACCGCGCGAGACCGTGCGGGCGGTGTGCGCGATGTCCTGCGGGAGCGGCCGTTCGTCGTCGGGTCCGGCGAGGTCGACGGTCACGTCGTTGTGGCGCACCAAGGGATCCAGCTGCGCGACGAGGGTGCCGAACGCCTCCGACGCCGGTTCCGCCGAGAGCTCCTGGTCGCGGTCGGCGATCGAGCGCAGTTCGACCAGCGCGGCCGCGGCGAGGTCGGTCGCGGTCTGCCGGGCGGCGGCGTCGCCGAGCCTGCGGGACCGCAGTACCGAAAGCAGCGACGTCAGGGTGGTGGCGTGGGTCTGCCCCAGATCGGTGATCGCCCGCGCCCGCGCGGTCGCCGCCGCGATGTTGCTCTCCAGGACGGCGGGTTCGGGGTCGGTGGCGCGCTGCGCGGCGTTCACGCTGACGATGTCCCACAGTTTGGCGACGATCTCCAGCGCGCCGTCGGCGGGCTCGTCCTCGGTGGGGACGAGCGCGATCATCGCGCCCTTGCCGATCACCGGCGCCGAGGTCAGGACGACGAGTTTCCGGCGCTTCCCGCCGAGCGTCTCTTCGGCCACCACGGCCTGACCCGGAATGCCGAGCGCGGCGAGCCGCCGCAGCTCAGCACTCGTGACCGCGCCGGTGATCGCCGGGTCGCCGTCGACCTTGATGGGCAGACGCGAGCAGTCGCCGGTCTCCATCGCGGCGGCGCGATGCGGCAGGACGGTCGCGGCCGTCGCCGAGAAACGCGGCAGGAGTTCGGGGCGCGGAGCGGCGAGCATGTACTCGACCTGGCTCAGGACGTGCAGCGGATCCATGAGTCCACAGTAGGCGCGTCCCGGCTCGGGGACGCTGCTCTCCCGGCTAGTGAACACTGCTCGTCCGACTGGTTCGGGCGGGGTCCGGGCGCCGGTTGACTGATCGCAGCGAAGAAATCCGATAGGAGTGAACATGCGAGCGATCACGATCACCCAGTACGGCGAACCGGACGTCCTGCGGCTTGCCGAGGTCCCGCTGCCGGAGCCCGGCCCTGGCCAGGTGCGGGTGGCGGTCAAGGCCGCCGGCGTCAACCCGATCGACTGGAAGATCCGGTCCGGCGCCATGGCGGAGGTCCGGCCCGTCGACTTCCCGCACATCCTCGGCCTGGAACTGGCAGGCGTGGTGGACGCGGTGGGCGAAGGCGCCGATTTCGCCGTCGGGGACGAGGTCTTCGGCTGGTCGGAGACCGGCACGTACGCGGAGTACGCGCTGGCGAGCACCGTCATCCGCAAACCCGCCGGGCTTTCGTGGGCCGAAGCCGCCGCGCTGCCCATCACCGGGGAAACCGCGTTGCGGGTACTGGGCGAACTCGAGGTCAAGCCGGGCGAGACCGTGGTGATCCACGGCGCGAGCGGCCAGGTCGGCCGGATCGCGACGCAGGCCGCCGTCGCGCTGGGCGCCACGGTCATCGGGCTCGCCGGGGCCTCGTCGCTGGACGAGGTGAAGGCGCTCGGCGCGGTGCCGGTCCAGTACGGCGACGGCTGGGTCTCGCGGGTCCGCTCGGCCACGCCGGACGGCGTCGACGCGGTGTTCGACGCCGCCGGTTTCGGCGTCCTGGGTGATTCCGTCGAGCTGCTCGGCTCACCCGACCGGCTGATCACCATCGCGGACCCGGCGGCTTACGCGCAGGGACTGAAGTTCTCGGCGGGCGGTTCGGAAACCGCCGCGGTGCTGGAGGATCTCGTCGCGCGAGGACTGAAGCTGAAGCTGGGGTCGAGTTACGCGCTCGCCGATGCCGCCGCGGCGCACCGGGAAAGCGCGACCGGGCACGCGGGCGGGAAGATCACGCTGACGCTGGAGTGATACCGAGCTGTGTCAACCCCGGATGCCAGGAAAGGTCCTTTCCTTGCGAAATTTGCAAGGAAAGGACCTTTCCTAGCGCGCGTGAGGTGCTGAGAGGGACTTTCGCGACCGAGGGCTGAAGTCGGGTGGTGCGCGAAGGGGGTCGTGAGTGTTTCGGGTCGTTAGAACGACACTTGCCACTCACGACCACCTCGGGCACGTGTCGCGAAAAGGACGTTCGGACAGCCTGGCTACTGCGAGACCGCCTCGGGAGCGGAGGGCGTCGAAGGCGCGGCCGGAGCGGGAGCGACGACCGGAGCGGAGGCCACCGGGCGGCGGCGCCGCTGAGCCGGGATCTGCACCCGGCCGAGAGCCGCCTGCACGGCGGATTCCGCCAGCGCGGCCAGTTCCCGCCGGTCCGAAGCGCGGCCCGGCGCGATCTCCGGGCACACGTGCACCTCCAGCACCAGGCCGCGCAGAGCCGCGACCCGCCGCAGCGAAGCGATGAGCGACTCCGGCCCGATGAACGCCGGCTGCGTCGTCTCCCGCCCGTCGGCGAGCCGGAACCGCAACGCGAGCGGCCGCACCGGGACACCGCCGTCGATCGCGGCCTGGAAGGTCGCCGGGCGGAACCGGCCCGAGCCGAGACCGCACCACGTGGTGCCTTCCGGGGTCACGCTGACGAGTGATCCGCCGCGCAGGGCGCCGGCGAGTTCGTCCATCGTCGCGGGAAGGCTCCGCAGGTTCTCCCGGTCGAGGAAGATGCTGCCGCCGCGGCGCACCAGCAGGCCGAGCACCGGCCAGGCGCCGACCTCCTTCTTCGCGAGCGCCCGCATCGGCTGGACGGCGTTGACCGCGATGATGTCCAGCCACGAGATGTGGTTGTTCACCACAAGCGCGCCACGGCCGGGCACGGCGCGGAACCGCTCGTCGCCGAGCACGCGCAGCTTCACCCCGAACGAGCGAAGGATCCCGGCGAAAAGCAGGCGTACCAACCGTTCCCGGGGCTTGCCGCGCAGCACGAGCACCAGCGGCGCGCTCAGGAAGGCACCGAAGATGACGCCGATCGCCGCGCTGAAGCGCAGGACCCGCCGCGGGAACGCCACGGTCGGCGCCCCTTCGGTCAGGCAGCCGTCGCCGCACGGCGATTTCGGCATCCAGGCGTGACTCATCCCTGCTCTCCCAGGAAGAACTTGAGGTACCGCTCGTCGACGTTGTGCAGATCCAGCAGGACGAAGAAGTCCGCGACACCGAAATCCGCGTCCAGCGCGGGCGGCCCGTAGATCTTCGCCCCGAGGCGGGTGTAGCCCTTGATGAGCGGCGGAAGGATCGCACGCGAGGGCCGCTCGATCGTCTCGTTCGGCCACGGGTTCAGCGGCGTCACCCGAAGGGATTCCTCCGCGTAGTGCTTGGCGCGCAGGACATCCCAGACGCCCGCCGCGTAGATCCCGCCGTCGGTCAGCGGCACGGACGCGCAGCCCGCGAGATACCGGTGCCCGGCCAGCAGCATGTAGCGCCCGATCCCCGCCCACACGAGGCTCACCACGGCGCCGCTGCGGTGGTCGGGGTGCACGCACGAACGGCCCGTCTCGACCAGCGAAGGGCGCAGGGAATCGAGCGCGGTGAGATCGAATTCGCTGTCGGAATACAGCTTTCCCGCCCGCGCGGCCCGATCGGGCGGCAACATCCGGTACGTGCCCACGATCTCGCCGGTGTTGTCGTCGCGCACCACGAGGTGATCGCAGAACTCGTCGAAGTAGTCGACGTCGAGGCCGGGTTCGAGGGAATTGAGCGTCGCTCCCATTTCCTCGGCGAACACCCGATGGCGGAGGCGTTGCGCGGCGACGACTTCTTCGTTTCCGTTCGCCACGAGAAGGGAGTAACGCGGCGCGTCGGCCGGGAGTTCGACACCTGCCTGGTCAGTACTGACGAGGAGCTGTGACGTCGTCATGACCCAGGTCTACCCCTGGAGGGGTACCAACGACAATGCGCCCGATGGCCGATTAGTGCACGTTCCGTTAATTGCGGGTTCTCAGGCTTCTCTCAGGGTGGGAAGTCACTTCCCGGTCACGGAAAAGGGGCCGCCCGGGAAATAAATCCCGGACGGCCCCTCTTCGAACGAAGGACTCAGCCCTTGCGCTTCTGGACCTCTTCGGTCAGCTGCGGCGCGACGTTGAACAGGTCGCCCACCACACCGAAGTCGGCGATCTCGAAGATCGGCGCCTCGGCGTCCTTGTTGACCGCGATGATGGTCTTCGAGGTCTGCATACCGGCGCGGTGCTGGATCGCGCCGGAGATGCCCAGCGCGATGTACAGCTGCGGCGAGACCGTCTTACCGGTCTGGCCGACCTGGAACTGCGCCGGGTAGTAGCCCGAGTCGACGGCGGCGCGGGAAGCGCCGACGGCGGCACCGAGCGAGTCGGCGAGCGCCTCGACGACGTCGAACTTGTCGGCCGAGCCGACACCGCGGCCACCGGAGACGACGACCGAGGCCTCGGTCAGCTCCGGCCGGTCGCCGCCGACGATCGGCTCGACGCCGGTGATCTTGGCGGACTTCGCCGGGTCACCCGCGGGGACCTCGACGGTCTCCTCGGCGGCCGCACCTTCGGCCGGGGCGGCCTCGACCGCGCCCGGGCGGACCGAGATGACCGGGACACCCTTGGTGGACTTGGACTTCACGGAGAACGCGCCACCGAAGATGGACTGGTCGACGCTGCCGTCGCCGTTCACGCCGACGGCGTCGTACAGCAGACCGGAGCCGAGGCGGACCGCGACACGGGCGGACACCTCCTTGCCCTCGGCGCTGGCCGCGACGAGCACGGCGGCCGGGGAGGTCCGCTCCGCGAGCGCGGCGAGGACGTCCACCTTCGGGGTGACCAGGAAGCCGGTGGCGTTGTCGCCCTCGGCGACGTACACCTTGGCGGCGCCGTGCGCGGCGAGGGCTTCCTTCGCCTTGGCCGCGGTGCCGGTCGGGCCGACGACGACCGCGGACGGCTCACCCAGTTCACGAGCGGCGGTCAGCAGCTCGAGCGTGACCTTCTTGACTTCACCGTCGACGTGGTCGACGAGGACGAGTACTTCAGCCATTTCCCTATTCCTCCTCGAAACCTGTCTCAGATGAGCTTCTGCGCGACCAGGTAGGCGGCCACCTTGCTGCCGCCGTCACCCTCGTCCTCGACGCGCTCACCGGCGGTGCGCGGCGGCTTCGGGGAGGCTTCGAGCACGGACGACCACGCGTTGCCGAGGCCGACCTCGGCCGCGTCGACGCCCAGGTCCGCGACGGTCAGCGTCTCGACCGGCTTCTTCTTGGCGGCCATGATGCCCTTGAAGGAGGGGTAGCGCGGCTCGTTGATCTTCTCGCCGACGCTCACCACCGCGGGCAGGTTCGCCTCGAGGTGCGTGACACCGTCCTCGGTGTAGCGGTCGGCCTTGATCGAGGTGCCGTCGACGGTCAGCTCGTTCACGTGGGTCAGCTGCGGCAGGCCGAGCAGCTCGGCGATGATCGCCGGCACGGCGCCACCGCGGCCGTCGGAGGCCTCGTTACCGGTGATGACCAGGTCGAAGCCTTCGACCTTCGAGATCGCGGCGGCCAGCACCTTGGCGGTGGCGATCGCGTCGGAGCCGTGAAGGGCCGCGTCGGAGACGTGGATGGCCTTGTCGGCGCCCATGGACAGCGCCTTGCGGATCGCGTCGGTCGCGCGGTCGGGACCCACCGAGACGACGGTGACCTCGCCCTCGCCGGCTTCCTTGATCTTCAGTGCTTCTTCGACGGCCTTCTCGTTGATCTCGTCGAGCACGGCGTCGGCGGATTCGCGGTCAAGAGTGTTGTCGGCACCGGAGAGCTTCCGCTCCGAGTAGGTGTCCGGTACCTGCTTGACCAGGACAACGATGTTCGTCATGGGTCTACTTCGACCTCCCGTTAGTGGCCGGCGTCGGCCACGGGGCAACAGCTCTACTGGCCGGTAGATTAGGGCCATTTCAGCGCCGCGGCCCGCCGAGGTGACCTCATTCACCTGGATGCACGTTTTAGTGGGACCATCGTCCAGGTAATTCACCCGGAAGTGAGTGTAACCGGCCGACTAACCCGAACGGCCGTATTCCGGGGTACTCCCGGAGATGGTGAAGGGATAACCTGCCCCACCATGCGTTCCATGCCCGGCCCTGTCGCCGTGATCACGGACTCGACCGCCTGCCTTCCCGCCCCGGTCGCCGAACGCTGGGGAATCGGCGTCGTTCAGGTCCAACTGCAGGTCGGAGAGCAGTTCGACGAGGAGAATCGCTACGACCGCGAGGAGATCATCGGCCATCTGCGGGCGGGGACGCCGGTGAAGACGGCGCCGCCCGAGGTCGCCGCGTTCTTCTGGGCGTTCCAGGACGCCGCGAGCAAGGGCGCCTCCGCGATCGTCAGCGTCCACATCTCGGGACGGATGTCGGAGACGGTGAACACCGCCCGCGAGGCCGCCCAGCAGGTGAACATCCCGGTGCACGTCCTCGACAGCGGGACCACCGGGATGAGCCTCGGTTTCGCGGCGACCTCGGCGGCCAAGGTCGCCGCCGCCGGCGGGCAGGCCACTCGCGTCATCGACGCGGCCGAACGCCGTTTCCGCGGCAGCCGGGAGATCCTCTACGTCGACACGCTGGAGTTCCTGCGCCGCGGTGGCCGGATCGGCGCGGCGCAGGCGTTCCTCGGCTCCGCGTTCTCGATCAAACCCCTGCTGACGCTGAAGAACGGCGAGGTCGCCCCGCTGACCCGGGTGCCGGGCCAGCGGCGGGCGCTCAACAAACTCGTCGACCTCGCGGTGGAATGCGCGGGCGACCGGGACGTCGAGGTCGCCATCACCCGGTTCGGCCCGGACGAACGCGACCTCGAGATCGGCGGGCGGCTGCGGGCACGGCTGCCGCATATGGTCGACAGCACTCTGGTGGACGCCAGCATGATCCTCGGCGCCCACCTCGGGCCCGGTGCCATCGGCATCACGGTGTCGCCGGTGTAGTCCGCTTCGAGGGGATCAGCGCCAGCACCACCGGGAGCACCGCGCCCAGCGCCGTCGTCACGATGATCAGCACCTGGTCCACCGGCTCGAAATGCGAGACGTGCCCCAGGTGGTAGAGGAAATGCGGCAACCCGAAGCAGAAGGTGGCGAGCGCCGCCAACCTGGCCACGGCGGTCGTCCCGATCACGGCGGCGCCGATCAGGATCGCGGAAAGCGCCAGGTTGAGGCCGCCGAAGTCCTGGATCAGGTGTTCGTTGAAGGGGCCGTCCATCGCCACCCAGCCGGTGCGGAACCCCGGGAAGTCCCGGTAGAAGCCCTCCGGGCTGAACAGCGGCCACAGCCCGACGGGCAGTTCGATGAGGCCGAAGACGACGAGCAGTACGCGGGTGAACGTCCGTTGCATACCTCCTGGACTGCGTGGCGCCGCGAAACGTGACACGCGGGCCGAAGTGACCGGCCGGTAGGGTCGCGGCGTGACCACCCCAGCCACCAGGGCCGAAGCGCTGCACCTCACCGGTGAACGCACCGTGCCGGGCATCGCCGAGGAGAATTACTGGTTCCGGCGCCACGAGGCCGCGTATCAAAAGCTCCTGCCGCTGTGCGTGGGCAAGACGGTGCTGGAGGCCGGCTGCGGCGAGGGCTACGGCGCCGGGCTGATCGCCACCGTGGCCGAGCGGGTGCTCGCCCTCGACTACGACGTCCCCACCACCGAGCACGTCGCCCGCCGCTACCCCGGCATCGGCGTGGCCAGGGCGAACCTGGTGTTCCTGCCGGTGCGGGACGCGTCGGTCGACGTCGTCGCGAACTTCCAGGTGATCGAGCATCTCTGGGATCAGGGCGCCTTCCTCGCCGAATGCCGCCGCGTGCTCTCCCCCGGCGGACGGCTGATCGTCACCACGCCCAACCGGCTGACCTTCACCCCCGACAGCGACACCCCGCTCAACCCGTTCCACACCAGGGAGCTCGCACCGTCCGAATTGGACGGATTGCTGCGTGACGCCGGTTTCGAGGTCGAGACCCTGCACGGGCTCCACCACGGCGAGGGCGTCGCGAGGCTCGACGCCAAGTACGGCGGTTCGATCATCGACGCCCAGCTCGACGTCGTCATGGGGCAGATGCCGGGACAGGCGACCTGGCCCGCGGAACTGCTGGCCGACGTCGAAGGCATCCAGGCCGCGGACTTCGCGATCCACGGCGAAGACCTCGACGCCAGCCTCGACCTGGTCGCCGTGGCGGTGCGCCGATGAGCGAGTACGAGGGCACGTTCTGCCTCGTCGTGCACAGCCACCTGCCGTGGCTGCCGCATCACGGATCCTGGCCGGTCGGCGAGGAATGGCTCTACCAGGCCTGGGCGCATTCCTATCTGCCGATGGTCGATCTCCTGCGCCGCTTCGCCGACGAGGGCCGCGAAGACGTCCTCACCCTCGGGATGACGCCGATCCTCGCCGCCCAGCTCGACGACCCGTACTGCATCGACGCCTTCCACGACTGGCTCGGCCACTGGCAGCTGCGCTCCTGGCACGCGTCCACGCTGTGGCGCGGTGATCCGCTGCTGCGCGACCTCGCGGCGAGCGAGTACCGGACGGCGCTCAAGGCCTCGGACGAGCTCGAAACCCGCTGGCGTCACGGCTTCTCCCCGATCCTTCGGTCCTTTGTGGACAACGGGACGATCGAACTGCTCGGCGGGCCGCTGGCGCATCCGTTCCAGCCGCTGCTCGACCCGGCGGTCCGCGACTTCATGCTGCGGGGCGGCCTGGCCGACACCGCGCTGCGGATCGGACGGCGTCCCGAAGGCATTTGGGCGCCCGAATGCGGCTACGCGCCCGGCATGGAGACCGGCTACGCCGCCGCGGGTGTCCGGCGGTTCATGGTCGACGGGCCTTCCCTGCACGGTGACACCTCGGCGGCGCGGACGGTCGGCGATTCCGACGTCGTGTGCTTCGGCCGCGATCTCGAAGTCACCTACCGCGTCTGGTCGCCGAAGGCCGGATATCCCGGCCATGCCGCCTATCGCGATTTCCACACCTGGGCGCACGAGGTCGGCCTCAAACCCTCGCGGGTGACCGGCAAGACCGTCGAGCCGCCGGACAAGGCGCCGTACGACCCGGCGATGGCGACGGCCACCCTCGGCGGTCACGTCCAGGACTTCGTCGACACGGTCGTCGCCCGCCTGCGTTCGCTCAAGGCCGAGCACGGCCGCGAGTCGCTCGTCGTCGCCGCGTACGACACGGAACTGTTCGGACACTGGTGGCACGAGGGCCCGGCGTGGCTCGAAGGCGTCTTGCGCGCGCTGCCCGAGGCCGGCGTCCGCGTCACGACGCTCAAGGGTGCGCTCGAAGCCGGTCACCTCGGCGGGAAGGTCGACCTCCCGGCGTCGTCGTGGGGCTCGGGCAAGGACTGGCGGGTCTGGGACGGCGAGCAGGTCGCCGACATGGTGCGGGACAACACCGCGTTGCAGGACCGGATGCTCGACCTCGTCGCCGGAATGGACACGACGACACGCGACTCCGTCCGCGACCAGGCCGTCGCCGAAGCGATGCTGGCGCTTTCGAGCGACTGGGCGTTCATGGTCACCAAGGACTCCGCCGCCGACTACGCGCGGCGGCGGGCGAAAGTGCACACGGAACGGTTCGACACGCTCGCCGGGCTGCTCCGGGAAGGAGCACTCGACCGCGCGCGGGAGACCGCGGCCGCGTTCCGGCGCGACGACGGACCGTTCGGTCACGTCGACGCGCGTGATCTGCTGAGGAAATGACGAAAGGGGCATCATGGGGATCCACGACATCCCGCTGAAGACGCTCGCGGGCGAGGACACGACGCTCGGCGCGCTCGAAGGCAAGACGCTGCTGGTGGTGAACGTGGCGTCGAAATGCGGGCTGACGCCGCAGTACACCGGGCTGGAAAAACTCCAGGAACGCTACGCGGACAAGGGTTTCTCCGTCGTCGGGTTCCCCTGCAACCAGTTCGCGGGCCAGGAGCCGGGCACCGCGGAGGAGATCCAGACCTTCTGCTCGACGACGTACGGCGTTTCGTTCCCGCTGTTCGAAAAGCTGGATGTCAACGGGGAAAGCCGTCACCCGCTCTACGCCGAACTGACCAAGGCGGCCGACGCGGAGGGCGCCGCCGGCGACGTCCAGTGGAACTTCGAGAAGTTCCTCGTCGCCCCGTCCGGTGAAGTGGTGGGACGATTCCGCCCGCGCACCGAACCCGAAGACGAGACGATCACCAAGGCGATCGACGCCACGATCGGCTGATTCCCGCTTTTCGCGAACGGGCGGGCCCGCCGGAGTGATCCGGCGAGCCCGCCCGTTTCCTTTTCCGGCGGATCGGTGACCAAAGTCCCTCAACGGCGGCGACACCGGGGCGATGTCCGGTTGAGCGATCACAAACCCTTGCCACACAAGGGAAATCTTGACGTCTCATAGTGAAGCGCCGTACCCGATTGCACTATGGCGCCACCCGCCGCAGGAGGGGAAGACTCTTTCGTCGGGAGTCCCGCACTTCGTCAACGCCGACAACCAGAAAAGTGTGGCCGACATGATCGAAAACAATATGATCCCGGACGATTTCCTCTCCCTCGCGAGCGTGCAGGCGGCCGAGGAGGAGGCGTTGCTGAACCGGCAGAACGTGGTGGGTGTCGCGCTCGGTACCAAATGGTCCGGGGGCAGGGACACCGGCGAGAAGGCGATCACCGTCCTGGTCGACACGAAGATGCCGCACGAAATGCTGCGTGAAGACGACCTCGTCCCGGCGGCGCTGTCGGGTGTGCCCACCGACGTCCAGGAGGTCGGGGTGCTCCAGGCCGGTCGCAGCGTCGCCGCCCCCAAGGTGAACGGCGCCGCCACGATGGTCGACGAGCCCCAGGCTCCGACACTCGCCCGCCCCGACGAACTCGCCCGTGAGCAGGTCGGTCCGTTCACCCTCGCCAAGCGGTTCCGCCCGGCGTTCGGCGGGCTGAGCGTCGGCCACTTCAAGATCACCGCCGGCACCTACGGCACCGCGGTCTACGACGCGACGGCGCTGCCCGGCAAACCGCCGAGGTACTACATCCTGAGCAACAACCACGTGCTGGCGAACTCCAACGCCGCCGCCATCGGCGACCCGATCCTGCAGCCCGGCCCGTTCGACGGCGGCGTCGTCCCCACCGACGTCATCGCCAGGCTGAGCCGGTTCGTACCGATCAAGTTCATCCAGCCGGGGCAGCCGGTGCCGTTGAACTTCGTCGACGCCGCGATCGCCGAAGGCCAGTTCCACGACCTCGACCGGCGGATCTTCTGGGTCGGCGAGCTCAAGGGCACCAACGTGGCGCCCGCGGTCGGCACGCTCGTGCAGAAGACCGGCCGGACCACGAACTGGACGACCGGGCGGATCACGAACATCAACGCCACCGTCGACGTGAACTACGGCGGAGGCAGGGTGGCCCGGTTCGCGCAGCAACTGCTGACCACCGACATGTCGGCCGGTGGCGACTCGGGCAGTCTCGTGGCGGACCTGAGCGAGAACGCCGTCGGCCTGCTGTTCGCCGGTTCGCCGGTGGTCACGGTGATCAACCGGATCTCGCTGGTCGAAGCGTCGCTTGGGATCAGGGTGCATCCGTAGTGGCCGAAGACGTATCGGATGTCGATGCCGCCCTCGTGACGGCGTCCCGATGGCTCGACGACGTCCCCGGAGTAGTCGGGGTCGGGCAGGGCGAGGCCGAGGGGGCACCCACGATCGACGTGTGGATGACCCCCGGTCACGACTCCGGGCGGCTGCCTTCTCAGCTGCTCGGAGTGCCCGTCCGGGTCCGCGACTCCGGCGGTCCGGTGGAGGCTCAGCCGGACTGACCCGTCTCGATGACCGCCCGATTGCGGGTGGCGACGGACTCCGCGTCCGCCTTCACCACCCGCCGGCCGTAGGTGAGCAGGCCGTTGACCTCGTTCTCGACGTCGGTGGTCTGCGTGTAGATCGCGCCGGAAAGGCCGGTTCCGGCGACGATCCGTTCGAGGTGCTCGCCGACCTCGGCATAGCGCTTGGTCAGCTGTGCCGGGGCCGGCGTCATCTCGTAGGCCTGCGGCTCCCCCGGCCGGCGATGCCCGTCGACGACCAGGCCGAGCCCGCCGATCGAGGTCACCCCGCGCAGCTGCTCGATCATCTCGGTCAGCTCGGCTTCGAACCGCGCCCGCGCCTCCGGGACCGGTGTAGATCCCGTCGGGCCAATACCCCTGGTCGAGCGGGCCGTGGAGGAAGGTGATCCGGCCGTTGAGCGCGATCCGCGGCCTGCACTGGGCGTCTGCGACCGTCCCGATCGACGCGTGTCACCTCCGCGCCGCCGGATTCGCTGACGATCAGCTCCACCCGGGCGCCACGTGTGACCTTGGGCACAACCGTCACCCCATCGAGATCGGGGGTCAGCGGCAGATCCCGGATGTGCGCGGACGGCACCGGCTCCAGCCAGGCGGTCTGCCAGATACCCGACGCGGCGGTGTAGAAGATCCCTTTCGGGTCGTTCCGCTGCTTGCCGACGGAGTGCGTCGCGGCATCGGTCCGATCCGTCACGCGGACGGTGAGTTCCTGCGATCCCGACGGGCGCAGGACGTCGGTGACGTCCGCGCTGAAGGCCGTGTACCCACCTTCGTGGACGGCCACTTCCTGGTTGTTGCCCCAGACCGTCGCGGACTGGTCGACGGCGCCGAAGTGGAGCAGCACCCGCTGACCGTCCCAGCCGGACGGGACGTGGAAAACCTTGCGATACCAGAGGGTTTCGTCCCGCCGTCCGATGCCGGAGAGGGCCGACTCCGGCGGGAACGGCACCAGGATCCGCTCGCCGTACCCCGTCGCGGCGGGGCGCGCCGCTGCCCGCGTGCTCCCAGACGCCGTTGAGGTTCAGCCAGCGTTCGCGGACCAGCCGGGGACGCGGGTACTCGGCAGCGCGTCGCCGGGTCCGACCTGCGCGGACCACGGCGTCGAGAGCACCGGTTCGACGGACTCGAAGGCCGGTCCGGCCGCGTTCACCGAAGACGTCATCGACCCGATGGCGGCAAAGATCGCCGCCCCGTCGCCCTCGATCGGCGTCACCTGTGGGGGTGATCGCCCCGTCCCGGCGCCGACCGACTCACGAGTAACCTCCACCCATGCGCGTGCTGATGTTGTCGTGGGAGTACCCACCCGTGGTCGTCGGCGGACTCGCACGGCACGTCCACGCCCTGGCCCGGCATCTCGCCCGGCAGGGGCACGACGTGGTCGTCCTGTGCCGTCACACGGCGGGCACCGACGCCGAGACCCACCCGAGGACCGATCGCGTGGTCGAGGGCGTCCGGATCATCCGGGTCGCCGAAGACCCGATGCACGTGACCTTCGAACGGGACCTCGTCGCGTGGACGCTGGCCATGGGGCACGCGATGGTCCGCGCCGCCACCGACCTGCTGCGCGGCTGGCAGCCGGACGTCGTGCACGCGCACGACTGGCTGGTCACCCATCCCGCGATCGCGATCGCGGAGGCCGCCAGGGTGCCGCTGGTCGGCACGATCCACGCCACCGAGGCCGGACGGCACTCCGGCTGGCTGTCGCATCCGCTGAACCAGCAGGTGCACTCCGTCGAGTGGTGGCTCGCGAACCGCTCGGACGCGCTGATCACCTGCTCGCAGGCCATGCGCCGCGAGGTGGCGCATCTGTTCGAGGTCGACGGCGACGCGGTCACCGTGATCCACAACGGCATCGAAGAACGCACCTGGCAGGTGCCCGCGGAGGAGGTCGCGCACGCGCGCGAGGTCTACAGCCCCTCCGGCGCGCCGCTGCTGCTCTACTTCGGACGGCTGGAATGGGAGAAGGGCGTGCAGGATCTGCTCGCCGCGCTCCCCCGGATCCGCCGCGCCAAACCGGGGACGCGGCTGGTCGTCGCCGGCAAGGGACGGCATCTGGAGGAACTGGTCGACCAGGCCCGCAAGCTGCGCGTCCGGCGCGCGGTGGACTTCGTCGGGCATCTGTCGGACCGCGAACTGCGCGCAGTGCTGGCCGCGGCCGACGCCGTCGTGCTGCCCAGCCGCTATGAACCGTTCGGGATCGTCGCGCTGGAGGCCGCCGCCGCGAAGGCGCCGCTGGTGGCTTCGACCGCGGGCGGGCTCGGCGAGGTCGTCGTCGACGGCGAGACCGGCCTGGCGTTCAGCCCCGGCGACGTCGACGCCCTCGGGGACGCCGTCGAGGCGGTGCTGGACGACGAGGTCGCCGCCGCCCGGCGGGCGCTGACCGCGCAATCGCGGCTGGCGGCGGACTTCGACTGGGGCCGGATCGCCGAGGCGACCGTGGCGGTCTACCGGCGGGCTCGCGTCGCCGAGCCGGTGGAACTGGGTCGGCCGAAGATCGCGACGGGTAACGCCTTCGAGCCCTGATCGCATTCAGAGGACTAAACGCGCTGGGACAGGCCTGGGTCGGGTGACCGAATTCGGCACTTTCGCGTGCCTGGACGGACGCCACGCGTGTCGTCCATCCAGACACGTGCGTCGTCCGTCTGGTCACGTGAGTCGTCCCTCCCGTCACGCGAAACCGCCCGCAGTACATGAAGGCCCCCTTGCTTGCGCCTGGCGCAAGCAAGGGGGCCTTCATGTACTCGGCGAGGCGTGAAGGTCGAGTTTCCTCGGCTGAGCCGAGGGAAGGGGGCCTTCACGCGCTACCGCTGCGGGGGCGAAGGGGAATCCGGGACGTCGGGGGACCCGGATCCCCCTTCACGAGCGTCGCGGGTCGCGAGGGGCGCGACCCCCGGAGCTGCTCTAGGTGGCGAAGATCAGAAGTGGCAGGGCCGAACACAGTCCGGCTGCACCGAGACCCCGGCCGAAGCGGACACCGCGGGGGCGGCGAGGGCGACGGCGAGGACGGCGAAGGTCGCGGCCAAGAGCGTTCTCAACTGCTTCTTCATGCTGGCTCCTCGGGGAAACGGGCGGATTTCCCGCCCGGCGCCGAGCATCCGCGCGACCCGCCGCCGAAACAACGGGGGTATCACCAGGTACCCCTACCTAATCGCGGTCCGTGACCGGTTCGTCCGGTCCCGTGAGTGCGCTCGGAGCCGTACCACACGTGATTGAAGCCGGAACTCGCGTGATTGAAGCCGCGGAGACCCCGCCCACTGCGGTGTGGGGGTGAGCGGGGTCCCCGCGGCGAGGCGCACGCCCGACAGCGCTACCGGCAGAGCGCGCGCGTGAAGCGGGTCCGGTGGCGGGGAGCCTCCGCCACCGGACCCGTTGGGCCACACCGTCCCAAACCGGTGTGGAACCCGGCCGCCCCGCGTCAGGTAGGGGCGGCCGGAGCCTCGATCAGTGCGTGGTCAGGTATCGCGCGTACGCACCGGTGGTGAGGAAGCTCGGCAGCTTCTCGCCCAGCGCGGTCTCGGTGAAGATCTCGTAGGCGTCGCCGAGCCGGGTGTCCTCGCCCAGTTCGGCCCGCACCGACGCCAGCTCTTCGTCCAAATAGGACACGGCGAGTTCGCGGGTGAGCGCGGTGCCGTCTTCGAGCTTCGTGCCGTTGCGGATCCACTGCCACACCTGGCAGCGCGCGATCTCGGCGGTGGCGGCGTCCTCCATCAGGTTGTGGATCGCCGCCGCGCCGGTGCCGCGCAGCCAAGCGTCGATGTAGCGCAGCGCGACGTTGATGTTGGCGCGGACACCGGCTTCGGTGACCTCGCCGCCCGCGCTGGCGACGTCGAGCAGATCCTCGGCCGTCACGACGACGTCTTCACGCAGCTTGCCGAGCTGGTTCGGCCAGCCGCCGAGGACGTTGTCGAACACCTCGCGGCAGACCGGGACGAGGCCGGGGTGCGCGACCCACGAGCCGTCGAAACCGTCGTTCGCCTCGCGTTCCTTGTCCTGACGGACCTTCTCCAGCGCGGTCGCGTTGATCTCCGGGTCCTTGCTCGGGATGAACGCGGCCATGCCGCCGATGGCGTGCGCCCCGCGCTTGTGGCAGGTGCGCACCAGCAGTTCGGTGTAGGCCCGCATGAACGGGACGGTCATCGTCACCTGCGCGCGGTCCGGGAGCACGAAGTCCGCGCCGTGCGAGGAGAAGTTCTTGATGACGCTGAAGATGTAGTCCCAGCGGCCGGCGTTCAGCCCGGCGATGTGCTCGCGCAGTTCGTAGAGGATCTCCTCCATCTCGAACGCGGCGGTGATCGTCTCGATCAGCACGGTGGCCCGGATCGTGCCGCGCGGGATGCCGAGTTCCCGTTGCGCCAGCAGGAAGACGTCGTTCCACAGCCGCGCTTCGAGATGGTTCTCGAGCTTCGGCAGGTAGAAGTACGGGCCGCTGCCGCGGGCCAGCAGCTGGCGCGCGTTGTGGAAGAAGTAGAGGCCGAAGTCGACCAGGCTCGCCGAAACGGGGCGGCCGTCGATGCGGATGTGCTTCTCCACCAGGTGCCAGCCGCGGGGGCGGGCGACGATCGTCGCGGGGTCGTCGCCGATCGTGTAGCGCTTGCCTGCCTCGGTGGTGAAGTCGATGTTGCGGCGGATCGCGTCGAACAGGTTGAGCTGCCCGTCGATCACGTTGTGCCAGGTCGGCGACGTCGCGTCCTCGAAGTCGGCGAGCCAGACCTTCGCGCCGGAGTTGAGCGCGTTGACCGTCATCTTGCGGTCGGTCGGGCCGGTGATCTCGACGCGGCGGTCTTCGAGACCGGGCGCGGCCGGGGCGACCGACCAGCTGCTGTCGTCGCGGATCGCGTGCGTCTCGGGCAGGAAGCCCAGCGGCTCCTCACCGGACTGCAGCTTCTCGCGGCGCAGTCGGCGCGCGTCGAGCAGTTCGCGGCGGCGGCCGGCGAACGCGTTGTCCAGTTTGGCCACGAAGTCCAGCGCGGCCGGGGTGAGGATCTCGGCGAACCGGTCACCGGCGGGTCCGCAGACGTCGATCCGGTAGTTCAGCTTCTCAACCATGGTGTGCCTCCGCTGGGCTTCGCGAGAGAGATAGAAGGGATGGGAGGTGGCGGTCTCCGCTGGGAGTCCGGAGACCGCCACCTGGCATCTACATGCGAGGGATCAGAACTGCTCGGCCTCGGTGGAACCGGCGAGCGCGGTGGTCGAGCTCTCCGGGTTCAGCGCGGTCGCGACGTTGTCGAACCAGCCGGTGCCGACCTCGCGCTGGTGCTTCGTGGCGGTGTAACCGCGGTCCTCCGAAGCGAACTCGCGCTCCTGCAGGTCGACGTAGGCGGTCATGCCCTCGCGGGCGTAACCGTGCGCCAGGTCGAACATCGAGTAGTTCAGGGCGTGGAAGCCGGCCAGGGTGATGAACTGGAACTTGTAGCCCATGTGGCCGAGTTCGCGCTGGAACTTCGCGATCGTCGCGTCGTCCAGGTGCTTCTTCCAGTTGAACGACGGCGAGCAGTTGTAGGCCAGCATCTGGTCCGGGTACTTGGCCTTGATCGCCTCGGCGAACTGGCGGGCGACCTCGAGGTCCGGCTTGGAGGTCTCCATCCACAGCAGGTCGGCGTACTCGGCGTAGGCCAGACCGCGGTCGATGCAGGGGTCGATGCCGTTGGTGACGTTGTAGAAGCCCTCGGCGGTGCGCTCGCCGGTGACGTACTTGCGGTCACGCTCGTCGACGTCGCTGGTGATCAGCGTGGCGGCCTGCGCGTCGGTGCGGGCGACGATCAGCGACGGCACGTTCAGCACGTCCGCGGCGAGGCGGGCGGCGTTCAGCGTGCGCTCGTGCTGCTTGGTCGGGATCAGCACCTTGCCGCCGAGGTGACCGCACTTCTTCTCGGAAGCGAGCTGGTCCTCCCAGTGCACACCCGCGGCACCGGCGGCGATCATGCCCTTCATCAGCTCGAAGGCGTTGAGCGGGCCACCGAAGCCGGCCTCGGCGTCGGCGACGATCGGGGCGTACCAGTCGATGTCGGTGTTGCCCTCGGCCCAGTTGATCTGGTCGGCACGGCCCAGCGCGTTGTTGATGCGGCGGACGACGGCGGGCACCGAGTTGGCCGGGTAGAGGCTCTGGTCCGGGTAGGTCTGGCCGGAGAGGTTGGCGTCGGCGGCGACCTGCCAGCCCGACAGGTAGATGGCCTTGAGGCCGGCGCGCACCTGCTGCACGGCCTGGTTACCGGTCAGGGCGCCCAGCGAGTGGACGTAGTCCTCGTTGTGCAGGAGGTCCCACAGCTTCTCGGCGCCGCGGCGAGCGAGCGTGTGCTCCTCGACCACGCTGCCGCGCAGCTTGACCACGTCAGCCGCGGAGTACGAACGCTTCACGCCCGCCCAGCGGGGGTCGGTCTCCCACTGCTTGGCCAGTTCGGCGGCCGCCTGCTCCAGCTGCTGCGCGTGCTGAGTCATCGGATTCTCCCGGTGTTGCGAAGTTTGCGAGTGATCGCCTTTCCTGATCCGACCCTGACATGACAGGGGAAATCCGATCCAGGCCTCCAATTTGCCAATTTCTGCGAAGCTTCCGTAGCATCTTGCAAAGGTTGCGAATCGCAGATTCGCAACCAGAGGCAAAATCCACGGGCTTGACCGTTCACTGAATCGTTCAGGCCCGGAAACCTTGCGGACAGAGAGGCCTCAGTGGACAAAACCTTCGCCGGAGCGAAGCTGCGGCATCTGCGCGAAAGCCGGTCGATGAGCCAGGCCGATCTCGCTCGTGTGCTGGAGATCTCACCCAGTTATCTCAATCAGATCGAGCACAACTCGCGTCCGCTGACCGTCCCGGTGCTCCTTCGCATCACGCAGGCGTTCGGTGTGGACACCGAGTTCTTCGCGAACAACGACACCGCCCGCCTAGTCGCTGACGTGAAGGAGGCGCTGCTCGACGAGGTCCTCGGGGTCGACGTCACGACGAGCGAGCTCAACGACCTCGCCACGAATCTGCCGACGATCGCCCAGGCCCTGGTCAAACTGCACCGCAGCTATCGCAACGCCGTGGAGAACACCGCCGCGCTGACCACGGAAAACGGGCTGGGCATGCACGGCAGCGCGGCAGGCTCGTTGCCGCACGAAGAGGTCCGCGACTTCTTCTACGAGCGGGAGAACTACGTCGCCGAGCTGGACGAACGCGCCGAACGCATGGCGCACGACATCCCGCTGCAGCGTGGCCAGGTGCTCGCGGCGCTGAAGGAAACGCTGATCCAGCGCTACGGCGTCGACGTCACCAGCGAAGGCATCGACGAGGCCAACGGCGAACAGCACCGGTACGAACCCGGGCCGCGGGTGCTGCGGCTGGCGCCGAGCCTGCGCGTCGGGCAGCAGGCGTTCCGGATGGCTTCGCAGATCGCCCTGCTCGAATACGACGACCTGATCACCGAACTCGCCGATTCGTGGGCGTTCTCCGGTCCCGCCGCGCGTTCGCTGGCCAGGGTCGGGCTCGCGAACTACTTCGCGGGCGCGCTGATCCTCCCCTATGGACCGTTCCTGTCGACCGCGGAACGCTTCCGCTACGACATCGAACGGCTGTGCGACCACTTCGGGGTCGGCTTCGAGACGGTCTGCCACCGGCTCTCGACGTTGCAGCGGCCGAAGAACCGCGGCGTGCCGTTCTCGTTCGTGCGCGTCGACCGGGCGGGGAACATGTCGAAACGCCAGTCCGCGGCCGGTTTCCACTTCTCCCGCGTCGGCGGCGCGTGTCCACTGTGGAACATCTACGAGGCGTTCACCCAGCCGGGCAAGATCCTCACCCAGATCGCGACCCTGCCCGACGGCAAGAGCTACTTCTGGGTCGCGCGGACGGTTTCGCGCAACATCGGCGGCTACGGCAGCCCCGGCAAGACGTTCACCGTCGGCCTCGGCTGCGAACTGCGGCACGCGAAACGGCTGATCTACTCGACCGGGCTCGACCTCGACGACCGCGCCGCGGCCACCCCGATCGGCATGGGTTGCAAAGTCTGCGAACGTCCGGCCTGTTCGCAGCGCGCGTTCCCGACGATCGGCAAGCAGCTCACCGTCGACGAGAACACGAGCACCTTCGTCCCGTACCCGGCGGTGCCGAAGGCGCCTTGAGCCGTCCTGATCTCCCTGGCAGGGTTGCCGTCGACGGCCGCCGGCGTGACGGCGGCCACCGCACTGGGGAGAACCGAATGATCTTGGTGACCGGGGCAGGCGGCAACGTCGGCTCGGAACTGACCGGAATCCTGGCGCGCGGCGGGCATCCCGTCCGAGCGCTGGTCCGCACACCGCGGCCGTTGCCGGACGGCGTCGAAGCGGTGGTGGGCGATCTCAACGAGGCGACGAGCCTGAAACCCGCGTTGGAAGGTGTCCGGGCGGTCTTCCTGCTCGGCGGCTACGAGGACATGCCCGGCGCGCTCGCGGTGATGCGGGACGCGGGTGTCGAGCAGGTGACGTTGCTGTCGTCCCGTTCGGTCGTCGGCGGGCACGCGGACAACGCCGTCGCCGGGATGCACATGGCGGCCGAGGCTGCGGTGCGTGCTTCGAAGCTGCCGTGGACCTTCCTGCGGTCGAGCGGGTTCATGTCGAATTCGCTCCAATGGGTCGCGCAGCTTCGCGCGGGGGACGTCGTGCGCGAGCCGTTCGCGAACGTGCCGGTGGCGGCGATCGACCCGTACGACATCGCCGCCGTCGCCGCGGAATCGCTGACCACGCCGGGACACGAAGGCCGGGCGTACGCCATCACCGGTCCGGGGTCGCTCCGGCCCGCCGACCGGCTCCGCGTCCTGAGTGAACTGTTGGGGCGGGAGCTACGGCTGGATCCGCTTTCGGACGCCGACGCCCGCGTGACGATGAGTGCGGAGATGCCGGCGAAGTACGTCGACGCCTTCTTCCGCTTCTTCGCCGAGGGCGAGTTCGACGACTCCGAGGTCACGGGTGCCGTCCAGGACCTCACCGGGCGGGAGCCACGGCCGTTCGCGACCTGGGCCCGGACGCATCTGGCCGCCTTCCGCTAGCCGCGTTTCGTCCTCTGGATGCGGTCTTTGCGCGCACAAGGACCGCATTCAGAGGACGAAATGCGGGAGGGGTCACACCAGGAAGTGGAACAGCGGGCTGCCCGGTTCCACCCGCTCCACCTGCAGCGGGCTGGCCTCCAGCCGGTGCAGCAGGCCTTCCAGGTCGCCGGGCCGCGCGAGTTCGACGCCGATCAGCGCCGGGCCGGTCTCGCGGCTGTTGCGCTTCACGTACTCGAACCGCGTGATGTCGTCGTCCGGCCCGAGGACCTCGTCGAGGAACCGCCGCAGCGCGCCGGGCTCCTGCGGGAATCCCACCAGGAAGTAGTGCTTCAGTCCTTCGTGGATCAACGACCGTTCGAGCACTTCGCCGTAGCGGCTGACGTCGTTGTTGCCGCCGGAGACGACGCACACCACGATCTGGCCGGGTTCGATCTTCACCGTCGTGCCCAGCGCGGCGGTCGCGAGCGCACCCGCGGGTTCGGCGATCACGCCGTCCGACTGGTACATCGCGAGCATCTCGGTGCAGATCGCGCCCTCGGCGACGTCGGTGAGCTCGACACCGCCGTCGCGGACCAGCGGATACGTCACCGATCCGGCCAGCGCGACCGCCGCACCGTCCACGAAGGTGTCGACGCTCTCGAGCCGCACCGGCTCCCCCGCCGCCAGCGCGGCCGCCATGCAGGTCGCGCCCGCCGGCTCGACCCCGACGATCCGCATCTCCGGCGCGCGTTCCGCGGCCCACGCGGCGATGCCCGCGAGCAGGCCGCCACCGCCGACCGGCACCACCATGACGTCCGGGACGAATCCGAGCTGCGCGACGACCTCCATCGCGACCGTGCCCTGCCCGGCGACCGTCTCCGGCGCGTCGAACGCGGGGACCAACGTCGCGCCGGTGCTCTCCGCGTCCTGCTTCGCGGCGCTGAAGGCGTCTTCATAGGTCTCGCCGACGACGATGACCTCGATATGGGAGCCGCCCAGCGTCGCGATGCGCTCGCGCTTCTGCCGGGGGGTCGTGCCGGGGACGTAGACGCGGCCGTTCGCGCCGAGGCGGCGGCACGCGTACGCGACGCCCTGCGCGTGGTTGCCCGCGCTCGCGCAGACGACGCCGCGCTCCCGGTGCTCCGCGTCGAGCTGGACGATGAAGTTGTAGGCGCCGCGGATCTTGTACGAACGCACGGTCTGCAGGTCTTCGCGTTTGAGCCAGACCCGGGCGTCCACCCGCGCCGAAAGCCGCTCGTTCGGTTCGAGCGGCGTGCGGGTCACCACCCCGGCCAATCGCTTGGCGGCCTCTTCGACCGTTCGGGCGCTCACCGTTTCGATCCCTCGCACGAATGCTGAATGTACTGACCGCCCCCGGCCACGGCGGAGAGTGGTCCAGTGGGTGCTTCACAGGGTTGTCGGTGGCCTGTGGTCCACTGGTCGCCATGGTGAGCAAGGTCGACGGAGTCCGGAGTCTCGATGCGTTGCGCGAGCTGGTCCACAGCGGCGCGGAGCCCGAGTACCAGCTCTTCTACGGCCACACCCCGCTGAAGAGCGGCCGGGTCAACGCGGCCTGCCTGAGCCAGTGGTGGCAGGCGCCGTTCGTCGCGGGCGGCGAGCGGTACCCGACGGCCGAGCACTACATGATGGCGAGCAAGGCGGAATTGTTCGGCGATCACGAGGCGGCGGCGAACATCCGTCAGGCGCCGGATCCCAAGACCGCCAAGATCCTCGGGCGCGAGGTCTCCGGTTTCGACGCCGAGGTGTGGGAGCGGCACCGCTTCGACATCGTCATCGACGGCAACCTCGAGAAGTTCCGTCAGCACGCCGAGGAGCGCGAGTTCCTGCTGGGCACGGGCGACAAGGTGATCGTCGAGGCGTCCAGGATGGACCTGGTCTGGGGCAGCGGCCTCGCCCGCGAGGACAAGAACGCCACCCGCCCCGATTACTGGCGCGGGCAGAACCTCCTGGGCTTCGCGCTCATGGAGGTCCGCGAACAGCTGCGCGGCTAGCTCTCGCGTGATCCGAGACCGCACTCGCGTGCTTGGAGACCGAACTCGCGTGATTGAAGGCGGAACTCGTGTGTGCGGCTTCCGATCACGCGAGTCACGTCTCTGATCACGCGAGTCACGTCCTCAAGCACGCGAGTTACGAGTCGACGCCCAGGGTCTTCTGCAGCGCCTTGTTCGCCTTGCGCGCCATGTCCGCGACGGCTTCGCGGCGGGCGGCGTCGGCGGCGTAGTCGTCCTGGCGGTTCCGGACGACGCGCGCCGGCGAACCGACGGCGATCGAGTAGTCCGGGATCTCGCCCCGCACCACGGCGTGCGCGCCGAGGACGCAGCCGCGGCCGACCCGGGTGCCCTTGAGCACGGAGACCTTGGTGCCGATCCAGGTGTCCGGGCCGATCCGCACCGGCGACTTCACGATGCCCTGATCCTTGATCGGGACGGTGATGTCGGTGGTGACGTGGTCGAAGTCGCAGATGTACACCCAGTCCGCGACGAGCGTGGCCGCGCCGAGTTCGATGTCGAGGTAGCCGTTGAGCACATTCTGCCGCCCGAAGACGGCCTTGTCGCCGATGCGCAGCGAGCCCTCGTGGCAGCGGATCGCGTTGCCGTCGCCGATGTGCACCCAGCGGCCGATCTCCAGCCGCCCGTAGCCGGGACGGCAGTGGATCTCGACGTCCTTGCCGAGGAACACCATCCCCCGCAGGATGATGTGCGGGTTCGCGATCCGGAACTTCAGCAGCCGCCAGTACCGCACGAGGTACCAAGGCGTGTACGCGCGGTTTCGCAGCACCCAGCGCAGCGAGTCCTTGGTCAGGAACTTCGCCTGACGCGGATCACGACGGGCCTGGCCCCAGGCGCGGAGCCGCGACAACGCGGGCGCACCCCACATGGACGTCATACCGGTGACCGTAACCTGTGAACAGGCCGTCGACCGCAAAGGGGAGCACGCGCATGGGCACCAAGCTGATCATCGACACCGACCCGGGGGTCGACGACGCCTTCGCGCTGGCGCTGGCCGCGCAATCCGAGGACGTCGACCTGCTCGGCGTGACCACGGTGTTCGGCAACGTCCCGCTGAGCCACACCACCGCCAACGCCCGCCGTCTGCTGCAGCTCTTCGGCCGCGACGACGTCCCTGTCGCCGCCGGTGCCGCGCGGCCGATGGTCTACGACAACGCCAAGCCCGCCGGGTTCGTCCACGGTGAGGACGGTCTGTCCGGCCACGCCGGGATCCTGCCGGAGGCGAAGCGCCCGCTCGACGAACGCGGCGCCGTCCGCCTGCTGGTGGATCTGCTGGAAGCCGCCGACGAACCGGTGACCATCGCCCCGATCGGCCCGCTGACGAATATCGCGCTGCTGCTGGCGGCGCATCCGGACATCCGCGAGAAGATCGGCCGGATCGTCGTCATGGGCGGCGGGGTGACCAAGGGGAACTCCACCACCGCGGCCGAGTTCAACATCTGGAGCGACCCCGAGGCCGCGCGCCGGGTGCTGGTCGACGAGGACATCCCGACGGTGCTGGTCCCGCTGGACATCACCCATCAGTGCTCGGTCGACACCGGCTGGCTCGGCAAACTCGCCGCGTCCGGACCGCTCGGCGCGGCGCTCGAAGCGCTGACGCCCACTTACGTCGAGCACTACACCCCGATCCTCGGCATGCCGGGGATGGTCATGCACGACGCGGTCGCGGTGGCCGAGGCGATCCGGCCGGGCATCCTCGACGTCGAGTCGTACCCCGTGGACGTCGAGTGCGGCTTCGGCCCCGCCCGCGGCGCGACGCTGGTAGACCGGCGAAGGCTGCGAAGCACCGATCCGCAGGCCGTGCCCGGCCGCACCATCGACGTCGCGCTGACCACCGATGTCGACGCCTTCCGCGAGTTCGTCCTCGGCCGGATCACCGGGGGCCGGTGATGGAGCAGGAAACCTCGCGCCGCCGCAGACTCCCGGTGATCATCGCCGCGGTCGTCGTCGCGGGTGCCGCACTGGTCGCCGCCATCACCTTCGCGCCGAAGGAGGAGCCGAAGACGGAGGCCGCCGCCGTCGAGTCCTCGGCCCCGCCCACGCCGCCGCCGTCGTCCGCCCCGGCGGAAATGCCGAAGGAACAGCCGAAGGTCCCGCAGCAGATGGGGCAGGAGTTCGACGCCTGGGTGTCGAAGACCAGCGGCTGGCTCGACATCCCGCTGCGCGCGATGACCGGGTACGCGAAGACCACCGTGGCGCTGAGCAAGGAAACACCGGGCTGCCGCCTTTCCTGGGTGACGCTGGCCGCGCTCGGGAAGATCGCCTCCGATCACGGCCGCGCCGCCGGTTCGGGGCTGAACGCCGACGGCGTGCTGACCAAGCCGCTCGGCGCGGTCGAGGTCCGCGACTTCTACAACAAGGTCGTCTCGTCCGCGAACGCGAGCGGCCCGCTGCAGCTGACGCCGTCGGTGTGGGACCGGTTCAAGGCTTCGGCGAACGGCGGGAAACCGGACCCGCAGAACATCGACGACGCCACGCTCACCGCCGGGCGCGCCCTGTGCGCGGGCGGCCGCGACCTCGGTCAGGGCCAGACGTGGTGGAACGCCGTGAGCACGCTGCAACCCGCGCCGCTGCTGATGCACCGCACGCTCGCGACGGTCAACGTCTACGGCACGGTCGGCCAGAACCCGCAGCCGCCGAACGCGGCCGCCTTGAGCGCGGTCAACTTCGCCATCGACAAGATCGGGCTGCCGTATGTCTGGGGCGGCAACGGCACCGGCGGCAGTGACCCCGGTTTCGACTGCTCCGGCCTGACGACGGCCGCGTACGCCAGCGCCGGCGTCAAGCTCATGCGCACCGCCCACACGCAGTACCACAGCGTGAACAGGGTGACCGATCCCCAGCTGGGCGACCTGATCTTCTACGGCGAACCGAACACGAAGATCCACCACGTCGGGCTGTACATCGGGAACCAGCAGATGATCGACGCCCCGCAGACCGGGCAGGCGGTGCAGGTGCACACCTACCGGAAACAGGGCGACGACTACGCCGGAGCGGGCCGCCCGACGGCTTAAGACGAGGGCAACCAACCCTCCCCTTGAGGCGTGTACGTCGTGCATGCCACAAGGGAGGGCCAGCATGACCTTACGAAGATCACTGACGTTGCCCGCTGTCGCGCTCGCCGTCGCGCTCACCGTCACCGGTGGCGGGACGGCGGCGGCCACCGATCACCAGCGTTCAGAGGTGACGCTGTCCGCGACGTCCTGGGGTTACGTCGACTCGGCGACACCGGCCACCGCCTACTTCAAGCCGTCCGGCAGCCTGCCGGTCGGCACCTGGGACACCACACCGCACCTTCAACGCTCCTACGTGAACTTCGACCTGGGCTCGTTGCGGGGTGTGCCGTTCACGACGGTGCTGCTGTCGGCGGGCGAGACGCACTACGTCAACTGCGACAGCCGGGCCACCGAGGTGTGGCGGACCTCCGCCTACACCAAGCAGTCGACCTGGCAGAGCCGCCCGGAGGAGCGGACACGGGTCGCGTCCAGGAGTGCCGACAGCACCTGCATCGACAACCACGCCACGTTCGACGTCACCGCCGCGGTGCGGGACGCGATCGCACAGAAGGCCCGTCACCTCACGCTGGGCATCCGCGTCGCCGAAGCCCACGAGGCGGACCCTGCGTTCTATCGGAGGATCGAGTCCCCGGCGACGCTGCGGGTGGTGAACAACGCTCCGCCCGCGACGCCGACCGATCTGCGCACCAACGACGAGACCTGTGCCAAGGACGGCACCGGACCGCTGGTGAATCACCAGGCGAAGCTGAGCGCACGGCTATCCGACCCGAACGGCGACACCACGTTCGGGCAGTTCACTTGGTGGCCGGTGGCGGACCCGTCACAACGGCGTACGGCCACCGCCGCCGAGGCGTACGTGGACGCCTCGGGCCTCGCCGACGGTACCTACGCGTGGGAGGTGTACGCACAGGACAGCTGGGGGGCGAAGTCGTCCACGACCGGCCCGTGCCGGTTCACCGTCGACCGCACGAATCCGAACGCGCCCGCCGTCGCCTCCGCGACGTACCCGGCGGGCACCGAGGGCGGCGGGGTCGGCGTGGCGGGCGACTTCACCTTCTCCCCCAACGGTTCCACCGACGTCGTGCGCTACGACTACGACTTCGGCGGGGACATGCGGGAGATCGCCGCGGGCCCCGACGGCACGGCCACCATCAGCTTCACCCCCACCACCAACGGCTGGGACTCGGTGGTCGTACGGGCGTGGGACCGGGCGGGCAACCTCTCGCTCAGCACCTACCACTCGTTCATCGTCAAGGAGACGCGGCCGACGGTCACGTCCGACCGCTACCCGCCGCAGGGCGGCCCGGACGGCGGTATCGGCGTGCCTGGCGTGTTCCGGTTCGCGCCGGCGGCACCGAACGTCGTGGCGTACGACTACCGGCTGAACGACGGCGCGTCCGCCACGGTCGCGGCGGGCCAGGACGGCGTCGCCGAGGTGACGATCACGCCGGCCACCGGCGGTGATCACGTGCTGTTCGTGCGCAGCACCGACGCCTCGGGCGTGAAGTCGCCGGAACGGGAGTACCGCTTCCTCGTCGACGCGTCACCGGTGGTGAGCGGGCCCGAAAACGTCGACCTCGGCGCCTCGGTCACGTACACGGCGAAACCGAGAATGCCGCACATCGTCGAGTACGACTACTGGTTCGCGAGTGCTGAGAGTACGAAGTGGACGGTCAAGGCGAACGCCGACGGAACCGCCGCGCTGCCGGTCGAAGTCACCTCGACCGAGCAGACCCTGCTGCGGGTCCAGGCCCGCGACGCTTCCGGCGGCCTGTCCCCGGTGACGGAGAAACGGTTGTGGCTCAACACTTGGCGACCCACGGTCGGCTACGTGGGCGACATCGCGACGGAGGGCGCGGCCGTCGCGTTCACGTTCACCACTCCGATGCCGAACGCCGTGGAGTTCGAGTACTGGCTGGCGGCGGACCCGGCGACGAGGTGGACCGTGCCGGTCAGCGGGAACACCGCGACGGTGAACTACACCCTGCCGAGGATCGGCGACTACGAGATGCTGGTGCGCGCGAAGAACGCGGCGGGCGTGTGGTCGTCGACGGGCAACCTCACCTGGACGGCGACGAATGACCCGGCGGTGACCTCCAAGGAATTCCAGCTGAACGGGCGGGTGTTCCCCGGCACCTTCACGTTCGACGCCCGCCAGCCGGGCGCGGTGGCGTTCGAGTATTCCTTCGACTGGGGTCCGTTCCAGCGGACGGCCGCCGAGAACGGGCGCGCCGTGCTGGCGTGGACTCCCCCGCTGCCACCGGAAGGCTCGGCCTACCACAACCTGCGGGTGCGTACGGTGACCGCCGACAACGTCTCCTCGCAGGAGAAGACGTATTACTTCAACATTTTGAGCGCGCCGTACGTGTCGTCGAAGGAATACCCGGAAAGCGAGTGGTCGGGCGGTGCCGGCGTGCCGGGGACGTTCACCTTCACGCCGGGTATGCCGGGCATGGTCTCGTACACCTACTCCGTCCGGAACGACTGGGGTGCCGTGACGGAGGAGATCACCGTACCGGCGGACGGTTCGGGTACGGGGACGATGACGTGGACCCCACCGGACCGGGGCATCTACTCGGTCCACGTGCGGGGCAACACGGCCGACGGCGGCAAGTCGGGTGGCATCGGCTACTCGGTGTACGTCAGGTGACCGCATGACCGGTGGCCCCGTTCCCCCCGGGGGACGGGGCCGCCGGTTCAGCCGCGGTAGTAGTCGGCGAGGGCGGTGAACGCGGCCTTGGGTTCCCAAGGCATGCCTGGATAAGTGTCGCCGTCGCGGTCTTCGAAGACTTTGACGATCCCGAGACTGGCCAAGTCCAAGTCACGGCGAGGGTCGTCGGGACGGTGCGGGTAGTTGGAGAGCGCGAAAAGGTAGACGAAGGCGCCGTCGACACCCTCGGCGTCGAAGATCTCCAACAGCTCACGCAAGTAGGCGGCCTGACCGGCCTCGTCGCGGTCGTACTCCCCGTTCAGCCGGACCGGGTCGCCGTTCTCGTCGTGTTCGACGATCTCCATACTGCGCGGCGCCTGATCGCCGGCGCCGCGCCAGGTGGCCGTGCCGAAGCCGGTGATCGCGACCGGCTTTCCTTGCGCCACAAGGGCTCGCACCCCCTCCTGGAATCGGTCGGCCACTTCCGCGGACCGGATGAGTTCGACCGACATGATGTCGAAGAGGGTCCAGTCGACTCTCTCGAACGGGATGCAGGCGTAGGTGACCTTCCCGTGGAAGTGCCGGCGGACCGCCGCCACGGCGTCGCCGAGGAAGTCGTTGAGGCGCGCGCTCGCCTCGGCGGTTCGCCCGCCCAGGCTTTCCGGCCTGCTGAAAAGTCGTTCGAGCCGCTCGGTGATGTCGGCACCGGGCAGGAATCCGTGGTCCATGAGGGTCAGCTCGACGCCGGTGACGAACACGACCTCCGCTCCCGCCTGCCGGACCCGTTCCGCCCGCTGAGCGCAGTCGGCGAACAACGCCAGCATCTCCTCGGGCGTCAGCTCCAGCGGGTAGGGCGAGAACCAGACCTCCAGCCCGAGTTCCGCGGCGAGGTGAGCGGCCTGCTCCAGCCGCTCCGGATCGCCGCCGACGAGGTGCACGGCGTTGCAGTGCAGGTCGTCGCGGATGACGGCCAGCTCGCGTTTCACCAGGCCGAGATCGAAGTTCTCGCGGGAGATCGCGCCGCCCCGGACGAAGCCGGTGTCGTAGGCGATGCCTTTGGCACGCATGGGTTCGGTCCTCTCTTGTCGGAATGTGGTGACCGAGACTAGGCAGAAACTTGCGTACGCGCAAGTTTGCGCTCACGCAAGTTCGCTGGAATACTCGGCCGGTGACCGGATTGCGCGACCAGAAGAAGCAGGCCACCCGGAAGACCTTGCGCGAGGCGGCGCTGCGGCTGGCCCTGGAGCGTGGCCCCGAAAACGTGCGCGTCGACGACATCGCCGAAGCCGCCGGAGTCTCGCCCCGGACCTACAACAACTACTTCTCCAGCCGCGAACAGGCCATCGTCGCCGCCATCTCCGCCGAACGGGAAGCGCGGATCGCGGCCGCGGTGGCGGCTCAGCCCGCTGAAGCCGGCCTCGCCGACGCTGTGACCGAGGCGATCGTCGAGCAGTACACCGACCCGGGCGAGCATCAGCGCGACGCGCTGCTGCTGATCACCACCCGGCCGGCACTGCGCGACGCCTTCGCCGACACCACGAGCGCGCTCGAAGTCCCCCTCGCCGATGCGATCGCCCAACGCCAGAGCGACATCCCCCCGCACATCGCCCTGGTGCTCGCGGCGGGCGTGACCGCCGCGGTGCGCATCGCGCTCCAGCGGTGGCTCCAGCCGAGTACGGCCGGCGGGCTCGTCGTGCCGTCCGGCTCACTGCCCGACCTGCTCCGCGGCGCACTCGCACCCCTCGCGCCCGCACTCGACGCCGCCGAAGCCCGTCGCGACATAGGGTGAGCGCGTGTACTCACCGATTCCGGTCCTGAACGAGCTGAAGGACCTCTACGACTCGACCCGCGACTACCTCGCCGACGGTTTCGAGCTGTACGACTACGACGACAAGAGCAGCTTCCCCCAGGAGCTGGACGACTCCGCGTTCCTCTCGCGCTTGATCCCCTTCGCCCAGGCGAACGGGAGCGGCTCGACTTACGCCATCTGGCGAGCCGACGACGAGACGGACCTCGCTCTCGCGCCCATCGTCGTCTTCGGCGACGAGGGTGGCGAGCACGTCGTCGCCCGCGACTTCACGGATTTCCTGCGGCTGCTGGGTTTCGACGCGGAGATCATGGTCGACCACGATTCGGCCTACTACTACCGGGCGGAAGACGACGACCACAGCGGCTCGCACGAGCTGTTCGTCGAGTGGCTCCGGGGGCGGGGCCTGACGCCGTCCGAGGATCCGGACGCCGTCGTGGCCGCCGCCCGGGAAGCCCACGGTGATCGGTTCCGGGCGTGGATCACGCCGTTCTACGAGCGGATCGGCTGGGCCTGAAAGGCCGTCGCGTTGTCGCGCGCCCAGTCGGCGAAGGTGAGCGCGGGCCGTCCGAGGAGTTCTTCCACCGTGGTGGTCGTGGGCCCGGGGCGTTCGCAGTAGTCGGCCAGGGAACCGAGCAGGCGGTCGGGGACCTCCTCGGGTAGTCCCTGCGCGAGCATTCCCTGCCGTACCCGCTCGGGCGGAAGCTCCTGAAAGGACAGTGCCCGGCCGGCGGCGGCGCCGATGTGCCGCACCTTCTCGTGCTGGTCCACCGATCCCGGACCGGTCAGCGTGGACACCGACCCCGCCGGGAGGTCGCCGAGAAGGCCTCGCGCGGCGACCTCGGCGATGTCGGTTTCGTGGATCGGGGAGGTGGCGGCGCGGCCGTACGCGCCGCGCACCACGTCACCCGCTTGGAGCTGGGGCACCCAGGCCAGCGCGTTGGCGGCGAAATCCGCCAGGCGCAGGACCGTCCACTCCAGACCGGAGCGCGTGACGAGCTCTTCAGCTTTCTTGAACTGGGCGGCGAAACGCGCCTCCCCGGCCGGGTACTCGACGGTGGTGGCCGACAGCAGCACCACCCGCCGCACCCCTCGTCCGGCGGCCAGCTTCAGCAGCTCTTCGAGGCCGGGGCCGGTCGCCCGCGGGCTGATCTGGATCGCTTCGACCCCTTCCAGCGCCGGTTCGATCCAGGCGGGACTGAACAGGTCCCCGTCGCCGCGGGTGATCGCGGTGACGTCGATACCTTGGCGCAGCAGGACATTCTTCACCTGACGTCCCACGACGCCGTTCGCTCCGGTGATCAGGATCATGATCGTTCCTTTGTTCGGCGTGCGGATGGTCAGACGCCGGCGAGTTCTTCGGCCTGGAGGATGCGGCGGCGACGCACGGGACGCATCGACGTCGGGTGCGAGATGCTCCAGGCCGCGGCCTTGCAGATGATCTCCTTGAGCCGGGCGGCCGTTTTGCCGGTGAGCGCCGAGTCCTTGGGCCGGTCGTCCGGGGTCACCCACTGCACGACGGCGTCGCGGCGGCCCAGGCTGACGCACTGGCCGGTGTACCCGATCTTGTTCTCGGGGAGCGAGCCTCCGGTCAGGTCGGCGACGATGGCGTCGGCCGCGCGGTAGGCCGTGGGAACGCCCGAGGCGCAGGACATCCGCAGCGGCGTCCCGTTCGCGCCCGTCGCGAACGCGGCGTCACCGACGGCGTAGACGTCCGGATGCGAGACCGACCGCATCGTGTCGTCGACGACGATCTGTCCTGTCACGGAGACGTCCAATGTCGTCGCGGCGGCGATGGGATGGACGGCGAAACCGGCCGTCCAGACGGTCACCTGGGCGGGAATCTCGCGGCCGGCCGCGGTCGTCGCGCCGTCCGGCCCGACACGCGTGATGTCGGTGTCCTCGTACAAGGTGATGCCGAGCCTCTCGAAGGTCCCGCGCAGGTGGCGCCGCGCCTTCTCGCTCATCCAGTCGCCGAGACCGCCGCGGGCCGCGAGCGCGACTTCGAGATCCGGCCTGGCTTCCGCGATTTCCGTGACGGTTTCGATGCCGGTGAGGCCGCCGCCGACGACGAGCACGGTCCCGCCCGCGTCGAGGTCGGCGAACCGCGCCCGCAGCCGCAGCGCGGAACCCTTGCCGTCGATGTGGTGGGCGTGCTCGGCGACACCGGGGACACCGCTGTCCGCGGCGGCGCTGCCGAGGGCGTAGACGAGCGTGTCGTAGGCGATGTCCCCGTCGTCGAGGGCGACGGTCTTGCGTTCGGTGTCGACCGCGCTGACCCACGCCGTCCGCACCCGCACGCCCGTACCCGCGAAGACCTCGGTCAGCAGGCGGGGTTTCAGGTCCTGGCCGGTCGCGAGCTGGTGCATGCGGACCCGCTCGACGAACTCGGCGTCTGCGTTGACGAGGGTGATCTCGGTGTCGGCGGGGTGCAGCCGCTTGGCCAGCCGCCCGGCGGCGTTGGCCCCGGCGTATCCGGCTCCGAGAACGACGATTCGGTGCTTCATGGTCTCACTCCTGTCCGGTCGGTGTTCGCTGCCTGAACCGGGCAGCGACACGAAACCTGACAGCGGCGGACTGTGATCCGGGTCACCAGGGGACGGTGAGCGGCTCCCCGTGCCCGGAGATGCCCCACTGACCCGCCGCGCGGTCGAGCTTGGCGGGGTTCACCTGGGCGTGGACCGCGGCGATACCGTCGGCCGTGACCTCCAAGGAGACGACGCCGACGAGCTTGCCCTCCACCATCAGCGCCAGCGCGGGAACGCCGTTGGCGATGGTGGAGAACAGCTCGGGCTTGCCGCCGATCAACGACCACTTGGCGGCGCTCGGCTTGAAGAGGCCGCGCAGGAACCTCGCCACCCGGACCGCGCCGGTGATCGGCCGCGGCAGCGAGAAGAGCACGCCGCCGCCGTCGCCCACGCTGATCGCGTCGTCGGCCAGCAGCCGCACCAGCGCGTCGGTCCGGCCGCTGAGCGCCGCGGCGAGGAACTCCTCGACGATCTTGCGGGCCGCGGCCGTGTCGACTTCCACCCGCCGCCGGTCTGCGGCCAGATGCTGCTTGGCCCGCCGGTAGATCTGCTGGCAGTTCGACTCGGTGACGTCGAGGACCTCGGCGATCTCGGCGTGGGAGTACCCGAACGCCTCGCGCAGCACGTACACGACGCGTTCCTTGGCCGAGAGCCGTTCCATCAGCGTGAGCATCGCGATGGAGACCGATTCGCGCTGCTCGACGGTGTCGGACGGGCCGAGCATCCGGTCTCCCGCGATGACCGGCTCGGGAAGCCATTGGCCCACATAGGTTTCCCGCCGGGCCCGTGCCGACGTGAGCCGGTTGAGGCAGAGGTTGGTGAGCACCTTCGTCAGCCACGCCTCCGGCGTCTCGACGTACTCGCGATCGGCGGACTGCCAGCGCAGGAACGTGTCCTGCACCGCGTCCTCGGCGTCGCTCGCCGACCCCAGCAGGCGATACGCGATCGCCTCCAACCGGCCACGGGCCGCCTCGAACACCTCGACCTCGCGCGCACCGGTCAGCATCACCTCAGATTAGCCATCGGAGTCAGGCCGCGGGGATCCAGCTGCCGTGCAGTCCCAAGGGGACACGGGCGGGCAGGTGGACCCTCGCCAGGGGCTCGCCGGTGAAGTCCTGCGACGCCAGGATCACCAGATCCGCCGCACCACGGTCGCGGTCGTGGACGTAGACCAGGTTGTAGCCGTCGTCCTCCGCGGCCGCGCGGGCCGACGGGACGAACACGGTCTCGCCCGCGCTCGCGTCGCGGCCGAATTCGTGGGCTTCGGTGACGCCGGTCAGGAGGTCATGCTTGAGCAGGGCGCTGCTGAAACCCTCGTCGGGGCGGTCCGGTTCCGTGGCGCTCGGGGTGGCGTACAGCTCGGCCGCCGCCGAATAGCCGTAGCGGTAAGGCTTTCCGCCGAACCGGCCGTTGAGGCGCGGGAAGTCCTGCGGACGGTCGTGCAGCAGCGAGCGGGTGGCCCGGTCGGCCGCGAGATCCACCGTCCAGCGTTCGAGCACGGGCTTCGAGGCGCCGACGTCGGCGAAGTCGATCGGCCGGGGATGCACGACCACGTCCACCACCACGGTTCCGTTGTCCTCGAAGGCGTTCAAGGTGTGACCGACCATGACGGGCGCGGTCTCGAACCACCGCACCGTCCCGCCCGCCCTCGGCAGCAGCCCCAGCCGGGACGGCAGTTCCCGGTTCCAGCCGAACGGCACGCCCGTCGCCAGGCGCTCGGGCATGAAGACCATCGGGGACTCGTAGAACACCACGTAGTGCTCGGTGAGCGCGAAGTCGTGCATGTACGGCAACGTGGGCGCCTTGATGTCGGTGACGCTCCGGTTGCGCCCGTCGGGGCCGATCACGATGTGCTGCACGAAATCCGCGCCGTACCGGAAGGCCAGCGAGTGCAGTTCGCCGGTTGCGTGGTCGTACTTGCTGTGCGCGTTGGCGGAGAAACCCTGTTCCGTCGCACCGAGGGAGGCGGGCCCGACGGTGTCGAGTTCGTCGGTCAGCTCGTACGGCGCCAGACCTCCTTCGATGAGCGCGTAGAGGCGGCCGCCATGGCCCGCGACCTGCACGTTCGGCGCGAAGTCCAGGCGCTCGTCGGCGACCTGCCCGCGCCGCGGTTCCCCGAGCCGGTCGGCCACGGAGGCCGACCGGACCCAGCGGTTGCGGTACCACTCGGCGCGGCCGTCGCGCAGGCGAACGCCGTGGACCATGCCCTCCCCGAGGGTCCAGATATGCGCCGACGCGTCTTCGAGGCCGAGCGGGTTCGGGCCGATACGCAGGTAGCGGCCGTCGAGGTCGTCCGGGATCTTCCCGGTGACGGGCAGGTCGAAGGCGGTGATCTCTTCGGTGACCGGGGCGAAGTTGCCCAGGACGTAGCGATTCATCGTCGGTTCCTTACTGCGAGGCGTCTTGAACATTTGTATAATACATTTGTATAAGACGCTTGTCACAGCGGGGCGCTAGGATCGACGTATGGGACAACGAGAGGACCTCCTCGACGGAGCCAAGCGCTGCCTGATCGAACGCGGTTACGCGCACACCACCGCGCGGGACATCACCGCGGCCTCGGGAGCGAACCTCGGCTCCATCGGGTACCACTTCGGTTCCAAAGAGGCCCTCATGAACGAGGCCATGATCGAGCTGTCCACCGAAGTGGTCGAGCGCCTGCGCGAGCCGGAGGACGCTTCGCTCACCACCACTTGGCAGGGCCTTGTCGACTCCTTCGGCGAGCAGCGCGACCTGTGGACCGCCGTCCTGGAGAGCGCCACCCAGGCCATCCGCTTCCCGGAACTGCGCGAACGGCTCGCCGACGCCCAGGACGAAGCGCGCAAGGTCCTCGGCGAGCGGCTGTCCGCCACCGACGCCGAGGCGGCGGGTGCCGTCCAGTTCGCCCTCATCGCGGGCGTGATGATGCAGCACCTCGTCGCCCCCGACCGGGCCCCCAGCGCGGAAACGATCGTCCGCGGCCTGGAGGCCCTCGCCGGCGGCAAGGCCTGACTCAGCCCTTCCGCTCCTCGAACATGTTCAGCACCTGCTCGGGGATGTTCTCGCCGAAGATGCTTTCGAGCAGGAAGTCCTCCTCGATCGGCGTTTCGCAGCGCACGAACATGGCGTGTTCGTACTCGGCGAGAGCGGCCTCGACGTCGTCGGGACGCGCGGCGAGCGCCTTGCCGAGTTCGGCGCCGTCGAGCATCGCCAGGTTGGCGCCTTCCCCGTTCGCCAGCGCGAGATGCGCGGCGTCGCCGAGCAAGGTCACGCCGGGCACGCGCTCCCAGCGCAGCCCGAACGGCAAGGTGAAGGCGGGTCGGTGGATCGGTGCGATGTCGCTTTCGGTGATGAGCGCGGTCAGCTCCGGCGACCAGTCGCCGAACTCCGCCGCGATCCCCGCCTTGGCCGCATCGGCGTCGGAGAAGTCGATGGCGTCGAACCACTCCAACGGCTTGCCGAGCTCCACGTAGACGTGCAGGGTGTCGCCGCTTTCGCGGTGGGCGTTGATGCCGATGCCCTCCGTGGTCCCGGCCCCGAACATCGATCCGCCGCCGACCGTCTTCGCCACGGCGGCGTGCCGGGTGTCCGCGTCGTACAGGTAGGTCTCGATGATCGACGTGCCGGAGTACTCGGGAACGGCGCCGGTGAGCAGCGGCCGGATCCGCGACCAGGCCCCGTCGGCGCCGACCAGGAGACCCGCGACGACGGTGGAGCCGTCGTCGAAGGTCACCTCGTGGCGGCCGTCGCCGAGCGCCCGGGCGCCGACGACCTTGCGTCCCCAGTGGACGGTGCCTTCGGGGAGCGAGTCGAGCAGCATCCGCCGCAGATCCCCGCGCTGCGCCTCGGGGCGGCCGCCCGTGCCGTCGTCGCCCCGCTCGAACAGGACGGTCCCGTCCGTGTCGAGCACTCGCAGCGCCTGACGGCCCTCCAGGACGATGCCGCGGAACTCGTCCATCAGCCCGGCGGCTTCGAGCGCGAGCTGGCCGTTGTAGTCGTGGATGTCGAGCATCCCGCCCTGCAGGCGTGAGGTCGGGGACGCTTCGGCTTCGTAGACCTCGGACGGGATGCCGTGGACGTGCAGGACCCTGGCCAGGGTGAGCCCGCCGAGACCGGCGCCGATGATCGTGACAGGTGTGTTCATGGTGACCCCTCGGTCGCTTCTGGAATGACATTCCAGAGCGTGTCGGGGGCCGCTGTCAGACGCCGCACACGACACTGGCACCGGTCTGGCAGGCGCTGTTATGTCATGATGCTGACATGACGGTCGGACCACTGGACCAATCGGCGGGATACCTGCTGAAGCGGGCGGCGACGGCGCTCCGGACGGCGATGGACACCGCGTTGCGCCCCCTCGATCTGACCGTGCCGCAGTACTCCTGCCTCGAAGTGCTCTCGCAGCGCCCTGGGCTGTCCAACGCGGAACTGGCCAGGGCCGTGTTCGTCACCCGGCAGTCGATGAACCTGGTCCTGCGCGGTCTGCAGGACCGCGGCCTGGTCACCCGGCCGACGACCGCGCCGCAAGGCCGCGCCCTGCCCAGCACGCTCACTCCCGCCGGACGCGCGCAGCTCCGCGCCGCGAGCGGCCTCGTGCGCGAGGTCCAGGACCGCATGCTCGCCCCGTTTTCGGAGGCGGGCCGGGAACGGCTGGTGCACGACCTCGCCGTCTGCGCCGACGCGCTCACACCCGGGGAATGACTCAAGACCTCGTGCTCACCAACGTCTCCGGTTTGAACGCGTACACGTCGGAGCCCTGGACCAGCACGTGCCATTCGCCGCAGACCTTGTCGGTCCTGCCCTCCTGACCCTGCGGCCACCACTGCGCGGCGAGCGTGGCCGCCTGTGTCGCGGCCGCCCCCGGCACGCAGAGTGCGGGCAGCGTGCCGCCGGTGAATTTCAGGAGCCGCTCCGAACCCGTCGTCCGGATGACCTCCGTGACCGACGCCGCCCCGTCCGGAACCCAGTCCGGCAGCCGGGCGTCCTTGTCCCGCTTGCCCTCCGCGCCGGTCGCGTAGCCGACCGTCTTGACGTGTCCGTTCGCCTTTTCGGTCAGACCTTCCTTGAGCCCGCAACCGGACAGGGCGATGGTGGCCGTCGCGGCGGCGAGCACCGCCGCGGTGATCTTCGTGTTCATACGATCGAGTCAACCTCGCGGAAACGCCCACGGGATCGGACTTTCGGCCCGGCCGTGCCGCCATCCGGCCGATCTCGACGACGGATAACCGCCAGCGATCGGTCACGTCGCGCGACAGAGTGATCGTCGTGACAACGACAACAGACGCCCTGTCCGTACTCAAGGGCATGTACGCGGCTGAAGCCGAGTACTTCGCGGCGGGCGGCCCCGGCAAGGCGTCCTTCGCGTCGCTCGCCCCGTTCTTCTCCCCCGATGTGGTGCTGCACCAGGCGGACGGCCTGCCCTATGGCGGGATCTGGCGCGGCCACGAGGGCATGGAGCGGTTCTTCGTCGCCATGAGCGACACGTGGGACGTCTTCGACATGCTGGACCAGAGCTTCCTGAGCGAGACCGATCCGCTGGTGATCCTGACCCACGTGCACGTCCGGGCCAGGGCGACCGGCCGTGAGCTGGATTTCCCGATCCTGCAGACGATCACCGTCGCGGACGGGCGCATCACCGAGGTGCGGCCGTTCTACTGGGACACCGCGGCGATCGCGGCGGCCTGCACGAACTACCATTCCGCTGATGACCGCCTACCACGATCTTGAGCTGTTCGAGGAAGCCGCTTCCCTGCCGGAGCGGCAGCAGAAGATCCTGCTGACCATCCGCGAATGGGTGGTGGAGTACGGCTACTCGCCGAGCACGCGCGAGATCGGCGAAGCGGTCGGGCTGCGCTCGACGTCCTCGGTGTCGAAGCATCTGGCGGCGTTGGAGGAGAAGGGTTTCCTCCGCCGCAGCAGCTCCATCTCGCGCCCCATCGACGTGCGTGCCTTCCTGCACGGCACCGCGTCGAAGGAGTCCACAGAGGACTCCGTGCCGGTCCCCGTCGTCGGTGACATCGCCGCGGGCACGCCGATCTCCGCCGTCGAACACGTCGACGACGTGATGACCCTTCCGCGTGAACTCACCGGGCGGGGCAACGTCTTCGGCCTGCGGGTGCGCGGTGACTCGATGATCGACGCGGCCATCTGCGACGGCGACATCGTCGTGGTGAAACAGCAGCAGGAGGCGCACTCCGGCCAGATCGTCGCCGCGATGATCGACGAGGAGGCCACGGTCAAGGTGTACCGCCGCCGCGACGGCCACGTGTACCTCGAACCGCGCAACCCCGCCTACGACGTCATCGACGGCGACCGCGCGACCGTGCTCGGCGTCGTGGTTTCCGTGCTGCGCAGCGTCTGACGCGGTTTTGTCGGTGGGCCGGAGTAGCTTGCGGCCCATGTACGAAATCGACTTCGTCGAGTTCCCGTCGAGTTCGGCGGCGGGCTCGAGCGGGTTCTTCGAAAAGGCCTTCGGGTGGACGGCGACGGCGTACGGCCCGGCGTACACCGACGTCCAGAGCGGCGGCGCGGTCTCGTTCGGTTTCCAGCAGGACACCGCGCAGCAGACGGCCGCGCCGCTGGTGACGATCCGCACCGACGACCTCGCCCAGGCGAGGGCTTCCGTCGAGGCCGCGGGCGGAATCGTCACGGTCGAGCCGTTCTCGTTCCCCGGCGGGCGCCGGTTCCACTTCCGCGAGCCCGGCGGCGCCGAACTCGCGGTGTGGTCCCCGGACTCCTGACATCAGGCCGCGAAACCCAGCACGAGTGAAGCGGCGACAGGCGCCATGTACATCAGCGGGAACGCGACGTGCGACGGCCAGTGCGCGCGGAGCACGGTGATCACGGCACCGGTGAAGTAGAGCACCAGGCCGATCCCGGCCGCGACGCCGAGCGCGGACACCCACAGGCCGGCGATCAGGCCGAGCGCGCCCGCCGCTTTGGCGACCCCGAGCGGAGTCCACCAGGCGCGGGGAACGCCGTAGTCGGCCAGCGGCCGCACGACCCACTTGGCGCGAAGGAAGATCGAGGCGGCCGAGAACGCGGCCATGAACGCTCCGACGACGGTGACGATGACATGAGCGGTGGTCATTTCGGTCTCTCCTTGGCTTCTCGGTGGTTCGCGGGGTTGACCCCGGCCACCGGGCCGGTGTGACAGCACGCCGGGTGAAGCGCGTCACAGGGGTTTCGTCGTTTTAGAGCAAGCGCTCTGTTATCCTCGCCGCATGCCCCGGCCCCGCGTGCACGACCTGGACCGGCTGCTCGACGCGGCCGAGCGCCTCGTCGTCGAAGTCGGCGCCCGGGGTGTCACCGTCCGGTCCCTCGCGGCCGCCGCGGGCGTGTCCAACGGGACGATCTACCACGCTTTCGGCTCGCTCGGCGCACTGTTGGCCCGTGTCTGGCTCCGCGCGGCGGGCGCCTTTCTCGACCTCCAGACGGAGCTGGCCGATCAAGCGGAAGACCCGGCCGCGGCGGTCGCGGCCGTGGCGGACGCGCCGGCGGAATTCGCCGACCGCCGTCCGGAGGCGGCTCGCCTGCTCATCACCGTCAAAAAGGAGCATCTGCTCGGCCCGCAGATCCCCGACGACCTCGCCGGCGATCTCCTCGCGCTCGACAAACGCCTGGTCAGGCTCCTCGTCACGCTCGCCGAACGGCTCTGGAGCAGGCGGGACGCGCAGGCGGTCGAAGTTCTGACGACCTGCGTCGTCGACCTGCCGACGGCCCTGTTCCGCCGCGCGTTCACCGCGGGCGAGCCGATCTCCGAAGACTCCCGGGCCCGGCTGTCCGCCGCGGTCCACGCCATACTCCTGCTCCCACCCCCACGGAAGGACTGACATGCCCACTCTGCGCCACGACGCCCCGGTGTTCCTGCTGGACCTCGGGGACGACGAGAACCGCTTCTCGCCGTCCTGGCTGGAAACCGTGCATTCCCAGCTGGACACCGTCGTCGCCTATCCGGATCCAGCGGTGCTGGTCACCGTCGGCTCCGGGAAGTTCTACTCCAACGGCCTCGACCTCGACTGGCTCACCAGCAACCCCGCCAAGGCCGCGCAGTACGTCGCCGACGTGCACGAACTGCTGGCCCGCGTGCTCACCCTCGGCGTGCACACGGTCGCCGCGATCAACGGGCACGCCTTCGGCGCCGGGGCGATGCTGGCGATGGCGCACGACTTCCGGGTGATGCGGGCCGACCGCGGGTTCTTCTGCTTCCCCGAAGCGGACATCAACATCCCGTTCACGCCGGGGATGGCGGCGTTGATCCAGGGCAAGCTCACCCCCGCCGCCGCGATCGCGTCGATGACCACCGGACGGCGGTTCGGCGGCACCGACGCGCGCGACCTCGGGCTCGTGGACGCCGTCGCCGAGAAGCCCGCGCTGCTGGAGTACGCGGCCGATCTCGTGCGCCCGCTGGCCGGGAAGGACCGCGGCACGCTGTCCGCGATCAAGACGACGATGTTCACCCCCGCCGTCACCGCGCTTCGCGCCAAGTAGCCGTCGTGCGCACCGACGACGTGGAGTTCGATCGGCTCGTCGAGCCGCTGCGGCGCGAGTTGCATGCCCACTGCTATCGCCTGCTGGGCTCGGCCCACGACGCCGACGACGCCCTGCAGGACGCGCTTCTGCGGGCCTGGCGGGGGATGGAGCGGTTCGAGGGCCGGAGCTCGATGCGCACCTGGCTCTACACCATCGCCACCCGCACCTGCCTCGACATCGCGGCGGCGCGCGGGAAACGCGCGCTGCCGATGGACCTCGGCCCGTCGAGCGAGCGGGTCGTGCTCGAACACGCCCCGCTGACCGAAATGGCGTGGCTCGGCCCGTACCCCGACGGCCCGGAGACCCGGTACGAGCGGCGCGAGGCCATCGAGCTGGCGTTCGTCGCCGCGTTGCAACACCTGCCGGGCAACCAGCGGGCCGCACTGGTGCTCTTCGACGTCCTCGGTTTCCCGGCCGCCGAAATCGCGTCCATAATGGACACTTCGGTGGCGGCGGTGAACAGCGCGTTGCAACGCGCGCGGGCGATCGTGGCGGAGAAGGTCCCGCCGCCCGGCGAGCAGCGGAAACTGGACGACACCCGGACGCGCGAGATCGCCGCGGGCTTCGCCTCCGCGCTGGAGCGTGGTGACGCCGACGCGCTCGTGGCGCTGCTGACGGAGGACGTCACCTGGTCCATGCCGCCGCTCGCGCAGTGGTACAGCGGCATCGAGGCGGTCTCCGGCTTCGCCGCCGAGGTCCCGCTCGGCCGGTGCCCGAGCTGGCGCACCGAGATCGTCACCGCCAACGGGCAGCCCGCCGTCGCCTGCTACCTCGGCGAGTCGGCGGACGCCGTCCACACCCCCTGGTCGATCACCGTGCTGTCCCTTCGTGACGATCGGATCCGCGACCTCACCTCGTTCCTCGACGCGGACCTGTTCGCACGGTTCGGCCTGCCCCCGACGAAGCCTTGAGCGTGCGCAAGAAGGTGTTGATCGCGCTGGCGATGGCCGTCACCCTCGTCGGTGTGGTCTTCGGTGGCGCGTTCGCCTTCCAGCGCAAGCTGATCTACCTGCCCGAGGCGGGTCCGGTTCCCGGTGCGGCCACGGTCTTGCCCGGCGGCAGGGACGTCACGATCACCACCTCGGACGGACTGGGCCTCGCGAGCTGGTACTTCCCGGTCGCCGGCGCGAAAGCGACCGTCCTGGTCGCGCCGGGCAACGCCGGGAACCGGTCGTTCCGCGCGCCGCTGGCCCGCGCGCTGACCGCGCGCGGGCTCTCGGTGCTGCTCCTGGACTATCGCGGATACGGGGGCAATCCCGGCGAGCCGTCCGAGGACGGGCTCGCGCTCGACGTCCGCGCCGCACAGGATTTCCTGACGCGCGAGGCCGGAACGCCCATGATCTATTTCGGCGAGAGCCTCGGCTCGGCGGTCGTCACCGAATTGGCCACCGAACGTCCGCCGTCCGCGCTCGTGTTGCGTTCGCCGTTCGTCGACCTCGCGTCGGTCGGACAACGGCACTACCCGTTCCTGCCGGTCCGCCGGCTGCTGCGGGACGAGTTCCCGACGAAGGACGCCGTCGCCCGGGTGAAGGCGCCGGTGACCGTCGTGTTCGGCGCCGAGGACTCGATCGTCCCCGCCGAGCAGAGCCGTGAGGTGGCACGGGCCGCCGGTGCCAGGACGATCGAAGTCCCCGGCGCGGATCACAACGACCCGGTGTTCTCCGACGGGCCGGAGCTGATCGACGCCATCGCGGGCGCGATCCGCTGACGGCTCAGGCCCGCTGCGTACGACGGCGCAGCGACAACGAGTGGCCGGGATTGAGTTTGCGACCGAGGCGGTCGGCCTTCGGCCACCGGACGTCCGTCGCCCAGCCCGCTTTCTCGAACAGCCAGATCAGCCGTGCGGAGATGTCGAGCTGGCCGCGGCGGACGCCGTGCCGGGCGCCGGTCGGGTCGGCATGGTGCGAGTTGTGCCCGGACTCGCCCATCGAGGCGATGGCGAGCGGCCAGAAGTTCGCGGACTTGTCGCGGGCGGCGAACGGGCGGTCGCCGATCAGATGGCACAGCGAGTTCACCGACCAGGTGACGTGGTGCAGCAGCGCCACCCGGACGAGGCTCGCCCAGAAGAACGCGGTGACCGCGCCCCACCAGGACAAGGTGATCACGCCGCCGAGGACGGCCGGCGCGAGCAACGTCACGACGGTCAGCAGTGGGAACAAGCGATCGATCCGGGCGATGTCACGGTCAGTGAGCAGATCCGGGGCGAACCGCCGCGCGTTGGTCTTCTCACGGTCGAACAGCCAGCCCATATGGGCGTGCCAGAAGCCGCGGGCCAGCGCGGCCGGGGTGGTGCCGAACCGCCATGGGGAATGCGGGTCACCCTCGCGATCGGCGAAGGCGTGATGCCGCCGGTGGTCGGCCACCCAGCCGATGACCGGGCCCTGCATGGCCATGCTGCCCGCGACCGCGAGGGCGATCCGCAGGCCGCGGTTGGCCTAGAACGCACCGTGGTGAAGTAACGGTGGAATCCGATGGTCACGCCGAGGCCGGTGAGGAAGTAGAACCCGGCGGCGAGGCCGAGGTCCACCCAGCCGAGGCCCCAGCCCCACGCGAAGGGGACGGAGGCCGCCAGTGCCACCACCGCGAACAGCTTGACGAGAAGGTTTTCGGTGCGGGACTGCTCTCCCCCGACAGGAGGGGTTGCGGCGACTACCGCTCGTCACTGTCCGGGGGTCTGAGAACTGAGGTCATGTCGCCGTTTCTTGTCGATGGCCGTGGCATGTGCCGGCTGCTGGAGCCTGAGGCACGTCGCTGCGCACGAAAGGCATGTCCGCGACGAATTCTGCGCGAGCGTGCTGGGACAACACGACACCCAAAACGTTGGACTGGTCAGCTCAACGAACGACGTCGGCCGATGGCTCCGGTGCGGGATAAGAAGGTTCGCGAAAAAGATCCATGTATCGCTCACCCTGGGGGGTGGTCGGCTCGTGGGGCTCGTCCTGAGCTGCGAGCGGGTGGCTGAACAGCGCACTGTCCGTGCTGTGAGTTTTGACGGTGAAACCTTTCGAGGGGGACCGCTGTTTCGCGGTCTTCGGCGAGGCCGGGGACGATTTCCGCCCGCCTCGCGGCGTCACGCCGAGGGCGTCGCCACCTCTCACGGTACACGCCCCGGGGCCGAAACCCCAGGGCGTCCACCCTGATCAGCCGGTCACTGTCACATTGAGCGCGGCCACGACGCTCCGCTCTTCGTAGGCGAAATGCGCTTCGAGCTTCCCCGCGAGGGCGTCGAACTCGTCACGCAAGCGTGCCGGATCACTCTCGCCGTGCACGTAGCCCTCCACGAGGTCACGGATCCGCTTCTGCGTCGCCGCGACGACGACGTGGTCTTCCCCCAGCTTCGTCAACGTCGGCGCGAGCGCGGGAAACCGTTGCGCCAGCAGGGGAAACGCGCCCATGTCCTCGCCGGTGTGATGTTTGGTCAGCGCCTCGCAGAACGAAACACAGTGCGCCTTCAGGGATTTCTCCATGACGAGCGCATCGGCGCGGCCGGCCACGATGTCTTCCACCCCGGCGCGTAACGTCCTGAGCTCCTCCCGCAGCCACCCATGGACTTCCACCAGGAAGTCGCCCATCCCTCGCACCCGGCCGTCGATCCGATGCAGGATCACGACAGGCAGCTCGCGTGTCGTTTTCGCCTGGTACTCGGCGAATCCCGGCTCCTCGGCGGCAATCTTCGCGAACAGCGCGTCACGCTCCGCGGCGGGCGGAATGGACGCGATGGCCTCGTAAGTCTCGGTCTCCGTCTCGATCGTGACCCGATGGTCACGCCGGATGTTGTGGTACCAGCCCGGATGCGCCGGCGCCCCCATGTTCGAAGCGACGACGAGGGTCTTGCCGTCGATTTCGAGATACCCCAACGGATTCGTCCGCCGCTTACCGGTCTTGGCGCCGGTGGTGGTGAGCAGGATCAGCTTCCAGCCCTCGAGCATGCCTCCCTTGCCCTGCCTGAATTCTTCGGCCACTTGATCATTGAAGGTCACTGCGTTCCTTTCCCATCGCCGTGTCGACAGGAGGGCGCGGAACCGTCACCGGAGGAGCACACATACGCCCGGTTTTCGGGCGCACCACATGGAGGCGTCATCCCACGACGCGGGGATGAGTGAAAGGAGAGACGGTGTGTGCCGGTCTCTGGTGGCCGAGTAGCCGCTACCTCCATGCGTAGGCCCATACGGGGCTCGGCGACGACGTTAGCACGGGCCCCAGCCGACGCGCACCCACCTTGCTCTCCCCTGCCGCATTTAGTCGACTAAATGCGGCCACTCACACCCTCCGCATTACCTTCAGGCGCCCTACACCTTTCGATATAGTCTGAATACGCTATAGCACAGGTGTTCGAATCGGCGTAACGTTGATCTTGTGTCCAGCGACGATGCAGCCCCCAAGACGACCACCGAGTGGTGGCGCGTCGACACGGCGACGCTGCACGCGCGTAAACAAGAACTCGAAGTTCTTAAGCGCCAGATGGATGCCGAACAGAACGCGATCCTCGCCGAAATCAACTCCCGCGGGATCCGTGGCTGCAGCGGCCATTCGACGCTGGCGGGGCTGATACTCGAAGATTTCCTGGTGTCGGAGAAGGAAGCCGCCGCCCGCGCCGACCGAGTGCTGGCTCTACATGCAGGTCCGGCGATCGGTGGCGACCCCGAGCCGCCGCTGGCTCCGCTGACGGCCGAGGCTGCCGCGGAGGGCACGATCGGTGGTGGCCAGATCGACGCCATCATCAAGACCCTCGCCCGCATCCCGTCGAGTGTCCCCGAAGCGGACGTGCGGGCCGGGGAAAAGATCCTCGTCGAACTAGCCAGACATGCGGGACCACGCCAAATCGCCCGCGCCGGACGCCGCCTACTTGACGAACTCGACCCCGACGGCAAAGAACCCCGCAACGACGACCCCAAAGACACCCGACCGGAACTACGGTTCATCAAACACCGCGACGGCACCCTCGGTTTGAAAGCCAGGCTCGATCTGGAAACCTACGCCCGCCTCAAATCCGACCTCGACCCCATGGCCAAACCCCACAAAGCCATCGACGGAATCCGGGATCCCCGCACTCAGGACGAACGCTACGGCGACGCCTTCACCGACTACGTCCGCCTGAAGACCACCAGCCGGAACCTCCCCGGCCAAGCAGGCGAAGCCACCCACATCCTCATCACCATGTCCTACGACGACCTCATCCGCGACATCGGCGAAGCCCACCTCGACCTCGTCGGACCGATCAGCGCCACCGACGCCCGCATCCTCGCCTGCGACGCCCGCGTCAGACCCGGCGTCCTCGGCACCGCAGGCGAACCCCTCGACATCGGCCGCTCCAAACGCACCGTCTCCCTAGCCCAGAAATACGCCCTCACCCTCCGAGACGGAGGCTGCGCCTTCCCCGGATGCGACATGCCCGTACCCCGCTGCACGGCTCATCACATCGTTTTCTGGCGACACCACGGCGAAACCAAAATCGACAACCTCGTACTCCTCTGCACCAAACACCACCGACTCATCCACCGCAGCGAATGGAAAGTCCAGATCGCCCAAGACGGACTCCCCGAATTCACACCGCCCGCCTACCTTGACCCGACCGGAACGCCAAGGAGGAACACCATGCACCTCAGGACATAGGCCGGACCGTGAAGCTTCCGAGACCGAACAGCCGGCCACCTTGAGAACTCACGGCCGGGGTTCGTCCCTGCCCACCGATCAGGCACTCCTAATCCAACGCCAGCTCTCCGACGACCTGGTCTCCGCTCATCTCTCCCGTCAACCGGAAGCCGAGCCTGAGGTAGAAGCGCTCGGGACCGTCCTCGCCGGAGTGCCAGGTGGCGGTGAGGCGGTTTCCGCCCCGGCGGCGGATCTCGGCGGCCACGGCCTCGACCGCGAAACGGCCGTAGCCCCGGCCCTGCTCGCCCGCCGCGATGTTGAGGCGCCACAGACCGGAGCGGATGTCGGTGCCCGTGCCGTCGCCCGCGAAGTCGATGTCCAGGAAGGCCATGAGGAACCCCACCAGCCGGTCGCCGTCGAAAATGAGGCGTGGCCAAGCGATGCCGGGATACACGAATGCCTCGGCAAGAGACTTCACGACCGGCGCGACCAGATGCTCTTGCGCCGGGTGGACCTTCAGATCGATCGCGGCGTCGAAGTCGGCGGCCGTCACCTCGGCCAGTCGGGGAGTCACGCCCACCCCACCTCCTCCAGCACAGCCCGGATCACGTGCCGCGCGTTGCCCGCCATGGCCTCGTTGGTCGTGCGGTAGTACGGCAGTGCGATCAGCGCCTGCGAAAGTGTCCGGCCGCGGCCGCGGCTCCAGGTCGCGTCGTCCACGCCCACTGCATCCCGGAACACGCCTCTCGCGTCGGCGGGCAACAGGTTCCACGCCGGAAACAGGTCGCAGGCCGGATCGCCCACACCCAGGCAACCGAAGTCGATCACCGCGGAAAGGCGGCCACCATCCACCAGCAGATTGCCCGGCATCAGATCGGCGTGCAGCCACACCGCCGGCTCCTCCCACGCGGGGATCCGCAAAGCCTCCTCCCAGAGCGCGAGGACGGCGTCGCAGTCGACGTTCTCTTCCGGAATCGTGCGAAGGCTTTCGATCGCCGACCGGGTCTCCGCGTCCAACGTCGCGAGCGGTCCGCCGCGGTGTGCGAGGGAAGGCGCGGGTACCGGTGGGACACGGCGCATCGCCAGCACGAACTCCGCCAGGTCTTCGGCCAGCGGCACGGGCGAGCGGAGTGCTTCCGGCCGCGGGTTCTCACCCGGCAGCCAGCGGTACACCGACCATGGCCACGGGTATCCGTCGGCGGGTACCCCTGCCCCGAGCACTTCCGGGATCGGCGTGGGCAGCTTCGGTGCGAGCCGGGGCAGCCACTTCTGTTCCAACGCGACGTCCTTCGCGCCGCTCTTGGTCAGGGGCAACCGCACGACCAGGTCGTCGCCCAGCCGGAACATGGCGTTGACCGTGCCACCGGAGGGCCATCGTTCGATCGCCCGCCCGGCCCACCCGGGGAACTGTGCCGCGATCAGCTTCCGTACGAGGTTCTCGTCGACCACGACGGACATCCAACCACCGCCGGGGCATCATCGAGGCATGCCGATCCTCGCCGGTCCCGAGCCGCTCGCCCCAGAGGCCACCATCCGCCCGGCTCGGGCGGGCGAGGAGGACGTCGTACTCGACCTTCTCGCCGAAGCTGCGGCCTGGCTGGCCACGCGCGGGATTCACCAATGGCCGCAACGCTTTCCCGTGGATTCGGTGCGGCACCAGATCCAGGCGGGCGAGGCGCTGCTGATCGTCGGTCACGGCGGGCCGGTCGCGACCTGTGCGGTGGCCGAGGCGGATCCCGGGCTCTGGGGCGAAACCACGGAACCGGCCTACTATCTGGGCCGCCTCGCGGTGGCGCGGGAAGCGGCCGGGCTCGGGATCCGGATCGTCGATTGGGTCGGCGAGAAGGCCGCGGCTCACCACAAGACCTTTGTCCGCGTGGCGACCGCGAGGGACAACCCGGCCTTGCGCGGGTACTACGAGCGCGCGGGATTCGAGCACGTCGCGGACCCGCCTGAAGCGAAATGGCCCACCAGCCTCTACGAAAAGCGGGTGACCGAGTCACGGCAAGCCCAGAACCTCCGGCCGTGAAGCGTATTTCCGCCAATGCCGTCCCGGCTCCGGGACCAGGCGCCGCGACTCGAGATCCAGCAGTCCGGAGACACTTTCGACCTCGGCCACGACGGCACCGTCCGGCGCCACGAACTCCTGGACGACCCGGGACACCTTGCCCGGCTTCCAGACGAACCGGGTCAGGACGTCGATCCGCGCGCGGGCGCGGAGCTCGCGGCGGAACCGGATCGTCGTTTCGAGGTTGACCGGGCCGAGATTCCCCGCCTTCAAAGCCAGCGGGTCCACCCCGGCCGCCCACACGCATTCCCAGCGCGCGTGATCGGCGTACGCGAGGTAGGCGGGGCCGCGGACGTGGCCGTTGAGGTCGAGATCGTCCGTACGGATGTCGATGGTGACGCGGAAAGGTTCGAGCACTTCCCGATCTTCGCCTCGGCGGGCAGCCTCAGTCTGGAACGTTTCGGCCAGTCCAGGACCGCACGAGCGCGCCGGGCGAAGCGCCTGACAGGCGGCGGCATTCCCGCCCGAGATGCGACTGATCCGCGTAGCCCACATCGGCGGCGACGTCGGCGAGCAACGCCTGGTCGCGCGCCACGGCCTCCACCCGCTTCAGGAACCCGTGGAAGCGCAGCACCCGCTGCAACTCCTTGGGGCCGACGCCGACGTCGTGCCGGACATGCCGCCGGAGACCGCGCTCGCTCACACCCAGCCGAGCCGCTACCCGATCAGTGCGGGCGCCGGGCGCGCTCAACGCGCGAGCGGCCGCGATCGACAGCCCGTCCACCTCGACGTCCCGGAGCCTCTCGGCGACCAACGCTTCCAACACCGACCGCGCCTCGCCGGGCGTCCCGCATCCGGCCAGCTCGGACTCCGCACGACGCGCCCCGGCGGCCCACAGGTCACGCAACGGGGTGGCGCCCGCGGAAAGGTCCGTCATCGGCAGGCCCAGCACCGCACCGCCGACGCCGCACCGCAGGCGGAGCCCGACGGTCCACACCGCCGACGGCAGCTCGTGCCGCAGCACCCCGCGCACCGTGGTGACCGCGGCCAGCACCGTCCCGTCCCAGACGAGATCGACACAGCCGTCCGGGAACACCCTCAGCGGACGACGGCAGCCCACCAAACCCGTCCAGACGCTCTCGACGACGCCGGCCACCGCCGCGACCGGCCTGCTTTCGCGGTACACCGAACGACCTGACCGTCGACGCAGCGGAACACCCACGTCCGGCAGTATGCCCCCGGCCACCGACAAGATGCGCTTCACTTGATCTTGCTGAAGACTTGCCGTCGTGCTGCTGCCGGTGCTCGACCCGTCCCCCGCCGAGTGGATCTCCCCCAGGCTCGGTGGGGCGTTCGGCGCGGCGGGCCGCACGGTTCCGCGTGGCTACGCCGCGTACGCGCGTGTCTGCCATCCCGCCGAGCGTGATCGCGGCGGCTGGGCGAGCTGGCGCGAAGCCGCGGCCGAGACGGGGCGCCGGGCCCATGCCGCCATGCAGTGGCACGCGCTCGTCGGCTCCCCGGATCCGGTGAATCTCACCGGTTCGCTCTGGCGGGGCTCCCCGCCAGAGCGGGGCAGTCTGCCGTCGCACAGCCTCACCGCGCTGCTGGCCGTGCTCGGCCGGCACACGAGCACACCGAACGGCTGGTTCTGCCTTTGGGAGGGCTACGGCTGGGCCGACGAGGCGACGCTGTCCCGCGAACACCTCGCCGCGCCTCGCCTGCGCCATCCCGGCCGGGACTACCTGCTGTTCCACGGGCCACTGACGGCCGCGACCGAACTCGGCTGGCGGCCCCGGCCGAACTGGTTCGAGGCGCAGTCGCCCAACCTGTTCTGGCCGGACGACCGCGCGTGGTGCGTCGCCACCGAGGTCGACTTCGATTCGACCCTCGTCGCGGGTGACGAGGCCCTGATCGACGCGCTACTCGACGCGCCGGGCCTGGAGGCCTGGCGCATCGAGTCCGACACCTCGCTCGCGGCCGACGGGGACCGGATCAACCAGCTCCCGTGAGGGGTTCAGCGCTCTTCGATCGAGTCGACCTTCGTCGGGTAGAACGCCACGTGGTCCTTGATCTCGGCGACCGCGTCGTGCGGCGCCTCGTAGGTCCAGACGGCGTTCTCGGCGAGGCCGTCGCCGGTGCGGATGCTGTAGTACGACGCGTCGCCCTTGAACGGGCAGTACGTCGAGTGGTCCGTCCGCTCCAGCAGGTCGAAGTCGACGTCGGCACGCGGGATGTACTGCGCGGGCGGGTAGTTCGCCTCCCGCAGGGTGAGCGCGTTCGCGCTGTCCGCCACGACCTTGCCGCCGATCGTGACGACCACTCGCGCCTCGTTCGGCGCCACCGTGATCGGGTGGTCCGCGCTGGGCTTCAACACCTTTTTGTCAGACATACCGGGCACAGCGACGCCGAACACGCGGATATTCCTCCTCAGGGCAGGTAGTACATCGGATTCGGCAGCTTGACCGGGAATTCGGCGTATCCGCCTTCGAGGTCGCTGAACTGGTCGCCGAAGTTGGCCAGGATGGTCGCCCCGGTCGAGGCGATGTGCTTCCGCGTACCCGCCTTGTACTGGACGGTGGTGCAGGTCAGCCCGCACGGCAGGTAGTCCGGCGCGGTGGTCTTCGGCTTGAAGAACGCCCCCGCCGGCGCCGGGTAGCCCTCGTTCGCGAGGTTCTTGAGCGACTGCGGGCCCTGGAACTCGTTGCGCCCGGTCAGGAAGTAGATCTTCACGCCGCGCTGCGCGGCCCAGTTCGCCAGCTCCAGCACCGGCTTGTTCGCGACGAACGTGCCCTTGTCGATCGCTTCCTGCTGCTTCTTCGGGTCGAAGCCGAAGTCGTTGTCCGCTTCCCAGCCGTAGGTGACCTCGGCGGTGTCGTCGACGTCGAACACGACGGCGGGGTTCTTCACGCCGCGGTCCAGCCGCCGCGAGAGATAGCGCTTGGCGTCCTCGACTTGGCGCTTCGTGTCGGAGACGAACCGGCTGCCCTCGGAATACCCGTGCTTGCCGTCGCTGCCGACGACATCGCCGTAGTAGGCCTTCACGTCGAGTTTGACCTGGCCGATGTTCGCGGGCTCGTGACCGCGCCGCCAGGTGGCGTCGTCGGTGTTCGCGACGGCGGTGGCGCCGCCCGCGAGGACGGCTCCGGCGGCCGCTGCGGCGGCCAGTTTCAGCAGACCGGTGAACCGGCTCATGGAAATGCTCCTCACGTCAGCTGTGCGCGGCAAAGGAACGCTACTCCAGAACGACCGATTCTGGTCAGAACCAAAGTAGCTTCTTCACCTCCGCGAGGTTTCAGCTTGCGCCGCAAGGCATCCGGGTCTATGTCGAGACCGCGGACGAGGATTTCCAATCGACCGATATCGTGTTTTTTCAGCAGTACACGAAGATTCTTCTCGCTGTACGGTCCGTGCTCGAACACCCGGAACGCCCGGATTCCCGGCGGCGGAGTGTCGCCGGTCAGGTACGCGATGCGTTCGTCGAGCTGCCACAAACCGTGCCGTGCCGCGTAATGCCGCACGAGTCCGGCACGGACGACGGCGCCGTCGGGGTCGACGATCCATTCACCCGGCTCGCGCACGGGGATCTCGTCGGGATCGGCGTCGGTGACCGTCCACTGTGCACCGTCCGAACGCAACACCGTCGCGCGGCGCGACACCGTCGAATCCACGCCGCGCCACAGGCACGCCTCGCGGACCTGACCGTCCAGGGAGACCAGTTCGACCTCGTCCGCCCAGGGCGCGATGGAGAAATCGAGCCCCGGCGCGCATTTCACCGAGAGTTCGCGGCCTCGATACGCCTCGACCAGGCCGTCCAGCGGCGGCAGGAAGTCGGCGGGCTTCCACGCCCGGCGCCCGGCGGAGTCGCGGCGAGCCGGGTCGGCGACGACGACCGAAGACCGGCTGACCGGCCGCAGCGCGTCGGCCCTGAGCAACGCGGGCGAAACCCCGGCCTCGGCGGCGTTGTGCCGCGCCATCGCCAGCCGGACCTCGTCCAGATCCGAACCCAGCGCCTTCGCGGCGACGCGGGCGATCTCGACCAGGTCCGCGCCGACCGAGCACGTCACGTCATGGACGTCACGGCCGGTGAGCCGTGCGGCCCGGTGCCGGGCGACCAGGGTGGCGCTGGCCTGTTGAAGGGCGTCGCCGGTGAACAGCCACGAACGCGCGGAGTCCAGTTTGGCCGACGACTTCCGCCGCAGCACCACGGTTTCCAGCACCGCGGCCGCGTGGTCCGGGGCGATCCGGCGTACGGCGGCGACGTCGGCGATGCGGGTCTTGTCGGTCAGCGGCAGGGACGAGCATGCGGCGAGCGCCGCGCTTCCCGCGCCGGAGCGCAGGAAGGCGACGTCGTCGAGCGTGAAGTGGTACGGCAACCTACGAGCGCTTGGTACCGGTGATCATCACGTTGTAGAACAGCTCACGCGGCAGCACCTTGGCGAGCAGCTTCTTGTCCAATGCGGACAGCCGCAGCCACAGCCGGTACGCGAACAGACGCCAGCGCAGGGTCAGCTTCTCCTGCGGCACGGCGGCCTCGAAGGTGCGGATCGGCCAGCCCGCCAGCGCCGCGGCGAACTCCTCGGTGACCGCGCGGACGTCCTGCGCGCCCGCGCCGCGGGCCATCGACTCGAGGTCGGACGGGTCGAAGGTGTGGATGTCGACCACGGCCTCCAGTGCGGCCGCACGGGAGGACTCGTCGAGTTCCTCCTGCGGACGGCGCCAGCCGTTCAGCACCGGGATCTTCGTCAGGTTGGTGGTGAGGTACCACGTGATCTGGCCGAGTTTGCGCGCGTAGAAGTCGCCGACCTTCGTCGGCTCGCCCGCGAAGACGAACCGGCCGCCCGGCTTCAGCACCCGCAGCACCTCGGCGAACGCCGCGCGGACGTCCGGGATGTGGTGCAGCACCGCGTGCCCGACGACGAGGTCGAAGCTGTTGTCCTCGTACGGGATCCGCTCCGCGTCGGCGACCCGGCCGTCGACGTCGAGGCCGAGGTTCTCGGCGTTGCGCAGCGCGACCTGCACCATGCCCGGCGAGAGGTCGGTGACCGAACCCTTTTTGATCACCCCGCCCTGCATCAGGTTCAGCAGGAAGAAACCGGTGCCGCTGCCCAGTTCCATCGCGGTCGGGTACGGCTGGCCGTCTTCACCGGCGACGGCGTTGAACACGTCCGTCGCGTAGGAGATGCAGCGCTCGTCGTAGGAGATGGACCACTTCTCGTCGTAGGTCCCGGCTTCCCAGTCGTGGTAGAGCACGTTGGCGAGCTTCGGGTCGTCGAAGGCGGCCTTGACCTCTTCGGCGGTGGCGTGCGGATTCGGCGCCGGATCGTTCACCTGGGTCATCGCGCTTACTTCCCCTCGAAGGTGGCCTTGCCGGGGCCGTTTTCGATGAACGACTTCATGCCGTTGCGCTGGTCCTCGGTCGCCCAGAGCGCGGCGAAGAGGTGGGATTCGAGCTTCAGGCCGCTCGCGAGGTCGGTGTCGAGACCGCCGTCGATGGCGGCCTTCGCGGCGCGAAGCGCGACAGCCGGGCCGTTCGCGAACTGCGAGGCCCACTTGTGCGCGGCGGCGTAGACGTCGTCCGGCGCCACGACCTCGTCGAGGATGCCCAGCGCGAGGGCCTCTTCGGCCTTCACGAACCGGCCGGTGAACACGAGGTCCTTGGTCTTGCTCGGGCCGATCAGCCGCGCGAGGCGCTGCGTGCCGCCGGCGCCGGGGATGACGCCGAGCTGGATCTCGGGCTGCCCGACCTTGACGTTGTCGCCGGCGATGCGGCGGTCGGCGGTCAGCGCGAGTTCGAGGCCGCCGCCTAGCGCGTAGCCGGTGATGGCCGCGACGACCGGCTTCGGGATGTTCGCGATGGTGGCCAGCGACGCCGTCAGCGCGGCGCCGAACTTCGCGATTTCGGGGTACGTGCGCTCGGCCATCTCCTTGATGTCCGCGCCACCCGCGAAGGTCTTCTCACCGCCGTAGAGGATCACGGCGCGCACGTCGTCGCGCTCGGAGGCCTCACGGGCCGCCTCGGCCAGCTCGGCCTGCACCTGGTTGTTCAGCGCGTTGACCGGCGGGCGGTCCAGCCGGATCGTGCCGACCCCGCCTTCGACCTCGAGACTTACGAACTCTCCCACGCCGTCCTCCTTAACCGTCCAAGACAGATTGCAGGCTACCGGTCAGTACGACCCGTCAGCGGCGACGGGCGAAGAAGCGATCACCGGACCGTTCGAGCAGCAGGTCCTGATCGAACGTCTTGGACAGGTTGTCGCTGGTCACGACGTCGTCCACGAGCCCGGACGCGACCGCGCGGCCGTCGCGCAGCAGCAGCGCGTGGGTGAACCCCGGCGGGATTTCTTCCACGTGATGGGTGACGAGCACCATGGCGGGCGCCTCCGGGTCGAGGGCCAGCTCCGAAAGACGGGCGACGAGATCCTCGCGGCCGCCGAGGTCGAGCCCCGCGGCGGGCTCGTCGAGCAGCAGCATCTCCGGGTCGGTCATCAGCGAACGCGCGATCAGGGTCCGCTTGCGCTCGCCCTCGGACAGCGTGCCGAAGGTGCGCTCGGCCAGGTGCGCGATGCCGAGCGCGCCCAGGAGCTCCAGGGCGCGGTCGGTGTCGAGGCTGTCGTATTCCTCACGCCAGCGGCCGACGACGGCGTACCCGGCGCTCACCACGACGTCGACGACGCGCTCCTCACCCGGCACACGCTGGGCGATCGCGGCCGAGGTGAACCCGATCCGCGGGCGCAGCTCGAAGATGTTGACCTTGCCGATCCGGTCGCCGAGCAGGTCGACCGTTCCCGAGGTCGGGTGGAGTTCGGCCGCGGCCAGCCGGAGCAGGGTGGTCTTGCCCGCGCCGTTCGGGCCGAGCACCACCCAGCGCTCGTCCAGTTCCACGGTCCAATCGAGGTCGGCGAGGAGGTCGTTGCCTGTTCGGCGGACCCCGACACCGGTCATCCTCACCACGAGGTCGTCAAGTTCGCTGGGCTGGATCGGCTCGCTCACGCGCCCATTGTGTCCGCACTCGCGCGCGTGTGTGCACCGGGCCGCCGGTCGACGGAAAGCGGCTGGTCCAGGGAGTGGGACGAAGCGCCCCGGAAGCGGCCGCTGTGGCAGCATCGAGCACGTGATCAGGTCCGTGTCCGCCGCCTTCCCCGTCATCGGGGGCTCTTTCTGGCGCCGCCGGGCCATCGACCTGCTGCTCGTCGCCTCGTGCGGGTGTACCACCGCGCGACACGGCTGAGTCCCCGCTCTTCCGACGGCACCCCGTGTCGCGCCGCGTTCGGCCCTGCTTCCGAGCCCGCGAACCTCCACGAGGAGCCTCACCGTGACCACGTCCATCACCCCGCGCCAGGACTTCGAGATCCATCCGCAGCTGGTCGACCCGCTGCTGCCGGAACTGCTGCACCCCGACCGTCTGCTGTGGACGCCGCGGGAACTGGCCGACCTGACCTCCACCGTCGCCACCGAACTGACCTCGGGCCTGCGCGGCCTGCTGCGCTTCGACGCCGACCACCGCTGGTGGGCGCGTCTCGCGCTGACCGACGGCGTCGAGCTGTGGCTGCTGTCCTGGCTGCCCGGCCAGCAGACCAAACCGCACGACCACGGCGGCGCGTCCGGCTCGTTCACCGTGCTGCAGGGCGAACTCGGCGAGGAGTACCGCTACCCCGGCGGCCCGATCCGGCGCCGCACGCACGTCGCGGGCGAGGGCATCGGCTTCGGCGCGGGGCGCGCGCACCAGGTGACCGGCATCGGCACCGATCCCGCCGCCAGCGTCCACGCCTACTCGCCGCCGCTGGTCGCGACCCGCGAATACCGCACGCTCGCCGACGTTCCCGCCGAGATCCCCTCGCTGGCCCCGATACTGGGCCGATGAGCGCTATCGACAACCTGTTGGCCGCCGCCCGGGCCGGACTGGACCGGGCGGCGCCCGAGCAGGCGCTGCGGCTGCAGCGCGACGGCGCCCTGATCGTGGACATCCGCCCGCACGTCAACCGGCTCGAAGAAGGGGAGATCCCGGACTCGGTGGTCGTCGAGCGGATCCACCTCGAATGGCGGCTCGCGCCGGACAGCGAGTGGCGGCTGCCGCAAGTGAACCCGGACTCGACGGTGATCGTCGTGTGCAACGAGGGGTACTCGTCGAGCCTCGCCGCCGCAGACCTGCAGCGGCTCGGCCTGCCGGGCGCTACCGATCTCGAAGGCGGGTTCCGGGCCTGGCGTTCGGCCGGCCTCCCGATCCGGGAAGGCGGCACGCCCGCCGTTCCCTAACGGCGGACCGCGAGCCGGGCGATCGAGTCCGGGGAGAGCGGGAGCGCGGCGTGGATCCCGGCGCCGCGTGTCGGCCTGGGGTTGACCAGCACCCCCGTCGCCGCGTCGCGACCGGCGGCGGCGAGCACGACCTCGCGGCCGGTCCGGTGCCTGATCCGGGACCAGCCCGCGCCGGTGACCGCGCGGTACTCGGCCAGCAGACGTTCGTCGGTGAAGACGCAGAGCCACTCACCGTGCGCGCCGAGGCGGGCCGGGATCGGCGCGCCCGCCTCGTCCGCCGGGCCGCATACCGTGCCGTCGAGGAACATCCGCATGACCGACGGCACGGGCTCGCTCGGATTTCGCTCCCGTTCGGGACGGACGTTCTCGGCGATCCATCGCGAAGCGAGCCTGAAGTCCTCGCCGGTGAGGTCCTCCTGGAAGCCGTCCAGGCTGTTCTTGACGCTCCCCAGGAAGTCGTAGAACCGCCTGGTGCAGGTCCGTTCAGAGACGGCGACCCGGCCGCGGCCGACCATGGTCCGGATCCGGCCGACCATGCCCGCCCCGCCGTTCGCCGGATCCACGCCGAGGTTGTACGCGGTCCAGACGATCTCGGGCATGAGCGGGTCGGCGAACCGTTCGAGAACGCGGTTCAGCCGCAGCAGGACGATTTCGCGCACCCGGCCCGGCTCGGCGTCCTCGGCTATCCCCCAGATGTCCCGCAATTCCGGCCCCAGCGCATGGCGCAGGCCGTCCTGCCGGATACCGGCGCGGGCGTGGACATGGTGCAGCCGGTCCTTGGCCCTGCGCGATGTTTTCGTTTCCTTCGCCGAAGCCACCATTCCTCCGCGATTCGCGATCGGCCCGGCAAAGTCTATTTCACCGGGCCGTTCCGCATTGTTCGGCGGAAATCGAGAATCGGAGGTTTCTTTTGTTCGGTACCGGCCTATGCGTGGACGACGCGGGCCAGTTCCGCGGGCGTGGCCAGCAGACGGTGTTTCGGCAGCACGCGGACGGTGTAGCCGATCGAGCCCGGATGCGGCAGTTTCAGCCGCGCCGCGAACGCGCCGATGCCGTCGCCCGACATGCCGACGGTGACGGGGTCGCTCAACTCGTCCCCGTCGCCCACCTTCCCGACGACGGCCTGGACGTCCACTTCGGACGGTTCCAGGCCGGCGAGGTCGATCCGCGCCCGGATGGTCACCTCGGTGCCGGTGACCATCGGCGCGGAATCCTCGACGAGCAGTTCGGTGTCGAAGATCCGCACCCGTGGCCAGGAAACGTCCAGTTTGGTCCGGTAGTCGGCCAGCGACAACGCGCCGCGGTAGCCGTCACCCGTGGCTTCGGCGACCATCCGAGAGGCGGGCAGGTAACCCGATTCGACGTATTCGCGCACCATCCGCGAAGCCTGCACACGCGGTCCGAGGGTCTCCAGCGTATGCCACACCATCGACAGCCAGCCGCCGGGCACGCCGTCGGCGCCGCGGTCGTAGAACAGCGGCGCGATCTGGTGACCCAGCAGATCGTAGAGCGCCGCGGCCTCCAGTTCGTCGCGGCGCAGCGGGTCGGTGACGCCGTCCGCGGTCGGGATCGCCCAGCCGTTGCTGCCGTCGTAGCACTCGTCCCACCAGCCGTCGCGGATGGACAGGTTGAGACCGCCGTTGAGCGCGGACTTCATCCCCGACGTGCCGCAAGCCTCCAGCTGCCGCACCGGCGTGTTCAACCAGACGTCGCAGCCGCGGTAGAGGTAGCGCGCCATGGACATGTCGTAGTCCGGCAGGAAGACGATGCGGCGCCGGACCTCGGGATCGTCGACGAACCGGACGATCTGCTGGATCAGCTGCTTGCCGCCCTCGTCGGCCGGATGCGATTTGCCCGCGACGACGAGCTGGATCGGGCGCCGCTCGTCCAGCAGCAGCGCGCGCAGGCGATCCGGGTCGCGCAGCATCAGCGTGAGCCGTTTGTACGTCGGCACTCGGCGCGCGAAGCCGACGGTCAGCACGTCCGGGTCGAAGACCGTGTCGGTCCACCCGAGTTCGAGCGCGGACGCGCCGCGCTGCATCCACGCGGCCCGCACCCGGCGCCTCACCTCCGCGACCAGCTTCTCGCGCAGCTCCCGCCGCAGCGCCCACAGCTGTTCGTCGGTGACGCCGTCCCGCAGCGGCTTGCCCTGTGCCCCGTCGAGGCCCAGCTCCTCGTGGTTGCGCCCGAGCAGCGCGCTCAGCTCGCGCGCCACCCAGGTCGGCCCGTGGACGCCGTTGGTGACCGACGAGACGGGCACTTCGTCGAAGTCGAACCCGGGCCACAGCCGGGAGAACATCCGCCGCGAGACGCGCCCGTGCAGGGCCGAGACGCCGTTCGCGCGCTGGGCCAGCCGCAACCCCATATGCGCCATGTTGAACAGGCCGGGGTTGTCCTCCGCGCCGAGGGCGAGCACGCGGCGCGGGTCGACGTCCGGGACCAGCCTGCCGTCGGTGAAGTACCGCTGGACCAGGTCGACGGGGAACCGGTCGATCCCGGCGCTGACCGGCGTATGCGTGGTGAACACGGTGCCGGCGCGGACGGCGGGCAGCGCCTCGTCGAACGCCAGCCCGTCGGCCTGGATGATCTCGCGGGCCCGTTCCAGCCCGAGGAATCCGGCGTGGCCTTCGTTGGTGTGGAACACCTTCGGCTGCGGATGCCCGGTCAGCTCGCAGTAGCGCCGCACCGCGCGGAAGCCGCCGATCCCGGACAGGATCTCCTGCCGGATGCGGTGGTCGGCGTCGCCGCCGTACAGCCGGTCGGTGACCGCGCGCAGGTCTTCGTCGTTCGCCTCGGTGTCGGTGTCCAGCAGCAGCAGCGGGATCCGGCCGACGCGGGCCTTCCAGATCTGCGCGTGCAGCGTCCGCCCGGCGGGCATCGCGACGTCGACCAGCACCGGTTCGCCGCCGTCGGTCAGCAGTTCCAGCGGGAAGGCGTTGGGGTCGATCACCGGGTAGTGCTCGACCTGCCAGCCGTCGAGGGACAGCGCCTGCCGGAAGTACCCGGCGCGGTAGAGCAGCCCGACGCCGACCATCGGCACGCCGAGGTCCGAAGCCGCCTTGAGGTGGTCCCCGGCGAGCACGCCGAGGCCGCCGGAGTAGTTCGGCAGCGCCTCGGTGACGCCGAACTCCATCGAGAAGTACGCGACGGCCGGCGGGAGATCGGGGTCGTCCTGCTTCTGGTACCAGCGCGGCTCGGCGAGATAGCGGTCCAGATCGGCGACCGCCTCGCGCGCGTGGGCGAGGAACGCGTCGTCCACGGCGAGTTCGTCGAGCCGGGCGGGTGGGAGGGCGGTGAGCATCCGCAGCGGATCGCGAACGCGGTTGAACAGCTCCGCGTCCATCGACGCGAACAGGTCGCGCGTGGGCGGATGCCAGGTCCAGCGCAGATTCGTGGCGAGGTCACCGAGGCCGGAAAGCGACTCCGGCAGGCTCGCGCGGACGGTGAACCGGCGGACTGCTCTCATGAGGAGCGACCATATCGGCAGGGCCCCCGCCCCGCTCAAGACCCACTTCGGGGATTACCTGCACGCGGGCCATAAGCGCTGGGTAGGGTCCGTGCTTGCCGGAGTACGCGGCCCGGTCGGGGCCCTGACGACAAGCGAGTGAACATGATCCAAGGGGGAGCGCGGGGCTTCAAACGCCCGGCTCTGATCGCGGTCGTGACGGTGCTGGCCCTCGGGCTGAGCGCTTGCAGCGACAAGGGAAGCTCGACCGGTCAGCAAGGCAGCCAGCCGGGAGCCGGTGACGTCGCCGGCCTGCCGATCACGCATTTCGAGAGCGGGCTCAAGCCGAACGCGCCGAAGCCGGACCTGCAGGTCCGCAACGAGGACGGCTCCGAAGACGACCAGCTGGCCATCGCCGCGATCGCCGACTCGCAGGCCTACTGGACCGAGGTCATGCCGCGCGATTTCGGGCAGCCGTACGAGCCGCTGAAGTCGCTGCTGTCCTACAGCGCGAAGACCGACGACGAAGAGACCGAATGCGGGAGCGTCAAGAAGCTCGTCAACGCGTTCTACTGCCCGCCGGGTGACCTGGTGGCGTGGGACCGCGGCGTGCTGCTGCCGATGCTGCGCGAGCGGTTCGGGAAGATGGCGGGCGCCGTCGTGCTGTCGCACGAACTCGGGCACGCCGTGCAGTACCGGCTCGCCGAGAAGGCGGGCATCAAGAAGAACACCCCGTCGATCGTCAAGGAACAGCAGGCCGACTGCTTCGCCGGCGGCTACTTCCGCTGGGTCGCCGAGGACAAGAGCAAGTACTACCGGGTCTCCACGTCCGAAGGCCTCAACCAGGTCATGGCGTCGCTGTTCCTGATCCGCGACCAGGCGGGCACCAGCGCGACCAAACAGGGCGCGCACGGCACGGCGTTCGACCGCACGTACGCGTTCCAGGTCGGGTTCGAAAAGGGCCCGAAGGAATGCGCCGCGATGAACGAGGACAACATCAAGGCGCGGATCACCGAGCGCCCGTTCGACAAGGGTGACAAGGGCAAGGGCGACGAGAAGCTCGACGCCGAGATCATCGGGATCCTGAAGAAGAGCCTCGACGAGGCCTTCAAGGGCGCGGGCGTGCCCGGCCCGGAGATCACCGAGGACGGCAACGGCAGCTGCCCCGGCGGCCCCAGCACCCCACCCGCGTCGTACTGCCCGTCGAACAACACCGTCAGCATCGACATGGCCAAGCTGCGGGAACTCGCCCAGCCGGTCGACCAGCAGGCGGAATGGGAAAGCGGGCACAGCGAGGGCAAGGGCGACTTCGCCGCGTTCTCGGAGATCGCGTCCCGGTACGCGATGGGCATCCAGAAGGGTGTCGGCGCGTCGATCGACAACGCGAACGCGGGACTGCGCACCGCCTGCCTGGTCGGCGCGTGGGCGAAGGCCAGCACCGTGCCCGGCGCGACGCTGCGGCTTTCGGCCGGTGACCTCGACGAGGCCATCTCGGACCTGCTGAGCCCGGAGAGCCTGGTCTCGGCCGACGTCAACGGCAAGCGCGTGGACAACGGTTTCGAGCGGCTCGAAGCCCTGCGGAAGGGCTACCTGGAGAACTCGTCCGTCTGCTCGACCCAGTACGGCTGATCGGTCCGGTCATCGCTCCCTGAAGTGCCATGAAAGGTCCTTTCCTTGCAAATTTTGCAAGGAAAGGACCTTTCATGGCGTCCGGGGGTACCGAAAGAAACCTCAGTAGAGCGCGCTCGCCAGATCCCGGCGCGCCTTCATGACGCGCTCGTCCGCCGAGTCGAACAGTTCGAACAGCGCCACCAAGTGCTCCCGCACCTTGTTGCGCTCGTCGCCCGCCGTACGCCGCACGGCGGCGATCAGCCTCGCGAAGCCCGCTTCGGGCTGCTGCCCCGCGACTTCGAGGTCGGCGGCGGCGAGCTGGGCGTCGAGGTCGGCCGGGTCGGCGTCGGCCTTCGCGATCGCGTCCGGGCCGGCGGCCTCGGCGCGCGCGGTGAACTTGACCTGCGCGAGCGCGGTCTTGGCCTCCTCGTTCGCCGGTTCGACGTCCAGGATGCGCTCGTAGGCCGCCTGCGCCGCGGCGAAGTCACCGCGTTCGAAGGCCTCCTCCGCCTCGGTGAAGCGCGGGTCCTCCGGCACCTCGACACCGCCGCCGTTCTCCTCGGCGGCCTTGATGCCGGGCAGCCGGTCGCGCAGCGCGTCGAGCAGCGAACCGAGCCACTTGCGGATCTCGGGTTCGGGCAGGGCGCCCGAGAACGCGTCGACCGGCTGGCCGCCGCCGATGGCGATGACCGTCGGGATCGACTGCGCGCCGAAGAGCTGCGCGATACGCGGGTTGGCGTCGACGTCCACCTTCGCGAGTACCCAGGCGCCACCGGACTCGGCGGCGAGGCGCTCCAGCACCGGGCTGAGCTGCTTGCACGGGCCGCACCATTCGGCCCACAGGTCGACGACCACCAGCTGCTGCAAGGAGCGCTCGACGACCTCGGTCTGGAAGGTCGCCTCGGTGACGTCGATCACGGCGCCCGCCGGGGCGGGTCCGCCGGGCGCGGGGCCGTCGGCGGGCCGCGGCGGGGCGGGAGGCTGTTTCTGGGGCGCTTCGGCACGCGCCTTGAGCGCGGAAAGGTCGACCGCGCCGGAAAGCGCGGCGGACAGGGCCGCCGTCTTCGATGCTGATCCGCGTGGGTGTGTCACGGGTTCCATCCTGGCACGCATCCCCGAGCGTTTCACCGCATGCCCCCGGCTGCCCGCTTGGCAGGACGCCGGTGTTCCGGCAGGCTCGCCACGAGGGGGTGATCGACATTCCGACACGCAGGACGGCCACCGTGGCCGTCGCGATCGCCATCGCCGTCACGTGGGTGAGCGTCATCACGGTCCTGATCGCCCATCAGCCCGACCCCGGTGTCGCCAGTCCCGGGCAGCTCCGGGAAGGCCTCACCGCCGCACTCAACGAGCACGACGTCGAGGCCCTCTCGGAACTCATCGACTACCCGCCCGCGTCGGCGGGCGACTTCGCGAAGTCCTATATCGACACGCTGGCCGGCCGCGGCGCCCACGACGTCACGGTGAAGTTCGCGCCGGACGATCTCGCGCCGACCTCGGCCACCGTCAGCGGGAAGCTCGGCGACGGCCGCTCCTTCGGCTATCCGGTGGCCGTCGCGGTCAAGGACAAGCTGTGGCTGGTCTCGTTCACCCCGCCACTCCCCTGACTCAGTCGCTCAGGTGCTTCTCGACGCGCTCCACCTTCGCGGTCAGCTGGCCTTCGTAACCGGGACGGATATCGGCCTTGAGCACCAGCCCGACCCGTGACGATCCCTCGCCCGCGGCCTCGACGGCCCGCTTGACGACGTCCATCACCTCGTCCCACGAGCCCTCGATGTTCGTGAACATCGCGTTGGTGGAGTTGGGCAAGCCGGACTCGCGGACCACTTTCACCGCGCGGGCGACCGCCTCGCTGACACCGCCGTCCTCCTCGGCCGCGGACGGGCTGACACTGAAGGCCACGATCATCTTTCGCTCCTCATTCAGACGGTTTTTCCACGCATAACACCCGGTGGTGCGGCATGGCACGGGTACCCGCTGGTAACTTCGAGCGCCATGAGCCGTCCGTTGCCGTTCGACCCGATCGCCCGCGCGGCGCAGCTGTGGGAAGCCCGTATCGGGCCTTCCGAAACCATGGCCGCGGTGACCGGGATCATGCGCGTGCAACAGATCATCCAGTCCGCGGTGGACGGCGCGCTCAAACCGCACGGGCTGACCTTCGCCCGGTACGAGGCACTGGTCCTGCTGACCTTCGCCCGCGCTTCCCATCTGCCGATGCGCGTGATGGGCGAGCGCCTGCAGCTGCACCCGACGAGCGTCACCAACATCGTCGACCGGCTGGAGAAGGACGGCTTGGTCAAACGCGTGCCGCATCCGACCGACCGCCGGACCACGCTGGTCGAGATCACCGACGAAGGCCGCGCACGCCGCGAAGAGGCCACGAAGGCGGTCACCGAGATCGACTTCGGGCTGACCGGGCTCACGGGCAAGCAGACCGAGCAGCTGACCGACCTGCTCACGAAGGTCCGCAAGGCCACCGGCGACTTCACCGAATAACCCCGGAAGTACGTGAAGGCCCCCTTCACTCGGCTGAGCCGAGTGAAGGGGGCCTTCACGCGCTAAAGAATTCAGACGGCGGCGGGTTCCGCGGACTTGGCCGCGAACAGGCCGACACCACCGTGCGACAGCCGCTGCGGGCCGTCGAGCTTGCCGTTGCGCAGTGCCCAGGACTCGAACAGCCAGGTGAACAGCGGCGGGATGCTGGACAGCAGCGCGAGGATCAGGGTCTTCGGGCGCCAGCCGAGCGGCTTCGCCACGGACAGGGAGACCAGCACGTAGAGGACGAACACGACGCCGTGCACCATGCCGAGGACGGGGACGCCGCCCTCGCCGAGCTTGACGGCGTACTTGAGGAACATCCCGACCAGCAGCCCGGCCCAGGAGAGGGCTTCGGCTACCGCGGCCACGCGGAATACTAGAGCGGCCTTGCTGGACACTTTCTCCTCCTGTGGGGTCTCACCACTATGCGTGCACACATGACTACGTCCGACGAGCACTGTCCAAGGCGGACTCGCCAAGAACGTCAACAGCACTGTCGGACGTGGTAATACCAGTGTGAGGCGTGACGGCCCTCACCGGAACACCGGGGGTCGTGATGCTGCTCACGACCCCCGGTGAGAACCGGTCTAAACCACTCGGATCACCCGGCGCAGGGCGATTCCGGCGCGCCTTCCGGGCCGGTAGCCCAGGTGGCCTTGGCCACATCCGCGGTGAGCTCGAAGTCCAAAGTGGTCCCGCGCGTCAACTGTTCCAACCCGACATACGCCCGCTGCGAACCGGATCCCAGTCCCTGGACGTACTGGAGCTTCGCCCCGTCGGCGCCGTCGGCCTTGATCGTGATGTCACGACCGTTCTCCAAGTGCACCACGGACTTCTCGAACCGCGGCGCGTTCAGCAGGAACTGCCCGGTGCCCGGCACCGCCGGATACAGCCCCAGCGCGCTGAAGACGTACCACGCGGACATGGTCCCGAGGTCGTCGTTGCCGGTGACCCCGTTGGGCGCGTTGGTGAACAACGTGTGCGCCGCGCGGACGACGGCCGAGGTCTTCCACGGCTGCCCGGTCAGCGTGTACATCCACGGCGAGTGCAGATCCGGCTCGTTGTTCGGGTTGTAGCGGAACTGGTTGTAGTAGTTGTACGGGCCGACGACCCATTCCTCGCGCACGGTCTTCGCCGGATCCTGGACCAGATCCCCGTAGGCGAAGAAGTCGTCGAGCCGCTTGCCGACGTTCTCCTTGCCGCCCATCCGCTCGACGAGGCCGGGCACGTCCTGCTGCGTCAGCCACTGGTACTGCCACGACGTGCCCTCGTGGAACCCGTCCGGGCTCTGCGGGGTGTACGGCTTGTCCGCCGGGCTGAACCACTGGCCGCCTTCGAGCTTGGGCCGGTAGAAACCGGTGAAGCCGCGATCGCTGACCGAAGAATCCCACAGGGTGCGATAACTGCGACCCTTGTCCGCCAAGGCCTTCGCGTCGTCCTTCTTGCCGAGACCGGAGGCCATGATGGACAGCGAGCAGTCCGCGAGCGCGTATTCCAACGTGGCCGAAGCGCCGTGGTTCGGGTCGGTGTCCTGCCCCTTCTTCGGGAAGTCCTTGTCGTACTGGACGAATCCGTCCTTCTGGTAGCTCGCGTTGCCCGAGCGGCCCTGGAACGGCGAGGACGCGGGCGGGATCTCCCTCGAGTTCTGCAGAAGTGCCTGGTACGCCTCGAGCTCCTGCCCGGACAGCGCGCCGAAACGCCACAGGTCGACCAGGAACGGGGTGACCGGATCGCCGGTCATCGTGTTCGTCTCCTGGTTCGCGTACGCCCAGCGCGGCAGCCAGCCACCCTGGTCGTGGATGGCGAGCACCGACTTCGCGACGTCCTTCGCCCGCGACGGCCGCAGCAGCGCGAGCAGCTGGTTCTGCGTGCGATAGGTGTCCCACAACGAGAAGAACTCGTAATACGTCCAGCCCAGCGCACGGTGGATCTTGTCGTCGAACCCGCGGTAACGGCCGTCGGCGTCGTTGCCGGTCAACGGTTGCAGGAGCGCGTGGTACAGCGAGGTGTAGAAAACCGTGCGGTCGTCCTTCGTACCGCCCTTGATGTCCACTGAGGACAGTTCCTTGCGCCAGGCGCGCTGGGCGCCGTCGCGGACCGCGTCGAACGAACGGCCCTTCTCCGAGGCCAGGTTGAGCTTGGCGCCGGAAGCGTCCACATGGGAGATCGCCGTCGTCGCGGTGACCTGCCCGCCACCGAAGGTCAGCCACGCACCGCGCAGCCCTTCACCACCGGCGGACTCCTTCGAGCCCGGCGTGCCGCCCGTCGGCGACCAGGTGCCGAAGGACTTGAACGGCTTGTCGAACGTCGTGGTGAACCAGGTCTTGTACGGCTTCCCACCGCAGAACGCCTGCGACTCGACCATTCCCTCGACCGTCCGGTCCCCGACGACGCGGATCTGGCTCGCCGTCACCGGTTCCTTGTCGTTGGCCTGCCCGACGTTCACGAAAACGTTCGCATCGCCCGATTTCGCGAAGGTGTACCGCTCGACACCGGTCCGCGTGGTCGCGGTGGTCTCCGCGTCGACGCCGCCGTAACCGGTGAGCCGCACCTTGTAGTAGCCGGGTTTCCCGACCTCGCCCTCGTGCGTGTACGGCGAGGCGTACTTCTTGTGGTCGAACGTCTCGGGTTTCGCGGTGTCGAACGCCGCGCCGGGCCCGACCGCGCCGGTGGTGGGCAGGGTCGACACGAGGCCGCCCTGCTCCCAGCAGCCCGCGCCGGACAGGAAGAAATGCCCGAAGCCGCGGATCGCGGTGTCGTCGTAGCGGTAGCCGGCGTAATGCGATGAGATCGGGCTGACCTGCGTCATCCCGAACGGGGCGGAAGCGCCGGGGAAGGTGTTTCCGTCGTCCTTGGTGCCGATGAAGGTGTTGACCGCGTCCACGGGGTCGCCACCGGGCGCCGCCGCCGCGACGGGCGTGAGGAGCCCGGCGGGGAGGGTGAGCGCGGTGAGCAACCCGGCGACGCGGGTCGAAGTGCGTGCAGGCATGGGAAAGGCCGCCTCCTGACAACGTTGTCGCTGCCTGCTCACCTTCGACAAGAACGGACCACCCGGTCAAGAGGTCCGCCAAACCCTGTCCGATTCAGGACAGCGACCCGGCGGGCCGTAACGGTTCGAACTCGGAAAGCGGACCCAGGACGAACCGGGCATTGACACGGCGGCGTCGCTGGCGTTCAATTCCGGCCACTATGACAACGTTGTCTTCCAGCGGACCGGACAGCGGCCACCGCACAACCGGCCGACGGGCCACGATGAGTGACGTGGCCCGGCTCGCGGGCGTGAGCATCAAGACCGTCTCGCGGGTGGTGAACGACGAGCCCGCCGTCCATCCGGACACCGCGGAGCGCGTCATGGCGGCGATCGAGCAGCTCGGGTTCCGGCGCAACCTCGGCGCGCGGAACCTGCGGCGCGGCTCGACGACCGGGACGATCGGCCTGATCGTCGAAGACGTCGGCAACCCCTTCTACTCCGAGCTCAACCGGGCCGTGGAACGCATCGCGACCTCGTTCGGCCGCCAGGTGCTGACCGGGTCGTCGGAGGAGAACTCCGACCGCGAACGCGAACTCGTCCTGGAGTTCTGCTCGCGCCGGGTGGACGGCATCCTCGTCGTCCCCGCCGGGATGCAGCACGGCTATCTGGTCCCCGAAATGCGCGCCGGCACGCCCGTGGTGTTCCTCGACCGGCCCGCCGGCGACATCATGGCCGACACGGTGCTGGTCGACAACATCGGCGGCACCGTCGAAGCGGTCGCCCACCTCGCGAAACACGGCCATCGCCGGATCGCGTTCCTGGCCGACAGCCCCGGCATCTTCACCGCGGGCGAACGCCTGCGCGGGTTCCGGGAAGGTTGCGTCCGCAACGGGATCCCCTTCGACGACAGCCTCGTCGTGATGCGGACGCCGACCGCCGAGAGCGTCGGCGACGCCGTGAAACGGCTGCTCACCGGCGCGAACCCGGCCACCGCCGTGGTCGCGGGCAACAACCGGGTCGCCGTGCACCTGCTGCGCGCGCTGGCCCACGCGGAGCGGCGTCCCGCGATGATCAGCTTCGACGACTTCGAACTGGCGGATCTGCTGGATCCGCCGGTCTCCGTGATCGCGCACGACGTGAGCGCGCTGGGCCGGGCGGCCGCGGAACTGCTGTTCGCCCGGGTACAGGGAGATCAATCCGCACCGAGAAAGGTAGTTCTGCCCGTGCATCTCGTAGCCCGCGGTTCCGGGGAGGTCGCGCCTTCATGAGCGGTCACCTCGAACCGATCCGCCTGCCGGCGAACCAGCCGCCGCAGTTCTACCGCGGCGGCGACGCCATCGCCGCGTTGCGGGGCGCTTCGTCCGAGTCCAAGTACGGCCCGGAGGACTGGGTCGGCTCGGCCACCACGATGTTCGGCCAGGAGACCAACGGCCTGACCAAGCTGCCCAGCGGGGTCTGGCTGCGCGACGCCGTCCGCGAGAACCCGGCCGCCTGGCTCGGCGCCAAGCACGTCGAAGCGCTCGGCGATTCGACCGGCCTGCTGGTGAAGCTGCTCGACGCGGGCCAGCGCCTGCCCGTGCACTTCCACCCGTCGGACTCGTTCGCGAAGCGGCATTTCGACTCGCACTTCGGCAAGACCGAGGCGTGGATCGTGGTCGGCACCTACGGCGACGACCCCCGCGTGTACCCCGGCTTCAAGCAGACGGTCGACAAGGCGACGATCAACGAATGGGCCCGCACCCAGGACGCGCCCGCCATGCTCGACGCGCTGAACAGCGTCGCGGTCACCCCCGGCGACACGGTCTACATCCCGGCTGGCCTGCCGCACGCGATCGGCGAAGGCGTGTTCGTCGTCGAACTCCAGCAGCCGACCGACTTCTCGCTGACCCTGGAATGGCGCGACTTCCTGGCGAACCCGGAGAAGGCGCACCTCGGGATCGGCTTCGAGACCGCCATCGAAACCCTGGACACCACGGGCTGGGACGAAGAACGGCTCGGTTCGATCGTCAAGCGCACTGCGGGCGACGAAGCGTCCACTGTGGACCTGCTCGCCGATGGCACTGACGCGTTCTTCCGCGCCGACCAGCTCCGTCCGGCTGTTTCGGGTAGGGCGACAACGTTGTCACTCGATCCGTCGTTCGCGGTACTGGTCGTCATGGACGGTGCGGGCACGCTCCGTACCGAACACGGCGGCGAGTACTCACTGCGTAAGGGCGAGACGTACGTGGTCCCGCACGACGCCGGTCAATCCACTGTGGAGGGTGACCTCACGGTCATCCGCTGCCGGCCGCCCGCACCCGAGAAGAGGGAGCGATCGTGAGCGAACTCCTGCTCGACGCACAGAACCTCGTCAAGCGCTACGGCTCGGTGGAAGCGCTGCGCGGCGCGTCCTTCCAGGCCCGCGCCGGCGAGGTCACCGCGCTGATCGGCGACAACGGCGCCGGGAAGTCCACTTTGGTCAAATGCCTGTCCGGCGCGGAGCAGCCGACGTCGGGCAGCATCCTGCTCGACGGCTCCGCAGTGGTGCTGGACTCCCCCACCACGGCACGGCGGATGGGGATCGAGACGGTGTACCAGGACCTCGCGGTCGCACCGGAACTCGACCCGGCCGCGAACCTGTTCCTCGGCAGGGAGATCCACCGCAAAGGGATCCTCGGCAAACTCGGGATGCTGGACAAGAAGGAGATGAAACGCCAGGCCGTGGAGGAGTTCCAGCGGCTCGGCGTCACCCTGCAGAGCACCGACGTCCCGATCGGCTCGCTTTCGGGCGGGCAGCGGCAAAGTGTCGCCGTCGCGCGGTCGGTCGTCTGGGCGTCGAAGGTCGTGTTCATGGACGAGCCGACGGCCGCGCTCGGTGTCGTGCAGCGTGAACGGGTGCTCGACGTGATCAAGAAGGTGCGGGACAAGGGCATCGCCGTCGTGCTGATCAGCCACAACATGCCCGAGGTGCTGTCGGTGGCCGACCGGATCGAGGTGCTGCGGCTCGGCAAACGCGTCGCCCGGTTCACCGGCGACGGCACGAAACTGGAAGACCTGGTCGCCGCGATGACGGGCGCCCTCGTACAAGAGGAGGCGGCGTGACCGTGTCCACTCCGACGAAGAACGGCCCCGAGATCCAGACCTCTGTGGACGGTGGCTTCGGCAAGCGTTCGATCGGGCAACGGCTCATCGGGGCCAACACGTTCTGGATCGCGTTGGTACTGCTGGCGCTGATCATCGTGTTCACCGCGATCGCGCCCGCCGAGTTCGCGACGTTGTTCACGTTCCAGACCCTGCTCATCGAGACCTCGGTGCTTCTGGTGCTCTCGGTCGGCATGACGTTCGTGATCATCACCTCCGGGATCGACCTCTCGGTCGGTTCGGTACTGATCTTCGCGGGCATGGTGGCCGGCAAGACGATGGAGGCGCTGAGCCCGGACGGCGACGCGACCAAGGCCGGTTGGGGCGTCATCACCGCCGGGCTCGTGGCCGCTGTCGTCGCGGGCACGATCTGGGGCCTGATCAACGGTTTCCTGATCGCGGTGGCGAACATCCCGCCGCTGATCGTCACGCTCGGCACGATGGGTGCCGCGCTCGGCGCCGCGTACCTGCTGAACAACGGGTCCGACGTGCGCAGCGTGCCGACCGAGCTCAACAAGACGCTCGGCTACGGGACGTCGTTCGGCGGCGTGCCGAACCTGGTGCTGGTGGCCGTGGTGATCACGCTGATCGGCGCCTGGTTGTTGCACACCACCAAATTCGGCCGCTACACCTACGCCGTCGGCTCGAACGCCGAGGGCGCGCGGCGGGCGGGCATCGGGGTGACCGCGCACCTGCTGAAGGTGTACACGCTCACCGGTTTCCTCGCCGGTGTCGCCGGTTTCCTCTCGCTGGCGTACTACGCGTCGACGACGATTTCGGCGCACACCACCGACAACCTCAACGCCATCGCCGCCACGGTGATGGGCGGGACGAGTCTCTTCGGCGGTGTCGGTTCGGTGCTGGGCACGGTGATCGGCGTGTTCATCCCGGCCGTGCTGAAGAAGGGCTTCAACATCACGCAGGTCCAGGACTTCTGGCAGATGATCGCGGTCGGCGCGGTGCTGATCGCCGCGGTCTGGTTCGACCAGCGGCGCCGTCGTCGCCGCAATTCTCGCTGATTCCCTACGCACAAAGAGGTGCAATCCCCATGAAGAAGACCCTGCTCGCCGCCGGTGCCGCCGTTTCCGCGGCCCTCCTGCTCACCGCGTGCGGCGGTGGCACCGTCGGCGAGGCGCCGTCGGGCGACTCCGGCGCCAAGACCAACAACAAGAAACTGTCGCTCATCCCGGGCGTGCAGGCCGAGCCGTTCTACATCTCGATGCAGTGCGGCGCCGAGGCCGAGGCCAAGAAGGCGGGCTACGAGCTCACCACGCAGGCCCCGCAGAAGTTCGACGCGGCCATGCAGACCCAGCTCGTCAACGCGCTGGGCTCCAACCCGCCCGCCGCGCTGCTCATCGCGCCGACCGACGCCCAGGCGATGCTCGCGCCGATCCAGCAGGTCAAGGGCCGCGGCTCGAAGATCATCGAGGTCGACACCGCGCTGAAGGACACCAGCGTGGCCGAGTCGTCGATCTCGTCGGACAACGCCGAGGGCGGCAAGCTCGCCGCGAAGACGATGGCGGAACTGGCCGCGGGCAAGACCGGTTCGGTGCTGGTGCTCGACACCATCGCCGGCACCTCGACCACGAACACCCGCGCGAAGGGGTTCGAGGACGAGCTGAAGAACTACCCGAACCTGAAGTCGGCGGGGGTGCAGTTCACCCAGAACGAGCCCGACCAGGCCGCGTCCAAGGTGACCGCCGCGCTGGCGTCCACCCCGGACCTGATCGGCATCTTCGCGACCAACCTCAACACCGGTGAGGGCGCCGCGACCGGTCTGCGGAACGCGGGCAAGGTCGGCGCGGTCAACCTGATCGGTTTCGACGCCTCGCCGTCGGAGATCGAGGGCCTGAAGAAGGGCGAGTACCAGGGCCTCATCGCGCAGGACCCGGCCGCCATCGGGCAGCAGGGCGTGCAGCAGGCCATCGCGGCGCTGGAGGGCAAGCCGGTGACGCGGAACCTGACCGCTTCGCTGCACTCGATCACCAAGGCGAACATGGACGCGAACGCCCAGTACTTCTACAAGCAGAGCTGCTGACGCGCTTTGGTAATGCTATGAAAGGTCCTTTCCTTGCAAATTTTGCAAGGAAAGGACCTTTCATAGCGTTCGGGACCGGCTCACTCGGCGAACTCGACCACCCCAGCGGGCGCGAAGCGCGTGAGAGCCGCGTACAGCCGAGCGCCCCCACCAAGGTGCCCCAGCGCGTACGCATACTCGCCGTCCTCAAGCAACACTTCGGGCCCCGAGCCGGTCCAGTCGAGCCGGTAGTGCCACCAGTGCATCCACCGCCCCACCCGCCGCTTCTCCCGGTACACCCGCAGCCGCGTCACCTCGGTCCACCGGACCTCGAAAACGCCCGGGACCGAGAACCCCGCAGCGGAGATCACCAACGAACTCGCCGACTTCCGCAGAGCGAGCAGGATCAGCCCCGCGAAAGCCACGCTGAGCAGGCTGAACACCACCCCGGACACCGAGCCGGAGAACAACGCCAGCACGACGGCCACCAGGCCGCCGACGCCGAACACCACGAAACCGGCCATCGCGAACCGCCGCATCACGACGTCCAGGCGCACCATCACCGCATCACCGGGGACCATGCCCGGAGCGTAACCGGCGAAACCACGCACCGACGTTAGGATCTAGGCCCCGACGTCGTGGAGGAGGCCGGATGACCACCCGTCTGCCCTGGCGTCCGGCCGCGAGCGCGGATCCGGTGCCCGTGCTCGCCGCCGCCCAGCGCGTTTCCGACGACCTCATGGACGGCCTCGCCGGGCCCCGCGCCCGCCACGCGGCGCACGGCCTCCGACGGCTGTTAGACGTCCCCGGCCTCGGGCTGACCGACCTCTCCGGCTCGCTGATCTGGTCGGGCCGACCGGCCGCCGACGACGTCGTGGTCGCGGCCCTCGACGAGGTCCTCCACTCCGAGACGCCGGTGTCCGAACCCGGGCTGCTGGCGATGCCCCTGCACGTCCACGACGAACTGGCCGGGGTCCTCCTGGTCACCGAAACCACGAACGCAGTCGCCCGCCAGGCCGTCGAACTCGTCGTCCACGCGCTCGAACGCGGCAGGCTGGAGGCCTCCGCCGAGCAGGCCGCGGAGGCGGAACTGCGGGCGTTGCGGGCCGAGATCTCGCCGCATTTCGTCTACAACGCGCTCACCGTGATCTCCTCGCTGGTCCGCTCCGATCCGGACCGCGCCCGCGACCTGATGCTCGATTTCGCCGAGTACACGCGCTACAGCCTCGCGCGGCACGGGGAGTACACGATGGTCGCCGAAGAGTTCCGCGCCATCGAGACGTACTTGGCGTTGCAGCGCGCCGTGCTCGGCGAACGGCTACGCGTGCAGGTGCGCGTCGCGCCGGAGGTACTGGCCGTCGCGGTGCCGTACCTCGTGCTGGAACCGTTGGTGGAGAACGCGATCCGGCACGGGATCGAGCCACGCGCCGAGGCGGGGTTCATCCAGGTTCAGGGAATGGCGGAAGGGAACGACTGCGTGATCAGCGTCGAGGACGACGGTGTCGGCATGGACCCCGCACGCGCGGCGGCGATCCTGGCCGGACGTGGCGACGACGGCGGTGTCGGACTGGCCAATGTGGACAGAAGGCTGCGCAGCGTCTACGGCCCCTGGTACGGCCTGACGGTGGAGACCGAGTCCGGCGCGGGCACCAGGGTCGTGGTGCGCGTGCCCCGCTTCCAGCCGGGGGTGCTGCCGTGACGAACGGGCTGCGGGTGCTGGCGGTCGACGACGTCCCGCCCGCCCTCGACGAGCTGTGCAGCCTGCTGCGCGAGGCTCCGGAAGTCGCCGAGGTGATCGCCGCCGGCGACGCGGTCAACGCGCTCAAGCTGTTGCAGGGCAGTCATTTCGACGCCGTTTTCCTCGACATCTCCATGCCGGGTCTCGACGGGCTCGAACTCGCCTCCCTGCTGGCGCGGCTCAACGAACCGCCGGTGATCGTGTTCGTCACCGCGCACGACGGGCACGCCGTGGCGGCGTACGGTATCGGCGCGGTCGACTACCTGCTCAAACCGGTCCGCGCGGAACGGCTGTCCGCCGCACTGTCCAAAGTGGTCCGAATGGCGGGCAACCAGGCCGACGAGCCGAAACCCGCGCCGGACGCGATGTCCGCCCTGCCGGTGGAATCCGGCGGGCGCACCCGGTACGTCCGGCGCGACGACGTCCAGTTCGTCGAAGCGCACGGCGATTACGTCCGGTTGCACACGAAATCCGGCGTCCATGTCACGCGGATGCCGATCTCCCGGCTCGAAGAGTATTGGGAGGGAACGGGATTCACCCGTGTCCACCGGGGTTTCCTGCTCGCCGTGGACGCGGTGCTCGAACTGCGCAGCGACACCACCGGCGGGCTGCTGGCGCATACGGAGGCGGGTGACGTGCCGGTGAGCCGCCGCCACGCGCGCGACCTGCGGGACCGGCTGCTCGCCGCCGCGCAACGCGGGGAACTGGGCCGGGGAGGCCGCCCGTGAGCCGCGTCAAACGGGTCGCCGTCACCAGCCCGCAGACCCGGCTCGCGCGGTCGCGGCCCCGGGCACGCGGCCGCTGGCGCGTCCCCCGGCTGGCGGCGAGCGACGCCGAACGCGCGGATCTGCTGTACCGCGCCCAACGTCGTCGCGGGCTTCCCGCGCTGGCCGGGATGTTCGGGCTGGTCTTCGGGCTCCCGCTGGTGTTCGGGATCTTCCCCGGGCTGGATTCGGTGCGGCTGCTGGGAATCCCGCTGTCCTGGCTGATGATCGCGATCCTCCCGTACCCGGCCATGGCCCTGCTGTCGTGGTGGCAGTTGCGCCGGGCGGAAAAGATCGAGGACGAGTAGTGGTCGCGGCGCTCTCGGTGGCCCCGGTCGTGCTGGTCACCCTGCTGATCGGGTTGCGCGGGGTCGCGGCCATGCGCACGACGTCGGATTTCCTCGTCGCCTCGCGCCGGATCTCGCCGCTGGTCAACTCCGCCGCGGTCTCCGGCGAATACCTGTCCGCGGCGTCGTTCCTCGGCGTGGCCGGGCTGGTGGTGAAGGACGGGATCGGCGCGCTCTGGTATCCGGTCGGGTTCACCGCCGGGTACATCGCGATGCTGGTGCTCGTCGCGGCGCCGATGCGGCGCTCCGGCGCGCTCACCGTCCCGGACTTCGCCGAAGCTCGGCTCGCCTCCCCCGCCCTGCGCCGCCTCGCCGCCGTGGTCGTCCTCGTGATCGGAACCCTTTACCTGGTACCGCAATTCCGCACGGCGGGGCTCGTGCTGACCGCGGTCGGCGGGACGCCGTACTGGGTCGGCGTCGTCATCGCGGGCACCGCCGTCAGCGCGACACTGGCGCTCGGCGGGATGCGCGCGGCGACCTACGTCCAGGCCTTCCAGTTCGTGCTGAAACTGCTGCTGTTCATCGTTCCCGCGATCTGGCTGGTCTCCCAGGTGTCCCCGGAGCAGCGGTCGGCTTCGGTGCATCCGGTGGAATTCACCCACTTCGCCCGCGACACCCGGCTGTCCTTCGAGATCGACGTGACGCTGACCCTGCGCGAGCCGACCACCCTGCTCACGCCGGAAAAGCATGTCGTGCCACCGGGTGAGCTGGTGGCCAGGAGCGGCGAGACCCTGGAATTCGCCGAAGGGACCCCGGTTCCCGCCGTCCGGGGCGGTGCCCCGCTCGGCGGGCCGGACTGGCAACGGCCGCTGCTCGACCTCGGCGACCAGGGTTACCCGCTGCTCGGCACGTGGGCGATCCTGATCGCCACCATGCTCGGCACGATGGGCCTGCCGCATGTCCTGATGCGCTTCCACACCAGCCCGGACGGCCGCGCCGCCCGCCGGACCGCGGCGATCACCGTCGCCCTGCTCGGCGTCTTCTACCTGTTCCCAGGGGTTTACGGCGTTTTCGGCCGGGTGCTGGTTCCCGAGCTGTACGTCTCCGGCGCGACGGACACGGTCGTCGTCGCGTTGCCGGCGCAGATCGACGACGGCTGGGCGGGATCACTGTTCACCGGGCTGCTGACGGCGGGCGCGTTCGCCGCGTTCCTGGCGACGTCGCTCGGGTTGCTGCTGGTGATCTCCGGCGCGGTCGCGCACGACCTCGCGCCCGGCGGCCTGCGGAGGCTGCGCTGGTCGGTGCTCGGCGCGGCGGCGGTGATGGTCCTGCTGGCGCTGCCGTCGGCCAGATTGGACGCGGGCGTCCTCGTCACCTGGGGCTTCACCGTCGCCGCGTCGACGTTCTGCCCGTTGCTGGTGCTCGGCATCTGGTGGAACCGGCTCACCGCGGCGGGCGCGATCAGCGGTGTCCTCGCCGGGCTCGTCGCGTCTTCGGGCTCGATCCTCGTGGCCTTGTTCGTCCCGAGCCTGAGCGGCCTGCCCGCGATCCTGGTGTCACAGCCCGCGCCTTGGTCGGTTCCGCTGGCATTCGGAGTAATGATCGTGGTTTCCTTGCGGGGCAGGCCTCCCGCCTGGTCCACGGCCGCCATGCTGCGGCTGCATCTGGACGATCGGACGGCGGAGACCCCTTCGTCGTGGTCCGACCACCGTTCGTCGACCGTTCGTCGTCTCGGCAGACGTTTGAACCGCTGAAGGTTCCGGTCTCCTTGACCTCTCCTTAACGTGTCGCGGAACACATTCGCGGTGCGAGGAGAGCACGATGAGTACCGAAACGAACGCTCCCAGTCCGCCGGAAACGGACTGGGACAAAGCCCATGACAGCGCGGAGTTCAAGGAACTGCGGGCTCGGTTGCGCCGGTTCGTGTTCCCCGTCTCGGCGTTGTTCCTGCTCTGGTACCTGCTCTACGTGCTGCTCGCCGACTACGCGCACGGCTTCATGAGCACGAAGCTGGTCGGCAACATCACCGTCGGCCTGGTCTTCGGTCTGCTGCAGTTCGTTTCGACCTTCGTGATCACGGGGATCTACGTCCGCTACGCGAACAAGAAACTCGACCCCATCGCGGAGAAGATCCGCACGGACATCGAGAGTGAGGCCAAATGACCCTCGCCGCCGGAGTCGAGGGCAGCAGCCCCGTACTCAACATCACCATCTTCGGCCTGTTCGTGGTGGTCACGCTGTTCGTCGTGTTCCGGGCGAGCCGCAACACGAAGACGGCGTCGGACTACTACGCCGCGGGCCGCGCGTTCACCGGTCCGCAGAACGGCGTCGCCATCGCGGGCGACTACCTGTCCGCCGCGTCGTTCCTCGGGATCGCGGGCGCGATCGCCGTCTACGGCTACGACGGTTTCCTGTACTCCATCGGCTTCCTGGTGGCGTGGCTGGTGGCGTTGCTGCTGGTCGCGGAACTGCTGCGCAACACCGGCAAGTTCACCATGGGCGACGTGCTGGCGTTCCGCATGAAGCAGCGCCCGGTGCGGGCCGCGGCGGCGACGTCCACCCTGGCCGTGTCGTTCTTCTACCTGCTCGCGCAGATGGCGGGCGCCGGTGGCCTCGTCGCGTTGCTGCTCGGGATCGAGAGCAAGGCCGGGCAGGCCGTGATCATCGTGATCGTCGGCATCATCATGATCGCCTACGTGCTCATCGGCGGGATGAAGGGCACCACCTGGGTTCAGATCATCAAGGCGGCGCTGCTCATCGTCGGCGCGCTGGCGATGACGCTGTGGGTGCTGGGCATGTACGGCTTCAACCTCTCCTCGCTGCTGCAGGGCGCGGTGGACAAGGCGGGCAAGGCCGGTGAGGCGCTGCTCGGGCCGGGCAACCAGTACGGCAAGACCGGCACGACGAAGCTCGACTTCCTGTCGCTCGGCATCGCGCTGGTGCTGGGCACCGCGGGCCTGCCGCACGTCCTGATGCGCTTCTACACCGTGCCGACGGCGAAGGAAGCCCGTCGTTCCGTGGTGTGGGCAATCGGCCTGATCGGCGTCTTCTACCTGTTCACCCTGGTGCTCGGCTACGGCGCCGGCGCGCTGGTCGGCGCGGACAAGATCAAGGCCGCGCCCGGTGGTGTGAACTCGGCGGCCCCGTTGCTGGCGCTGGAACTCGGCGGCCCGATCCTGCTCGGCCTGATCGCGGCGATCGCGTTCGCGACGATTCTCGCCGTGGTCGCGGGACTGACGATCACCGCGTCGGCGTCGTTCGCGCACGACGTCTACGCCAACGTGATCAAGAAGGGCAAGGCGTCACCGGATTCGGAGGTGAAGGTCGCCAGGACCACCGCGCTGGTGATCGGCGCGGTCGCGATCCTCGGCGGCATCCTCGCCAACGGGCAGAACATCGCGTTCCTCGTGGCGCTCGCGTTCGCGGTGGCGGCGTCGGCGAACCTGCCGACCATCCTCTACTCGCTGTTCTGGAAGCGGTTCAACACCCAAGGCGCGTTGTGGAGCATCTACGGCGGTCTCGCGGTCTGCATCCTGCTGATCGTGTTCTCGCCCGCGGTCTCGGGGAAGCCTGTCGACGCCAAGACCGGGAAGAGCGCGTCGATGATCCAGGGCGTCGACTTCCACTGGTTCCCGCTGGACAACCCCGGCATCGTCTCGATCCCCGTGGCGTTCTTCCTCGGCTGGCTCGGGACCGTGCTGTCCAAGGAGCACAACCAGAAGAAGTACGCGGAGATGGAGGTCCGATCCCTCACCGGAGCGGGCGCCGAGAAGGCCGTCGCCCACTGATCGCCGGGACGGTGCGGCCGGCATCCAACGCCCCCGGCCGCACCGCCCCGGTTCCCATTTCCCTCAGTACGGCAGTTTCCCCGCCGTCAGTTCGGCCAGCTTCGCGCGGAGATCGGCCCTCGCCGACTTCCACAGCCCGGTACCCAGCGAGATCCGCGCCACCCCCAGTGCGGCGAGCGCGGAGAGATCGGGGCCCGAAGGCATCGGAGCGACGTTGACCGCCCCCGGTGCCACCGCCTTCACGAACTCGCCCAGCACTTCCGGCGACTTCACCATGATCGGGTAGACGCAGTCCGCCCCGGCCTCCAGATACGCCTTGGCCCGCAGGATCGCGTCGTCCAGGACGGCCCGCTCGTCGGACGCGCCGAGGAAGACATCGACGCGGGCGTTGATCACCAGCGCGTCCCCGGCGGCCTCGCGCAACTTCGCGACCCGTTCCGCCTGTGTCTCCACCGGGAGGACGCCGCCCGAGGCATGGTCGGTGTCCTCGTAGTTGCAGCCGACGGCGCCCACCTCGGCCAGCCTCGCCGCGAGTTCTCCCGCTTCGAGCCCGTACCCGCCTTCCGCGTCGACGGTCACCGGCACCGAGACCGCCCGCGCGATCCTCGCGGCCGCCGCGAACATCTCGTCGGCGGGCGCGTCCTCCCCGTCGTCGTACCCGAGAACCTTGGCCACGGCGAAGGAACTCGTCGCCACGACCGGGAACCCGGCGGCCTCCACGAGACGCGCGCTGTCGGCGTCCCACGCGTTCGGCAGGAGGAGCGGCTCGCCCGCGACGTGCAGCTCCCGCAGCCGCGCCGCGGTCATTCGGCGCGCTCGGGCAGCGGCGCGTGGCTGGTCACGCACATCCGGTTCCAGCTGTTGATCGCGATCGCCTCCCAGACGATGGCGCGGTACTGCTCCTCGGTGAAGACGCGCGTGGCCTCTTCGTAGACGTCGTCCGGGACGTCGTGCAGGGTCGCGACGTTCGTGATCGCCTCGGTGAGGGCGAGCGCGGCACGCTCCTGCTCGGTGAACAGTTCGGTCTCCCGCCAGCCCTGCAGCACGAACAGCCGCCGCGGCGACTCGCCCATCTGCAACGCGTCGTGGGAGTGCATGTCGAGGCAGAACGCGCAGTGGTTGATCTGCGAAGAGCGCATCTTCACCAGTTCGAGGATCTTCTGGTCGACGCCGGCGTTGGCGGCGGCCTTCTCGACTTCGGCCTGGAGCTTCGCCATGGCCTGGTAGATCTCGGGCACTCGTTTGCCCACGTGGATTCGCTCGGTCATGCCTGCGAATCTAGCGGCGACTGGCCCACGAGTATGGTCCAGTGTCATGGCAGATTCGTGGTCCAGTTCGGGAATAGACGTCCACCTGGACTGGCGGCCCGAAAGCGGCCGGACCGGGCTCGCGACGGCGATCCGCGCGGCCATCCGGGAAGGACGCTGGCAGGCGGGCGCCGCGGTGCCCTCGACCAGGGCGTTGGCGCAGGACCTCGGCGTCGCCAGGGGAACGGTCACCCGCGTCTACGCCGATCTCGCCGCCGAGGGCTACCTGCGGACGGCACAGGGCGCCCCGACCCGCGTCGCGACGGCGGGTGCGCTGCCCGCGTCGGCGCCGAGGCCCGTCCCCCGCGACCCTGCGCCGCGCTGGGACCTGCGGCCCGGCAGGCCGAACCTGTCCGCGTTCCCGCGGTCGGCCTGGCTCGCGGCCACCCGCCGGGCCTTGCACCGGGCGCCGATGACGGCGTTCGACTACACGGCCGAGTCCGGCGCGGCGGAACTGCGGGAGACGCTCGCCGCTTATCTCGCCCGCAGCCGCGGCGTGATCGCCGACCCCGCGAGGATCCTGGTGTGCTCCGGGTTCTCGCACGCGATCGCGATCCTGGCGCGGGTCCTGCACGCGCGCGACGCGGACGAGATCGCGTTCGAGAACCCGTCGCTGCACATCTACCGGAACATCGCCGCCGCCAACGGCCCCCGCGTGGTCGGCGTCCCCGTCGACGACCACGGGATCACCGTGTCCTCTTTGGACAGTCCAGCGGTGGTGGTCACCCCGGCGCACCAGTACCCGCTGGGCGTCACGCTCGCCCCGGAACGACGGGCGGAACTCACCCGGTGGGCGGAGGAAACCGGCGCCGTCGTCATCGAGGACGACTACGACGGCGAGTTCCGGTTCGACCACCAGCAGGTCGGCGCGTTGCAGGCGCTGGCACCGGAACGGGTCGTGTACGTGGGCACGACGAGCAAGACGCTCGCGCCGTCGCTACGCCTGGGATGGATGGTGCTGCCGCGGTTCCTGGTCGAACCGGTGCGCGCGGCGCTGGCCGAGAGCGGTGCGCGACCGGCCCTGCTGGACCAGCTGGCGATGGCCGAACTGATCGAATCGGGCGCCTACGACCAGCACATCCGCCGCTGCCGGATCGAGTACCGCTCCCGGCGGGACAAGCTGCTCGCGGCCCTGCCGGATTCCGTGCTGCCGCAAGGGATCTCCGCCGGGCTGCATCTGGTGCTCCAGTTCCCCGGCGAGGTCCCGAGGGAGATGGAGGTGCTGGCCGCCTGCCGCCGTCGCGCGATCGGGCTCGAAGGCCTCCGCGGCTACTGGATCGGCGAGCCGCGACGCGAAGGGCTCATCATCGGGTACGGCGCCGCCGCGAAGCACGCTTTCGGCGGCGCCACCCAGGCCCTGCGCGAGGCCATCTTCGAGGTCACCTGACCCTCACCCCCGCATTTCGTCCTCTGAATGCGGTAGTCGGCATCGCGAACCACCGCATCCAGAGGACTAAATGCGGGGGGTCACCTAGCAGAACCAGGCACGCGCCCGGAGGATGTCGGTCTTCAGCACCGGGGCGCCGTCGACCGGGGCGGGGTTCTCCGGAGTCGGCCGGATGCCGCCGGCGGCGACGTCGTCGAGGGTTTCGAGGCCTTCGTGACCGACGGTGCCGAAGATCGTGTAGTTCGGCCGCAGCGCGGAGTCGCCGTACACCACGAAGAACTGGCTCCCGTTCGTCGCCGGGCCCGCGTTGGCCATCGCGAGGACGCCGCGCGAATACACCTTGCGCTCACCGGTCGGGTCGGTCGGCGCGGGCGGCAGGCCGACGGGCAGTTCGTCCTTGTACTTGTAGCCGGGGCCGCCCTCGCCGGTGCCGCTCGGGTCACCGCACTGCAGCACCTTCAACGTCGGGTACGCGGTCAGCCGGTGACACGTCGTGCGGTCGTAGAACCGGTGCTTCGCCAGGTGCAGGAAGCTCTGCACCGTGCACGGCGCCTTCGCCCGATCGAGGGTCAGATCGATGGTGCCCTGGTTCGTCTTCAGCTGTACCGGGACCTTGCCCCGGTCCGGCGTCCGACGGGGGTCCGGCGGCAGCGGGACCGGGCGCGCTGCCGGGTCGTCCGGCGTCTGCGTGTACTGGCACGGCCCCTTCGTGACCTTCGGCGGCGCGCCTTCCGCCGACGCCGTTCCGGTGCCGGCCGCGAGCATCAGCCCGGCTCCCAGCACTGCCACAAAGACCTTCGCGATCCTCTGCACGGTTCCTGCCTCCCAGCCGTGGACGAAGAAGAGAGCATAGGGTGAATCCCCGGCGCTCACACAGGTCCGGAAGTAGGTCCGCGGTTAGGGTCGAAGCCGTGGAGATCGCCGAACGACACCAATGGCAGCTGAACGCCCTGACCTTCCTGTACGCGTACACGCAGTACGTCCTCGTGCACGAGCGGGTCATGGCGGGGCTGCCGCCGGAGAAACCGGCCGAACTCGACAAACCGCGCATGCTCAGGCTCGCCAAGGTCGTCGACGACATGATCCTCGACTTCCGCAAGGAGGACGGGCTGAGCGACCTCGAACGGCGCCGCGTCGTCCGCCTCGCCAGGGAGATCAAGTCGCACGTCCGGGAGAAGTGGCCGCCCCGCGAACCGACGCTGACCGAGTGGATCGCCTCGGCGGCGGCGCACTTCTACTGCGAGGAGCACATCAACAACGGCTACGTCCGGATGGGCCGCGTCTTCGATCCCGACATGGCGGACAGGTTCCTGGAGCGGGTCGAGTTCTGCCGGGGGCAGACCGTCACGATCACGAAGTACGCCCACAAGGTGGCCGACGGCGAACAGCTCACGTACGGCGAGACGAACCAGCTCGAAGTCTGGAAAGAGGACGCGATCGCCCATTTGGACAATCTCGACAGCGACTTCGGCGACATCAAGATGTACGTCGAATTCTGACCGCTGCCCGTAAGACCAGAGTTGCCTGTCCCGGCGTACCGGGAAATTGACATGCTCCACCGATGATCGAGATGCTCGAAGCACAGGCTCCTTTTCCACGACTAAAGGAGAATTCCGTGTTCTCGATCAAGAAACGCGTCCTGACCGTGGCGGCCGCCGCTGCCGCCGCGTTCAGCCTGCTCGTCCCGACCGGCACCTCGTTCGCCATCGACCACATCCCTTGCCGCGACGGGGAGAACTTCCTGAAGATCTGGTCGCATCTCGGCGGGAGCAGCAGCGTCGACTGCTACGCCAACCGCGGGCGGATCGGTTTCGGCGGCTGGTGGATCGACCGGATCTACACCGGCAACAACGACCTGATGTACTACGACAGCAATGGCGCCGACGTGCGCATCAACCGGTGGACCGACATCAGTTTCCCGAACCGGCCGCCGAAGGTCCGCGTCATCGAAATCCTCTGAACCCTCACGAACCGCGAAGATCTCCGATGAGTTCTTCGGCCGCCGCGAACGGGTCGAGTTTCCGCGCGACCACGCGTTCGGCCAATTCGGTGAGCCGGTCCCCGGAACGCAGGTCGACGATTTCCGCGCGCAACCGTTGCACGGCGATCGCCTCGACCTCGTCCCGGGCCCGCGCCGCACGACGGCGGGGCAGTTCGTCGCGTCGGACCAGCCAATCGTGGTGTTCGTCGAGCGCGCGGACGACGTCCGCGACGCCTTCGCCGCGCGAGGCCACCGTTCGCACGATCGGCTGACGCCAGCTCGGACCGCGGATTTCCCGGCGTACCAACGAGATCATCTGCTTGAGGTCGTGCACGGTCGCGTCCGCGCCCTCGCGGTCGGCCTTGTTGACCACGAACACGTCCGCGATCTCCAGCACACCGGCCTTCGCCGCCTGGATCCCGTCGCCCATCCCGGGCGCGAGCAGGACCACGGTGGTGTCGGCCAGTTTCACGACGTCCACTTCGGACTGACCGACGCCGACGGTCTCGATCAGCACGACGTCGAACCCGGCCGCGTCGAGTACCCGGACGGCCTGCGGCGTCGCCCACGACAACCCGCCGAGATGGCCGCGCGTGGCCATCGACCGGATGAACACGCCGGGATCGGTGGCGTGTTCGGTCATCCGGATCCGGTCGCCGAGCAGCGCGCCGCCGGAGAACGGCGACGACGGGTCGATCGCCAGTACGCCGACGCGCAGGCCTTTCGCCCGCAAAGCCGTGAGCAGCGCGGAGGTCGATGTCGACTTACCGACACCGGGCGGTCCGGTCAGGCCGACGATCCGCGCGTTGCCGGTGTGCGGCGTCAACTTCGCCGCGACCTCGGGCAACCTGGGATGAGCGTCCTCGACCAGCGACAACAACCGGGCGATCGCGCGGGGGACGCCGTCCCGCGCGCGACCGACCAGTTCGTCGATGTCCAGCTGTACCGGCAAGGGCTTTACGGGACGCGGAGGAGCAGCGCGTCGCCCTGGCCGCCGCCACCGCAGAGGGCGGCCGCGCCGAGGCCGCCGCCGCGACGGCGGAGTTCGTGGATCAGGTGCACGGCGAGCCGCGCGCCGGACGCGCCGATCGGGTGACCGAGAGCGATGGCGCCACCGTCGACGTTGACCTTCTCCGGGTCGAGCCCGAGCTTGTCCGCCGAAACCAGGCCGACGGCGGCGAACGCCTCGTTGATCTCGACGAGGTCGAGCGCGTCGGCGGTGAGCTTCTCCTTGGCCAGCGCGGCCAGGATCGCGTTCGACGGCTGCTCGTGCAGGCTGGCGTCCGGGCCAGCGACCACGCCGTGCGCGCCGATCTCGGCGAGCGGGGTCAGGCCCAGCTCCTCGGCCTTGGCCTTGCTCGCGACGATGACCGCGGCCGCGCCGTCGGAGATCTGCGAGGCCGAGCCCGCGGTGATGGTGCCGTCGGAGGCGAAGGCGGGACGCAGCTTCGCGAGGCCTTCGGCGGTGGTGTCGGCGCGGACGCCCTCGTCATGGGAGAAGACGACCGGGTCGCCCTTGCGCTGCGGGATCGACACCGGCGCGATCTCGGCGTCGAAGCGGCCCTCGGCGATCGCAGCGGCGGCGCGCTGGTGCGAACGCGCGGAGAACTCGTCCTGCTGCTCACGGGTGATCCCGTAGCGGCTGTTGTACTTCTCCGTCGAAGAGCCCATCGCGACCTGGTCGAAGGCGCAGAACAGACCGTCGTAGGCCATGTGGTCGACGAGCGTGGTGTCGCCGTACTTGAACCCGGCGCGGGACTTCGGCAGCAGATGCGGCGACTGGGTCATCGACTCCTGGCCACCGGCCACGATCAGGTCGAACTCACCCGCGCGGATGAGCTGGTCGGCCAGCGCGATGGCGTCGAGACCGGAGAGGCAGACCTTGTTGATGGTCAGCGCCGGGACGCTCATCGGGATACCGGCGGCGACCGCGGCCTGACGGGCCGGGATCTGGCCCGCGCCGGCGGTGAGCACCTGGCCCATGATCGTGTACTGGACCGCGTCCGGGGAGACACCGGCCTGCTCCAGCGCCGCCTTGATGGCGAATCCGCCGAGTTGTGCGCCCGAGAAATCCTTCAGGGAACCGAGCAATCGCCCGATCGGTGTACGGGCGGCACCCAGGATCACGGAACCGGACACGGCGTCCTCCAAGCATCGGCGCAAGGGCAAAGGGGGTCTTCGCGACCATACCCGGGTCACGGGCCTCTTGATGGAGCCAGTGTGAGGCGGCGCACGCCGGTCCGCCCGCCCGCGCACCTATCCTGCTCTGCATGAACCAGGCGCTGAAACCGTTCGTGACGGCCATCGACCACGTCGGCATCGCGGTACCCGATCTCGACGCCGCGATCGCCTTCCACGCCGAGCATTTCGGTCTGGAGGTCGCGCACGAGGAGATCAACGAGGAGCAGGGTGTCCGCGAGGCGATGCTGCGCGCGCCGGGCACCGCCGGGACCGAGACCGCGATCCAGCTCCTCGCGCCGCTGCGCGACGATTCCGCGATCGGCAAGTTCCTCGCGAAGAGCGGGCCCGGGCTGCAGCAGCTGGCGTATCGAGTGTCCGATGTGGACGCCGCGGCCGAGGCTCTGCGGGCGCAGGGACTCCGGCTGCTCTACGCCGAGGCGAAACGCGGCACGTCCAACAGCCGGGTGAACTTCGTCCACCCCAAGGACGCCGGCGGTGTGCTGGTCGAACTGGTCGAGCCCGCGAAGGACGGTCACTGACCCCGCGTCAACGCCGAGGCGATGAAGAGGACTTCGCGGTCGATCTCGGCGGGGTCCCCGTCCTCGGTGTGCCGCGCCGTCGCGTGGCGGTGACTCACCGCCCGCGCGAGCAGCCCCGAGGCCGAATCGACGTCGGCGATCGCGAGTTTGCCGCCGGTCGCGGCGACGATCACCGCCTTCACCTGCCGGACGAGCTGCTGGAACCGTTCGGCCAGCGCGTCGCGGACCGCGCGGTGCGTATCGGCTTCCCGCCACAGCAGATGTGAGAGCGCCAGCGACCGGTTGAACCGCCTGTCGAGCTCCACGACGAGGCCGCGAAGGCTGCCCGCGAGGTCGCCGGGGACCACCACGACGGCCGGTTCGATCCGGGCGTCGGGCAGTTCGGCGACCAGTGCGGCCAGCAGATCCGACTTACGCCGGAAGTAGTAGTGCACGAGGCCTTTCGGCACGCCGGCCCGCTCCGCGATCCGCGAAGTGGGCGTGGCGTCGAAACCGGATTCGGCGAAAAGCGCCTCCGCGGCTCGCAGGATGCGCTGTTTCGCCGAATCCTCTTTCACGCCGTTCCCTCCCGGGTCAGTGCTGTCCCGCCATCTTGTGCGTCGCCTGGGCGATCGGCATCGCCGCCGCCCCGGCCACCACGGTCAGGACGCCACCGATCCAAGCGGTCCAGGACGCGCCCATGAAGTCGGCGTATCCCATCACCCAGGGCGAAATGAACAGCAGCGCGCCCAGAACGATCTGGATGCCTTCGCCGTAGACCATGCCAGGCATCGCAAGCGACGCGAGACCGTCGAGGGCGACCAGCGCGCCGAGGACGACGAGCGTCCACATGGCGGTGTTGTCCGTGGTCATCCAGAGGGGTGAAAGCGCGACGACGACACCGATGACCACCTCCGCCCAGTCATGGGGACGGCTCCAAGGGCGCGTCGTGGGTTCATTCATGCGTGCTCACCTCCGAAAATCGGCTGAACCTGCAGGTCGGAGAGATCTCCACGTCCGATGGTCCGCTTGGTTGGCCGGCCGGTCAAGACCGGTCGATAACACTTCGGGATGTGGACGTGCTCCACGTCTCGTACAGTTGTGGACCTGGTTACCCATGAGTAATTTAAGCCGCCAAACGCCGTCCCCCCATTCGCGGAGGTTTCGATGTCGCAGCTCGGCGAGATCCAGCAGGCCATTCTGAACGATGACCTCGGCGCCGTGGCGTCGCTCGACGTGCCGGAGACCTATCGCGGGGTGACCGTGCACAAGGACGAGGCCGACATGTTCGAAGGCCTCGAAAGCCGGGACAAGGACCCGCGCAAGTCCCTGCACGTGGACGAGGTCCCGGTGCCGGAGCTCGGCCCGGGCGAGGCGCTGGTCGCGGTCATGGCGAGCGCGATCAACTACAACACCGTCTGGACGTCGATCTTCGAACCGGTCTCGACGTTCAAGTTCCTGGAGCGCTACGGGCGGCTCTCGCCGCTGTCGAAGCGCCACGACCTGCCCTATCACGTCGTCGGCTCGGACCTGTCCGGCGTCGTGCTGCGCACCGGACCCGGCGTGCACAACTGGAAGCCGGGCGACGAGGTCGTCGCGCACTGCCTCAACGTGGAACTCGAAGGCCCGGACGGGCACAACGACACGATGCTCGACTCCGAGCAGCGGATCTGGGGTTTCGAGACGAACTTCGGCGGGCTCGCCGAAATCGCGCTCGTGAAGTCGAACCAGCTGATGCCGAAGCCGGACCACCTCACCTGGGAAGAGGCCGCCTCCCCCGGTCTGGTGAACTCCACGGCCTACCGCCAGCTCGTCTCGCGCAACGGTGCCGACATGAAGCAGGGCGACGTCGTGCTGATCTGGGGCGCTTCGGGTGGCCTCGGCTCCTACGCGACGCAGTACGCGCTCAACGGCGGCGCCATCCCGGTGTGCGTGGTCTCCAGCCCCGAAAAGGCGGAGATCTGCCGGAAGCTCGGCGCGGAGCTGATCATCGATCGCAACGCCGAGGGCTACAAGTTCTGGAAAGACGAAAACAACCAGGACCCGAAGGAGTGGCAGCGGTTCGGCAAGAAGATCCGCGAACTGACCGGCGGCGAAGACCCGGACATCGTCTTCGAGCACCCGGGCCGCGAAACCTTCGGCGCTTCCGTCTACGCCGCACGCAAGGGCGGCACGATCGTCACGTGCGCGTCGACTTCGGGCTACATGCACCAGTACGACAACCGCTATCTGTGGATGAACCTGAAGCGGATCGTCGGCAGCCACTTCGCGAACTACCGCGAGTCGTGGGAGGCGAACCGGCTGATCGCGAAAGGTCTGATCCACCCGACGCTGTCGAAGACCTACGCGCTCGAAGACACCGGGCAGGCCGCGCTGGACGTCCACCGCAACGCGCATCAGGGCAAGGTCGGCGTGCTCGCCCTTGCACCGGAAGAAGGTCTGGGTGTCCGGAACCACGAGCTGCGCGAGAAGCACATCGACGGCATCAACGCTTTCCGGAACGTTTAACGCGCCAGAACGCGCTTTCGCCGCGCGTTGCGTGGGTGCTCACCCTTCCGTGACTCCAGCTCGACTACGGTAGAAGGATGAGCCTTGGCGAGGAACGGGAGCTAGTGCCGCTGGGAGCCGGCTTCGACGTGGCGAAGCGCGGTTACAGCCGTGCGCAGGTCGACGAACATCTCGAACGGCTTGACGCCGATCTGAAGATGCTCACCGCCGATCGCGATGCCGCCATCGGACAGGCGGGCGACCTGGCACGGCAGCTGGAGATCGCGCGCGGCGAGATCGCGGATCTGCGCGGGCAGGTCGACAGGCTCGCCCAGCCGCCGACGAGTGTCGAAGGCCTTTCCGAGCGTCTGCAGCGGATGTTGCGGCTCGCACAGGACGAGGCCGCCGACACCAAGGCGCGCGCGGAAGCCGAAGCCGGGCACATCCGCGCCAAGGCCGAGACCGACGCGAGCGCCATGCGGGCCCGCTACGAGCAGCTGCTCAACGAGCTCGACCTCCGTCGCAAGGAGATGGAGGCCGAGCACCGCGGCGTGCTGGAGAAGGCCCGCGCCGAGGCGAAGGACATCACCGACAAGGCGAAGGCCGAGCGCGACAAGCTCGACGCCGAGTCGCAGCAGCGCCGCACTCAGGTCGAAGAGGACTTCGAGATCGCGATGGCGTCGCGGCGCACCGAGGCCATGCACGCGCTGGCCGAGCAGGAGGCCGCGAGCAAGGCCGAGGCCGCCCGCCGCGTCCGCGAGGCCACCGAGGACGCCGCCGCCATCCGTGCGAAGGTGCTCGAAGAGGAAACGGCGGCCAAGGCCGACATCGAACGCCGTCAGCGCGAGTCCGTCGCCGACGCCAACAAGCGCAAGCAGGACTCGATCACCGAGGCCAACGCCCGGCTCGCCGAGGCGGCCGACGAGGCACGCCGTCGCGTCCGGCAGGCCACCGAAGAGTCCAACCGGCGGATCACACAGGCCACCGAACGGGTCGAAGCGCTCCGCAAGGTGCGCTCCAGCCTGGCCGAGCAGGTCCGCACCGCGCGGACCGCGCTCGCCGAGGCGACGCACGTGCTCGGCGACGAGCCGCACGTCCCGGCGGACCTGAAGGCGAAGCCGTCGCCCGACGCGGAAGCCACCGTGCAGCTCCGGACGGCCGATGTGCCGAAGGCCACATCCGGCGCGAAGGCTTCACCGCGACCTGCGGCAGCGCAGAAACCGACTGGCGAGTAACCTTTTCACCCGACCGTGCTCACGACGGCCTGCGGGGCCGCCGACGAGCGGTTATCGTCGCTGCTCGCACGCAGGTGCGGGCTGTCAGATCGGTGGAGGTTGCGGATGGCTGCATATCGGACCGTGGTCGTGGGCACGGACGGCTCGGATTCTTCGTTCGCCGCGGTCGACCGGGCGGCGGGCGTCGCCGGGGACTCCGGAGCGACCCTGGTCATCGTGTGCGCCTACTACCCCGCCAACAAGGGCGACGTGGAGAAGGCGCAGGACGTCCTCGGTGACGAGGCGTACCAGGTGGTGGGCTCGGCCCCGGCCGAGGACACCCTCCTGTCCGCCCGCGACCGGGCGGCGAAGGCCGGCGCCAAGAACATCGACACCGCCGCGGTGGTCGGCGACCCGGTCGACTCGCTGCGCAAGGTCGTCGCCGAGCGCTCCGCGGATCTGCTGGTGGTCGGCAACCGCGGGCTGAACACGCTCGCGGGCCGCATCCTCGGCTCCGTGCCGTCCGAAGTCGCGCGGAAGTCCGGGGTGGACGTGCTCATCGTCCACACCACCTGATGCCCGAACCCGGCGAGATCTCGCCCGACGCGCTGCAACAGCGTCTCGAACGGATCCTGCTCGGCGGGAAACGCAAATACACCCGGCTCGAAGTCGCCGAGAAGGCAGGCGTTCCCGAGGAACGCTCTCGGCGGCTTTGGCGTGCGCTGGGCTTCGCGACCGTCGATGACGACGAGGTCGTCTTCACCGACGCCGACATCGAGGCGATCCGCACGGCGGACCAGCTGATGAACTCGGGCCTGATCGATCCGGGCATCGAGCTCGCCGTGACGCGCGCGCTGGGCCAGCACCTTTCGCGGCTCGCGGAATGGCAGGTCCACATGCTGTGGACGATGATCACCGAGAACAAGGAGATCGGCAGCAGCGAACGCCAGATCGGGCGGCTCGTCGAACGGCTGCTGCCCGAGCTGGAGAAGGTGCAGGAGTTCGTCTGGCGCCGCCACCTCGCGGCCTACGCCGGCCGGGCGATGGCCATGCCGGACGAGGATCTCGAGGCCAGGACCGAGGTGGTCGGGTTCGTCGACATGGTCGGCTACACCCGGCTGACCAGGCAGGTCGACGAGGACGAGCTCACCGACATCCTCGACCGGTTCGAATCCGTCGCCACCGAGGTGATCGCCGACCATCACGGACGGATCGTGAAGATGATCGGCGACGAGGTGCTGTTCGTCGCCGATTCCGCCGTCGACGGCGCCGAGATCGCCCTCGCCTTGTCCGAACGCGCCGACGCCGACGAAACCCTGCCCGCCGTACGCGCCGGCCTGGCGTCGGGACGGATCCTCAGCCGCTTCGGTGACGTCTACGGCTCGGTCGTGAACCTCGCCGCCCGCCTCACCTCGACCGCGCGGCCGGGCACCATCCTGGTGGACAAGGAACTCGCCACCGAGCTCTCGGAGTTCCCGCAGTTCGAGGTCCGCACGCGGCGGCCGGTTTCGGTGCGCGGGTACAACCGGCTGCGGCCTTCGTCCTTGCGGCGGGCGCGGGACCGGCCTTCGGGCGTGTTCGCGTCTTCGCAGCAGCTCGCGGCGGAGATGCTGGGGCTGGCCGACGCCACTCCGGACCCGGCGCCTGTTTCGGAGGAGGTCGAGGACGCCACCGCGGACTCTTTGCCGCCTCGGCCTCGGTCGAAGCGGCGGCGGCGCTGATCCCCGGCCAGGGAGAGCAAGGGACCTTTGCTACCACTTCCGCGAGCGAGCCGGTCGTGAGTGGCGATTCGGGTTGGTCCGAAGTCCGTGAAGGCCTCCTTGAGGGACTCTGGGTCCCTCAAGGAGGCCTTCACGGACTAGACACTCAAGGCGCAGCGTGAGCGAAGGCGTGACTCACGTGATCAGGGACGTGATTCGCGTGTTTGGAGGCCGCACTCGGGGTGTTCCGCCGCTGATCACGTGAGTTCCGCCTTCGATCACGTGAGTGCGGTGCCACGCCCTCGTGAGGTCAGGCGGGCAGCACGGCGTATTGCCGCACGTAGAGGTCGGTGTAGGTGACCGGGCCGCGCGGGCCGGGGACCTTGTCCAGGTTGATGCCGGTCTCGGGGACGGCGAGGAGCTTGAAGCCGTCGAGCAGCCGGGTCGGTGCGTTCCAGAAGACGCCGGTGCCGGTGTACGCGTCGAAGAACGCGTCGGCGGCTTCGCTGCTTTCGGTCGCGATGCCGGCGGCCAGGCCCGAGGTCCGCTCGTTGGCAATCTCCGCCGCCTCGGGCAGGCCGGAGACCTTCTCGACGGTGACGGTCGCTTCGCGGTCCGAGTCGAGCGCCCATTCGTAGCCGATGGCGTGCTCGTGCGGAGCCAGTGACGGCGTGACGCCGCGTTCGGCCAGTGCGCCGGAGATGCCGGGCCACACGCGGTCGTGCGCGTCCTCGTGGATCAGCAGCAGGTTCAGCCGGTTGCAGACACCGAGCCGGTCGAGGCTGTTGAAGACCAGATCACGCACCTTGTCGGTGTCGGCCGCTTCGTCGATGTACAGCACGCCGCCGCCATCGGCGTGGGCCAGCGTGCGGACGCCGTGGACGGCCGCCTCGGTGGCCAGCGCCCTGGTGCTGTCGCCGCTGCCGCGCAGGATGACCAGCGGCACGAGCGCGGGGAACCGGACCAGCGCGGAGGCCGCTTCCCGTTCGGCGCGCGGCACCAGCTGGATGACGTCCGGATCGATGCCCGCCTCGGAGAGCGCGGGGGCGATCACGGTCTCGCGCAGACGCTGGGCCGAGCCGAGCGCGGCGGAACCCGTGCGGAGCACGCCACCGTTGCGCGACTTCACCAGCTGCGACGCGACGTCGACCGTGACGTTCGGGCGCGCCTCGTAGTTCGCCCCGATCACGCCGACCGGACGGCGGCGCTCCACCAGCCGCAGCCCTCCATCCAAAGTGGACACGTCGACGGACCGCTCCTGATGCGGCGCCCCCGCCAGGAGACGGAGCTGTTCGGCCATGCCGGTCAGCCGCTCGGGGGTGATGGTGAGCCGGTCGAGCAGGCCCGCGCTCATCCCGTCTTCGCGCGCCTTGGCGATGTCGGCCTGGTTCGCCTCGAGCACGACGTCGGCGTGCTCGAGGAGCTTGTCCGCCATGGCGTTCAGCGCGGCGTCGATCGCTTCCGGGGAGGCCGCGGCCAGCGACGGCGCGGCCCGTTTCGCCGATCGAGCGCATTCCTCGACGGCCTTGGCGACCTCGTCCATCTGCTGACTCCTTCCGCGCGGAACGAGCCATCAGTCTGCCGTACCGCCCCGGTCAGGCGACGGTCGGCTCCAGCAGCCACAACCCGCCCGCGAAGAGACAGCTCACCGTCAGCACGGCCATCACCAGCACCCACAGCACCGCGGGCATCCCGGTGAGCCTGCCGAGCTGGTCGGCGTCGGAATCCCTCGCCGCTCCCCGGCGCCGCTTGATCTGCAGCTCGACCACCGGCCGGACGCCACCGAACAGCAGGAACCAGGTCAGCAGGTAGACGAAGATCGCCTGGAACCACGACGGCGCCACCAGCGCGACCAGCCCGAGCACCACCGAGCTGGCGATCACGGTGAACACCCCGTAGGTGTTGCGCACCATCACCAGCACACCCAGCAGCATCAGGGCCATCACGATCAGCACGACGGTGATCAGGTCCGACGAGAGCAGCCCCGCGAACACCAGCCCGAGCACCGCGGCCGCCGGATACCCGGCCAGCGCGGTGAACGCCATCCCCGGCCCCTCCGGTTTGCCGCGGGAGACGGTGACGCCGGAGGTGTCCGAGTGCAGCTTGATGCCCTGCAGCCGTCGTCCGACCAGCACCGCCGCCAGCGCGTGGCCCGCCTCGTGGACGAGCGTGATCAGGTTGCGGGCGATCCGCCAAGGCCTGCCCGAGAGCACCACGAGCAGCGCGAGACCACCGGTGACCAGGGTGATCGTGCCGGGCGGAGTGGACTGGGCGATGTCGGAAACCGTTTCGGCGGGAGACGAGCTCACCTCACCAGCTCACCACAGGCCGGATATGTCCCGTGTCAGGCGGTCATGGAACCTCCGATCCCCCGCGTGCGAAACTCCGGGTCGTTGCGCAGGGCGAAGGCCACCCAGCTGCGGAACGGCCGCCAGACCGCGGAAAGCTCCTCCAGTTCCTCCGGCGGCGCCTCCGGCAGGTCGTACGCGGCCCGCATGGCGTCCTGCAACCGCGGCTCGCCGGAGGGGAAGACGTCGGGATGCCCGGCGCCCCGGATCAGGATCAGCTGTGCCGAGAACGGGCCGATCCCCGGCAAGAGCTGCAGCCAGCGCAACGCGTCCGGCACCGGCATCGCGCGCAGGTACGCGGCGTCGAGCAGACCGTCCTTCGCGGCGTTGGCCACCGCGCGCAACCGCTCGGCCTTCACCGCCGGCAGCCCGCGCCCGGCTTCGGGCCCGGCCAGCACGTCCGGCGCCGGAAACGACCTGAGAACGTGCCCGCCGACGTCCACCGGCCTGCCGAACTCCTCGGCCAGCCGCCTTTTCACCACGGCGGCCTGCGACATCCGCGTCCGATGGCTCAGGATCGCCCAGCAGGCCGCTTCATAGGGCGAATGGAACAGCACGGGGCGCAAGCCGGGATACTCCTGGTGGAGGCGGCGCACCACCGGATCCGCCGCGCCGAGCTTGGCGAAGCCGACGCCGTCGACGTCCACCGAGAGGATCCGCCGGACCTGGGCGCCGACCTCGACGGCGAGCCCTTCGTCGGCGAAGACCTCCACCTCGATCGTGCCGGGCGATCTCTGTCTGACGGCCGCACCGACGTGCTCCCAACCCGCTTCGGCGGGGAAGGCGAAGCGCAGGGTGCCGGGTTCGGCGGAGGCGTCCGCGCGGCACGCGGGCGGGAAGTCGGTCAGGAAGCGGATGGACTTGTCGAGGTCGAACGGGCCGCGCACCGGGATGCGAAGCGTGGTCGACGCGGGGTGCTGCAGGATCGAGCCGGTCATTTTCGGGCTCCTTCGGCTGGGGAACGGCGACTCCCTCCGACGTTAGAGACGGGCACCGACAGTTTCGGGTCGCGGCGGCGGGAATGTCGCGAACGGACCGGTCATGGCAGATTCTCGGGTGAACACCGTGAAGGGAGCAGCCATGCCGGACCATCACGAACGTCTGAGGAGCCTGCTGAGGCCGGGCATCACGACCACCGGTGAGGGCAAGGGATTCCTTGATCTGCTGGGAGAAATCCCGCAGGCGGGGCCGCCGACCGGGCTCGCGCAGCGGCTCATGCGCACCTCCGCCGTGCCGATGATCTACGAGCGGTACTGGCGCCCGGCGCTGGGCAGGGTCGCGAAAGGACTGAACGGCCCGAGCATGGCCGACGAGGTCCGCATCGCGATCGAAGCGCTCGGCCTGCGCCCCGGCCAGGTCGCATTGGACGTCGCCTGCGGCACCGGCCGGTTCACGAGGGCCTTCGGTGAGGCTGTCGGCCCGGACGGGCTCTCCATCGGTCTCGACGGTTCGGTCACCATGCTGGAGAAGGCACTCGCCGCGCCCAATCCCGCTTCGGTGACGTATCTGCGCGCCGACGCCGTCGACCTGCCGCTCGACGATTCCACTGTGGACGCGGTGTGCTGCTTCGCCGCGCTACACATGTTCGCCGACCCGGACGCCGCCCTGGATTCGTTCGCCCGCGTGCTGAAACCCGGCGGCTCGCTGGTGATGCTGACGAGCGCCCGGCACGGCGATCAGCCGATGCGGCTGGCGGACACCGTCCTCGGCAGGCTGAGCGGACAGCGGATGTTCGACCGCGGCGAGATCGCGGCGAAACTGTCCCGGCGCGGCTTCGACCACGTCGACGAGCGGTACTCCGGTGTCACGCAGATCGTCACGGGCGAGCTAGGAGTTAACATCCGGAAATGATCCGCTCTGAGCACGCTTCGCCGATCCCTCCCGACGACAGCTACCTCCGTTCACTGGTCGAAGCGACCGCGGACGCCGTCGCCGCGGCCGAACCACTCGGCTCGCCCCATGACGGCGCGGACGCCGCCACACGGGATGCCGTCGTCGCCGAGATCGACGCGCTGCGGACGGAATTGGTGGAGTTGAGCCAAGACCTGCACGCTCACCCCGAAGAGGGTTTCGCGGAGCACCGTTCGGTCCGCGCGCTCGGCGACCTGCTCCGGCGACACGGCCACGAGGTGACGATCGGCGCGGGCGGGCTGGACACCGCCCTGGTCGCGACCACCCCCGGCAGCGGCCCGCATATCGCGGTCCTGTCCGAATACGACGCGCTCCCCGGGCTCGGCCACGGCTGCGGGCACAACGTCATCTGCACCGCCGGCGCGGGCGGCTTCCTCGGCGCGGCCGCGGTCGCCGGACGGCTGGGCGGCCGGGTCTCGCTGATCGGCACGCCGGCGGAGGAAGGCGGTGGCGGCAAGGAGGCCATGGCCCGCGCCGGTGTTTTCGACGACGTCGACGCCGTGCTCATGCTGCACCCGTTCAGCCACGACATCGCCATGCACCCGTTCCTCGGCAGGCGGCAGCTGGAAATGGTGTTCCACGGTGTCGGCGCGCACGCGTCGGCTCAGCCGTTCATGGGGCGCAACGCGCTCGACGCCGCCGTCGCCGCGTACCAGGGTGTCGCGGCGCTTCGGCAGCATCTGCCGTCCAGTGACCGCGTCCACGGCGTCTTCACCGACGGCGGCGCGCGGCCGAACGTCGTCCCCGAACGCGCGGCGCTGCTGTTCTATCTCCGGTCCGCGCAGCCGGACACGCTGCGCGACCTCGCCGAGCGGGTTTCGGCGGTCGCGCGCGGCGCGGCGGAGATGACCGGCTGCGGAGTCGAACTCCGGTGGGACGCCCAGCCCGCGTATCTGCCGATCCGGTTCAACACCACGCTCGCCGGACGCTGGTCTGCGCATCAGGTCGACGCCGGCCGCAAACCGCTGCCGCCGGGGATCGTGCCCGAATTCCTCACCGGCTCGACCGATCTCGGCAATCTCTCCTACCGGATGCCCGCGATCCACCCGATGATCGCCATCGCCGGACCGACGACCGCCTTGCACACCAAGGAGTTCGCGGCCGCGGCCGGTTCCCCGGACGGCGATCGCGCGGTCGTCGACGGCGCGCTGGGGCTGGCGCTGACGGCCGTCGACTACCTGGCCGACGCGAAACTCCGCGCAGCGGTACACGAGGAGTTCGAGGCGTCGGGCGGAGCGCTGGACGTGCCTGCCTTCTTCGACTGAGTTTCTCAGGTAATTCTTCTCAGGAAAGCACAGGGGGATTCCACAGGCGGTTCACAAGTACGGGCGCGAATCTTGTTCCATGACCGAGAACGAGAGTCGGCCAGGCCCCGCCTCAACCGGTGGGCACCAGCCGCCGCACCAGCAGCAGTACCCCGGTTACACCCCTTGGCAGGCCGCGCCGAATCCACTCGTCACCCCGCCACCGCGCAAGAAGGGCGGCCGGGTCGCCGTCCTCGTCAGCGCGACGGCACTCGCCGCCGCACTCGTCGGCGGGGTCGGCGGCGCCGCGATCATGGGGCTCGGCTCCACGTCGTCGGCGTCGGGCACGGGTTCGTCCGCGGTCGCCAACGGGCAACTGGTCGGGAACAACACTTCGGGTGACGTCAGCGGGGTCGCCGCGAAGGTGACGCCGAGCGTCGTGCAGGTGAACGTGACCACCGCGCAGGGTGAGGCCGTCGGCTCCGGCGTCATCCTGACAGCGGACGGGCGCATCCTCACCAACGCCCACGTCGTCGCGGACGCCGAGGGAGACGTGACCGTCACGCTGTCCGACGGCAAGCAGTACAAGGCGAGCGTGGTCGGCGCCGACACGAAGGCCGACATCGCCGTGCTCCAGGCGAAGAACGCGAGCGGGCTGACCGCGGCCTCGCTCGGTGATTCCAGCAAGCTCGCCGTCGGCCAGCAGGTCGTCGCGATCGGCTCGCCCGGCGGGCTGCAGAACACCGTGACCACCGGGATCGTGAGCGCGCTGAACCGCAAGCTCGACGAGTTGAGCAGCGGCCAGGAACGGCGCTCGCCCTACAGCAGGACCACGAACGAAGCCGGGCCGAGCTACACCGCGATCCAGACCGACGCCCCGATCAACCAGGGCAACTCGGGCGGGGCGCTGGTGGACGCGCAAGGGAACGTCATCGGCATCAACTCGGCGCTCTACAACCCGGCCTCGACCGGCAGCATCGGCATCGGTTTCGCGATCCCCATCAACGACGCGAAGAAGATCGTCGAGCAGATCGTCGGCTGACCCCGCCGTCTGGACCGCTGTCAGGGGGCGGCCCAGCAGGCACAGTCCGTGAAGGCCTCCTTTCCCAAGGGGGCCTTCACGGGCTTTCAGAGTTCGTACGTGAGGGTGAAGGTGTGGTTGCCTTCGTCGTCCTGGACGATCTCCGCCGTTCCGGTGATGCCGGTCAGCTCACCGTGGCCGGAGCCCGGCAAGACGATCAGGTGATGCCCGTTCTCCCCCGCGGAGTGATGCAGGACGAAGCCGCCCTTACGCCCGCCGACGGAGACGGCCAGCCGCTCGAAGGCGACGTACGCCGACGACGTCTCGTTCACCGCCGTGAGCATCTCGACGGCACTGGTGCCTTCGACGTCGCCGGTGAACGTCTTGGTCAGCAGCACTCGCGAGAACTCGGTGCCTTCGGCCTTCTCGGCGGCTTGGGGATCCCAGCCGTCCACGGTGAACGACGCAGTCGCGCTGTTGGTCATGGCACCGAGTTTGCCGCCTTTACCTGACAGATCGCGTCAGGTATTCCTCACCGCCGTCGGTTCCCGAACAGACCACGCGTGATCTCCCGGCCGAGCGCGCTCGCCGCCGAGCGGAGGAACGACTTCACCGCCGGGTTCTTCATCGCCTGCTCCACCATCCCCGGCTCCTGCTTCTCCGGCTTCGGAGCGGGCGCTTCGGGCGGCGGCGCCTCACCGGCAGGCGGAGCGGCCACCTTCGCGGCGAGCTTCTCGTAGGCCGACTCACGGTCGATCGTCTCGGCGTACTTCGCGTGCAGGTCCGAAGACGTCGTCGCCGCGGAGATGGCTTCGGCGCCGATGGAGCCCATCTTGGAACGCGGCGCGCGCAGGCGCGTCCACGCGACCGGCGTCGGCGCGCCCCGTTCGGAAAGGACGGTGACGATCGCTTCGCCGATACCGAGCGACGTCAGCGCCGAGTCCAGCTCGTAGTGCTTCGTCTTCGGGTACGTCTTCACCGTCTTCGTCAGCGCCGCCTGGTCCTCGGGCGTGAAGGCGCGCAACGCGTGCTGCACCCGCGCGCCGAGCTGGGACAGAACGTTGTTCGGGATGTCCGTCGGAAGCTGCGTGCAGAAGAACACGCCGACGCCCTTCGACCGGATCAGCTTCACGGTCTGCTCGATGCGCTCCAGGAACGCCTTCGACGCGTCGTTGAACAACAGGTGCGCCTCGTCGAAAAAGAACACCAGCTTCGGCTTGTCGAGGTCGCCCTCCTCTGGCAGCTCCTCGAACAACTCGGCCAGCAGCCACATGAGGAACGTCGAGAACAGCGCGGGCTTCGACTGGAGGTTGTCCAGCTCCAGCAAGGTCACCATCGCCTTGCCGTCGGCCTCGCGCATCAGGTCGTGGACGTCCAGCTCGGGCTCGCCGAAGAAGTCCTCGCCGCCCTGAGCCTCCAGATTGGACAGCGCCCGGAGGATCACCCCGGCCGTCGCGGCCGAGACGCCGCCGATGCCCTTGAGGTCCTCCTTGCCTTCGTCACTCGTCAGGTGCGTGATGACGGAGCGAAGGTCCTTCGTGTCCAGCAGCGCCAAACCGCGCTGATCGGCCCAGTGGAAGATCAGGCCGAGCGTCGACTCCTGCGTTTCGTTGAGCCCCAGCACCTTCGACAGCAGGATCGGGCCGAAACTCGTGATCGTCGCCCGGATCGGCGATCCCTTGCCGCCCGTGCCCAGCGACAGGAACTGCACGGGGAACGCGGCGGGCTCCCAGGAGTCGCCCAGTTCGTCCGCGCGTTTGGCGATCTTGTCGTTGCTTTCGCCCTGCGCGGCGAGCCCCGACAGGTCGCCCTTCACGTCCGCCAGCACCACCGGCACTCCCGCGGCGGACAACTGCTCGGCGATCAGCTGCAAGGTCTTCGTCTTGCCGGTACCGGTCGCGCCCGCGACCAGCCCGTGCCGGTTCAGCGTCGCCAGCGGCAGGCGGACCGCCGCGCCGGCGTCGGCCTTGCCGTCGATCACGACGGCGCCGAGCTCCACCGCCGCCCCGTCGCTCACATATCCCTGCGCGATCTCCTGGGCTGGACCCTGTTCGGCCACTGTCGCTCCCCGATCTGTGACATGACTCACCTGAGGATGCACACGGTGCCAGCAACGCGCCGAACCCGCACGTCGCGCGCCACGAATCCCCGGGTCGGGTTAGGGTTTCGGGGTGAACGACCGCCTAGTCTGGATCGACTGCGAGATGACGGGGCTCGACCTCGGCAAGGACGCGTTGATCGAAATAGCCGCGCTGGTGACCGACGCCGAACTCAACGTCCTCGGCGAAGGCGTCGACATCGTCATCCACGCCGACGACGAAGCCCTCGACGGGATGCCGGAGGTCGTCCGCGAAATGCACGCCCGCTCCGGCCTCACCGAAGAGGTCCGGCGCTCCACGGTCACCATGGAAGAAGCCGAGCAGCGCGTGCTCGAGTACATCCGCGCGCACGTGCCCGAGGCCAACGTCGCCCCGCTCGCCGGCAACTCCATCGCCACCGACCGCGGTTTCATCACCCGCGACATGCCGCTGCTCGACGCGCACCTGCACTACCGCATGGTCGACGTCTCGTCGGTGAAGGAACTCGTCCGGCGCTGGTACCCGCGGATCTACTACGCCAAGCCCGAGAAGGGCCTCGCGCACCGCGCGCTCGCCGACATCAAGGAATCCATCGGGGAGCTCGACTACTACCGTCGCGTCGCCTTCGTCCCGCAGCCCGGCCCGACCACCGAACAGGCCAAGGCCGCGGCCGCTGAAGTGCAGGAACGCCACGAACGGTAACCCGTTGCGAGCCCCGGAAACGGGCACGCTAATATAGTGCGGCCGAGGTGATGGGGGGTTCCCCGAGCCCGGCGATGGTGGGCGTAGCTCAGCTGGTAGAGCACCTGGTTGTGGTCCAGGAGGTCGCGGGTTCGAAACCCGTCGCTCACCCCATCGAACCCCAGTTCGGCCGGTTCTTCCGGCAGGCTGGGGTTTCGCTTTTTCCCGGGTATCGGCAAAGCGGCGTGGCGCTCGCGCGAGTCTTGGGAGTCTTCGTGGCGGCCGGAGCCTGCCCGACGTCTCCACCGAACCAGGTGCCCGCACCGGCGATCACGTCGACACCGGTCACGACCGTGACGGCGACGCCGTCCACCTCGGTGCCGCCGCCGGCGACCGTGACTGTGACCCCACCTCAGCCGGTGAGGACCACGAGCTCGGTCAAGAAGTCACCGTGGCGATGCGAACCGGGGTACCCGAACTGCACGAAGGCCCAGTCCCAGAAGTGCCGCTACAAGACCAGCGGCGAGGTGCAGTGGGAGCACTTCTACGGCACCTTGCCGCCCGGAACGCCATGAGGGTCCTGTCAGGACGGATTTCGTCCTGACAGGACCCTCATGAAGAACAGGTCAGTTCCGGTCGCCGCCGGTCTTCCAGTCGTCCCACGACATCTGCCAGACCGACCAGCCGTCGGTCGGCTCCAGCACCTGTGGGCCCGAGTTGGCGACCGTGATGATGTCGCCCTTCTTCGAAGTGTCCATCAGCCACTTCGCGTTCTCGGTCGACAGGTTGATGCAGCCGTGGCTCACGTTCCGTTTGCCCTGCGAACCGACCGACCACGGCGCCGAGTGGTAGAAGATGCCGCTGTTCGACATGCGCACCGCGTACTTCACGAACGTCCGGTAGCCGGCCTTGCTGTCCGTCGGGACGCCGTACGTGCTGGAGTCCATCGTGTACCCGGTGTGCTCGCTCATCACCGTGTAGGTCCCGGCCGGGGTGCTGCTCGACGGCTTGCCCATCGAGATCGGCATCTGCTTGACCTCTTGGTCGTTCACGACGACCTTCATCTGGTGCGTGCCACCGTCCGCGGTCGCGACCAGCTTGTCGCCGACGACCACCTTGGCGGGCTTGTCCTCACGGCCGAAGGTGTTGTTGCCGAGGTTCTTGCCGTAGATCGCCGCGTTGACCGAGATCTTCGTGCCCGCCTTGAAGTACTCCTTGGGCCGCCACATCACGGTCTTCTCGCCGAACCAGTGGAACGCGCCCTCGGTCACCGGCTCGGTGACGATCTTCAGCGCCTTCTCCGTCGCGGCCTTGTCCGGCACGTTGCCGGTGAAGGTGAAGATCAACGGCAGGCCGACGCCGACCGTCTCGCCTTCGACGAGGTTGATCGAGACACCGATCTGGCGGCCGGGCTTGGCCGTGGAGAACGTCGAGGTCGCGGTGACCGGCTTGCCGTCGGTCCCGGTCGCGGCCGCGGTGACGGTGTAGCTCTTGCCATAGCCGAGCGGTTCCGCCGACTCCCAGCCCGAACCGTCGTCCTTCGGCTTGCCCGCGACGACCTTGCCGTCGGCACCGGTCAGTTTGACCTCGCCGACCTTGCCGTCGGCGACGGCCACCGTGACCGGCTCGCCGGGTGCCACGTTCGCCGCCCCCTGCGCCGGGGTCAGTGTCATCACGGCGGGCTTCGGCTCCGGCGCGGGCGCTCCGCTCTGCTGCGAACCCCCGGGAGCACCACCCGGCGACGGCGATTCACTCGACGGTGTACTGGTGCACGCGGCCAGAGTGAGCCCGGCCACCAAGGCCACCAAAACCACCCGCGACCGCCCCGTCGCTCCCCAGACCCTCATGCACACCGCCCGTTTCGCGTGGTACCAACCCCTACGTCTGGCTATAGTCTGCCTGACCGGCCGCAACGCTCGCGGCCGGATGGCCGAATACGTCCCGGCCCGACGTAAGGGGACCCCCCTGAAACGGGCCCCAGCAACCCTGTGTTAATGTTTTCCACGTCGCCGAGGGGAACACCAAGGCGGCGGAACAAGCAGGCGCCATTAGCTCAATTGGCAGAGCAGCTGGCTCTTAACCAGCGGGTTCGGGGTTCGAGTCCCTGATGGCGCACAGTTCCGAATCGAAGCCCATCTGCAGGATTTCTCCACAAGAGGATCTTGCCGGTGGGCTTTGATCTTGGATGGGGCCGTACCCCGCCACTCCTTTGTTTCTTGGCCTTCTTGCCTCGGCTCCGGCTAGCTTTCCGTCGCCGGGCATGTTTCCCGCCTGCCTGGTCCCGCAATGGGTCACAGCTTCACGAGCCGCTTCCAGTCCTCTTCCGCGGCGCTATGTGCCAGGCAGGGCAGGACGCTGGTGTAGGTGTCGGCGGTGAGCACGATGCTGGAGTGCCCGAGCATTGCCTGCACGACCTTGAGGTCGTTGCCCGCGGCCAGCGACAGGCTGGCCGCGCGAGGCCGACGATGACGCCCATGACCACGGTGACGGCCTGCGCGACGGAGACCCCATCCGAGCACCGGCATCGCGGACCAGGTCATCGAGGCTCTCCCGACTCGACACGCGGATGCCCCCGTGGCTATCTCGCCTGGGAACGCCACGTTCACGCAGCTTGTTCTGCACCGTGACATGGTCGACGCCGAAATGACGCCCGACCGCTCGACCCCGCACCGTCGAACCCGCCCGATGGCCGGCGATCAACTCCCGAACCTGATCCTCGCCGAGCTTCCGGACGCGGCCAGGCCGATCACCCGTGACCCCGTCAAGCACCCCTGGGCTTCAGTCCGTCGGCGGGGTCCAGCCCAAGCATGGCGAGCAGCAACGCACAGTCCTCAACGTCCTTCGCCACCGACGCCACCAGACGCGCGCCGCGACAACGCTGATCGTGGCTCATGTCGTAGGACTCTGGCCTGACACCATCGAGACTCCCCACAGGCCGCCTCGTCACGGCGGACTCTGTCTTTCTTCCCTTGGCCCTCATCACGGCTTTACGCCACCTCCCGAGTCGGCTGTTCCGCGGACAAGCAGCCAAGGACTGGGGCAGCGCCGGCGAGGTCGACAAGTGAACGTGTCGGCACATCATCACCGGTCTCTCCAGCGTAGCCCGCGACCGCCTCACGAACCGCAGGCGAACGGGTGGTAGCCGAAGTGGTGTCCGCCGATGTGTGGCCCCCCGCACGAGGGCGGCCGGAACATGGAGCGCGGGCCCGGCAACGACCTCCCGGCACCAAGCGGCGGCCGGCGAATCCGTCGGTGAAGGCGAGAACGGAATCGGCTCGCCTCGGAAACTTCGGAGGACGTGCCTCACGCCCGACATACTGGCCAAGTCGTCCTTCCGTTCCGCATCGGCGGCCACACCGATCCTGGAGCCGATTTCGGAGTATCCATTGCGGGAACACGCGCTTTCCGCGGTGCGCCACCAATCCCTTACCCGCGATATTCGCTGCGAAACCTTCCGAATTCCCATTGCCGAAAGCCGACACACGGCACCAAGACCGCTTCCCTGTCTATTTCCGGCCAACGGGTGTAGGATCCAAGGTGGTTGTTCATTGGCCGCCGGTGACCGCTTTCCAGCGGGACGTTTGAGCTTCTTGCTCCTCCACCATCGGTCTCGGATTCAGGAAAGTCAAAATGCGACACAATCGCACGTTACCCATTTTTGCCTGCACCATTGCCCTGGCGACCGGATCGGCGGTCCTCCTGCCCGCATCGGCGCAAGCCGGTGCCGAATCGGTCCCCTGTGACGAGGCGGCGCTGGTCTCCGCGGTCGACGCGGCCAACGCGGCGGGAGGCGGCACCATAACCTTGACCCCGGGCTGCACCTACGTCCTCAGCAGCGGCCACGGTGACGACGGTGTGCACGGTCCGGCCGGCCTTCCCATCATCACCTCGCCCATCATCTTCGAGGGCAACGCGAACACCATCACCCGCGCACCGGCAGCGACCTCCTTCCGCATCGCCCAGGTGGCACCCACCGGCGGAATCACGCTCAAAGCGGTCACCATCAGCAACGGCCACGCGGCCGCCGCGGGCAACGACGACGGCGGCGGCATCCTCAGCTTCGGCGCGGTCACCCTCACCGGCGGCGCGTTGTCCGGCAACGCCGCCAACGGCCGAGGCGGCGCCTTGTACAGCACCGGAACCCCGGCCGCGGCGACGTTCACCAGCAGCACGGTCAACGGCAACACCGCGGGCCAAGGCGCCGGAATCGCCAGTGTGAACGGGACGCTCACACTCACCAGCAGCGTGGTCAACTCCAACGCCGCGACGGTGAATCCCGGTGGGATCTACTACGTGGCGGGTTCGGCGACGCTGAACACCTCCACGGTGACCGCCAACACCGCGACCAATTGCACCGGCAGCCCCTCTCCTGTTCCCGGATGTGTCGGATGACCGCCGTTTCCTGCTCGAATCCCAGCGGAGTCGTTTCCAGGAAAGAAGATGTGATGCGAAGAAACCGTGGCATTCTGCGGGCCGTCATCGGCGCCGCCACCCTGACCGGCGGCATGCTCATCCTGGCCCCCATGGCGCAGGCCACCACCATTCCCGTGGCGTGCGGTGAAAACGCTCTCGTCGCCGCCATCAACCTCGCCAACTCCACAGTCGACAGTGACACCCTGACACTGGCAGGCGGCTGCACCTACGCACTGACCTCCCCGCACGGCGGGCCCGCCAACGGACTGCCGGTCATCACCACACCGATCGAACTACTCGGTCCGGCGACCATCACGCGCACCGCGCTGCAGCCCTTCCGGATCGCCGAGGTCGGCCCGACCGGCAACCTCACACTGACCACCTCGGTCGCCTTCACCAACGGCAGCGTGGTCGGCAACGGCGGCGCCATCTTCAACCGCGGCGCCGTGACACTCACCACCAGCAGCCTGAGCGGCAACCACGCCACGCTCGCCGGCGGCGGCCTCGCCAACGCCGACACCCCGTCCGGCACGGCACCCGCCGCGTCGTTCACCAGAAGCAGCGTTCTCGGAAACACCGCGCTGCTCCAGGGCGGCGGCATCTACAACGGCCTCCGCGGCACACTGACCACCACCGGAGTCTCCGGCACCCCGATGCTCATCAGCGGCAACAGCGGCGCCCAGGGCGGTGGCATCGCAGCGGTCGAATCGACCGCGACGACCATCACCCAGACCACCGTGACCACGAACCACGCAGTGCTCACCGCAGGCGGCGTCTACCGGAGCAACGGCACCATGACCACCAACAACGCGCCCATCACCGCCAACACACCCGGCAACTGCGCCGGGAGCGCCCCGGCGGTCCCCAACTGCACCGGCTGACCCGACGGCCGTTGTGCGACGGAGGCCCCAGCGGGCGATCCCGCTGGGGCCTCTGTCGTACGGTGACCGACTGTCCTCGGTAACGCTCATCGCGGCTTTCGGTGCTGTATCACCATCAATCCACCGCCGGGAAACGTCTCGGTGTGCGCCCCACGCGGTACCCCGCCTCCTGACGAGACGGACGAACGGACGGTCCGCCGCGGTCTGGAGCGGTGACGCCACCGGCCGGGTGTGCGGAAACGACGCGGGTAGCCATCGACCATTGCAGCCATCGCAGCCGGATGCAACCGGCGAGCGTGGACGCACTGGTGCTCTCGATCGCCGTGAGACTGCTCCCTTCCCTTGTGAGGCAAGATCCTGACGCAGCCGCGAGGCACCCTCCGAACCACGGAGATCGGTTCGAGGTGACCCGATCGTGGCGATATCCCGCCCGCGGCACGTTCACCGAGGACGACATACTTCGCTCCCGTTTGTCCGTCGTGTTCGAGATCGTCAGTTCTCTCGCCGACCGCATCCACCAGCACGGTCCTCGTCCGTCGTTCTCGAGGGCGCGGCGATAGCCGCCGGGAGTGAGGCGTGGATGATCAGCTGTTCGTGCAGGCGGGTGAGCTGAAGGGGCCGCCAGACGGCGCGCGTGGTGGCGACGATGCGCAGGTCGGTGTCCCGCCCCGCTCGCCGGTGCGCGGCGAGCAGCACCTCCAACCCCGCGGAATTGAGGAACCGGACGAGGGTCAGATCGACGACCAGCCGTCGCGGTCGGGTGTCCAAGAGCGATTCGATCGCGCGTTGCACCACAGGCGCGGTGTGAAGGTCGACATCGCCGTCGACGGCGAGCACCACTGCCCGGCCGAGATGCTCGACCGCCACCGTCAACGGTGGGGGCAGGCGCACCGGGGGCCCACCACCCCCGGCCGGGAACTCCATGACCGCGCGGACCACACCGAGCCCCGTTCTGTCCCGGTTGCCGCCATCTGCCGTGGGAGCCGCGTCGAGCGGTTCGGACGACGGCCGCCGACGGCGCGAACGACGAAGGTCGAGCGTTATGAGTTTCACGATCGGGGCTCCAGACATTCCCGACCGCTTGATGAACCTCAGCGCGCGGAAGGACATGCGCACGGCCAAGGGACAGAGGCGGCCAGGTCGATGGTCGATCGTCGTGAGGGCGGTGTCTGGGCACTCCGGCGCTGTCGTCTCGCATTCTACCGCGCCGGCGGGGCAAGAATCGTCTTTCCGGACCGGCTTCTTGATTCGGGTCACCGGCACGGCAACGGCGTACAGTCGGCAGTATCCCACCGTCAGGTGGCAGAGAGCGAGTCTCCGATGTTCACGATCACCGAGTCCGCCGCCGAAGCCATCAACCATCTCACCACCGCTCAGGATGTCCGGGTACGGGGCGGTCTGCGTATGACGCTGAACGGCCTCCCCGAAGACGGCGCCGCGCTCTCCGTCGAGATCGCCGCGCATCCAGCGCCCGGCGACGACGTCATCGACGCCGCGGGAACCCAGGTATTCCTCGCACGTGAGACCCGCGTCCTCCTCTCCGACAAGTTCCTCGATGTCCGCAAGGACATCGACGGGCACTTCACCTTTCTCGTGGCAACCTCACGCTGAAGCGCGGCGGAGTCCGACAAGGACTGTCCACATGCGACTGTCACCCGGGAAGGGCAGTCGGTTCCAGGCTGCGTTCCTTCCGAGACCGCCCAGCCCGCCGGGGAGAACCCCATGCGCCATACCGGGCCAGTCCAGGCGGCGGGCACCGTGGCGAGTTCGGGCACTTCCGCCACCTGATCACGCGACCACAACCGTCGGGGCACGGGGCTCAACGTGTATTTTCGGCTGTACACCACATTTCCCTCGTATTCGACGGCGGTAAGCGGCCAGCCGATGAAATCCGGGTCAAGACAGCAATTTCACCGCTGGTTGCTCCGGACGTTTGCGCGCCCTGGCGATCGACTGCCCATCGGTGCCGATCGCGGAGGTCACGTGTCTCTTGGCTCCTCGGAGCCATGGCCGGCGAGGATGTCTTCGACACTCGCTGTGGAATCGGGATCTGCCGCAACCGAGGACGTGTGCGGCGCGACGACGAGCAGGGTGAGGCGCCGCTGTTGCGAGCCGATCAGGGTCACGGTGTTCGCGTGCATGGCGTGGAATCCTTCGAGGCGCACGAGCCGGCCGTCCACCACGGGTTCGCGGTGGGCGACCTCCCAGCCGTCCTGGCCCCGCACCGCCGCGATCACGGCCGGAAACTCGACGCCCGAGTCACGGGAGCGCGGCCACCAGGCGCCGTCGACGTGCCCGCCACCGACCGCAGGTTCACCCGCAGCCGGATCTCCTCATGGTGGGGCGCGGCGGCGCGCACGGAACGAACGGTGTTCATGATCGGCTGCCCGCCGGCCGCTCGTCGTTTTGCTTATTGGTGGGTGTCTCGCCGAGAAGTCCGCGTTCCAGTTTGCCGACTCCGCGGAGTGACAGCGAGTGGCCGGGGTTGAGTTTGCGGCCGAGCCGGTCGACCTTCGGCCAGCGGACGTCCGTCGCCCAGCCCGCCTTCTCGAACAGCCAGATCAACCGCGCGGAGATATCGAGCTGACCACGGCGGACCCCATGCCGGGCACCAGTGGGATCAGCATGGTGGGAGTTATGCCAGGACTCACCCATCGAAGCGATCGCCAACGGCCAGAAATTCGCGGACTTGTCCCGCGCGGCGAACGGCCGGTCACCGATCATGTGACACAACGAGTTCACCGACCACGTGACATGGTGCAACAAAGCCACCCGGACCAGACTCGCCCAGAAGAACGCCGTGACCGCACCCCACCACGACAAAGTGATCACACCACCAAGAACGGCCGGCGCGAGCAACGTCACAACAGTCAGCAGCGGGAACAGGCGATCGACCCGGGCGATATCACGATCGGCCAGCAGATCCGGGGCGAACCGCCGAGCATTGGTCTTCTCACGCTCGAACAACCAACCCATATGGGCATACCAGAAACCACGCGCCAGCGCGGCCGGGGACGTGCCGAACCGCCACGGGGAATGCGGATCACCCTCCCGATCAGCGAAGGCGTGATGCCGCCGATGGTCAGCCACCCAGCCGATGACCGGACCCTGCATGGCCATACAGCCCGCGACCGCAAGAACGACCCGCAGACCACGACTGGCCTTGAAAGCACCATGAGTGAAATAGCGGTGGAAACCGACGGTCACACCAAGACCCGTGAGGAAGTAGAACCCCGCGGCCAGACCGAGATCCACCCAGCCAAGACCCACCCCCACGCAAAGGGGACGGACGCGGCCAGCGCCACCAACGGCACCACCGCGAACAACTTGACGAGAAAGTTTTCGGTACCGGACTGCTCCCCGGACAGGAGCGGCTCAGCGGTCCGCTGGGCCTGTGTTCGGGGGCGTTCCAATGCTTGTGTCATATCAATCGCTCTTTCGATGGCTCGCCTTGATGGCGGGGCCTGGGCCATCGAGTAGGGGGTACCCGCCGGCAGCGGGCCGAAACTTGGGGCAACACGCACACTGGTCGTGCGCGGCTGGAGACGTGCTGATCGGTGCTGTGGTCTCGGCACGTTCCCGGCGGCCACGGCCGGGGAAGCCGGTTGAGGTCGTTGAGCCGTCGGGCGACGCGGACGCTGCCGGACGGCAGGCCGTCTGCCCCTGGTGGGCTCGAACTCGACGTGCTGATGCTCCTCAAGGCCGCCGCGCTCGTGCCGGCGTTCAGACGACCTATCAGGTATAACGGCGGCCTACCCGCAGATGTTCCCGGTTCAGACCTTGGACGGATCACGGCGCTCTGCAGCTCTTGTCGAATCGAGAGGCCCGGGAATTCGTTTCCGGGAAGTTCTTCGCAGCGCGTGTCGCGCTGACAGCCGTTCCGCGGCGGACGGCGGCGACCTGCCGCGATCGTCTGGCGGCCCGGCCCCGTCCGAGGCACGCTTGGCCGATCGACCCGTGTCGAACGACATCGGCGCTCCCGAAAGGCCGTCCATGGTGCCCTACGGTCTCCGCAGCCGGCGCCTGCTGGCCGTCGTGGCCACCCTCACGGTCGTAGGATTCTGGCCGGCCGTTCACGCCTGCCGTTACCTGGCGGGCGCGGTGGTCACGCTGACCTGACCGCCATGCTCGACCGGAACAAGTCGGCGATAGCCTCGGGCGCGCTCACACGGCGGTGACCGTGGGAGAACTACAACATCCGCGGCACCGCCGCCGTCGCCTTCAGCGACGCCGCCGGCATCGGCCTGGGGCTGCTCATCATGGGCGTCCCGTTGAGCACGCTCGCTCTTCCTCTGCGCGTTCGTACCGGTCATCGCCGGCGCGGCCGCCGCCCTCGCCCTCGCGACCGGCCTGGCCACCGCCGGCATCCTCGGCGCCCTGCTCGTCGCCGTTTCAGCTCAGGAGTGCGAAGTCTCACCACCCGGCCGACCGCTCCGCCGACACGCCACTCAGGACGAATCTGGGTAGTGTCTACGAGTTCGGGTCATCTGGTGGTCAAGACGCTTCAGGAAGTGATCACGAAAGGGGCGGCTGGTGACCGAGGATCAGCGGCGACGGCTGCGGTCGTTGCTGACGGCGAACGGCGACGGCAACTCCTCGGCCGTCGCTGAGATCTGCGCACTGGCCGTGGCGGAACTGGCCGTCTCCGGAGTCTGGGTGACCCTGATCTCTCAGGCAGGCACCCCGGCCACGCAGCAGCGCCTGGTTCGTGCCACCGATGCGACCGCCGCCCGTCTGGAGGAACTGCAATTCACCGTGGGAGAAGGCCCAGGCCTGGAGGCGGTCATCTCCGGCACCGCGATACTGGCGCCTGACCTGATCGTGACGGCATCGCGGTGGCCCGCTTTCACCTCCGGCGCCCAGGCCGCCGGGGCGGCGGCGGTGTTCGCGTTCCCCCTGTCATTGGGCGCCATCCGGCTGGGATCGTTGGATTGCTACCGCACCACGGCTGGGCAGCTGAGTTCACGACAGACCGCCGCCGCGCTGATTCTGGCCGAGATGACCTTCGAGGCGGTCTTGTCCGAGACCGCCGGGCACGCCCACGACGATCTGGGCTGGATCACCGACATTCACGCCGAGGTCCACCAGGCGACAGGGATAGTTAAGTACGACCTCGGCGTCACCATGCAGGCAGCGCTCTTGCGCATCCGCGGCTACGCGTACGCCAACGACATGCCGATCGCGGTGGTGGCCCAGCGAATCGTGGATCGCGAACTGTTCCTGGAAGAAGAATGACCTTCAAGCGGCAACGCAACGGTGAGGGAAGTGAGCGGCGATGAACGACCGGCACGAACGACGGCTGGCGCGAGTGTTCGTGGAACTGGCGGACACGCTCGTCGATGAATTCGACATGTTGGAGTTCCTGAACAGTCTTGTCGAGCGCTGTGTGGAACTGTTGGACATCGCCGCGGCGGGTGTCGTGCTCTCCGATCAGAAGGGCAAGCTGGCCATGGCGGCCGCCTCCTCCGAGCAGGCCCGGCTGCTCGAACTATTCGCTGTGCAGGCCGAGGACGGTCCATGCCTGGACTGCGTACGCACCGGCCTGCCGGTCTCGAGCGCGAATCTGGCCGGCGAGGGCGCCCGGTGGCCACGCTTCGGACCCGCCGCCCGCGCGGCCGGCTTCCAAGCGGCCTACGCGGTCCCCATGCGGTTACGCCACACCGTGATCGGGTCGCTGAACATGCTCAACACCCACAGCGACGGCGTTGACGACACCAGCGTGCTGCTCGGCCAAGCCCTTGCCGACGTCGCCACCATCGGCCTGCTGCAGCAGCGGGCGGTCCACGACAGCGCGATCCTCTCCGAACAACTGCAGACCGCGCTGAACAGCCGCGTCATCATCGAACAGGCCAAAGGGGTGCTCTCGGCACACGCGGGATTGACCATGCAAGACGCCTTCACCGCGCTGCGCGACCATGCCCGCTCGCACAACCTGCGCTTGTCGGACCTCGCCAAAACCGTGGCAGACGGGACAGCCGACCTCAACGCCATCCGACTCCGTGCATCCCGCCCGAAACCACGACCGGGACCCCCCAAACGCCACTGAGCCCCCTCCGCGATGGCAGAATCCTTTGCGAGCCTTCCAGATCGCCCCAAAGTCGATCCGGCCCCTCACCCCGGCTGGGCGACGAGAGCGGTGAGGGCCTGAATGACGGGCGCCCGTCCGCATCTGTTCGAGTCGAGTATCCAGTTGGCGGCCGGGGCACCGCTGGCCACTGCTTCTCTGTGCGGGCGAACGCCTCCGGAGCGCCGAGCGGGCGCGAACACGTTGCCGAACGTGCCGACTCTTAACCAGCGGGTTCGGGGTTCGAGTCCCTGATGGCGCACAGTTCCCACACGAAGCCCACCAACGGTTCGGCCGGGATTGCCGGGTGCCGTCGGTGGGCTTCGATCGTATGACCGCCCCGGTTACGAATCAGCGGTTGTACTGCCATCCGCTCCGGTAGCAGGTGTCCCAACCCGCGTCGTCCACGCAGGTTACGACGCGGACCTTGGTCAGTTTGGTGCCCGAGTTGTACTTCAGGTTGCTCCAGTAGCTCGTGGTGCCGCATCCGCTCTCGTTCCAGCGGTACGGCGTCGGGTCGATGGTCCCCATGCCGAGGTCGGCCTCGAAGAACACGTAGACGGGGTTGCCGTCGCATTTCGTGTCCCGCACGGCCATGTTGATGCCCGTCATCCCGCTGAACGTCCAGGTCCAGTTGGCCGATCCGTAGACCTCGCTCCCGGATGCGGTGGCCGCGCCGGTCGCCGCCGAGGCGGTGCCTGTGAACGCCAGTGTCGCGGCCGACGCCACCGCGATCGCCGTGGCCGCCCGCCGCAGGTTCCTGCTCAGAATGCCCTTCATGTTCCCCTCCGATGTGATAAATGAATGACGACTCCATGGGGGAGGCGTCATGCTTCGTATTCATTTCACCGACCGTGACCTGGCCCGTGTCCGCGTCGCGGCCGCACCGGATCCGCTGTGGGAAACGGTTTTGGCCATGCAGAAGCTCACGCTCGACGGCGTTCCCGCCTTCGCGCGCTGGCGGCGGCGGGTGCGGGAAGGCCTGCGGGAGCGTGACGCCAGGGCCGCGGTGCGGTTCCTGCAGGCGATCGCGCCGCCTGCCCGGTACTTCCCGGACTTCCTCACCCCCGCCGAGGCCGCGTGCGGGTTGAAGGCGGGGCTGTCCGCGCTCCGTGGGACGCCGGCGGATCGGCTCGGGCGCGAAGTCGCGCTGATGGCGAAGCACCACCGCCTGCCCGGTTGGACGCAGGGGCTGGCGGCGGGGGCGAGCGCGGCGCTCGATCAGGTCGCCGGGGCGCTCCAGATCGCCCACGACACCCTGGTCGCTCCACAATGGACGAACGTGCGGACCCAGGTCGACACCGACCGGGCCTTGCGGTCACGGCTCGCCGGCGAAAGCGGAACCCTCGGCCTTCTCGAGTCGCTCCGGCCCGCTTTCCGTTGGGAGGCACCGGTCCTGACCGTGCGCTACCCCGTCGACCGCGACCTCCATCTCGACGGTCGCGGTATCCGGCTCGTCCCGTCCTACTTCTGCTGGGACACCCCCGTCGCCCTCGCCGACGACGACCTTCCACCGGTCCTCGTCTTCCCGGTGTCCCACGAGCACGAGCCCGCTCCCCTGCCGAAACACCTGGCCACCCTGCTCGGCCGGACCCGCGCCGCCGTCCTGTACGCGGTCGCGGGCTGCCCCACCAGCGGCGAACTCGCCGACCGGCTCGGCATTTCGGCGGCCGCGGTTTCGCGGCACACCACGGTGCTCCGCGAAGCCGGGCTCATCGCCAGCCGGCGCCACGGAGCCGTGGTGCTGCACAACCTCACGCCGATGGGTGCCGCGCTGCTGGGCTGACCCCTCAGCGCACGATCCGCCACAGCGAGCAACTGTCGTCCCCCGCGTCGTCCTCGCAGATCCGGAAGGACGTCACGTCCGGGATCGTGGCGTTGCCGCAGCCGACCTTCGAACCATTGCTGTCGCCGATGGTCAGCTTCGTCCCGTTCTTCTGGTTGTACTCGGCGTAGACGCCGTTGCCGTCCTGCTCCTCGTCGCACACCGCGGCGGCATCGCGGACGGTGTCGTACTGCGCGTAGTCCTTTCCCTGCCAGATGGTGTAGCCGGTCGCCGACTCCGCGGTCGAGGTCCCCAGTACCAGCGCCGAGATCATCGCGCCGCCGACGAGCATCATTTTCCGGATCATCGTTCCCCTCCCCTTGGCCCTTCACGGGCATGGGAACAGCTTGCCGCCCGCCTCGCCGGCCGGTCGAGACTCTTGCGCCAGGGCGGAAAACCGCAGACCGGGCAGGCCGTCCTGGCCAAGGAGCCACCGAGAGGCCATGATCATCGGACATGGTGGTTCCGGGAGGGGGACGACGGCCATGTCCAGACCATCGAACGCCGGGACGGCGGTCGCCATCGGGGTGACCGCGTTGTGCGCGCTGGTCACTGTGGGAACCGAGTACGCGGGCGCGCTGGAACTACGGATCGGCTCGTTCGCGCTCGTCCTGCTTCCGCTTTTCTTCGCCTTCGTGATCACGGTCTCCCTGAATCTGTCGCTGTCCTGGCGACGTCCGGAGGCGGCCGCACCGATCTGGTCTTGCGCCGGGCAACTCCTGCAACTGCTGACGGTGGTCTTCGTGGTGCGAGCCGGAGTCGTGCTCGGTACGGCGCTCCCCACGATCGTCGAGGCCGGACCGGCGATCCTCGTGCAGAGCCTCGGAAAGGCGGGGACGGCGCTGCTGGCTTTCCCTGCGGCCTTACTGCTCGGCTTCGGCCGCGCGAGTATCGGCGCCACGTTCTCCATCGGCCGCGAACCCAGCATCGCCCTGGTGACCGAGCGATACGGCATCTCCGGCCCGGAGGGTTCCGGCGTTCTCGCCACTTACATCAGCGGCACACTCTTCGGGTCCCTGTTCTTCTCGGCACTCGCGGGCATCGGCTCGGCGATTCCGCTGTTCAGTTCCACGGCGCTGGCGATGGCCTGCGGGGTCGGCAGCGGGGGCATGACGATCTCCTGCGCGGGTTCGCTCGCGCACGGTTCCCGCGACCTGCCCCAGGACGACATCGTCGCGCTGGCGACGGCCAGTGATGTGCTGACCTACATCACCACCGTGCTGCTGGGCGCTTTCATCGTCCTTCCGGTGCTGGAACGGCTGTACCGTTCCCCCACCGCCGTACGGAATCGGCTGGTCTCCGGGGACACCGCCGAGCCGGCGGCGACCGTCGTGCCCTCTCGGCTGGTGACCGGCTTGGCCGTGACCGTGCTCCTGCTCGTCACCGCGGGATGGCATGCGGCGCCGGGAATGCTCTTGCTGTTGGCCCTCGCCTTCGGAGTGCGGATGCTCGGTGACCGGACCGGCCGGTTCGTGCCGACCGTGCTGTGGGCGGCGCTCGTCGGTGCCGTGCTGACCGTTCCGGGACTGCCGTGGTCGGCGACCATGGTGCGCGTCCTGTCCGCCGTCGACCTGCTGACGCTGGCGACCGCCGTGCTCAGCTGCGTCGGGCTGTGCGTGACCGTCCGGCAGTTGAGGATCCTGCGGACCCTGAGCTGGCGCGCGGTCGTCGTGACGCTTCTCGTTTTCGCCGGTTCCTTCTTCACCTCGGCTTTGCTGGCCCAGGTCGTTCTCGGGTTCACCGGATGAAAGGAAGGCCTATGAAGGTACTGGTAACAGGCGGAAGCGGCTTCATCGGACAGCACGTCGTGCGCGAACTGCTGGCACGCGGGCACACCGTCACCGTGCTGGTCCGCCAGCCACCTACGAACCTTCCCGACTCGGTCGCAGTCCGACTGGGTGACCTCACCGACATGTCCGAGGAACGACTCGAGGCGATCGTCGCCGGTCATCAGGGCATCGTCGTCGCATCGGCCGCCGCCGTCGCCGCACCGCGCGGCGCCGACATCGCCGCGTTCTTCCACGATGCCAATGTCGCACCGGTCGCCAGGTTGCTCGCCGCCGGCTGCCGGGCGCAGACCGACCGCGCCGTCATCCTCGGCAGTTTCTACGCCAGCCTCCAGCGCGAACACCCGAAACTCCGGTTGGCCGAACGCAGTCCGTACATCTCGAGCAGAATCGACCAAGCCGAGCGCGCCCGCGCCGCCGTCACCGCGGAAACCTCGGTGGCGATTCTCGAACTTCCGTACGTGGCGGGCACGACTCCGGGCAGGCGATCACCTCTCGAACCCATGCTGCGCAGCATGGCCGTCAGTGATGCGGACATCCTCGCCTACCCCGGCACCACCGCGGTCGTCACCGTCACCCAGACCGCGCGAGCGGCAGTCGCCGCATTGGAACGTCGCGCGAACGGGAACTACCCGCTCGTCACGGCGAATCTCCCTTGGGCCGATCTCTTCACGCGTCTCGCGACCGCGAGCGGCCGCCCTCCGAAACGCGTCTGGAAACTGCATCGGATCGCCGTCGAACTGCTGCTCCGCTGGGCAGGGATACGCCAACGCCGTCAAGGATTCACTCTCGGTTTCGACCCGGCGCAATGGAGTGAACTGCACGCCACCGCCATGGTCCTCGACCCGGACATCGCCCGCGCCGAACTCGGCGTCGAGCCGGACGACCTCGATAAAGCACTTCGCACATAATCTTCGAGTGCACACCTTTCGAGAATGTCCCTGATCTTTCGGACAATTCGGAGAAACCATTCCAAAGCATGGATCAATGGCCATCCGAACTCTCTGATCCAGACCGTGAACATTCCGGGCTTTCCATCGCGAAAGCCCGCCAATGGCGGAAATGGGGAGGCAGGCCGGGGTTCCGCGCGCCTGGTTCCGGCCGGAACGATCCGCGACTTTCGTCTTACTACCTAGGAAGGTATTCCGGCTCTCCCGTCGTCGGAAACATTTGGGCGGCCGGCATCGCCCTTGTTCCTCCCCGACCACCAGGCGGCTCGGCCGCCCGAAGGTGAGCAACCATGCGGAAAATCGCTTCAATCGCTCTCGGGTTCCTGGCTGCGGCACTCGCGGTGTCCACGCCCGGGATCGCCCAAGCCCAAACGGATTCGGGTGTCCAGCCCTCGATCATCGGCGGGGGCACCGCCACGGAGACCTACAGTTTCATGGTCTCGCTCAACAACGGTTGCGGCGGCAGCCTCGTCGCGCCCCAATGGATCGTGACGGCCACCCACTGCGGCGGCGCGTCGCAGGGCCGGATCGGCTCGACGAACAAGTACTCCGGCGGCGAAGTCGGCAGGATCGACCGCCGCGTCAACAAGCCGGGTACCGACCTCACCCTCATGCACCTGTCCACGGCCGTCCGCGCCACTCCGGTCGCGATGGCCACGAGCAACCCCGCGCCGAACACCACCGCGCGTCTTCTCGGCTGGGGATGCACCAGCTGGCCGAGCTGCAGCACCCCGACCACACTGCGCCAGATCGACCTCCGGGTGCTTCCCAGCAGCTCCTGCTACGCCGGCGGTGGCGGCTCCGGTGACGTCTGCATCTCCGGTGACCGCGGGCATTCCGCCTGCCACGGCGATTCCGGCGGACCGGCGGTCGTCGGCACCACCGGACGCTGGACGCTGGTCGGGGAGACCCACGGCCCCGGCGACAACGGCGGCGAATGCGCCACCAGCACCCTCTACACCGGCATCGCCCAGCACCTGAGCTGGATCAGGCAGCAGACCGGCTCCTGATCACCGGGCACCGGCACGCCTCGTTCTCGAGGCGTGCCGGTTCTGCCCGCAGACAGCGGACCAGGGCACTACGTCGGACTTGAAGGTGTTACAGAGAAGGAAATACTCAACGCTTCACCCTCTACGATCGTTCACCGGGCCGATCCGCGGCCAACGTGACCGCAGGGATCGAATTTACTTCCGAATACTATTCAAGATAGCTCGCACCCGAGGCGCCCTGAAGCCTCGAAGTTCGCCGCGGCGAAGGCCTTGCCGAGACGGCATCACTCAGGCAGGATTCACGATCCGGACATGGGACGGCGCAATCCGGCACTGACCAGTATTCACGCCAAGCCAAGTCACCAGTGGGACCGGACACCCATGGGCAAAAAGTGGACAAAACCTGGTCAAAAGCATGACAACACACGACATCGTCGAGCCGGTCAGCGATCCTGACTGTTGCGATCTGTCTATCGACCTAGGCGAGTCGCCGAAGGGGCCCCGGTTGCAGCCGGCGGCCCCTTCAGCCTTGCAACCATGATCTGACGCTCCGTAGTCACTCTTCCGATCATGAACACTCTGCGCAAGACTCAAGCCGTCCACGTGGCAAGGCTGCAACCTTCGCCACATGTCTGTGGATGTACAGCCTAGGTCGATACAGAGAGGATTTCACAGAACAATGGCACCGGCACACAAGGATCGCCCCTGCACGCCCGATCCATTTCCTGGAGCTCCAGCACGCCATCTCCGCGAAGCAGTCGTCATCGTGATCCTGATCCAGGCCTTCACAGGATTCTTGATCACCCGTGGCTACACACTGGAAGTGGCTCTCGCCGCTTCAGGTGCTACTTGCTTGGCCGCAGGACAGCTCGGGCGAAGGCTCAGCAGGCTTCGCCCCGGGTGGGCAGTGTGAGCGCGGCCGCGCGGGGGCTGCTTTCGACGGTCCCTGAGTACAGCACGACAGGAGTCGACTCCCGTGCGGCCGCTCTCAGTTCGAAGATTTCCGCGTACGTGAAAATCCCGAAATGACGGTCAGCGTGGCCGATCTGAGCGGCGAGCTCAGATTGCTTCGCCGGGGCAGAGGCGTCGCCGCACCACAGCTCCGCGAACGCGCCGGGCCTGCCTTGCAAACCACATTCCGGATCTCCGAAGGCGACGATAACGCGGAGGTCAGACGCAAAATCACAGAAGGCCTGCTGACGCTAGCGAGGACGTTGCCGAACGACCTACGTCTCGCGGTGCTGGCCGCCCTCGCGATGCACGAAGAGGCTGGACATCCTTTCTATCAGGATCGAGTGAGGTGGCTGGCCCATACCTTGGATCGCGACGACCGCACCGCCCGCCGCCGCATCGATGAGGGGATGGACCAGCTTGCGGTCCTGGCCTTGGGCGGCGTTCGTTCCCCAGAGCCTGAACAGCCAGGCAGGCTCTGGCACACCGAGGAACTCCGGGTGATGGTCGCACTCGATCAACCGACACCCGAGACGTTTGAGTTTCGCCGAATCGTCGCCGACACCGACCACACTTCTGAGCTTGACCTCGCGTTGACGCTAGGCGCCCACGGGCGCGGTGGCCGCAGCAGTGGGAGTGATCTGAGGGTAGACGTGTTCTACGGTGGGGTGCTGACCGCCCGTGCCATGGAATCGAGCGAACGGGTCGGGCTCGGCCTACGTCTTCCTAGGCAGCTCTCTCGCGGCGAACGACATGAATTTGCTCTGCGGTTCCGCGCCCCCTTCAGGTACTCGCATTTCGTGTGCGTACCCCGGCATCCGGTCGACTTGTTCATCCTCCACCTCCGATTCGCCAGTCCTGCGCCGGTTCGCGTCTCGCGCCTTGAGCGTGTGTTCCAAGACGATGCCAGGGACACCGAGGTGATGGGTACGCAACTGACGCCGGACGCTTCCGGTGAGGTGCAGGCCGAGTTCCGGCATCTCACCCCGGGATTCGCTTACGGGATCCGGTGGAGTGCCACAAGCTCCACGGGAGCCCAGACCCACTAGCGGACCTCCTTGATCAGCAAGCCCGGGCCCGGCTCTGTTCGGGGTGGCGCGCTCCCACTGCGCCACCCACGTTCGATGAGCCAGCGGGATGTCAGCGCCGGGTGAGGACCCGCTTGCCCAGCCATCCGGCGTAGACGGCCAGCCCGGCGACGCCCGCCTTCCGCGTGGGGCGGGCCGCGATCGCCAGGCCGATGGCGAGTTCGGTGGCGCCGTTGCGGTAGGTCCAGTTGCGGACGTCGTCGGCGAAGGCCATCTTCGTCACGGGTTCGAAAGCGGCCGGAGCGGCGAAGTGGGCGAGCCCGGTCGCGGCGATGCCGAGGCCGAGGAGCTTGCCGGTGCGTGCGGACATGGAGTTGCCTTCCTTTTCGTTCAGTCGAGGACGCCGGCGCGGCGCCAGAGCCGTCGGCTCGGGCCGCCGATGAGGCCGATCTCGGTGAAGTAGTCGACGGCCTTGGCCGCCCACGCCGCCTTGGTCCGGCGCCAGTGCGGGTTCGAGGTGGCGACCTGGCGGGCCTCGCGCGGGTCGAGGCCGACGGAGGTGTATGCCTTGGGGTGCAACAACTCCGACGTCGCCACGTAGGCCATCCCGGCGATCGCCCAGCGGATCAGTTCACGGCCGACGCGACCGTGACGGGCCCAGGCCCGGCCCAGTTCGTCCTTGGCGAAGCTGATGTGGCGTGCCTCTTCGATGACGTGGATGCGGGAGATCATCCGGATCATCGGCTGCAGGCTGTCGTCGCGCATCATCTCGCGTTGCATGCCGTCGGCGAGTTCTTCGACGTAGATGGCGCCGGCGAACAGCAGCGCCGGACCGCAGACCGCGCCGAACACCTTGCCCGCGCGGTGCGCCGTGCGGCTCGGACGCCGGACGACACCGCCGCTCTTCTCGATCGAGCGGGCGAACATGGTGCTGTGACGGCATTCGTCGGCGATCTCGGTGAGCGCGTACTGCGCGTTATGGGTGGTCGGGTCGCTGTTGTAGACGTGACGCACGAGGCCCTGCATGAGGATCAGCTCGAACCAGATGCCCGACGCGGCGGCGGCCGCCGCCTCCTGACGGCTCAGTTCGGCGCGCTGCCCATCGTCGAGCCGGTCCCACAATGCGGTGCCGTACAAGGAACAGCGTTCCGGCGTCTTGCCGTACGCGCCGTCGACCAAGGGTGCCAGCCAGTCGACATCGACGTCCGGGTCGTAGGAGAGCCGCGCGGAGGAGCGCTGCAGACGCTCGGCGACCCGTTCGCTTTCGGTGTTCGCGGTCATGACGACCTCCTTGGATCCGTGTGCTCCGGCAGCGGTCCGCCGCCGTCCGGGATGACCTGTCCGGAATCCCGGTAGGCCACCGCCTCGTGGAAACCATCGCGTTCGGCGAACTCGCGGAACCAGCGTCCTTCCGGGCTGTGCCGGGTGATGCCGTCGAAAAGCGTCGCGAGTGTCTGAGTGCCCGAAAGGCCCATGTTGTCGTAGGCCTGGTTGATCATCAGCTTCTGCATCACCAGCTGGTTCGTCGGCACGCCTGCCACCCGGTCGGCCAGTTCCTCGACGGCGGCTTCGAGCTTTTCGGGTTCCAGCGCCTCGAGCGCGAGTCCCCATTCCGCCGCGGTGGCACCGTCGATGGTGTCGCCGGTGAGCAGCATCCGCTTCGCGCGCTGGGCACCGGCGCGGTAGACCCACATCGCGGTCGTCGGGCAGCCCCAGACCCGCGCGGGCGGATAGCCGAGACGCGCGTCGGCCGCCATGATCAGCACGTCGCACGAGAGCGCGATGTCGCTGCCGCCGGCGATCGCGTGCCCTTGCACCTGGCAGATGGTGGGTTTCAGCGACCGCCACAGGCTGAAGAAGTCGTCGGTGTTGCGCTTCATCACCCGGTAGTCCTTGATCGGATCCCAGACCGGGCCCTGGTTCCAGCGGCCTTCGGCGTCGCCCTCGGCGAACTGTTTGAGGTCGTAGCCGGCGCAGAACGACCGGCCTTCGCCGCGCACCACGATCACCCGGACGGCGTCGTCCTCGTTCGCCAGCTCCACGGCCTGCCGGATCTCGCCGGGCATGACGTCGTTGATCGCGTTGAGCCGCTCGGGGCGGTTCAGGGTCAGGTAGGCCTTCTGGTCTTGGACGCGGTACGTGAGCGTCTCAAACGCCATCGGAGCCCCCCAGCGCGCGAAGGGTGAAGGTGACCAGGTGCGGGATGGTGTCCGGTCCGCTCTCGCCGGCCAACGGGCCGACCAGCGTCTCCGCGCCCGCGCCGACCAGTGCCGCGGCGGTCGCTTCCGCGTCCTGCGAAGGCAGCAACCCCCGCTTCACGCCGTCGGCGATGTTCCTGGCGATGACCTCGCGGAACGCGCGACGGAAGACCAGGCGCTCGGCCTCCACCACGGCGTCGACCGGCTCGGCGAGCAACGCGTACGCCAGCCTCGGCGCCTTCAACGCCCGCCCGGCGAAGGTCTCGATCACGGCGACCACCCGCTCGCGGACGTCGCCTTGGGACGCGGCGGCCTCGACGGCGTCGACCTCCCGCGAGACCACTTCGCGGAAGACCTCGACGACGAGGTCGGCCTTGGACGGGAACTGCCGGTACACGCTGCCGGTGCCCACCCCCGCCTGAGTGGCGACCGCGGCCATGGAGCAGCCCGCGTAGCCGGTCTCGGCCAGGAGCGCGATGGCCGCGGCCAGGATCTCGCCTCGCTGCGAGTCCAGTCTGGCCTGCGTCTTCGGAGTCCGTCGGTACGGCATGGCAAGAAGTGAAGCACGGATTCCGCACTTCAGCAACGGGCGATTCCGCCGGTTGCGGCACTCAGCTGCGGTTGATGGTGAACGTGCTCGTCGTGTTCCGGATGTCTTCGGCGTTGTCGCTCAGGGTGAGCCCCGAGAACGTCGCCGAGCCGACGGCCGGGCCCTGACCCGGTTCCGGCAGCTCGTTGACCCAGATCCCGATCCCGGACTTCGCGTCGAACTCGTCACCGCTGCGGTGCGCTCCGGTGATCGACACGTTCGTCAGCACCGTGTCCTCGACCGGGTTCTCCGGACGGCTTCCGGAGTACTTGGTCTGGAACATGATGCCGCTGTACGTCGGACTCTGGATGTCCACATCGGACACCCGGATGCCCCGGAACTCCTTGGAGGCAGAGAACATCCATATCGCGGGGAACGTCTGCTGTCCCCAGAAATGTCCGCCGGCGCGGACCAGTGAGACGTTCTGGACGGTCGTCGGCTGTGGACCGAAGCCGAGGAACGGATAGCCGAAGTCGAGCGAGCTGATCGTGATCCCCGAGTACGTCAACGTGTCCGCGATGTAGAGGTTCCGGAAGGTATTGCTGTACCCGCCGTACACCGCCAGCCCGGCCGCGCGCCACGGAAGCAGCACGGTCAGATTCTCGAACACGTTGTCGTACTGGTTGCCCGCGTTGAGGTCCGTGGCGGCGAACAGCGCGAAACTGTCGTCACCGGTGGAGCGTGCCTCGTTGTCGGTGACCCGGTTTCCCGTGCTGCCGTTGGTGAAGTTGACGCCGTCGGCGAACATGTCGCGGATCCGCGAGTTCTTCACCGTCGTGTTGTCCACATTGGTCGCCCACAGCAGGCACATCCGGTGCTCCACCCAGACGTCGTCGATGGTCATGTTCGTGACGTTCGTGAAGTTGAAGACCTTGCCGGGCCCGTCGATCCGGGACGTGTAGTTCCCGAACACGGCGAACCCGCCGAACGTCGAACCGCTCGCGCTCGCCTGCGCGTCGAACCCGATGTCGGTGTTCTCCTGCCCGGCGGGCGCGGTGAACCTCGTGAACCACGGCCCGGCGCCCAGCACCGTGATCGGCTTGCCGTACACGGTGACCTTGTTCGTCATCGGATACTGCCCCGGCGGCAGGAAGACGCCGGTGAGGTTCGGATCCTGGCGCACCTTGTCCAGCGCGGCCTGCACATCCTGCTGAGTGAACCCGGCCGGGACGGCGTAGCGCGCCGGGTCGGGGTTCGCGGCCGCCGTGGCCAGCTCGAAGTTCACGAAGTCGATCGCGTAGTTCAAGCCGTTCCCGGCGTCCTTCTGCAGCTTGATCTTGTGCCCGGCGGGAACGGTCGTGCCGAGCAGCATGCCGGCCTCGTCGTAGATGTGCCGCGCGGGACCGGCTCCCGGCGAGTTCTGCGGAGAGGCTTCAGGGCCGTAAAGCCACGCGTGGCGCGAAGTCAGGTCGATGGCCTTCAGGAACGTGCCGTCGACGTAGACGTTCAGCGTCGAGTTCTGCCCGCCGCCACCCGCGGCGTCCGGCATCGAGATCGCCGATCTTCCGGTTCGGACCGATCACGGACGCGCCGCCCGCGACCACGCCGTCTTCGGCTTCGTACATGTCATAGGGCATGTTCGCGCCACGGCCGACGAACAACGCCTGCGTGCTCGTGTTGTTGCCCTGTTTCGCGGGCAACTCATTGGCGTCGTTCGCGACGACGGTCTTGACCGTGTACCGGCCGTTCCCGGCGGTCCAGGTGCCGACGTTCACCGGCGGCGCGGTGGCCCCGGCGGCGATCGCGCCGGAGTACGAGCCGCTGTAGGAGTTGTTGGCCTCGTCCTGCTCGACGACGGCGTTGGCCTCGTCGACCTTCGCGGTGACCTGGTTACTGCCCGCTTCCCGGGTGCCGATGTCCGCCGAGACCGTCGCCGACGCGCCCGCGGCGAGTACGCCGACCGGTGCCGTGCCGACCTTCGCCGTGCCCAGGTAGAGGTTCACGTTCGTCGCACCCGACGCCGCGGTCCCGGCGTTGCGGACGGTCGCCGACACCGTGATCGCGTCGGTCTCCACCGGATTCGCCGGCGACCACGAAACACCCGAAACCGTGAGGTCGGGATTCGGGGCTGGGACACCGAAAACCTGGAACTCCGCGGCCTGCCCGCCGGGAGCACCGGAGTTGGCGGTGATCCGCAGCCGGACGTCGGCGGCGCGGCCACTCACCGGGATCGTCACGGTATTGCCGCTCGACGGGGTGAAGGTGTACGTCTGCGCGGGCACCAGCGTGGTGAACGCGGCCGCCCCCTGGTCACGCCCTTCGACCGCGATCGTCTGCGTGCGCTGGGCCCACGCGGGATCCGGGTTGAGCTTGACCACGACACGGTCGAGGTCGGCGTTGGATCCCAGCGCCACGGTCAGCAGGTTCGGATAGGCCGCCCCCTCCCAATAGGTGGTCACGGAGTCGTCATTGGCGTTGGCCGCGACGTAGGAATGCTGCACCGAAGACGCCGTGATCGGCTTGCCCAGCGCGAGATTCGTGCCGGCGCGCGTTCCCGTCCTGGTCACCGTGCCGCTGCTCGGCGACTGGTTGCCCGCCGCGTCGCGGGCCCGCACGGAATACGCGACGGTCGCGCTTTCCGGCTGGTCGTCGGTGTAGGTCAGGACGTCACCGCCGACACTGCCTCGCAGCTGCCCGTTGGCGTACACGTCGTAGCCCGCGACGCCCGTGTTGTCGGTCGAGGCCGACCACGTGAGCCGGATCTTGCCGTTCGACGGTTCGGTGTAGGCGAGGTTCCCGGGCGCGGACGGCGGCTGCGTGTCCCCGCCCGCCGGTCCGTGCAGTTCGAACTCCGAGAGCTGGGCCGCCGGCCAGCCGGTGTTGGCGGTGATGTTCAGCCGTACGAACCGGGTGTTCCCGGTGATGTCGAGGGTGACGGTGTTGCCCGTCGCCGGGTCGAACCGGTAGCCCGCCGACGGGACGAGATCGCTGAAGCTCGCGCCGTTCCCGCTTCCCTGCACCGAGAACGTCTGAGTGCGGGCTTCCCAGCCGGAGGGCAGTTTGAGCACGAGCCGGGCGATGTTCGTGGCCGCGCCGAGGTCGGCCTGGATCCAATGCGGGAACTGGTTGTTCGTGCTTTCCCAGTAGGTGGCCTGGTTCCCGTCGCCGACGTTCGAGACGGCGTAGCCGGGCAGCTGACTGCTGGCCGTGTACGTCGCGTCGGCGGCCGCGGCAGGAGTCGCGAAAGCCGTCGGGGCTTCGCTCGCGATGACGGGTGGGGCCAGAAGAAGGGACAGGGCGGCGTACGTCAGAAGGCGCCTCGTTCTCATGACATTCCTCTGTTCCGGGAGGGGGCTGAGCGGAATCTTCCTGACCCTTGTCATGTTCTTGCGCTGAAATGTTCAAGAATTACAGCCCATGGGGCGCCGCAAGTCAACGGCCGGGGCTAAATCGCGTGACCGGCCGGAAACACGCTGCTAACGTCCGGCCCGACCAGGTGCTTTCCCGGAAAGAAGGAGAACGGCGTGCGCCGAGCTGTCGAGTCCCCGAGCCGTATGGACCTTTCGACAGCCCTGGAGCCGTTCATCCATGGAGTACCTGAACCTCGGAATCCTCGCCCATGTCGACGCCGGTAAGACGAGCCTGACGGAGCGCCTGCTCCATCACACCGGCGCCATCGGCACCCTCGGCCGCGTCGACGCCGGGGACACCCGCACCGACACGATGGAGCTGGAACGCCGTCGCGGCATCACCATCCGCTCGGCCGTCGTGTCCTTCCGCGTCGGCGACCTGCGGGTCAACCTGATCGACACCCCGGGCCACCCGGACTTCATCGCCGAGGTCGAACGCGCGCTGCGCGTGCTCGACGGCGTCGTCCTCGTCGTGTCCGCCGTCGAGGGCGTGCAGGCGCAGACCCGGGTGCTCATGCGCGCCCTCGAACGGCTGCGGATCCCCGTGCTGATCTTCGTCAACAAGATCGACCGGGCGGGCGCTCGTCACGACGGCCTCCTCGCCGACCTCGCCGAACGCCTCGGCGTCGCCTGCGTGCCGATGTCGGAGGTCGACGGCCTCGGCACGGCGACCGCGAAGGTCCGGCCGCGCTCGCCGTCGTCCGGGCAGGCCGAGCAGCTCGCCGAGCACAGCGACGCCTTCCTCGCCGCGTATCTCGAAGACGCTTTGACGGCCGAGGACTACCAGGACGAGATCGTCCGCCAGACCCGGCTCGGCGTGATCTCCCCTGTCTACTTCGGCTCAGCACGCAGCGGCGAAGGGATCGCCGAATTGACTTCGGGTATCCGCGAATTCCTTGGTGGCGCTGGAAAACCCGCGCCGGACGACCGATTGCGCGCGGCGGTGTTCAAGATCGAACGCGGCCGCGCGCACGAGAAGATCGCCTACGTCCGCGTGTTCTCCGGCGAGATCGGCGCGCGGGACCACGTCCGGTTCCATCGCCCTGGCGGGGCGGTGACGGAGGAGGCGAAGGTGAGCGCGGTGCGCGTCTTCGAACTCGGCGACGAAACCGTCGAGGCCCGCGCGAGGGCCGGGCAGATCGCCAAGATCACCGGGCTCAAGGAGATCCGGATCGGCGATCTCCTCGGCGTCCCCGAAGACGACGGTGTGTCCACGCAGTTTCCGCCGCCCGCCTTGGAAACCGAGGTCGTCCCGGCCGTCCCCGCCGAGACGGCGTCGGTGTTCACCGCGCTGCAGGAACTGGCGGAACAGGATCCGCTGATCACCGTCCGGCAGGACGACGAGACGCGGCGGGTCTCAGTGCGGCTCTACGGCGAAGTGCAGAAGGAGATCATCGCGGAGACACTCGCCACTCAGCACGGCCTCGACGTCGGCTTCAGCCTCACCCGGCCGGTGTGCGTCGAACGGCCGATCGGCACGGGGCACGCGGTGTGGCTCATCACGGAGAAGCGGAATCCCTTTTTCGCGACGGTCGGGCTACGGGTCGGCCCCGGCGCCCCCGGATCCGGCCTGACCTTCGGCCTCGACGTCGAACTCGGCTCCCTCCCGCTCGCGTTCCACAAGGCCATCGAGGAGACCGTCTACGCGACACTGCGGCGGGGCCCGTCCGGCCGGGAGGTGATCGACTGCGTGGTGGCCGTCACCCACACCGGGTACTTCAGCCCGGTCAGCGCGGCGGGCGACTTCCGCAAGGTCACCCCGTTCGTGCTGGAAGAAGCGCTGCGGGACGCGGGGACCGAAGTGCTCGAACCGGTCAGCCGCGTCGAGGTGGAACTACCCGCGGACTCGGTGACCGCGACGCTCTCCAGGCTGGTCGAATGCGGTGGGCTCGTCACCGGTTCAGTGGTGCGCGGCGACCGGGCCGAGCTGACGGGCGTGCTGCCGCTGGGCGAGGTCGCCCGGTTCGAGCAGCAGCTGCCCGGTCTCACCCACGGCGAAGGCCTGATGACCACCGAACCGGCGGGCCACCGGCCCCGGGTTAGCCCGAATCGGCCAATGCCCGGCTAGCCGGAACGAGTACGTTCTTGATGGTCGGCGAAATCCGCCGTCCGAGGGAAAGGGCCACGATGGATCAGTTTCGCGACACCGCTTCGGCGTTGCGGGAACTCACGGAGTCGATGCGGCTCGACGAGCCCCGTGACGAGTTGCTGGAACGGGTGGCGAAGAAGGTGGTCGGGCTGCTGCCGGGTGCGGACGCGGCCACGGTGACGTTGTACTCCGACAACGAACCGAGCACCGTCGCCGCCACCGACGAGTCCCTGCTCCCCCTGGACAAGGCGCAGTACAGCGCGGACGAGGGCCCCTGCCTGACGGCCGCCGAGAGCGGGACGATCGTCCGGACCCTGCTGGACGCCGACGCGGCCGCCCGCTGGCCGGACTTCGCCTCCACCGCCGACCTCCTCGGCGTGCGGACCGCGCTGGCCTGCCCGTTGTTCGTGCCCGACGAGTCCCATTTCAGGCGGCGGGAAACCGAGCCGCTGTCCGGCGCGCTCAACGTCTGGAGCTTCCAGGAGAACGCCTTCGATCCGGTGGAGGCCGCCCTGGTCGCGATGTTCACCTCGGCGATCTCGGCGATCGTCCTGACCGCGTCCCGCTGGGCCGCCGCCGAACGACAGGCGGAGACCCTGGTCGCCGCGTTGGAGACCAGGGACGCCATCGCCACCGCGAAGGGAATCGTGATGGCACGCCTGGAGCTGAACGCCGATGAGGCCTTTCGCTGGCTCACCGAGGCGTCGCAGCACACGAACCGCAAGATCCGGGAGATCTCGGTGCTGATCGCCGAAGACCCGAGCGCGGTCTTCGGACGTTAGCCCAGCGAGATCCGGCGGCCCTCGCGCGAGGACTCGAGGCCGGCTTCCGCGAGCCTGATGCCGCGCACCCCCGCCATGAAGTCGTAGGGGTGCGGGGCGTCGTCCACGACGTGGCGGACGAACTGCTCCCACTGCGCGCGGAAACCGTTGCCGAAGTCCTCGTTGTCCGGCACTTCCTGCCACTGCGACCGATAGGACCGCGTCTCCGCCAGGTCCGGGTTCCACACCGGCTTCGGCGTGGCCTCCCTCGGCTGGATGACGCATTTGTGCAGACCGGCGACCGCGCTGCCCTTGGTGCCGTCGACCTGGAACTCCACCAGTTCGTCACGGTGGACCCGCACGCACCAGGACGAGTTGAGCTGGGCGATGACCCCGCCTTCGAGCTCGAAGATCGCGTACGCGGAGTCGTCGGCCGTGGCCGCGTACCGAGCGCCCTTCTCGTCGACACGCTCCGGGATATGGGTGACGGCCTTCGCGGTCACGGCGTTGACGGCGCCGAAGAGGTTCTCCAGCACATAGTTCCAGTGGCAGAACATGTCGACGACGATGCCGCCGCCGTCTTCGGCGCGATAGTTCCAGCTGGGGCGCTGCGCGGCCTGCCAGTCGCCCTCGAAGACCCAGTAGCCGAACTCGCCGCGCACGGAGAGGATCTGGCCGAAGAAACCGCTGTCGATCAGGCGCTTCAGTTTGAGCAGGCCGGGCAGGTACAGCTTGTCGTGGACGACGCCGTTCTTCACCCCGGCTGCCTCGGCGTGCCGCGCCAGCGCGAGGGCGCCTTCGACCGATTCGGCCACCGGCTTCTCGGTGTAGATGTGCTTGCCGGCGTCGATGGCGCGGACGATCGACTTCTCGCGGACCGCGGTCAGCTGCGCGTCGAAGTACAGCGGGAGGTCGTCGTCGCCGAGCGCGGCGTCGAGGTCGGTGGTCCAGCGGGTCAGCCCGTGCCGGGTGGCGATCTCTTCGAGCTTGTCCGCGTTGCGCCCCACCAGGACCGGCTCCAGCTGCACCCGCGAACCGTCGGCCAGCTCGACCCCGCCGGCCTCCCTGATCGCCAGGACCGAGCGCACCAGGTGCTGCCGATAGCCCATCCGCCCGGTGACGCCGTTCATCACGACGCCGAGTTTCCGCGTGGTCATCAGTTCTCCTTTGAAAGCGCTTTCCTGACCACATCCTGAAAGCGCTTTCTCACCCTGTCAAGACCGTTGCGAGGAAAGTCCCTCCGGCTCAGGAAGCAGGATCGTAGGCGCGGACGGCGTCGAGGTACTCGGTGATGGCGTCCCGGTTGCGGAGCAGGCATTCGGCCCGCCGGGTCATCCGGTCGCGTTCGGCCTCCAGGGTTTCGAGCATCTCCGCGGTCGCGTCCGGGAAGTAGATCTGCCGGGGTTTGTCCAGGCACGGCAGGATCTGCTTGATGATCCTGGTGGGCAGCCCGGCGTCGAGCAGGCCTCGCACCTGGATGACCCTGTCGACCGACGGCTCGGCGTAGTCGCGGTAGCCGTTCGCCAGCCGCTCCGAGATGATGAGACCCTGCTCCTCGTAGTACCGCAGCAGACGGCGCGACGTCCCCGTCCGCTCCGCCAGCTCCCCGATCCGCATGTGCGCCACCTCACCCCGGCCGACTTGACCTTCACATCTATGTGATGGTTCGAGCATACGGAGCATGACTTCGAAACTCCCGCTCGGCGCGCTGCTCGCGCTGACCACGGCGGCGTTCGTCACGGTCCTGACCGAGGCCTTGCCCGCGGGCGTGCTGCCCGCGATGAGCGCCGGGCTCGGCGTCGGCGAAGCGGCGACCGGGCAGTTGGTGACGGTGTACGCGATCGGCACCGCACTGACCGCGATCCCCTTGTCCGCCGCGACCGCGGGCTGGCGACGCAAACGTTTGCTCCTGGCCGGAGTGGCCGGTTTCGCCGTCGCCAACACGGTCACGGCGCTGTCCACGAACTATCCCCTGACCCTCGGCGCGCGGTTCGTCGCCGGGATCGCGGCGGGCGTGGTCTGGGCGCTGCTGGCCGGTTATGCCCGGCGGCTGGCGCCGGAAGCGGTGCAGGGCAAGGCGATCGCCATCGTGATGACCGGTATCCCGCTCGCGCTTTCGCTCGGCATCCCCGCCGGCACGTTCCTGGGCGGTGTCTTCGGCTGGCAGGTGACGTTCTCGCTGATGTCGGTGCTCGCGCTCGGCCTGCTGGGCTGGATCGCGGTGGGCGTTCCCGACTTCCCCGGGCAGGACAAGGGCGGCAGGCTCCCGGTGCGCAAGACCCTCGCCGTGCCCGGCGTCGCCGCGGTGCTGTTCGTGACGCTGACCTTCGTGCTGGCGCACAACGTCCTCTACACCTACATCGCCACCTTCCTCGAACACGTGTCGATGGGCGGCGCGGTCGACCGGATCCTGCTGGTGTTCGGGCTGGCTTCGATGGTCAGTATCTGGCTCGTCGGTGTCCACATCGACCGGCGGCTGCGGGCGCTGACCGTCGCGGGCACCGTCCTCGTGGCGCTCGGTGCGACACTTTTGGCCCTGCTGGGCGGGAATCCGGCCTTGGTCTATGTCGCGGCGATCTTGTGGGGGCTCGGCTGGGGCGGTATCCCGACCCTGCTGCAGACCGCCGCCGCGCGGGCTGGTGACCAGGGCGGCGCGGCGGACATCGCGCAGGCCATGCTGGTCACCCTGTGGAACGCGGCGATGGCGGGCGGCGGGATCGCCGGCGGCGTCCTTCTCGACGGTTTCGGCGCCGAGTCGTTCCCCTGGAGTGTCCTGGTGTTGCTCGTGCCGACGCTGGCCGTGGTGCTGGTGGCGCGACGGCACGGGTTCACAGCGGCAGTTCCGGATGACTCCGGATCGCCTCGAGAACCAGGTCGACCGCGGCGCGAGGCGCGGACCCGCGCCTGATCGCCGCGGTGATGGAGCGATCGACCGGCGTCGCGAGCTCGCGGGTGGCGACGCGGTAGCGCTTGTCGACGGCGAGGCCGGGCAGGAGCGCGATCGAAAGCCCGGCCTCGACGTGCTGCAAGGTCATCATGTAGTTGCTGAACCGGGCGATCACACGCGGCTCGAAACCGGCTTCGCGGCAGAGCCGGGTCGCGAGGTTCGCCATGTACGACTGGGGGATGTCGAACGCCCAGGGCTCGCTCGCGTAGGCGGCGAGGTCGGCGGGGCCCCGGCCCGCGGCCGGATGACCGGGCGGGACGACGAGCACGATCGGGTCGGTCGCGAGCGGCACCAGGTCGATGTCCGGCCCCAGCGGCTGCTCGACGAAATCCGTGGTCGTGACGATGACGTCGGCGTCGCCGACCCGGAGCGCGGGCATGCTGACATGCGGTTCGAGTTCGAGCAGTTCGATCTGGAGGCTCGGATGCGAACGCGCCAGCCGGTTCACCGCGGGGACGGCGATGGTGTGGATCGCGCTCTGGAAGGCACCGAGGCGGACGTGCCCCGCGGGTCCCTCGCCGAGGCCGCGCAACTCGGCCTCGACGGTGTCCATGTGATCGAGGATCGCTCGCGCTCGGCGCGCCAGCATGCGCCCGGCCGGGGTCAGCCGGACGCGGCGGCCGGTGCGTTCCAGCAGCCGCGTGCGGGTCTCGGCCTCCAGCACCGCGAGCTGCTGGGACACGCTCGACGCGCTCAGGTTGGCCGCCTTCGCGACCGCGCGGACAGTGCCCAGCGTGTCCAGCCTGCTCAACAGGCTGAGCCTCCAAGGATTGAGCATGGCACCCATTGTTGTACGGATCAGCCGAACAGCACAGCCGGAATCGTGAGCTGGACGTGTCGCTCGGCTCCCACTTACCGTCGGAACATGGCTGCTCCCCTCACCGACCTGTCCACCACCGACCGTTTCTGGGCCGACGCCGACCGGCATCTCGTGCGCTACGCCGGGGCCGGCGACTTCACCCGTGAGATCATCGATCACGCCGCCGGGAGCTACCTGTTCACCGAGTCCGGGCGGCGGATCCTCGACTTCACGTCCGGGCAGATGAGCGCGATCCTCGGGCATTCGCATCCGGAGATCGTCGAGACCGTGCGGCGGCAGATCGGCTCACTGGACCACCTGTTCAGCGGGATGCTGAGCCGCCCCGTCGTCGACCTCGCGCGACGGCTGGCCGAGACCTTGCCGTCACCGCTGGAAAAGGCGCTGCTGCTGACCACCGGGGCGGAGTCGAACGAGGCCGCGATCCGGATGGCGAAACTGGTGACCGGGAAGCACGAGATCGTGTCGTTCGCCCGGTCGTGGCACGGGATGACGCAAGCGGCCGCGAACGCGACCTACAGCGCGGGCCGCAAGGGTTACGGCCCGACCGCGCCCGGCAACTTCGCCATTCCCGCGCCGAACTCGTACCGGCCGGATTTCGTCGGCCCGGACGGGGAACTGGACTGGAAACGCCAGCTGGACTTCGGATTCGAGATGATCGACGCCCAGTCCGTCGGCAGCCTGGCGGCGTGCATCGTCGAACCGATCCTGAGCTCCGGCGGGATCATCGAGCCGCCGGTGGGCTATTTCGCCGCCCTGCAAGAGAAATGCCGGGAACGCGGGATGCTGCTGATCCTCGACGAGGCACAGACCGGCTTGTGCCGCACGGGAAACTGGTACGCCTTCGAACGCGACGGCGTCGTCCCCGACATCCTCACGCTGTCCAAGACGCTGGGCGCCGGGCTCCCGCTGGCGGCGGTGATCACCAGCGCGGAAATCGAGCAGGAGGCGCACGACCGCGGCTACCTGTTCTTCACCACGCATGTCGCCGACCCGCTGGTGGCGGCCGTCGGGAACACCGTGCTCGACGTCCTCACCCGCGACCGCCTCGACGAGCGCGCCACCGCACTGGGCGCCTTCCTCCGCCGCGGCCTCGACGACCTCGCCGCCCGTCATCCCGTCGTCGGCGACATCCGGGGGCGGGGTCTGCTCGTCGGCGTGGAACTCGTCGTGGACCGTGCCACGAAACGCAGCTCCGACGAACTGGGCGCGCTGGTCACGCGACGCTGCCTCGAATTGGGGCTGCACATGAACATCGTGCAGTTGCCGGGGATGGGCGGGGTCTTCCGGATCGCTCCGCCGCTGACGGCTGCCGAAGACGAACTTGCGGAGGGACTGGCGGTGTTGGATCAGGCGATCGGGGACGCAAGCGCGCGCTGGTCTTGAGGCAGGTCTCGTGAGTGGCGCCGCACTCACGTGATTGAAGCCGGAACTCGCGTGATCAGCAGCGGAACACCCCGAGTGCGGCCTCCAATCACGCGAATCACGTCCCTGATCACGCGAGTCACGCCTTCGCTCACGCCGCGCAGTCCGTGAAGGCCTCCTTGAGGGAACCAGAGTCCCTCAAGGAGGCCTTCACGGATTTCGGACCAGCAGGACACTCACGAGGCCCTGAAGTCCCGAAGCAACCGAGCGACCTCGCCAGGCCGCTCCAAGAACGGCGAATGCCCGACGCCCTCGACGACCTCCACCCGCGCCCCGACCGCCGAATACCGCGCGAAAGTCTTGTCACAGTCGTAAAAACGGTCCCGGCGCCCGAGAATCACCAGGCACGGCAGTCCCAAGGCCGCCACTTGCGCATCCAGAGGACGAAATGCGAGCAGTCGCGCGCGTTCCACGAGTACCACCCGGGCCATCGCGGGCGAGGTGACCGCGTGATCGGCCAAGTCCTGCAAGGGATCGTCGAACCAGCCCGCTCGGCGAAACCGCGAAGCGAACCGCACCCACGAGCGGTGAGCCACGAGCCGCACGAGCGCGCTGATCATCGGCAGCAGCACCGCACTCCCCGGCGGAAAGGACGCGTAGCTGTAATCCGGCGCCTGCCCGATCAGCACCAAGGAACCCACCCGCGGCGAGATTTCGGCCAGCGCCAGGGCGACATCCGCGCCGAAGGAATGACCGGCGACCAGAACGTCCTCGACGCCCAGCGCATCGAGGACACCGGCCACCATGCGCGCCTGCGACACCGCGTCGAGCCCGGACGAACCACCGGTGCATCCATGCCCCAGCAGATCCACCCGGATCACGTGCCGCGTCGCGGACAGGCCGAGGGTGAGCCGGTCGAACCAGTGCACCGACCCGCAGTACCCGTGCAGCAACACCACCGGCGGCCCGGCGCCGTCCTGACGCACATGGACGGCGACGCCGTTCACGTCGAGGATGTCGCCGATGGGGGAACGCGCCACAGCCCCAAACTAGCTCAGACCGGTGCGCTCTCCCGGCTGCGGGACAACAGGAAGGCCGCGATCCCGGCGGGCAGGAACATGAGCACGCCGTAGACCCCGGCGGGCACGGCCATCGCCTTGTCGCCGAGCACGGAGAACGCCACGGCGATCGCGAGGGTGGCGTTGTGGACACCGATCTCCATGGCGGACGCGATCGCCTGCCCGCGGTCCACCCGGAACAGCCGCGGCACGTAGTACCCGATCGCGAGGCTGAGCACGGAAAGCGCCAGCGCCACCGGCCCGAGCGTGCCGATGTTGTCCACCAGCGTCCGGAACTCCTGCGCGATCGCGGCCGCGATCACCAGCACGAGCACCACGGCGGAGCCGATCTTGACCGGTTTGCGCATCCGCTCGGCCCAGGTGGTGAACCGGTGCCGCACCGCCATCCCGAGCACGACCGGGATCAGCACGATCGCGAAGACCTGCACGAACTTCGCGGGCTGGAGCCCGACCGAGGCGCCGCCGTCGAGGAATTCGGCCATCGACAGGCCGACCACCAGCGGCAGGGTGAACACGGCCAGCACCGAGTTGATCGCCGTGAGCGTGACGTTGAGGGCGACGTCGCCGCCGGCGAGGTGGCTGAACAGGTTCGCCGACGTGCCGCCGGGCGACGCGACGAGCAGCATCATGCCGACCGCGAGCACACCTTCCAGCCCGAACAGCACGATGAGGCCGACGCAGATCACGGGCAGCACGATCATCTGGCACACCAGCGCGATGACGGCGGCCTTCGGGTACTTCAGCACCCGCGTGAAGTCGCCGACGGTCAGGGTCAGCCCCAGCCCGAACATGACGAGCGCCAGCGCTATCGGCAGGAGGATCGAAAACATCGCCGAACCCATCGAGGGGCCTCCGTCCGATATGCCCTTTTCAGATCGGCAATCGTGTCAAGCGGCGAGAACCCGGTCAAGCCACCGAAACCCAGACGTGACCCGTAAGAGTTCGGTAACCGCGCTTCGGGCCCCGCGCGGGGTTGAATGAACGCATGAAACGCAAGCGGGTGCTCGCCGTCGTGGCGGCCGGACTGGTGGTGGCGGTGGCCGCGGGCCTCTACTGGTTCCAGCCGTGGAAGCTCTGGGTGAACGAGACGGTCCAGGAGGCGCTGCCCGTCGCCGAGACCACGGCCCAGCCCACCACCCAACCCACCGGAAGTGCCACGCCCGCCCCGAAAGAGCCCACGGTCGTGGCGACCGGCACGCTGATCAGCCACGAGCACGCGACCACCGGTGACGTCCGGATCCTGCGCGCGGCCGACGGATCGCTGGTGCTGCGCTTGGAAAACCTCGACACGAGCAACGGCCCGGATCTGCGGGTCTGGCTCACCGACGCGCCGGTACTCCCCGGCAAGGACGGCTGGTCCGTGTTCGACGACGGCGCATACGTGAGCGCCGGGAAACTCAAGGGCAACAAGGGAAGCCAGAACTACACGCTGCCGGCGGGCACCGATCTGGCGCGCTATTCGAGCGTGACGATCTGGTGCGACCGGTTCAACGTGTCCTTCGGCGCGGCCGAGCTGGCCAAGATCTGACAGCCAGGCGAAGCCTGTCCGTTGAGGGTGGCGGCGGGGCGGGGTCCGGGTTAGGCGAGCCGGTCCACGGCGTACTCCATCTCCGCGCGAACAGCGCGTAGATCGATGCCACCGGGGTCGATGATCGAGGCCACGGCGATCCCCCGCAGCTGCCCCACCAGCGCCGCCGCGTAGGCGTCCGGGTCGCGGACGCCGGTGATCGAACCGTCCGCGAGTCCGGCGGCGACGGTCTGCGCGATGGCGAACCGGTACCGGCGGTCGGCCTCGGTCATCGCCGACCGCACCGCCGGATCGCCGACGGTCGCGTCCGTCCAGAGCACCACGAACGCCCGGTTCAGCGGCGGCATGTCGGTGAGCAGTTCGAAGAAGATGTCCAGCAGGGCGCGCAGCATGTCCATCGGGCTGGGCGTCAGCCCGCCGGTCCGCGTGGCGACGGCGGCGCTGAAGACGTCGGCGAACTTCTCCGCGGCGAACTCGACGAGCCGCTGCACCAGCGTCTCCTTCGAGCCGAACAACTGGTAGACGACGCCGCTGGGATAGCCGGTCCTGGCGCAGATCATGCCGATCTTGAGCCGGGCGAAACCTGCCTCGCCGATCAGGCGGGCGGCGGTTTCGAGAATCCGTGTCCGTGCGATCTCCTGGTCACGCTGGACCTGGTGCTCCTCCGCAGACGAGTCCACGCCGAGATCCTCCCATGACTTCGGGTTCGTCACCTGTCGACGCGGCGTTACGATCCGGACATGAGGATCGCCTTCGCCGCCGACGACCGGAACGCCACCACGGACGCCGTCCAGGCGTATCTCGCCGAGGCGGGCCACGAGGTGCTGCGCCCGGCGGCGTCGGACGTCTGGCCGGAACTCGGCGCGGCGGTGGGCCGGGCGGTCGCGGACGGCGAGGCCGATTTCGGCGTGGTGATGTGCTGGACCGGGACGGGCACGGCGATCGCGGCCAACAAGGTGCCCGGGGTCCGCGCGGCGCTGGCCTGGGACACGTGGATCGCCGCCGGCGCGCGCAAGTGGAACGACGCGAACGTGCTGGCACTGAGCCTCAAGCGGCTCGCCCCCGACGTGGCCGTCGAAATCACCGACGTGTTCCTTTCCGGCATCCTGCCCGACCCCGACGAATCCGCGAATATCGCCAGGCTCGGCGAAATGGACGAATTCCGCCGCTGACCGGCTGTGGACCAGTGAACGATTAACGCTGTCGAACGTATTAGGCCGTTCGCAGGAAAATCACCACTCTACGTAGTGACGCTTCCCATATTGGTCCAGACCACGTACCGTCTCCCGCAACAAAGCGTTCCGCATGGAGGTGGTCGATGAAGACTCATCCCCGCCTGCCCGGTTTCGGCCGAGGCAACGCGATGTCGCCGATTTCCCTTTGACGAAATCATCTCCAAGATCATTTCCCGGCACCGGGTTGTAAGGAGTGAAATGTCGAGAAAAAGATGGCATCTGGTCGGCCTGTTCACGGCCGTCGCGGCGCTCGCGGTCGGTCTGGTGACCGTCCCGGCGAACGCGGCGGGCGGGGTCGGAGCCACCCTGACCAAGGGCTCGGACTGGGGGTCCGGCTGGGAAGGCAAGTACACGATCACCAACAACTCGGGATCCAGCCTGAGTTCCTGGACTCTCGAGTTCGACCTCGCGGCGGGACACTCGATCGCTTCGCTGTGGGACGGCAGCTACACCGTCTCCGGCCAGCACGTGACCGTCAAGAACACCTGGAACGGCAACCTTTCCAACGGTGGCAGCACCAGTTTCGGCTTCAACGTCAAGTACTCCGGCGCCTACACCGCGCCCGCCAACTGCAAGATCAACGGCGGCTCCTGCGACCCGGGTGGCGGCAACCCGACCACGACGCCGACCACCACGACGTCCAATCCCCCGACGTCGACCAGCACGAGCAACCCGCCGACCACCACGACTTCGAACCCGAACCCGGGCGCGAAGAAGAACCTCGGCTACTTCGTGCAGTGGGGCGTCTACGGCCGTAACTACCACGTGAAGAACATCCACACTTCCGGTTCCGCGGCCAAGCTGACGCATATCAACTACGCGTTCGGCAACGTCACCAACGGTTCCTGCACGGCGAACGACGACACCTACGCCGACTACGACAAGTTCTACGACGCCGGGTCCAGTGTGGACGGTGTCGCGGACACGTGGGACGCGGGCGCGCTGCGCGGCAACTTCAACCAGCTGCGCAAGCTGAAGAAGATGTACCCGGGCTTGAAGGTGCTGTGGTCGTTCGGCGGCTGGACCTGGTCCGGCGGATTCGGCCAGGCGTCGAAGAACCCGACCGGCTTCGCGGAATCCTGCTACAAGCTGATCAAGGACCCGCGCTGGGCCGACGTCTTCGACGGCATCGACATCGACTGGGAATACCCGAACGCCTGCGGTCTCAGCTGTGACACCAGCGGTCCCGCCGCGATCAAGAACGTGGCACAGGCCCTGCGCACCAAGTTCGGCTCCTCGTTCCTGGTCACCGCCGCGATCACCGCGGACGCCAGCAGCGGCGGCAAGATCGACGCCGCCGACTACGGCCCCGCGTCGGCGTACTTCGACTGGTACAACGTCATGACGTACGACTTCTTCGGCGCTTGGGCGGCGCAGGGCCCGACGGCCCCGCACTCGCCGCTGACGTCCTACCCCGGCATCCCGCAGCAGGGCTTCAACTCCGACGACGCCATCCAGAAGCTCAAGGCCAAGGGTGTCCCGGCGAGCAAACTGTTGCTGGGTATCGGTTTCTACGGCCGAGGCTGGACCGGCGTCACCCAGGACGCCCCGGGCGGCACCGCGACCGGTGCGGCACCGGGCACGTACGAGGCGGGCATCGAGGACTACAAGATCCTCAAGAACAGCTGCCCGTCGACCGGCACGATCGCGGGCACCGCGTACGCGAAGTGCGGCAACAACTGGTGGAGCTACGACACTCCCGCCACCATCAACGGAAAGATGGGCTGGACCAAGAACCAGGGTCTCGGCGGCGCGTTCTTCTGGGAGCTCAGTGGCGACACCTCGAACGGCGAACTGGTCACGGCCATGCGCAATGGCCTGAACTGAGAGGTTGACTGTGGCTAAGCGGACTTGGATCCAGGCCATCGGCCTGTCCGCCGCTGCCGCAACGGCCGGCGCGGTCCTCGTGATCGCGCCGGCCTCCGCGGCCGGCGGCGTCGGTGCCGCCTTCAGCAAGGGCTCCGATTGGGGCTCCGGCTGGGAGGGCAAGTACACGATCAGCAACAACTCGGGATCGAGCCTTCCCGCCTGGACGGTCGAATTCGACCTCCCGGCCGGGCACTCGATCGCTTCGCTGTGGGACGGCAGCTACTCGGTCTCCGGGCAGCACGTGACGGTGAAGAACACCTGGAACGGCAACCTTTCCAACGGCGGCAGCACCAGTTTCGGGTTCAACGTCAAGTACTCCGGCGGCTACGTCGCCCCGGCGAACTGCAAGATCAACGGCGGTTCGTGCGATCCGGGCGGTGGCGGCCCGACCACGACGCAGACCACGCCCACCAGCACGACCACGACGTCGACCTCCCCGACGACCACCACGAGCAACCCGCCGCTGCCCGGCGGCCGTGGCGCGCCGTATCTGTACATGGGGTGGGGAAGCCCGCCGAACCCGCAGACGGTCATGAACGCGACCGGGATCAAATGGTTCACGATGGCGTTCATCCTGTCGTCCGGTGGCTGCAACCCGGCTTGGGACGGCAGCCGTCCGCTGCAGGGCGGCGTCGACGCGAACGCGATCGCGCAGATCAAGGCCGCGGGCGGGCAGATCGTGCCGTCCTTCGGCGGGTGGAGCGGCAACAAGCTCGGCCCGAACTGCTCGACGCCCGAAGCGCTCGCCGGCGCTTACCAGAAGGTGATCGACGCCTACGGTCTCAAGGCGATCGACATCGACATCGAGAACACCGACGAATTCGAGAACGCGGCCGTGCAGGACCGCGTGCTGAACGCGCTGAAGATCGTGAAGGCGAACAACCCCGGTATCCAGACCATTCTCACCTTCGGCACGACGACCACCGGCCCGAACTTCTGGGGCCAGCGGCTCATCGACCAGTCGAAGGCGCTGAACGCCGGGATCGACGTCTACACGATCATGCCGTTCGACTTCGGCGGCGGCGCGGACATGTACGGCAACACGATCAACGCCGCGAACGGTCTGCGGGACAAGCTGAAGTCGACCTTCGGGTGGAACGACGCCACGGCGTACGGCCACCTGGGCATCAGCGGGATGAACGGTCTTTCGGACCAGCGGGAACTCACGAGTCTCGACACCTGGACCCGGATCACGAACTGGTCGAAGACCAACAAGATCGCCAGGCTGGCGTTCTGGTCGACCAACCGTGACCGGGGCTGCCCGAACGGCGGGGTCGCCGAGAACTGCAGTGGTATCGCACAGAACGACTGGGACTTCACGCGGATCACCGCGGGCTTCTGACGTCCCTTGCTCCCCGTACTGCGGGCCCGCACCGATGCTGCACGGTGCGGGCTCGCTCCCTTGTCGCCCGCGTTTCGTCCTCTGAATGCGATCGTTGCACGCGCAAGGATCGCATTCAGAGTACTAACTGCGTGGGCCCTTCGCTGGGCGCACGGGTCAAGTCGGTCCCGAGGCGGCGCGAGCGTGTTGCGAAAGCCACTTTCGCAACCTTCAGCGTTGCGAAAGTGGCTTTCGCAACGCCTCCCGGCCCCGTGACCGACGCCCGCAAGCCCTGAGTACATGAAGGACCCCTTCACTGCGTCTAGCGCAATGAAGGGGTCCTTCACGTACTTGCGGCACCGCGCCCACAAGCGACGCGTTTAGTCCTCTGGATGCGGATCAGGGCAAGGCGTTCAGGAACGGTTCATGGGCGTTCTGGAACTCCCATCCGTAGTACCGGTCCCAGTTGATCGACCACGTCATCAACCCCCGCAACGCGGGCGAAGCACCGCCGCGCAAGGAATACGACCCGCACCCGGAGTTCTTCACCAGGCAGTTCAGCGCCGCGTGCACCGCCGCCGGCGCGGTGTGCCCGTTGCCCGCGCTCACCGCGGCCGGCAGGCCGAACGCGATCTGGTCCTCACGCAGCCCCGGGAACCGGAATCCGGTCGACGACACCGTGAACCCCGCCTTGATCATGTCGGTCATCGCGATGTGGAAGTCCGCGCCGCCCATGAAGTGGTACTGGTTGTCCAGGCCCATCACCGGTCCGGAGTTGTAGTCCTGGACGTGCAGCACGGTCAGCGCGTCCCGCATCGCGTGGATCACCGGCAGGTACGAGCCGGTCCGGTTGTCGGCGCCGCCGAGACCGCCGTAGTACTGGTATCCGGTCTGCACGAAGAACGTCTCCGGCGCCATCGTCAGCACGAATCCCGCGCCATAGCGGGCTTTCAGCGTCTTCAGCGCCGAAATGAGATTGACGATCACCGGTGTGGTCGGATTGCGGAAGTCGTTGTCGCCGGAGTTGAGGTACAGCGAGTGTCCCTCGAAGTCGATGTCGAGCCCGTTCAGCCCGTACCGGTCGATGATCGCGGACACCGAACTGACGAAGGCGTCCCGCGCCGCGGTCGTGGTCAGCTGGACCTGGCCGTTCTGACCGCCGATGGAGATCAGCACCTTCTTGCCCTGCGCCTGCTTCGCGCGGATCGCGGCGATGAACTCCGCGTCGCTTTCCACCGTCGGGCATTCCGCGACCGGGCACCGCGTGAAGCGGATGTCGCCGGAGGTCACCGAAGTCGGCTCACCGAAGGCCAGGTTGACGATGTCCCACGCCGCCGGGACGTCGGCCATCCGCGTGTAGCCGGAGCCGTTGGCGAAACTCGCGTGCAGGTAGCCGATCAGCGCGTGCTTCGGCAGGCCGGTGTCCACGCAGCCGGAGGTCGTGGCGCCCGCTTCGGTGGTCTTCGGCGATTCGCCCGCGCTGTTGTACGCGGCCACCGAGTAGTTGTGCGACGAACAGGCCGTCAGCCCCGAGATCGTCGCCGAAGTCCCGGTCACCGTCGCGACCACGGTCCCGCCCTCGTACACGCGGTAGCCGGTCACCGTCCCCGCCGACGCGCCCCACGAGAGCGCGATCGACGAGTTCGTCACCGTGCCGACGGCCGGGTTTCCCGGGGTCGGCGGCGCGCCGGGCGTGCCACCGCCGGGTCCGTCGAGGCTGAGGTCGTCCGCGTAGAAGGTGCCCGACCCGTACCAGCCGTGGACGTACACCTCGGCCGTCGTCTGCGTGGCCGACGTCGTGAACGAGAGCGAGAGCTGCGTGTACGAGGTCGCCGCGGTCCAGGTCGACGGCCCGCCCGTGACGCCGAGGTACACCGGATTCCCGTTCACCCAGGCGGAAACCGCGTAGGTCGTGTTCGGCCGGACGGATACCGTCTGTGCGCATTTCCCGATCGTCGAGCCGGGCGTGACCGAAACGGCGTAACCGCCCGAACGGACCGGTGTGCTCACGGCCGCGCCCGCCGCACAGGACCAGCCGGAGGTCGAACCCGCCTCGAAACCGGGATTGAGGAGCAGGTTGGCCGCGTTCGCGGTGCCGCCGCCCGTGATCAGGCCGGTGAAGGTGAGCACCAAAACGGCCAGAAATGCCATGGATCTGGAACGCCTCATCGCGATTCCTCCGTGAAAGGGCGGCCTGCCGCCGCGCTGGGCTAATTGTCTAGACCAATCTGGTGAAAGTCCATACCCCTGGCCCACCAGGGTCTAAAGACCCGACTACTCCGGGCTCCTATACCGGTGTGACGCGCGGGCGCGCTCCGTAACGTCGGAAGGGCCAAAGAGGGCTGGGGGCTTTCGGGAGGTGGGGATGATGGGAACGCACAGGAGCGTGCCGAGAACGGGCGATCCGGCGTGATGACGGTGTCCGAAGCAGTGCGCCCCACCTACGTACCCCGGCCGGGGGAACCGGACGGCGAGCTGATCCGTGCGGCGATCAGCGGTGACCGGCGGGCCGTCGAGAGCCTGCTGGCACTGCTGCGGCCGATCGTGTTCCGGTACTGCGCGGGGAGGCTGGGCGCGACGACACGCGGCGTCGCCGGCGCCGAGGACTGCGCGCAGGAGGTCCTGATGGCCGTCCTCGTCGCCTTGCCGCGCTACAGCTACCAGGACAACAGCTTCCTGCCGTACGTCTTCGGGATCGCCTCGCACAAGGTCGCCGACGTCCGCCGCAACCTCGCGCGCGACCCGTCCGCGCCGGTGCCCGATCCGGAGCCCGAACAGGACGGACCGTGGAACCCGACGTTCGAAGAGGTCGAGAGGGCGGATCGCAGCCGCCGGCTGTCCCGGCTGTTCGAGGTTCTTTCGGCGAAGCAGCGCGACGTGCTGGTGCTGCGCGTGATCCACGGGTACAGCGCCGAAGAGACCGCGGGCGCGCTGGGCATGGCGAGCGCGGGCGCGGTCCGCGTCACCCAGCACCGGGCCCTCAACGAACTGCGCCGTGTGCTGCGCGAGGATCCCGACTTCGCCGGTGGGTTCACCTTCTTCTAGGAAGAGGACTTACGGCGCTGGGTGGCGTAGACGGCGGCGGCGGTGCGACGTTCGAAGCCGAGCTTGTGCAGCAAGGACGACACGTAGTTCTTGACCGTCTTCTCCGCCAGGTACAGCTTTTCCGCGATCTGGCGGTTGGTCAGCCCGTCGGCGATGTGGTCGAGCACCCGCCGCTCCTGCGGGCTCAGCTGTTCGTACCGCGGGTCCGGGGCGTCGGTCTCGCCGCGCAGCCGGTTCATCACCGACGCCGTCAGCGTGCTGTCCAGGAGCGATCCGCCCGCGGCGACCGTGCGGACGGCCTTGACGAGCGCGCCCCCGGAGACCTGCTTGAGCATGTAACCCGCCGCGCCCGCCATGATCGCGCCGAACAACGCGTCGTCGTCCGAATAGGACGTCAGCATGAGACAGGCGGGCGGCGGGTCGATGGACGCCCGGATCTCCCGGCAGACGCTCACTCCCTCGCCGTCCGGCAGCCGGACGTCGAGCACCGCGACCTGCGGTTTGACCGCGGGGATCCGCACGTACGCCTCGGCGGCCGTCGACGCTTCGCCGACCACGGTGAAGTCGTCCTCGGCCTCGAAAACGGTCTTGAGCCCGGTGCGCACGAGTTCGTGATCGTCCAGGAGGAACACCGAAATCGTCATCCCACACTCCTCTGTCGGGCCGGCAGTTCCACCGACCAGTCGAGCCTCGTGCCGCCTTCGGGCCGCGCCTCGACGCGGAACGTCCCGTTCCACCGGGCCGCGCGTTCGGCGAGGTTCACCACCCCGCTGCGATGGCCGGGTTCGGCCGGCATGCCGACGCCGTCGTCCACCACCGAGAGTTTGAGCCACCGCCCGTCGCGATCGACCGCGACGTCGACCGAGACCGTCGTCGCCTCGGCATGTCTGACCACATTGGACAGTGCTTCGCGCAGCGTCGCGATGAGGTCCGAGCGGACCGTGTCCGGCACGGTGGAATCGAGCGGCCCGTCGAATCCGACCCGGGGTTCGGACGCGCAGCCCGCGTCCAGCGCGACCCGCAGCAGCTCCGACCGGAGGCTGCCCTGTGCCTCCGCCGGTTCCTGCAGGGAGAAGATGCTGTTGCGGATCTCGCGGATGGTGCGGTCGATCTCGTGCGCGAAGCCGGTCACCCGGTCGGCGACGGCGGGTTCGCTCGCGAGCCTGCTGAGCCCCTCCAGCCCGAGCCCGATCGCGAACAGCCGCTGGATCACCAGGTCGTGCAGGTCGCGGGCGATCCGGTCGCGGTCTTCGAAGACGGCGAGCCGCTGTCTGTCCTGTTGCGCGCGGGCGAATTCGACCGCGAGCGCGGCGTGCGCGGCGAAGGTCTCGGCCAGCTGGACGTCGTAGGCGGAGAACGGGGTCCGGTCGCGGAACTTCGCGACCAGCAGGACACCGAGCTTCTCCTCGCCGACGATCAGCGGGACGGCGACCGTGGAGTCGAGATCCTTGATCGCCGCGGGCATCACGGCGCCGCGATCACCCTGGTACTCGACCACCTTCTCGCCGTAATCCCGGACCACGACGGGTTTTCCGGTGGTGAACGCCATCCCGGTCGCGGTGCCCTCCGTCGGCACGGCGATGCCGGCGAGCTTGTCCGAGTCGGGACCCGGCGGCTCGACGATCTCGAAGACCAGCTGCCCGTCGCCGCGCGGCCGGGCCACCGCGCCCGCGGTCCCGCCGGCGACGACGCGGGCGCGTTCGGCGATCAGGCGGAGGGTCGCGGTCAGATCCTGGTCGGTCAGGAGCGCGCCGGTCACGTGGTACGAGGCTTCGAGCCAGCGTTCGCGCCGCTGCACCTGGTCGAACAGCGCGGCGTTCTCGATCACCACACCGGCCGCCGCGGTGAGCGCGACGAGCAGGTCGTCCTCGGATTCGGTGAACTCCTCACCGTCCGGTTTGCGGGCCAGGTACAGCATCCCGAAGATGCGGCCGCGCATCCGGATGGGCACCACGCGGGCGTCGTCGTCGGACGGCGGCCGCTCCCAGGCCTCGCCGAAGCGGATGAACTCGTCCGAATCGAGCACGCTGAGCGCGCCGAACGGCGCACCCGTCAGCTCGCAGGCGGATTCGACCATCCGCCGCAGGACGTCGGACAGGCTGAGATCGTGGGCGATCCCCGCCACCGCGTCCAGAATCCTGGGCGCCTTGGCGTCACTCGCCGCACTCACCCGCCGCACCGCCGTCACCGTCCCGGAGTAACTCCCCGGGCAGTGGGGTCAGGAATGACAAACGCGCCCGGATCGCTCATCTGGTGCGTCGATCACGGACAGTGCTTCGTTACTGCAAGCGCCGAGGATCCTTCGACCGGTTACCGACTCGATGGGGATCCGGAGATACCGGGAGTCCGTCCGGCCGGTCCAGCAGCCCAGCGGCAGGGTCTCGAGTTCGGCGATCACCAGGGGGTCGCGCACCTCGGAGGCGCGGCCGACGACGGTGACGTACCAGCCCGTCCCCAGGTCCTTGGCGAACTCGTCGACGGCGAACGCCACCACACTGTCGAGTACCCCGGCGAACAGCGCGCTCTGTGACGGCGTCCGTACCACGATCGCGCCGTGGTGCAGCGCGAACCGCGCCGGCTGGATGGCGGGCATGGCCCGGGAGGTGAACACCACCCGGCCGAGCCCGGCCCGCGCGAGCAGCGCCAGGCACTGCTCGCGATCGAGCGTTTCGAGACCCAAGGAGTCGGACATCGGCATCCCCGCGTTCTCGTAGTTCCTCTGCGTCGAGGTCCACGGTCCCCGGCTTACCGACTCGCCGGTAGGGCCGATGGACCCGGCCCGTGCGGGGGATGCCTTGGTCCGGTTGGTCGTGAGGTTCAGCGGTCGCCCGTGTTCGAGGGGACGGCGCGCGTGATCAGGTGGACGACACGCGTGACTGGACGGACGACACACAGGTAGCCGGGGCAGGCCCCCGAACCGTCCGCCTGGACACGCGTGTCGTCCGTCTGATCACACGTGTCGGCCATCCAGTCACGCGACACCGCCACCCGCGCATCAGCGGCGGGTACCGGATCGCGCCTAAGCCTTGGGCGAGAGCAGGACGACGGGAATCTCCCGGTCGGTCTTGGTCTGGTACTGCGCGTAGTTCTTGAAGTCCGCGGTGATCTTCGGCCACAGGCGGGCACGCAGATCGGCGTCGGCGACGCTCGCGACCATCGGCTTCGCGGCCTCGCCCTTCAGCGTGACCTGGACGTCGGGGTTGTCGCGGAGGTTGAGGAACCACGCCGGGTGCTGGTCGTCGCCACCGCGGGAGGCGACGATGACGTACGCGTCGCCCTCGCGCAGCGGCGAGGTCAGCAGGACGGTGCGCGGCTGGCCGGATTTGCGGCCGATGGTGGTCAGTTCCAGGACGGTCATCCCGGCGACCTGCCAGCCGGCGCGGCCGCCGCTGACCTTCTGGATGACGCGGTGGACGGCGTTCATGGTCTTCAAGGCGAAATCGGAGGGCATGCGGAGAAGGCTACTCCGCTTTGGTCGCGACTTCGATTCCGTCCAGCAAGACGGACAGCGAGAACTCGAAGGCCTCCCTCGCCTCCTGCTCCAGATAGGACACCGTTTCGTCCTCCATGCGGAACGCCTGCTCGGCCTCCATCCAGGTCAGCGTCGGGAATCGCTCGGCGAAGTCCGGCGAGACCTCCTTCAGATGCGCGGACCTCGCGTGCCACCACTCGTCGTCGGACTGCCCTGTCACCTTTTCGGCGAGCCTGGCCTCCGAAGCCGTCCTGGCGGGCTCGCGCACGCACGAGTACAGCGCGCAGACCAGCCGTCGCAGCGCCGCCGGGCGCAACCCGGTCCGGCGCAGGATCTTCACCAGCGCTTCCAGCACGACGTACTCGTTCGGCCCGAGCACCGGCCGCGCCTGCGAGACCTGCAGGACCCACGGGTGCCGCAGGTAGAAGTCCCAGAGATCCTCGGCCCAGCGCGCGGCGTCCGCGCGCCAGCCGTCTCCGTCGTAAACGACCGAGACCTCGGCGAGCGCCTTGTCGTACATGAGATCGACCAGTTCGCTCTTGCTCGGGACATAGGTGTAGAGCGCCATGGCCGTCCGGCCGAGCCTGTCCCCGACCGCACGCATCGAAAGGCCCGCCATGCCTTCGGCGTCCGCGATGGTGATGGCGGTGTCGACGATCAGTTCCACCGAAAGCCCCGGCTTGGGGCCGGGCCGCTCGGCGTCCGGCGGCTCGGTCCGCCACAGCAGTGCCATCGACCGCCGAGGGTCACCCTGCGCCGCGTAGACGACCACTTGCCAACTCCTTACAGTATAAACTAACCTCTGCTACCCTCACTTTACAGGCTAAAGAGTTCCAACCAGGGGAGAGCCATGCCTTCGGCCGCCGACAGCCACGACATGATCCAGGTGCGCGGAGCCAGAGAGAACAACCTCGCCGACGTCTCGGTCGACATCCCCAAACGCCGCCTCACCGTCTTCACCGGTGTCTCGGGGTCGGGGAAGTCGTCCTTGGTGTTCGGCACCATCGCCGCCGAATCGCAGCGGCTGATCAACGAGACCTACACCGCGTTCATCCAGTCCTTCATGGCCCCCGTCGGACGGCCGGACGTGGACGCGCTGCGGAACCTGAGCGCCGCTATCGTCGTCGACCAGGAGCGGATGGGGGCCAACTCCCGCTCCACGGTCGGCACCGCGACCGACGCGCACACGATGCTGCGGATCGTCTTCAGCAGGCTGGGGACCCCGCACGTGGGGACGTCGGGAGCGTTCAGCTTCAACCTTCCCGAGGGGATGTGCCCCGACTGCGAGGGGCTGGGGAAGGTCTCGAGCATCGACATCGACCAGCTCGTCGACAAAGAGCTTTCGCTCGACGAAGGGGCGATCACCGTCCCGAACTTCGCGCCCGGCAGCTGGTACTGGAAGGGGCTGGCGGAGTCCGGTTTCGTCGACCCCGCGGTCAAGCTCAAGGACTACACCCCGCAGCAGTGGGAAGACTTCATGCACAAACCCGCCACCAAGATGAAGCTCGGCGGGCTGAACACCACCTACGAGGGCCTGCTGGTGAAGGTGCAGCGGCTGTTCCTGTCGAAGGACAAGGAAGCGACGCAGCCGCACATCCGGGCCTTCGTGGACAGGGCGATCACGTTCCGGCGATGCCCGGCGTGCGACGGCGCGCGGCTCAACCAAGCGGCGCTGTCCTCGAAGATCGAGGGGCTGAACATCGCCGACTGCTCGTCGATGCAGATCAACGATCTCGCCGATTTCCTCCGCAAGATCGACGATCCGTCGGTGGGCCCGCTGATGCAGACCCTGCGCGGCACCCTCGACTCGCTCGTCGAGATCGGCCTCGGCTACCTGAGCCTCGATCGCGAATCCGGGACGCTTTCGGGCGGTGAGGCGCAGCGCGTGAAGATGGTGCGGCACCTGGGTTCCAGCCTCACCGACGTCACCTATGTGTTCGACGAGCCGACCGTCGGGTTGCACCCGCACGACATCCAGCGCATGAACGGTCTCCTGCTCCTGTTGAAGGACAAAGGGAACACGGTGCTCGTCGTCGAGCACAAACCGGAGACCATCGAGATCGCCGACCACGTCGTCGATCTCGGCCCCGGCGCGGGCCCGAACGGCGGGCAGATCCGCTACACCGGCGACGTCGCCGGCCTGCGGGCGTCCGGCACGCTGACCGGACGGCACCTCGACCACCGTGCCCGGCTGCGCACGGACGTCCGCGCGGCACGCGGGCAGATCGAGATCCGCAACGCCACCCGGCACAACCTGCGCGGTGTCGACGTCGACATCCCGCTGGGCGTGCTGACCGTGGTCACCGGGGTCGCCGGTTCGGGCAAGAGCTCGCTCATCCACGGTTCACTGTCCACAAGGGACGACGTGGTGGTGCTCGACCAGTCGGCCATCCGCGGCTCGCGGCGCAGCAATCCGGCGACCTACACCGGACTGCTCGACCCGATCCGCACCGCGTTCGCCAAGGCCAACGGCGTCAAGGCGGCCCTGTTCAGCGCGAACTCCGAAGGCGCGTGCCCGAAATGCAAGGGCATCGGGCTGATCTACACCGACCTGGCGATGATGGCCGGGGTGGCGACGGTCTGCGAGGAATGCGAGGGCAAGCGGTTCACCGCCGAGGTCCTGACCTACAAACTGCGGGGCAAGGACATCAGCGAGGTGCTCGCCATGCCCGTCGCCGAGGCACGCGAATTCTTCCCGTCGGGGCAGGCGCGGACGATCCTGGACCGGCTTTCCGACGTCGGCCTCGGCTACCTCGGGCTCGGGCAGCCGCTCACGACGCTGTCCGGCGGGGAGCGGCAGCGGATCAAACTCGCCATCCGGATGGCGGAGAAGTCGGCGACCTACGTCCTCGACGAGCCGACCACCGGACTGCACCTCGCCGACGTCGACCAGTTGCTCGGCCTGCTCGACCGGCTCGTCGACGACGGGAACACGGTGGTGGTCATCGAGCACCACCAGGCCGTGATGGCGCACGCGGACTGGATCGTCGACCTCGGGCCGGGCGCGGGTTCGGACGGGGGCCAGGTGGTGTTCACGGGCACTCCGGCCGATCTGGTCGCTTCGGGTGACACGCTCACGGCGCGGCACCTTCGCACCTACGTGGGCCGCTAGCGCGTGCAATGAAAGGTCCTTTCCTTGCAAATTTTGCAAGGAAAGGACCTTTCATTGCAGCCGGGACCGACGCCGAACCGCTTCACGACCGGCCACCGCACCGATAAGCCCCAGCACCACCAAGGCCAGTCCCGAAGTCACCATCTCCACCGGCGAAGCCGCCAGCGGCGAAACCCCGGTCACCGACTCCAGCCCCACTACCGCGGTCAGCACCGAGTAGGCGCCGATCGCCACCCACACCAGACGCACGCGCCGCCGTTCCGTCCAGTCCGCGAACCGCAGCAGCCAGGCGAGCCCCGGCACGATGAGGATCGCGTGCATCGCCACCGCGTGCAGCGGCTTCAGCGCGCCGGCGGTGGTGTACGCGAGCTGCGGATTCCCGCCCCGCGCCTCGACGACGCCGCTCGCGATCATCGCCGCGCCCGCGCCGAGCGCCACCAGCAGCGCGACGAGCCCGAACCGCACCGCGAGCCGCATGCTCGCGGTCGTCTCCCCTTCGCCGCGTATCGCCGCGGCCGTGAACGTCACCGCCGTCAGGATGATGACGCCGCCGCCCGCCGCGAGCGTCGTCGACACGGCGTTGTCGAAGCCGGTCTCGAAGTTGAAATGCGACGGCACCCCGCGCCAGGCCTGCATGCTCACCAGCACCGTCTCCACGACACTCGCCCCCGTGAACACGCCGAGCAGCGTGTTCCGCACGCGTGGCCGGACCGCGACGTACGACGTCGCCCAGGCGACGGTGGCCAGCGTCAGCCCGAACGAAAGGCCGAACGTGACAGCCTTCCGCATCGACAGCGGCCCGGTCCACGAACCGCCGGACGCGATCAGCACGACCGCGTGCACGAGACCGCTGAGGAACAGGAGCGCCCCGGTCGCGTAGGCGACACGTTCGATCGTCCGCATCATGCCGTCGAGTGTCTTCCGCGGCGACGAGGAAAGCGTCGGCCGTGAAGCGACACCGCGCGTACGTCCGTCTACGTACCTGAGACGCCCCTCAGCGAAAACGGCGGTAGAGACCATTGGGCTGTTAGTCTGGCCGTCATCATGCCCCGCATCCTTGTCCGCGTCGCCGCGTTGATCGCCGTCCTCGCCCTCCTGTTCGGTGTGCCGTGGTGGACGATCGTCGGCTCCCCCGAACTCCCGGCCGCGCTCGAAGTCCTCGGAACGATCGTGTTCGCCGTCGCGGCCCTCGCCGTGCCCGCGTGCATGGTCCTCGGCCACGGCCCGTGGCAGCGCGACCTCGCCGCGAAGATCGGCGACCTCTCCCTCGGGCTGATCTGGCTGCTGTTCTCGTTGTCCGTACTCGGAAACGTACTGCGGCTGATCCTCGCCGTGTCCGGAGTGGACAGTGCGGCAGGCATTGTGTCCGGCGTCGTACTGGTGGCCTTCGTGGCGCTGGCGGCGTACGGGATGGCCGAGGCCCGGCGCGTGCCGAGGCTCAAGGAACTCGACGTCGTGCTCCCCCGCCTCGGCGCCGGACTCGACGGCCTCCGCTTCGCGATCATCACCGACACCCATTTCGGCCCGCTGAACCGGACGAAGTGGTCGGAGAAGGTCGTCGAAGTGGTGAACGAACTCGACGCCGACGTCGTGGCCCACGCGGGTGACCTCGCCGACGGTTCCGTCGCCAAGCGACGTGAGCAGGTCGCGCCGCTCGGGAAGGTGCGGGCGAAACTCGGCAAGTTCTACATCACCGGCAACCACGAGTACTTCGGCGAGGCGCAGGCCTGGCTCGACCATATGCGCGACCTCGGCTGGGAGCCGCTGCACAACCGGCATCTGCCCGTCCACCAGGGCGGCGACACACTGGTCTTCGCCGGGATCGACGACCCGACCGGCGCCGCCTCCGGCCTGCCCGGTCACGGCCCCGACCTCCCCGCCGCACTCGACGGCGTCGCCGCGAGCACGCCGGTCGTCCTGCTCGCCCACCAGCCGAAGCAGGTCAAGCAGGCCGCGGAGGCGGGTATCGACCTCCAGATCTCCGGGCACACCCACGGCGGCCAGATCTGGCCGTTCCATCTCCTGGTCCGGCTCGACCAGCCCGTACTGGCCGGACTTTCGCGCCATGGCGAGCGCACGCAGCTCTACACGAGCCGCGGCACCGGCTTCTGGGGACCGCCGCTGCGTGTCTTCGCGCCGAGCGAGATCACCCTCCTGACCTTGCGAAACGGCAAGTAGCCACCCCGTTGCGACACCTCTCGGTGTCCCATCGACACCACCGACAAATTTTTTTGTCTTGACAACCGAGACTTTCGGAGCGAGAGTTGTGCCAACGCACCCCGCCCCGAAAGGCAGAAACCGATGACCATCACCGCCACCCGGACCCACGTCGCGCTTCCCGCGCGCGCCCTGCTCGCCTGTGGCGCCGTCTCGGGCCCGCTGTACTTCCTGACCTCGCTCACCCAGGCCGCCGTGCGCGACGGTTTCGACCTGACGAAGCACCCGGCGAGCATGCTGAGCAACGGCGAGGCCGGCTGGATCCAGGTGACGAACTTCCTGGTCACCGGGGTCCTGATGATCGCGGGAGCGATCGGCCTGAGCCGGACACTCGAACCGGGCAGAGGAAGCACGTGGGGGCCACGGCTGCTGGGCGTCTTCGGCGTGAGCCTGCTCTTCGCCGCGGTCTTCAAGGCCGACCCGGGCAATGGCTTCCCGGCCGGTTCCGGCCCCGCCACCATCAGCACCGCGGGCATCCTGCACATGGCCGCCGGCTCGGTCGGTTTCCTCTCGCTGATCGCCGCGACCTTCGTGTTCGCGAGCCGCTTCTCCCGTGAGGGCCACCGCGGGTGGGCCGCCTACTCCCGCGCCACCGGCATCGCGTTCTTCGCCGCCTTCGCCACGATGAGCTCCGGCAACGCGAACGCCGTCGTCATGCTCGCCTTCTGGGCCGCCGTGATGCTGGCCTGGGGCTGGGTCACCGCCGTCATCCTCCGCACCACCCGCTGAACGACTACAGGAGAATTCCCGCCATGAGCACCGTGACCTCGCAAGACGGCACCACCATCGCCTACACCCGCACCGGCTCCGGCCCCGCCGTCATCCTGGTCGACGGCGCGATGTGCCATCGCGAGTTCGGGCCCGCCAAGCCACTGGCCGCCGAACTGGCCGCGCACTTCACCGTCTACACCTACGACCGCCGCGGCCGCGGCGAGAGCGGCGACACCGCGCCGTTCTCCATCGCCCGCGAAGTCGAGGACATCGCGGCACTGATCAAGGAAGCGGGCGGGACGGCCCACGTCTACGGGATCTCGTCCGGCGCCGCGCTCGCCCTCGAAGCCGCGAAGGCCGGGCTGCCGATCACGAAACTGGCGGTCTACGAATTCCCGCTGGTCGTCGACGACACGCGCCCGCCGGTCCCGGCCGACTACGACGAGCGGCTGGAGAACGCCATCGCCGCCGGTCGTCCCGGCACCGCGATCAAGACCTTCATGCGGGAAGGCGTCCGCGTCCCGGCGCCGGTCGTCTTCATGATGCAGTTCATGCCCGCGTGGCCGAAGCTGAAGAAGGTCGCGCCGACCTTGCGCTACGACGCCGCGTTGTTCGACGGCCTGCACGACGGCACCCCGCTGCCCGAAGGCCGCTGGGCGGGCGTTTCCGTGCCGACGCTGGTCATGGACGGCGGCAAGAGCCCCGCGTGGATCCGCAACGGCGTCGCCGCGCTGGCGAAGGCGGTGCCCGGCGCCGAGCACCGCACGATCGAGGGCCAGACGCATATGCTCAAGCCGAAGGCCGTTGCCCCAATCCTGATCGAGTACTTCACCGACTGACGGAGCGATCCCGATGATCGAACTGGTCGAAGGCGACATCACCGAACAAGAGGTCGACGTCGTGGTCAACGCCGCGAACTCGTCACTGCTCGGCGGCGGCGGGGTGGACGGCGCGATCCACCGCCGCGGCGGGCCGGAGATCCTCACCGAATGCCGGGCCCTGCGCGCGGGCCACTACGGCAAGGGACTGAAGACCGGAGAGGCGGTCGCCACCACGGCGGGCCGCCTCCCGGCGCGCTGGGTGGTGCACACCGTCGGGCCGGTGTGGTCCGATTCCGAAGACCGTTCGGCACTGCTGGCGGCGTGCCACCGCAACTCGCTGCACGTCGCCGCCGATCTCGGCGCGCACACCGTGGCGTTCCCCGCCATCTCGACCGGGATCTACCGGTGGCCCGTCGAGTCCGCGGCGGAAATCGCCCTCGAGACCGTGACGAACACGCTCGCGGCCGGGTCTTGTTCGGTGGAACTGGTGCGGTTCGTGCTCTTCGGGACCGCCGCCTACGACGTGTTCCGGGAGCAGGCGGACGCGATGGGCCTCGTGAGTGGCGATTCGGGGTAAGTCCCTACGTACCTGCTGGTCCGAAGTCCGTGAAGGCCTCCTTGCCTACCCTGAAGGTAGTGAAGGAGGCCTTCACCACCTTCAGAGATCGCCACCTGCACCGCAACTCGACCTTCACACCTTCCCCAAGTACATGAAGGCCCCCTTCCTTGCGCCAGGCGCAAGGAAGGGGGCCTTCATGTACTTCAGGTGCCCGACCCACTACACACCGGCAGGTGAGGCGGCCTGCGCGACCAGCTCCCGCGGCGCCCCGCTCCCGTCCGCCGGAACCGACCAGACCGCCGAGTCCACGCCGTACGCCACGGTCCGGTCGTCGAGCCAGGCCGCCTGGTCGTCCACGCTCCGCGTCTCGGCCAGCATGGTCTCCTTGCCGGAGGCCAGATCGAGGACGGCAAGCCGCCACGGCGCCGCGAGATCGGCGGAGACCTTCTTCTTGAAGGCGATCCGCTTCGCGTCCGGCGAGAGCGACGGGCATTCGACGTTCTCCCGGATCATCCTCGCGACGAGTTTCTCGTAGTCCGCCTCGACCAGGTACGTCTTCCCCTTCGTCCCCACGGTCGCGTAGAACTTCTTGCCGTCGGGGGCGAAGGTGATCCCCCAGTAGTTCACGTCGGACGAGTAGTACGGCTTGCCGTCGAGCAGGAGCCCCATCTCCTCGATGCTCTTCATCAGTTTCCCGGTGGTCAGGTTGAAGATCCCCGCCCTGGTCGAAAACCCGGTCTCCGCATAGGAATCCCCGTTGACGAACAGCGTCCAGTAGGCGAGCTTCCCGTCCGGCGAGACCCGGCCGCGGCTGGGTGTGCCGGGCAGTTCGATCCGGCGGATCTCCTTGAGGTCCTTGTCCAGCACGATGACGTCGGTCATCGGCGGCAGCACCCCCGGCTGCGCGGCCAGGCACAGCGCCGTCCCCGCCGAAGCGGCGAACCGGTCGCAGCTGAGGCCGGACACCTTCCGGGGTTCGCCGGGACGGTCGGCCGGAACGGTGGCGAGATGGCCGAAGTCGGGGCCTTCGGCGGTGTTGCGGAACAGCAGTTGTCCCTTGGCCTGCGCCGAAACCGGCTGCCCGGTCACGACGGCGACCGAGTTGACGGCCGGCCCGCGGTCCCGGGAGAGGACGCCGTAGCCGACGGCCGCCGCGATCAGGACGACGACCGCCGCCGCCACTCCCAGGATCCGCGCCCTCATGCGTAGGTCCGCAACGGACGGAGGACGGCGGCCGCCACGACCACCACGGCCAGCGCGCCCGCGGCGACCAGGACCGCGGCGTGCAGATCCCAGGTGGTCCAGGCGAGTCCGAAAAGGACGGACGCGAGCATCCGCGTCGTCGCCTGCCCGGTCTGCACCAGCGCCAGCCCGCTCGCCCGCTGGTGTTCGGGCAGCAGCGGCCCGGCGGCGGCCATCAGGACACCGTCGGTAGCCGCGTAAAAGACACCGTGCAGCACGAGCGCCAGCACCGCGAGGATGCCGCCGTCCACCGGGCCGAGCAGCGCCAGCAGCGCGACGACCAGCGCGACGTGCCCGCCGAGGAACACCTTCCAGCGGCCGATCCGGTCCGAAAGCCTGCCGAACGGAACGGCGAGCAGCAGGTACACCCCCGCGGTTCCCAGCGGCAGCAAGGGAAAGAAGACCGCGCCGAGTTCCCAGCGGCGCTGCAGCACGAGGTAGAGGAACGAGTCGCTGAGGGTGACCAGGCCCAGCAGCGCCGCCCAGACGCAGATCCGCCGGAACGACGCCTGCCGGATCAGGCCCGCCGTCTCCCGCAAGGAGACCTTGGTCCGCTCGGCTCGTGGCTTCGGCTGGTGGTCCTTGACCAGCACCACCAGGATGATCACGCCGATCGCGGCGATGCAGAAGCTCGTGAAGAACACCGAGTCGTAGCTGCCCAGGCTGAGCCAGAGCACGGCCATCGCGACCAGCGGGCCGAGGAACGCGCCGAAGGTGTCCATCGCGCGGTGCACGCCGAACGCGCGGCCGAGGTGTTCGGGATCGCTGCTCAAGGTGATCAGCGCGTCGCGCGGGGCGGTCCGGACGCCTTTGCCGGTGCGGTCGGCCGCGAGCACGGCGCCGATCGCGACGGTGGACGAACCCGCCAGCATCAGGCCGATCTTGCCCAAAGCCGAGAGCCCGTAACCGAAGCAGGCGACCGCCTTGAGCTTCTGCCAGCGGTCCGCGAGATGGCCGCCGACGAGCCGGACGACGGCGGTGACACCGGAATAGAGGCCGTCGAGCACACCGAACTGCAGCGGGCTCAGGCCGAGACCGAGGACGAGGTAGAGCGGGAGGACCGCGGTCACCATCTCCGACGAGATGTCGGTGACGAGGCTGACCAGGCCGAGCGCGACGACATTCCCGGTGACGGCCCGCTTGACGCCGCTCTTCGGGACATCCGCCGCGGCGTCCGATCCCCTACTGGTGGCGATGTACATGAGAGACCTCCAGCGCCGGAAGGAGGTGCCGCGACGCGACGCGGCACCTCCTCACGGGGATCAGTGGCAGGTGTAGGTGGGAGAGGAGTCGATGGTCTTGCCGTCGAGACCGATCAGCTGGGTCGAGAAGGCGTTGTCCGACATGTTCAGCTTGAGCACGCCGTAGGTCGAGATCGCCTTCGCGGTGGCCGGGTGTTCGGTCTTGACCGGGTAGAGGGTCGCCCCGCCGCCACCGCCGATGATCTGCACCGGACCGGCCGCGTCCTTGTCACCGTCGGCGTTCTGCGGGTAGAAGCGCTCGTAGTGGTGGTCGTGCCCGTTGAGCACGAGGTCGACCTTGTTTCCGACCATGGTCTCCCAGAGCGTCGCCATCTTGTCGTTGTCGCCGTGGTCACCCGAGGTGTAGCGCGGGTGGTGGTAGTACGCGGCGACGCAGGGCTTGGTGTTGCTCTGCAGGTCCTGCTTGATCCAGTTCAGCTGCTCGTCGCTGATCGCGTTCGCGGCCAGACCGGGCGAGAACTCCGTGCTGTCGATGGCGACGAAGTGCCAGTTGCCCATTTCCCAGCTGTAGTAGGTCTTCCCGTTCGGCGTCGCGATCTTGCCGAAGTACTGCTTGTAGGCGCCCAGCGGGGTGTGGTCGTAGGTCTCGTGGTTGCCGGGGACCGGGTGCATGATGCTCTTGTACTTGCCCCAGGTCTTGTCGAAGTAGCTCGTGAAGTCCTCGATGTGGGCGTCGTCGTACTGGTTGTCGCCCATGGTGATCACCGCGGCCGGGTTCATCTGGCCGACCAGCGCGGCGGTCTTCGGGTGGATGCACGAGGACGAGGACGCGGTGCATTGTTCGGCGATGTCACCGGAAGCGGCGAGGACGAACGACGAGCCGCCCGCCTGCGTGGTCGCCTGCACCTGGTTGCTGGCCGCCGAGGTGTTGCCGGCGGCGTCCTTCGCACGGACTGTGTAGGTGTACGCGGTCGACGCGCTCAGCCCGCTGTCGGTGTAGGAAGCGCTTTCAGTTGTGCCGACGACCTGACCGTTCCGCAGCACCTCGTAGCCGCTGACGCCGACGTTGTCCGTCGAACCGGTCCACGTCAAGTCCACAGTGGACGCGGTGATCGAACCGGCCTTGAGGTTCGTCGGCGCGGTGGGCGCCTGCGTGTCGCCGGACGAGTCCGACGTCCCGTAAACCTGCATCTCCCAAAGGGAGTAGCCGTAACTGGTGGCGCGTTTGGTGCCGACGAGGCGCAGGTACCGGCCGCGGCCGGACAGGCCGGTGAGATCGTCGGTCCCGCCGTTGCCGCCGGTGACGGACTTGATCGAGGTCCACGCCGAGCCGTCGTTGGAGACTTCCAGGCGATACGCGCTGGCGTACGCGGCCTCCCAGTTCAGCTTGACCCGGTTGATGGCCGAGGGGCCGCCGAGGTCGATGCGGATGAACTGCGGGTCCACGCCTTCGGCGCTCGCCCAGCGGGTGCTCGTCTTGCCGTCGACCGCGAGCGGGCCGCCGTAGGAGGACGACTCCACCGAGGAGACGAGGACGGGTTTTCCTTGGGACAAAAGGACATCAGCGGCTTGCGCGTTGCCGCTGAGCAGCGTCGGCAACAGGATGGCGGCCGCGCCTAGTGGCAGTAGTCGGGTTCGGGCCTTCACATCGATCTCCCCGGGAATCCGTGGCGGCGGGTTGAGAGGGACGGGTGCGCGGCGTTCACTTCGAGTACACTTGTTCGTTTGGTAAGTTTCCTAACGAATGCGTACGGTAATCCGTACCACTCAGTGAGTCAAGACGTAGACTCGTCCCATGACCGGCGCATTGATCTTCGACTTCGACGGGACGCTGGTCGACACCGAGGCGGCCGTCCTCGTGGCCTGGCAGGAGACCTTCCGCGCCCGCGGCGACGAACTCCCCCTCGACGTCTGGCACACCGTGATCGGCACGCAGAACACCGCCGTCGCCATGTTCGAGCTGCTGGAGAAGAACGACGAGAACCTCGACCGGGTCGCGGTCCGCACCGGCGTCCGCGCCAGGGTCATCGAACTGCTGGAAACCGTGGGGCCGCGTCCCGGCGTCGAGGAGTACCTCGCGGACGCGAAGGAGCAGGGCCTGCGGCTGGCCATCGCGTCCAGCTCGACCGGCGACTGGGTCACTACCCACCTGAACCGGCTCGGCCTCGCGGACGCGTTCGAGGCCGTGCTCACCGGCGACCTCCACCAGGCGAAGCCGAGCCCGGACCTCTACCTGGCCGCGCTCGCCGCGCTGGACCTGCCCGCGGCCGAGGCGATCGCGTTCGAGGACTCACCGCACGGCGTCACCGCGGCGAAGGCCGCCGGGCTCGAATGCGTCGCCGTGCCGAACGCGATCACCGCGGTGCTGAACTTCGACCACGCCGACCTCGTGCTGGGTTCGCTGGCCGACAAACCACTCGGCGAGCTGCTCAGTCGTTGATGCCGCACGCCTCTGCCCGTCGTCGGCACAGGTGGTCGTGCGCGGATGGACGACGCGCGTGATCAGCGGGACGACACGCGTGTCCAGAGGGACGCCTCGCCGTGCCGTCCAACCAGTCACGCGAACTGGGAACGCAGGCGCGGCGCGACCAAAGGCGCGACTCACGTGATCAAGCACGTAACTCGCGTGATTGGATGCCGCGCTCGGTGTTCCGCCGCTGATCACGCGAGTTCCGGCTTCGATCACGCGAGTGCGGCGCCACGTCATGGACGCGGCACTCACGACAGCCCCGGCCCTAAGCCGCTCAGCCGTTGAGCAGCTCGCCCAGCCGGACGAGGAACGGGCGCTGCCCCTTGAGCAGCTTCTCCTCGGCTTCGGCCAGCCCGAACCAGGCGACCCTGTCGACCTCCGGGAACTCCTGCGTCCGGCCCGACCGCGGCGGCCACTCCATCTCGAAGACACCCGGCACGACCTGAGCCGGGTCGAGGTCGCCCTCCACCGCCCAGACCGTCACGATCTTGCCGCCGGACTGCTTCACCTCGCCGAGCGGGAGGTACTCCCCCTCCGGCGCCGGCAGCCCCAGCTCCTCCTGGAACTCGCGCCGCGCAGCGGCCTCCGGCGTCTCGTCCGGCTCGTACTCCCCCTTGGGCACCGACCAGCCGCCCGCGTCCTTCTTCGCCCAGAACGGCCCGCCCATATGCCCGAGAAGCACCTCGGTCACCTCGCCCGACCTGCGGAAGAGCAGGATCCCGGCACTCGTCTTACCCGCCATGCCGTCCAGTCTGGCCTTGCTCCGACCGGGTGATGTGACCGGCCCGCGAAAAAAGTTTCGTCGTGGATGTCGATTCGCGTCGAGCCTGTCCGACGCGTTGTCAGAAGCCGCCCGACAGACACTCCCGGAAGGACCGGAACCATGACGCAGACCATCACCCCCGCCGAGACCACCACCGCCACCACCTCGCGTGCCGCCAAGACCCAGGGCGCGATCCAGTCGGCCGTCCGGATCGTCGTCTCGTTCCTCTTCCTCTGCCACGGTTTGCAGGGATTCGGCTTCTTCGGTGGCGTCGACGGCGCGGGCGGCTCGGTCGAGCTCGGTTCCTGGCCCGGCTGGTACGGCAGCGTGATCGAGGTCGCCGGCGCCGCGCTGGTGCTGGTGGGCCTGTTCACCCGGCCGGTCGCGGTGCTCCTCTCCGGCGTCATGGCCTACGCCTACTTCACCGTGCACGCGCCGGAAGGGCTGCTGCCGCTGCAGAACATGGGCGAGCTGTCGACCCTCTACTGCTGGATCTTCCTGCTGATCGCCGCGATCGGCCCGGGCACCTACGCCCTCGACACCCTGCGCCGTCGTCGCTGAACGGGAATCGCGCGGCCCCTTTCCTGGATTGATTCCAGGAAAGGGGCCTTTTTATCGCGTACCTGTCGATTCGCTGTCAATAAATGAGGGCATAACATGGAATTACCCCCCGAAAGAAAGTTCCCTACCGATGGGATATCCGGCATCCTCAATCACATCAATGGTTTAGACCACCTTGAGCCGGAAGGATGCGTCATGACCCAGACAGCCGCCGCCACGACCACCGAGGTGGGCCCGACCGCTCCGAAGTGGCAGGGACTTGCCCTCTCCGTGGTCCGCGTTGTGGTGTCGTTCCTCTTCCTCTGCCACGGTTTGCAGAAGATGGGACTGTTCGACAAGGCCGCCGTACCGGTCGGCACCTGGCCGGGCTGGTACGCCGGGGTGATCGAAACGGTCGGTTCGCTGCTGATCCTGGCGGGCCTGTTCACCCGCCCCGTCGCGGTCCTCCTCTCGGGCACGATGGCGTACGCGTACTTCGTCGTACACCAGCCCGACGCGCTGCTCCCGTTGCAGAACAAGGGCGAAACGGCCGCGCTGTACTCCTGGATCTTCCTGCTGTTCGCGGTGGTGGGACCGGGCACCTACGCGCTCGACACCCTGCGCCGCCGCCGCAAGTCCTGAAGCGCGTGAAGGCCCCCTTCCCTCGGCTGAGTCGAGGGAAGGGGGCCTTCACGCGCGAAACGTCAGCGGCCCTGCGGCAACCCGGCGGCCAGGTCCGAAAGCGCCAGCACGTGCTCCATCAGGACGGTCAGCACCTGCTTCGTCGACTCGCGTTCCCGCGCGTCGCACAGCAGCAGCGGGACGTCCATGCCGACGTCGAGCGCCTGCCGGACCTCCTCGGTGCCGTAGCGGTACGCGTTGTCGAAGCAGTTGACGGCGACGACGAACGGCAGCCCGCGGCGCTCGAAGAAGTCGACGGCCGCGAAGCAGCTGTCGAGGCGCCGGGTGTCCGCCAGCACGACGGCGCCGAGCGCGCCTTCGGCCAGCTCGTCCCACATGAACCAGAACCGGTCCTGACCGGGCGTGCCGAACAGGTACAGGATCAGCTCGGGGTTGATGGTGATGCGGCCGAAGTCGAGGGCCACCGTGGTGGTCGTCTTCTTCTCGACACCGGTGAGGTCGTCGACGCCCTCGGACGCCGCGGTGATGACCTCCTCGGTGCGCAGCGGGGGAACCTCGCTGACCGAACCGACCATCGTGGTCTTACCGACCCCGAACCCGCCGGCGATGAGGACCTTGACCGCGTTCGCGGTCAAGGATCGCCGGGGCTCAGAGTTTCCGGATGCCATCAAGAACCGCCTGGAGTACGTGTTTGTTGGGGGTGTCGGTGACCGGGGTCGCGGTGCGGAACAGCACGAGGTTCTGTTCGATGAGGTCGCTCAGCAGCACCTTCACCACCGGCAACGGCAGATCGATACGCGCGGCGACCTCCGCGACGGACGTCGGTCTCTGGCACAGGTTGAGGATCCGCCCGTACTCCGGCTCGAAGCCCGCGACCTCGTGCGAGGAGCGCATGGCGACCACCAGGGTGATCAGGTCGAGGCCGAGCGTGTCCGAGCGGGTGCGCCCGCCCGTGACGGCGTACGACCGGACCAGCGGCCCGGCCTCCTCCTCGAACCACGACTCGTGCCGCCCGCTCATGGCGAAGTGGGAGTCGCGGCGCGGGGCGCCGAGGTGAGCACCGCGCCGACCCGCTTGACCATCAGGTTCATCTCGTAGGCCACGAGGCCCATGTCCGCGTCCTCCTTGGCCAGCAGCGCGAGGCACGCGCCGCGGCCGGCCGCGGTGACGAACAGGAAGGCGTGGTCCATCTCGACCATGGTCTGACGGACGTTGCCGCCGCCGAAGTGCCGTCCCGTGCCCCGCGCGAGGCTCTGGAACGCCGACGCGACCGCGGACAGGTGCTCGCCGTCCTGCTCCGACAGGTTCCCGGACCGTCCGATGAGCAGGCCGTCGGAGGACAGGACCACCGCCCTGTCGGCCCCGCTGACGCGCTTGACCAGGTCATCCAGCAACCAGTCGAGTTCACTGACTCCCGCGTTGGCCATCTAGTCACGATCTCCGTACATGTCGAGGTCGGTGTAGTCGTCGGTGGGTTCGGTGTCCCGGCCGCGGCGTGTGCCCTGCTGGAACGCGGCGAGCCGGTTCCTGGCCAGCTCGGGGGTGTCCTCGCGGACCTCCTCGCGCTGGGCGGCGGGCCGGTCCTCCAACAGCTGGGGGACCAGGTTCGCCTGACGGCGGCGCTGCGGCAGCGGTGGCCTGCCGGGCGCCTCGGGGCCGGGCCGCCGGGTCTGCGGCGGACGGCCGTCCTGG